>NZ_JBMWAN010000002.1:0-826861 GCF_049546785.1 Nitrospira sp. NS4 | reverse complement strand
CCCAACGGGTTCCCGACTTCAATGACCGGCTGCAGCGCGGTCAACGCCAGGACCTTATCCGCCACCGCCACTGCGGCCACGGTGCCCGCGGAGACTTTCAAAAATTGCCGACGTGACAAAAACATGAGTGACACCTCCTAAGTTGAGGGCTCAAAAAGCCCACGTACCCTTCTTACTACCTAACCGATTACCAACCACCCCCCTTCCTTTTGATTCTGCCTGAAAACCGAGAAACAGCAGCTTACAACGAAGGTCAGAATGACCATCCTTCCACGCCATTTTCTCAAGGCCTATCAGCATAACGAGCCATTCCTTATCGCAATATTCAAACCACTGCGCCACACAGCGCCCGTGAACGGAAAGGCCATATAAGATATTGATAAAACAAACAAAGACAAATTAAATGCGGATAGATCAGCAAGGACAAACTTCAGGCGAATGAGTAGTTATGGTGCCACTCAATGAAGCCAAACTAAGACAAAGATAAATAATGCACATAAAAACAATGTGTTGAGAACTATTCACGTTCCACACTCGATGGCACCTAAAGGTAACACTTTCTTTTTGAAGTCGGTTACTTCCCCATCTAAATCAACCTAATTAGGCTGGGGTAAAAATGACTGCTCCCATACATACTTGGAATTCGAACCGATGAAAAACTCAAGGCAGGTTTTTAGAAATGCAATCAACCCTTGCGACACCAACTCCGGATCGGACGAGATTTCTTATCTGATTCTCAGATCATCCTCCTATGAGTTAAGGCGCAATCTTCGCTTATAGCAGGGGCATAAAGTCATTCTTACATGATGAACAACCAATTCACCTCCTGGAAGACAATCCCCCCACTTACACGCTCGACTAATTGCCTCCTCTGGAGATTTCTTCCTTTTGGTAGGAAGAATACCGGGTATAGCGCCCTCATTCGGCGGAGGACCGAAGACGCATGCACCGTTTATGACCCATGCGCTCAAGACACCAGGCAATATTCGAATCCTTCTATTTGAGACTCATTTCTCGCTCAACTTCTGGGGCATCCGAATCATGGATGATTGAATGAATACCTTCCGATACATCAGGGCACGACCCAACCTAATAACATCACATCCCTGCTCACTGTGTTGCTTGACAGCCAACGTAGAGCCCAGTAGAATCGCATCTCTTCGTCAGGCCCCTAGCGAGCGGGAATAGCTCAGTGGTAGAGCATCGCCTTGCCAAGGCGAGGGTCGAGGGTTCAAATCCCTTTTCCCGCTCCATATTCTGTTCTTCTCTATTCTAATTTCCCACAGCCATTTCTCATACGAATGGATCTGTTCCCCAAACCCGTGGATTCCCCATGGCGAATGACGTGTCGTTTGAGGCCATAACCAGGGCGGCTGCCATCCTGAGGGGAGTAGCTCACATCACGCCTGTGATGAAGAGCCGCCAGCTTGATGAAAAGTCTGGGGCCTCGGTCTTCCTCAAGTGCGAACACCTTCAAAGGACCGGTTCCTTCAAATTTCGTGGAGCCTATCACGCGGCAAGCCTGGTGCTATCATCAGGGCGCTCCCGAACTGTCACGACCATCTCTTCTGGAAACCATGGCCAGGGGCTCGCCTTGGCGGCCAAACTGCTCGGGCTCTCCGCCCATGTGATCGTTCCAAAACCCGCTTCGGCTTTGAAACAAGCCGCAATCACATCATATGGAGCCCGGCTGCATCTGGAAGAAACTCGATCTCTGGCTGAAGCGACGATGCGTCAGATGATAGAGGACGGACAGGCTACCCCAATTCATGCCTTTAATGACCCTCACGTCATCGCCGGTCAAGGGACGATCATGCTGGAACTATTCAAGCAAGTTCCCGCACTGGATATCGTGCTTGCACCGATCGGGGGAGGGGGACTGCTGTCTGGACTCTGCCTGGCCGGCCACCATCTCAACCCTTCCCTCCAAATCTATGGCTGCGAACCTCGCGGAGCGGCTGATGCCATAGAGTCGCTCCGTCTCAATTACATCGTGCCGATGGCCGCTCCACAGACCATGGCCGATGGCCTCTGGACCAGTCTCGGCAATAGGACGCTTCCGATCCTGCGACAACATCTCACCGAAGTGTTTCTGGTGGACGAGGAAGAAATCGTGGCAGCCATGCGCTTTGTCTATGAACGAATGAAACTGGTGATCGAGCCTTCCAGCGCCGTCGCATTAGCCCCGGTGCTTCGAACAGAGCCCGCGTTGATAGGGAAAAGGGTAGGGGTTGTCATCACGGGAGGAAACGTAGACCTAGAGGCTCTCTGGAAATCTCTGAGTCCCGGAGCGGTCCCGCCGTAATTCGAGGGAGGAATCACGCCGCCGGCGGATCAAGGCGCGCCAGTTGCCGGAGGCTCTGCCGGGCACGGTCCAGCTCTTCTTTAGTCAACGCGACCTGCCCAAACCTTCCCCGACAATAGAGATCCGTGACGGTCGCCATCAACTCGCCGGCCTGCGCCCATTGCCTTTTGACGGACTGCAAGAACTCCAGGGGAGTGGCGGCAGGAGATTTGGCAATGCCGTAATGAGCGATCTGTTTGATCGCACCGTCGTAGATGTGTGCGATGAGCGCACGGTCCGGGGAGACATGCTCCGATACGCCTTTCCTACCCCACGGCCACACCCGGATCAGACCGATCACTGCGACAACCCCGACAACGACGAGGCCCAGAAATTCGAGAACGAGCTGAATATTCCCCTCACGTGCGGAGTGGACCATGCGGCCCAGCAGGTCGCCCACAGGAGCCAGTAGGGAAGAGAGGGAGCTCCATGCATGATAGCGGACAGCGGCGGTGCCCTCCTTCAGTCCTCTCACCACCGCCACTTGATCGGCCCCGCTGTATTGTACGAAGAAACGGTTCCAGCGCAGTCGGACGGAATCCATCACCCGACTGAAGGCCTGCCATCCTGGATCGGTTCCGGATTCGATGACCGCAGGGGTGGGATCCATGGTCACCCAGCCTGACCGGGGCAAATACACTTCCACCCAGGCGTGGGCGTCACGTTGACGCACCAGATAATAGTTGCCGTATTGATTCCATTCTGTCGCAAGGAATCCTGTCACCAATCGCGCTGGCACGCCCACGCTCCGCAGCATCACGACCATGGCTGTCGCATAGTGCTCGCAGTAGCCGGTTTTCCGGGAAAACAGAAACTCTTCGAGAGGACGCTCCTGGCTGCTTGCAGGAATATCGAGACTGTATCGGAAGTGTCCCGACAAGTGGTCCTGAATGGCGAGAGCCTTCTCATACGCGCTCGCCTTGGCCTGCGTGACCTCTTGGGCCAGAGCAGCCACACGATCAGAGGAACCCGGGACCTGCAAGTAATGTCTTGCAAAGGATGCCGAATACACTACGGGTTGCGGCTGCAGATCCGCGGGAAGAACCGCATGCTGGCGCGACAGTACCGTGTATTCGGTCCTTGAGGACGGGGGGACGGGCACATACAGCGCCGCGGTGGGATCGGACTGGACCGAAAAGAATTCCCCGCTGACAGACTCAGGGAACGGAGCCGCAAAGAGCACAGCCGTATCCAACACCTCCAAAAGAATGGTCTGGCGAATTACATCACCACTCTGAGTCGCGGAACGCGGCAGGCTCGATGGAACGACGAAGATCCCGGGTGATGCCTCTGCCAATGCCCGGCGTTGTGTCAGCTGTGTCGCCCACGATCGCCCGTCATAGTGATCGTAGGCCATCCCCCGCAGATACAAATGATCGGTCGAATTCCGCGGGCGATCGGCCAACTCCACCCGCATGACGATCCCCGGATCGCGCTTGATGGGGCCGATCACCCCCAAATTCACTGTTTCGGAAAACCCCGAAGTACGAAGGCTTTCGCCCGAACTCATATGACCGAATCCTGCGCTCACGCGCGGAATGGTGAAGAATATCACCACAGTGAAAAACAACGTGCCGAGCGCCAGCCCGTTGGCAAGCCAGAATAATTGCGGCGTAATGCGGGTGGCTTTTGCCGACGGTGAATCAACTGTACTCGTAGACCGGGCCGCCAGCATCGTGTCCTCGGACTCTCTCGTGAGCTGATACAGGACGAGCGTCCAGACCCCCGTCAAGAGATAGGCCAGGAACACGGGGAGATACCACAAATCCGTCGTTGACGCCGCCGAAGCCAAAATCGCCATCAAGCTGATCGCATAGAGATGGAGATAGTCCCGCCGGCTCTCCAAATTGAAGAGCTTGATGACCATGAGCAGCAACAGAAAATGGACGCCCGATGGTAGCAGCTCGCCCGATATCCAAAGCAAGTCGATCCAGAATCCTGCGAAGGCAACGATGATGAGGGCATTCCACGCTGTCGTCGAGAGCGTGATCTGATTCACGAATTGACCGACAGGGTGTAGCCCAAGTGTTCGCAGCAGGGTCAGGATCAACGTCAAGCCGGTGAGAAGTAGAAGGCCTTCCGGCAGACTCGCACCAAGGCTGAGTCCGATAAAGGCCGCGGACGCGAGCAGGATAGACGTAAGGCGCAAGGCCTTATCAAACGACATGGGCCCTCTTGCGGAGCGCCGGTTCATCAATCACCACGTCCGGACGGATCCTCCAAGAGGAGAGCCCCCGGCTACCCCAGGGCAGAATAGCAATGGTGACGCCGGCTTCGCCGATCAATGAATCGGCAGCCTCGGGAGACAAGCCCGGCCCCTCCGATTCAGGAAGAACGCTGTCACAGAGGGCCAATGTTTCCAGCACACAGGCCAGATGGGCCTCCCCCTGGCCGAACGCAGACACCGTCATCCCTACAACCGTCCGGATTTGATAGCCGCGGGCCGTCAGCTCCCAGACAAGAGAGGCCGCCATCGACACCGCAACTTCAAACACAGCGTCATGACTCCGAGGCGCGATCATCGACAGCATGACCGTCACTCGCCGCTGGTCTTCCGCCTCCGTCTCGCGCACCATCAGTTTTGACGTGCGCGCCGTCGACAGCCAATGGATGTTTCGGGAATCATCTCCCGTATGGTACTGACGCAGGTTATAGAGGTCGCTTCCATGCCCTCTTCGCTGCAGCGATCGTTCCTGCCCCAGAGCAATCACGTCGGCAAGCAGACCGTCTTCAACCGGCACGATCGCGGGAGACACCACAACCGATCCTTCAAGAGGATAGTAGGCTTTTTTGAGAAACAGGCCGAAGGGAAACGAGGTTCCCACGCGAACACCACCCAAGGGCAAGCGCCCTCGTTTTGTGGCCACAAGGGGATAGGGCAACATCCGGCTCGCCCCGGGCATCAACTGCCGAACCGTCAGTCCTCGATTGATTTCCTGTTCTCCAACCACATCCCACAGGCGAAGGGAGAAGCTCGGCATTCGATCTTTACGATTCGTCACCACCAGGGTTGCCGTGGTCGGCTCATTGAGGTAGATGAGGTCCGGAAGATGCCGGTGGAATTCCAGCCGGCGCAGACAAAACTCGGCTGCGACCCCGGACATCATGACGATGCTCAACATCATGGCGAGGAGCAGATAAAAGAGATTATTCCCGGTATTGATCGCGGCCACACTGACGGCCAGCGTAAAGAACAGAAACCGGGTTCCCTCTGACGTGACCCTCGTCGAGCGGCGCTGGGTCGCGCGTCGAAACCACCGTCTCACACCGTTCAGCATAGCGGTTGTCTTCCGGGACAGAGATACAGACCGGTGCAGAATCTAGACAGGAACCGGAACGGACTCGACCAAGTCATGAACAACCTGCTCGGTCTGTTCACATGTGCGCTGGCGCAATCCCTGGGACCGGCTCAGCATGATGCGATGAGAGAGCACCACAGGGGCCAGCTCTTTAATATCATCCGGCAGGCAATAGGCCCGTCCACGCACAAACGCCAAGGCTTTGGCCGCACGACTCAGGGCGAGCGCGCCCCGCGTGCTCACCCCGAGTGACAAGAGCTCGGATTGCCGAGTGGCCTGGACAATGGCCAACAGATACTCCGTTAAACTTTCCTCCATCAACACCTGATCGACTTGGTTCTGTAAGTTGAGGACGTCGTGCCCGGTCAGCACCGGCTGCAGATCCTCGGCCGGATGAAGAGACTGCGGGCGATCCAGCACCTTCTTTTCCTCTTCCGGTGAGGGATAGCCGATCTGGAGGCGCATGAGGAACCGGTCGAGCTGCGACTCCGGCAAGGGGAACGTGCCGTGATACTCGGCCGGATTCTGGGTCGCAATCACCATAAAGGGCTGGTGCAGCGGATGGGTCTGATTGTCGACGGAAATCTGGGCTTCGCTCATGGCTTCCAGGAGGCTGCTCTGCGTCTTGGGCGTCGTACGATTAATCTCGTCGGCCAAGACAATGTTGGCAAAAATAGGGCCCGGCATAAATTCAAACGCCTGCTTCTGGCGGTTGAACAGCGAGACGCCGACAATATCGGATGGCAGTAAATCGCTGGTGAACTGAATGCGCTTAAAGGAGCAATCCAACGACCGCGCCAGACTGTGTGCCAGCGTTGTCTTCCCCACGCCCGGTACATCTTCGAGCAGCAGATGCCCGCGCGCCAAGAGCGTCACCGCCGTGAGCTCAATGACTCGCGGTTTGCCCTTGATCACACGGCCGATATTTTCTTGGATGGCCTGCACGATGGGGGTTGATTTCATAGTGAGCGTAGCCGCTGTTCCGGTTGTGAGGCAGATGCCGACCAGACCCGAGGGAAGTCTAGCAAAGGGTCCCGGGGTGGTCAATTTTTGGTGAATATCCGGCTGACGGCGCCCGCAAGCCCCCGACATCCACAAGAGACGGCTAGGAACGGTTCGGAACGAGGGTCAGAAACCAGGGTGGAGGCTCCTCGATCATGTCGGCAAATCGGCGGGCGGTGCTGCTCGCCGGAAGGCCCGTAAATACCGCACCGCGTCTGATCAGGACCTGCCGGAACGCAAACGGCTTGGACTCGGCCCGGGCTGTCTTCCATCCGGGAATGGCAGCGCGGAGAGACGCGATGTCAGCGAGCGACACAGACTCTCCGATCTGCAAATCGTTCAAGCGTTGATAAACCTCGCCGAAGACCTCGGACAGGGAGGATGACGTGAAGGGCAGGTCGGAAGGACGATAGCGCTGATCCTCCAGTAGCTGCGCAAGCAGCTCCCAGAAGACCTGCGAGTCGACCGCACCGAGGATACCGACGACCCCGCGGCTCGCCAGAAGACTCAAGAGCGCCAGCGGACCCAGGATCTCGAATTTCCAGGACGGGAAGATGAGGGCTCGTTGTCCGTGCCGGACCTCCAGAGCCGATTCTCCCTCAAAGCGAACATGACGGAACTCTCCCTTCGTCCGGCGAAGATCGCCGACAATCACGGCCTCCGACAGTCTTGTGGGCTCATAAGCAAACGTTGGGGTGGCCGGAGCCCAGCAGGTCACAATGGTATACCGGGGGGCCAGCTTGCCGGCATCATCGAGATCATGAAGATCGCACATGTCCTGGTTGCCGTAAAAACGAAAGGTCAGCCCGGGCCGTTGTTGGAGCTGTGCGAGCCGCTCTCGTCCGGGATGGAGCGGCCCGCCGAGTTTCGAGCCGGGATCAAGCCGGTCCACTGCATGGAGGATCAGGTCTCGCTCTTCGCCCCGGAGAATCGGCAGATACTGATCCGCGAGTTCGCCGGCAAAGGAGAGATCCCCGGCCCCCACATCAAGGACCGACGCGACCGTTGATTGACGGAGAAGATCGAACGGGTTCGAAGCCTGCTTGATAAAACGATCGACCTCTTCGCCACGCACATCCGGTACAGGCCATCGGGATGCTCGCCCCTGAATGAGTCCGAAATAAATACAGAGGGCCCGGAAGGCTTTAGACGGAGGGAACCCCGTGAGGGTCTTCAACCCTGGGGCATCCAACTCGTGAATCCCTCTTGCCTGACCCTGCTTCAACACCTGGTGCAGTACTACCTTGACGGGGGCAGGAAGAGTAGCCTCCTGTGAGGCGCGGACGAGTTGTTCAAGTATCAAGGGAAAGACCGAGGATTCGTGGACGCGCTTGGATTCATCCCACCGGCTTCCCGACTCTTGCGCGAGGCGGTTCACGGTCCGTCGGAATTCTGAAATGGCGTCGCGTTCAGACATGATGAGCGAGGACAGTTCCCCGGATAGACTCACGGCACAGGACTGCGTCAGGAGAATAATGGCCCCCTCATCGAACCGTCAAGGCGGACCGCTTGTCGCAACTCCGTAGGTATGTTAGGAATCGGTTATGCCGTCCCCATTACTCGAGGGTCCTTCGACCACACATTCGCGGAGGGCATTGTTCTGCGTACTACTGGCCCTCTTTTCCTTTCTTACAGCCTGTGCCCAAATTAGCGCATCCTCCCGGGAGAAGAGCCAACCATCTCCCTGGCAGTCGGGTCAGATCATTGATGTGAAGACCGGTCAGGCTGTGAACGTATCAGATTGGCTCAAGAGCCTTTCCCGATACGACATCGTGTATGTGGGCGAGGAGCACTACAACCGTCACCACATCGACGCCGCGCTCACCATCATGAGCACCGTGATGGCGGAGGGAATTCGTCCGGTTCTCACGATGGAAATGTTCGGATGGGATGGCCAGGAAGCATTGAACGACTATCTATCAACATCGGATCGCCGGGACAACGCATGGCTGGATCGCGCGCGGTGGCATCAGAATTGGGGAGGCTCATTTGACAATTACGCCCCCCTCGTGGCCTTCGCCCAAGATCAGCATCTATCCCTCTATGCCATGAATCCACCCAAATCCTTGATCCGTCGTGTCGTCAAACTGGGCCTGAATCAGGCCCGGGAGGAAGCAGAATGGACTCAATGGGGAATGGATCGGGAAGAAATCGTCGACGATCCGGCCTATCGATCCAGAATTCTCGACCAACTCCGACGCTGCCACGGGGGCGGTTCGGAAGAAGACTACCTCCCCATGTACGAGGCCTCAATGGTGCGGGACGAAGGCATGGCCAAAACCGTTGCCCAGGCCCTTCGCACCGCACGACTCATAGAAGGTGCTCCTCGGACGCTCATTCTGAGCTATACCGGAGGCGGACATATTCAATACAACCTTCCAGTCCCCAAACGAGTAGCGCGTCGATTCCTCGACAGGGTCAGCCAGGCGACGGTCTACCTGACATCGTACGATCCGAGCAGGGAAGATGACATCCGGACCTTGCTGCAGGAGGGGATCGCCGATTACCTCTGGCTCACGCCGGTGAGTCAGCAAGGGCTCCCCCGGCGATGCCGATAGAAGGCAGCTCGCCCATCGGGGCGTTTCCCCGAACGCGAGAATCCCCGAATTCTTGACAGATTGGGAGAAGAGAGTCAGACTGACCCGACATGTAGGGTTGTGTCTCATGGCTTTCACGCGAAACAAAATCCCTTGCAGCGCAGATCGCCTCGGCCTGCTCGATCCGCAAATGATTCAGGCCGTGGTCGAAGCCTCGGCCTTTCAGATCGGCAAACAATACCTGTCAGAAAACCGCGTTCGTATTGTCGAAGCCGATGGGGCACAAATCACTGCTGCGGTGATCGGCAATTCCGGCCTCTACGAGCAGACCATCCGCTTAAAAGACGGGCACTTGATCTCAAAGTGTTCCTGCACCATTCCCGAAGAACCGATTTGCCGGCATTGTGTTGCCGTCTTATTGGAATATCACCGCTGGTCACAGCCCCGTCAGCCGCGGAAATCACCTGCCGCATCGGACACAAAACCCCCTTCGCCACCCCAGCCAACGGGCAACGGACAGGGGAAAACCGTCCCTGCCTCACCGTCCTCAGTCGATGTAAAGCTCAGCGAGGTCATGCTGTTCATCGAGTGGCTGCAGCCGGCGATGGCCGCTATCGAAAAAGGGCAGGCACTCCCGTCATCTCCGGAAATCACCGCCGGCGAAGTCGCCACTTGGATTCACACGATTCGGAATCTCGAAGAGCGCCGACTGGACAGCGAAGCCTTGCAAATTAATCTTGAAGCGGACCTGCGCGACCGGGAAGCCTATGTCGGTCGGCTCACCCAGCAATTGCAGACCTCGCTGGCAGAGGCCAGGACAGCCCAGACCACCGCGCAAGACCTCCAGCGAGAAGTCGCCACGCACAAAGAACTCATTGCGAAGGTGGGTGAACTGGCAGACGAAGTCAGCCGCTATGACGGCCAATTGAAATCCATGGCCCAAGAATTCCTGAGCAAGGGCAGCCAGCTCGACAAATTGGCAGGATCTTATAGATCGCTCACTGAAGCCCTCAAGTCCATAGCCAAGCCTATTTCCTAACGTCTTCGGCCCCGGCTCTTCATGGTCTGCCGGCCATCCCCCATCCAGAAAGATCTCTTGCGCTCATCCTTGATCATTTTGTAGAATGCGGCCCTCGATTTGGATTTGGCCCTCAAAGAGGAGTGATCATGATGAAGAAAATGTTGGCAGGGGTAAGCATGGCGAGCGCCATGATCCTGACGATGGCGCCGCAGGTACTGGCAAATGTGGGCGAAGGTCCTCCGGACTATAGCGGCATCACGGGTTTGTATTATGTCCTGATTGCGGCCATCCTGGGCTACGGCGTCTGGGACACATTCATCAAGAAATCGTAAGGGCTCCAGCGTTGTACTGCGGTTGAGAGGCTCCTGCCTGGCTGAGTTGCTCAGCGAGGCGGGAGTCCATGGTTTTTCTTGCCACGCGGTTCATCGCTATCCTTTTTTCAGAAGCGGCCTGAGCTTCTGAAGCACGCCTTCAACCACCCTCTCGTACCCCTCTGCCGTGGGATGAATGCCATCGGCTTGATTCAACGTCCCCGACCCCGCAACCCCCTCGAGAAAGAAGGGGATAAACGAAAGATGGTACCGCTCCGCCAACTCGGGATAGATCCGCTCAAAGCCGGCGATATAGTCCCTCCCATAATTAGGAGGCAGCTTCATGCCGGCGAGGACGATGCTCGCACCTGACCGCGTAACCTGCTGGATGATTTGCTCCAGGTTCGCCTTCGTTTCCTCCAAGCGCAGACCTCGAAGCCCGTCGTTGGCGCCCAGCTCGAGAATCACGATCTCCGGCTTATCCTTCAACACCCATGGCACACGGCGTAACCCGCCCGCCGTCGTCTCTCCGCTAACCCCGGCATTGATGACCCGATACCGAAAACCGAGAGCGTCGAGGCGCCGTTGCAATTGAGCAGGATAGGCTTCGCCTGCAGCCACTCCGAGGCCCGCCGTGAGACTATCTCCAAACGCCACAATACGGGGCAATGCCGCTGGCAACGACGAAGCGGGTTCCGCGCGAGCCGCCCGCGGATACCCATCGAGACCTATGACCGGGAGGAACAGGCTGAGAGTGACGCAGAAGACAACCGCCAGTCTGATCAATTTCGCCCTGCGGTCAAACATCGTACAGTATAATAGCATCTCACCCGTTTGCCGGCACAGGAGCGGACTCCTCTATGATTTCCATTGCACACCTCTCGATGAATCTTCCAGCAGGGGGGCGACCGGTGCCCATCCTCCAGAATCTGACCCTGGACATTCCAGACAAACAGATGGTCGCCGTTGTCGGCCCGTCGGGAAGCGGGAAATCGACGTTGCTGGGGCTGATGGCGGGCCTTGACCGACCCACGACAGGATCGATCCTCTTAGACGGAGTTGAAATCACGACCATGTCCGAAAGCGCACTGGCCCGTTTCCGTCGAGCGAAAATCGGATATATTTTCCAGTCGTTCCATCTGATTCCAACGCTCACCGCACGGGAGAACGTGGCAGTGCCATTGGAACTCAGCGGCGAGCGAAGGGCCGATGCACGGGCGGCGGACCTTCTTGCCGCAGTGGGACTGGCCGGACGCCTCGACCATTATCCCGTCCAACTCTCCGGCGGCGAGCAGCAGCGGGTCGCCGTCGCACGGGCCTTTGCCTGCCGCCCGCCGTTCCTGTTTGCGGACGAGCCAACCGGAAATCTCGACAGCGCCACGGGCACACAGGTCATCGATCTGCTGCTGTCGATGCATCGAGACTATGGAACAACGCTGGTCCTCGTCACCCATGACCGGACTCTCGCCGGCCAAATGCAACGCATCGTCTCCCTGCGAGACGGCCGCATCGAATCTGATCAGCTCCTTCCCGATCCCAACCGCACCACAGGCTTTCTCCGGTGAATGTGTTCCTCTTGAAGATGGCCTGGCGGGAAACCCGCGCCTCCTGGCGGCACTTTCTCTATTTTCTCATCTGCATTGCGGTCGGCGTCGGCGCTCTTGTCGGGGTATCCCTCTTCGCGACGAACGTCGAACGAGCCGTGACCCGAGAGGCCCGTAGTCTGCTCGGCGGGGATCTCGAAATTCGCCTCGCGCGCCCGATGAGCCCCACAGGGTTGGATCACCTCGCTTCCCTGGTAACCCGCGGCATCGCGACGACGCATGTCAGCGAGTTGGTCGCCATGGCGGCGCAGGCTGAGAATGTAAAGAAGGGCGGACAGCCCACCCAGATCGTCGAACTCAAGGCCGTCGAGCCACTTTATCCATTTTACGGGGCCGTCCGCGTCGAACCCGCTCTCCCGTTGTCAGTGCTTCTGCATCCTCCGGCGGTTCACTGCACGGCTGAGACATGCCGGGGAGCCGTCGTGCAGGAGGCGTTACTGATCAGGATGGGACTGTCCGTGGGCGATCGACTCAAGATCGGCCAGGCAAGCTTTCTGATCACCGGCGTCATTCGGGCCGAGCCGGACAGGATGGCCAATGCCTTCAGCTTAGGTCCGCGCGTCCTGATCTCCCAGGAAGGGCTCAAAGCGACGGATCTGATCAAAGTCGGCAGCCGCATCCGTGAACGGTACCTGCTGAAAGTTCCGCCTTCCGCGGTTGTGGAGCCGCTGGTCTATGAATTACGCAGCCGCCTCGAAACCGAGTCTCCCCGAATCTCGGCTTATCGCGATGCGCAGCCGCAGCTGAAACAATTTCTCGATCAACTCACGCGCTATCTGGGGCTCATCGGCCTGACCGCGCTCTTCATCGGCGGCCTGGGCGTGGCGACGTCCGTCCAAGCGTTTCTCCGCGAAAAGCTGGCGACGATCGCGATTCTCAAAACCATCGGGGCTGATTCTCGCACCATCATCACCACCTATACCCTGCAGGCGCTGTTACTAGGACTCGCAGGCAGCACGGCGGGACTGGCGATCGGGATTGGACTCGACCGCGGAGTCCCCTGGGTTATTTCCACCTGGTTCGATTCCGACCTGATCGATCAATTGGGATTTGTCCCGGGCTTGACGCTGCATTCCCTCATCCCGTTGGGGAAAGGCCTGGCGCTGGGCCTGCTGACGACGCTGCTGTTTGCCCTGTGGCCCCTGCTCACCATTCGTGAGATCAAACCCGTCGCCATCTTCCGGCGGGACGTGATGCCCGATGTGCGTCCCGCCACGGCGTCGGGCCCCGCCGGACGCATCAGACTGTCGCGCGTTGATTACAGCTCCATCCTGGCCAGTGCCGTGATTGGAGTAGGCTTGGCGGGACTGTCGATCTGGCAGGCGGGATCCTGGACCGTAGGGCTCTTGTTCCTTGCCGCGTTTTCCCTCGCGGTGCTATTGCTCGGCGGCGCGTCATGGCTGGTGATCCGGGCTCTTTCGTGGATGCCGCACGTCCATCGTTTGGCCTTCCGTCATGCGGTCGGCAATATCATCCGGCCGGGAAGCCAGGCCACGAGCGTGACCATTGCCATCGGAATCGGCGTGATGGTGATCGTCACGGTGGCCCTGGTCGAACGCGCGCTGCTTCGACAAGTCGGCGAGAGCCGCCCGGGCGATTCCCCGACCTTTTTCTTCATCGATATCCAGCCGGACCAAGTCGAGGGCATGACGTCGTTGCTCCGTGATCGCGGAGACGCCACACCTCCGACACTGACGCCGCTGGTCCGCTCGCGCCTCGCGGCCCTCAACGGTCAGCCGGTCAAGACGGAAGCCTTGTCCGAAGAGGAGGAACGGAATGCACGCTCAGGCGACAAAGAAGAACGACGGAAGGGCTGGTACCTGACGCGCGAGTATGTCCTGACTTTTCTGAAAGAGCTGCCCAAAGACAACGAGATCGTCAGGGGCACCTGGTGGTCTCCCGGCCAGGTATTCGAGACCCCTCTGGTATCCCTCGAAGAAGAGGCCGCCAACACACTCGGCCTCGACATCGGACAGACGGTCTCGCTCGATATTCAGGGCACGACCCTGGTCGCGACGGTGAGCAGTATTCGCAAAGTGGAGTGGGGAAACTTCTCCACCAACTTCTACATGATCCTGTCACCCGGCTCACTCGATGGGGCGCCACTCACCTATGTCGCCACCGTGCGGGTGGGACCGCAAGACGAAGTGCCGCTGCAACAGGCCGTCGTCTCCGCCTTTCCGAATGTCACGGCCATCAATATCGGCGATGTGCTGGAGAGTTTCGCGCGCATGCTGGACCGGTTATCACTGGCAATCCGATCCGTCGCCCTGTTCTGCGTCGTGACCGGCGGGCTGGTCATGGGAGCCGCCCTCGCTGCGACCCGGTACCGCCGGCTCTACGAGTCTGTGATCCTCAAAGCGCTCGGAGCGACACGCGGCCTGATCATCCTCTCGTTCGCAATAGAATATGCCCTGCTCGGCATGGTCGGGGGCTGCATCGGGATCGGGTTGGCCAGCGCGTTGTCGTGGGGGATCCTCAAATTTCTCTTCGAACTCTCTTGGGGACTGCACCCTCGCGTCCTGCTGCTCGGGATGAGCCTGACGATCCTGCTCACGCTCATTGTCGGGTTTCTCAGCACGTTTCGCCTGCTCGGCCAGCGGCCCCTGGCCGTGCTACGTCACGAGTAGCGGTCAGGGCCTGTTAGGCCTCATTGAGAACGGAACAGCTTCTTCAGGCTCGCTCCCTCGCGGTCGCGGAACGCGACCGCGATACGCAGCTGTTCGAAATACTGCGCCAACGTCTTCCCGCCAAGATCGATCTTGCGCGTGCCGAAAAACTCCCGCACATCCTGTTCGAGTTCCGGCGTCGCAAGGCAGACGATGCCGCCGCACATGCGACGTAGTCCCTGTTTCGGGAACAGCCGGTCCATCTGATCCCAGTTCGCCTTCAGAAAGGACCATGCCTGCTCCCGGCCATACACGTTTCCGAGCACGGCGCTGACGACAAAGGGGGCATCCTGTGTCCGCATCCCTCCGCTGATCGTCCCGGCCAGCGTCCGCTGCAATAAGGCCGGGGATTGAAACGCGGCCAGCGAGAAGAGGTAACGCCGTTCTTCCTGCGGGGTCGCGGCCGTCCGATAGCGCTCAGAAAACGCCTCGTACCGCGCCTCGTCCCCGGTATGGGCGAGAATGGAGACGATGGCAGGAATGATATTCGGATCGACCGAACCGGGATCTTGTCTGTATCGCTCATACCGTTCGGCTGCCTGCTGCTGGGTTGCGGAATCGTTGCCCAGCTTCCCCAACGCGCCGATGAGCTCGCCGCGCAATTGCCGGACGAGATCGTTTTCTCCAGCCTCGGGAGTCCAGCCGAGCCTGTGCACAGCAGGAGCCACCAGTGATCTGACACAGGCTTCCAGCGCGGGCCGTTCATTGGGGCTGACGAGGCGATTCATGAAGGAGAAGGAGTCGAGCAGCACGGCCCACACATTCTTGTCCCGTTCCTCCCTGAAGGCTCCGGTCAGGTGAAGATACTCCGGGAGCGGCATGAGACCGGACAAGGTGGTCGCCCAGGCATCGCTGACGAGATTGAACCGTTCAATGGGAGCCAGCCTGTCCAGGCCGGTGTCTAGAAGTTGCCGAAGCAACGCCGGACTATAACGGACCCGGTAGAACCCATGCCCCCCCTCGTTGATGAGAAGATGGGTGACCCCCTCAGGGAGCGGCACCCGCATCTGGCGATCCTTGAGCAGCACGTGACGATGCTCCCTCTTCTCACCGATGCCGAGACTGATCCGCACGGGCACCTGCCAAGACTGCTCCGTAGCCTGCTTGTTCTGCAAATACGTGAATCGTTGCTGCGAAAGCACGACGGCCGACTCTCCGTCCATGTCTGCTGTGACGAGCGGAAAGCCCGGTTGAAAAATCCACCCGTCCATCAACTCGGGCACCGGTTGCCTGGCAGCTGTGCCGAGCGACACCCACAAATCGTTGGTATCCGCATTCCCGTAGGCATGGGTGCGAAGATACTCCCGCACGCCGTCGCGAAAGACCGTCGGACCGATGTGCTGCTCCAGCATCCGGAGCACGGAGGCACCTTTTTCATAGGTGAGCACATCGAACATGGCGTCGGCATCCTTGGGAGCGCGCACCGGGAATTCAATGGGCCTGGTGCTCTGGAGTCCATCGACGGAGAAGGCCGCCGCTCGTGAGACGCTGAAGGAATCCCATCGTTTCCATTCCGGCTTCCAATCGTCGACGGCCAGCATCTCCATAAAGGTCGCAAAAGCTTCGTTCAGCCACAAGCCGTTCCACCAGGACATGGTGACCAAATCGCCGAACCACATGTGGGCATTCTCATGCGCCACCACATCGGCGACTCGCTCGAGTTCGCCGTGGGTGCCGCTGGCCGGATCGACCAGAAGGGCGGTTTCACGAAACGTGATGGCCCCAAGATTTTCCATGGCGCCCGAGGCAAAGTCTGGAATGGCCAGGAGATCCAGCTTGTCCCCTGGGTAAGGAATGCCGTAGTAGCCTTCAAAAAACTTCAAGGACGCGACAGCGATCTCATGGCCGAACGGGGTGAGCGGTTGTTTGCCCGGCACCGTCCAGAGCCGCACAGCCGTCTTGCCGACGGGTATCGGCTTCGTGGCTTCCATCCGTCCCACGATGAAGGCGACGAGATACGTCGACATCTTGATGCTGTCCGCGAAGCGCATGACTTTCTTGCCGGCGTCGATCGACTCCGCTGCCACCTGCGTGTTTGACACCGCGGTCAGGGCTGGATCGATGACCAGCGTCGTCGCGAACACTGCCTTGAAATCCGGCTCGTCCCAGCAGGGGAAGGCGCGGCGCGCATCGGTCGCTTCAAACTGGGTGGCTGCCAGGGTGTGCGTGGTTCCGGACTGGTCTTTATAGGTACTGCGGTAAAAACCGCGAAGCTGGTCATTCAGTTTCCCCTGAAACACCAGATGGAGCCGCCATTCGCCAGGCCGGACGGATTCCGGGAACCGCAGTTGGCAGCGTTGCAGGGACTCGTCCAACTCAATCGCCGCGCTCAACCGCCGACCGGTCTGGTCGTCGAGTTCAGCGGAGGCGATGGTCAAATCGACCGCATTCATGGTGATGGCGCTCGTGACCTGCTCAACCCTCAGAGTGATGGTCTCCCGGCCGGAAAACGTGGCGGCGGTCAGATCCGGTTCGAGACGCAAATCGTATCGAGTCGGAATCACGTGACGGGGCAGTCGATAGGGATCAACGGTCGCGGTCGTATCTGGGGTCATATCCTCACCTTTCGGTCGAGCCGTGGCTGCTGTGGTTCTTGCCGGGGTGGAAGCAGCGAGAAGCGCCTGAGCGATCGGCAACGTC
Organism: Nitrospira sp. NS4; assembly: GCF_049546785.1. NCBI lineage: Bacteria > Pseudomonadati > Nitrospirota > Nitrospiria > Nitrospirales > Nitrospiraceae > Nitrospira > Nitrospira sp. NS4. Next base: position 809,434 of record NZ_JBMWAN010000002.1, on the reverse strand, counting down.
AGAAGGACGCGGACCTGCTTGAGAAGAATCAGGCACGTCTCACGTCGACTAACTGAATCCTCATCCCTTTGACGCATGCAGCGTTTCGACGCCCTGAGGCCTGCCGACGATCAAGATATCGGTCCGGCCGACGAAGAGGCCGGTCTCCACAATCCCAGGAATTTGGTTCAACGCAATTTCGAGGTCCCGCGGCCGGTCGATGCGTGCGAGGTGCACGTCTACGATCAGGTTGCCTGCCTCGGTCTTGAAGGGCGCGCCGTTGCGTTGCCTCAGCACGACCCGGCTCTTGGTCAGGGCTTCAATCTCCCGCGCCGTGCTGCCCCAGCCAAAGGGGATGACTTCGATGGGCAGGGGGAATGAGCCGCCCAGCACAGGCACTTGCTTCGTCTGATCAACCAGGACGATGAATAGTTTAGCGGACCCCGCCACGATCTTTTCCTTGAGCAGTGCCCCACCGCCGCCCTTGACCAGATTGAAACCAGGATCGACCTGATCGGCCCCGTCGATGGCCACATCGATCTCCCACCGGTTGTCCGTGTCGATGAGCGTGATGCCCGACTGCCTGGCGAGCACGGCCGTTTCTTGCGATGTCGGCACGCCGCGCAGCTGCATCCCAGCCCGCACCTTTTCGCCAAGGGCGATCACCATGTGTTTGGCAGTGGATCCCGTTCCCAGTCCGACCACCATGCCGTCCCGGACGTATTCCACGGCTTGCAATGCCGCCGCTTTCTTCTGGCTGTCGAGGTCTTGATGGCTGGTCATGATGTGGGTGCGTGCGAGAGGGCGCCGGCCACGGAGGCGGCGCCGAGGAGGGCCGCCTGCTGGTTCATCACCACCTTGACCGGGATGCTGCTCAGCAGCCGCTTATAGCGCCCCTTGTTCGTAAATGATTTCATGAAGGCTCCGTCTTGAAGTTTCTTGATCAGTTTCGGCGCCATCCCCCCGGCAAGGTAGACCCCGTCGAGCGAGAGGGCCTTCAAGGCGAGATTGCCTGCTTCGGCGCCGTAGATGGAGGCAAACAGGTCCAGGGCCTGCTTGGCGATCTCTGCCTGCCCGTTGAGCCCGGCTTCTGCGATCTCAGCGGCGGGGTCTCCGGCTTTGATCTTTTCCGCAAGCCAGGTCGGTTCGTTCTTTTTCGTATCGCGAATGTATTCATAGATTGCGTGCAGACCAGGCCCCGACAGCAGCCGCTCGTAACTCACATGGAGATATTGACTGCGCAAATACCGGAGCAGCTCGATTTCGTAGTCGTTGTTCGGAGCAAAGTCTGTATGCCCCCCTTCGGACGGTATCGGACGATAGGATTTCCCGTCCCAGAAGAGAATCGCTTCGCCGAGCCCGGTGCCGGCGGCAATGAGAGCCAACGCCTGTCGCTTTTTTTGATGAGTGCCGGGATTGAGTACTTCCACTTCATCGGGGCGAAGCATCAGGACGCCATAGGCGGTCGCCTCAAGGTCGTTGAGCAATTGAAGGCGAGGGATCCCGAATCGCGTCGCGATCGTCGGTCCATCGACAACCCAGGGAAGATTGGTCGTCTTAGAATGGTTATCGATGACCGGCCCAGGAATGCCAAAGCAGGCCGCAGCCAACGTGATAGGCTCTGGCGGTAACACCGCCTCCTTGTCTTCAGACTCAGCCGCTGTGTCTGCGTCAAGTTCATCGAGAGGCGTCGGGGGTTGAGGGGGCGTGAGAAATTCTTCCAGAATCTCTTCGAGCGATTTGTAGTCGGCGCTATGAAAGGTTTCAAGCCGAACAGGCTCGACCCGCTCGTTGACCCATTCATAGAGGGCCAGATTGGTCTTCGTTCCGCCGATGTCGCCTGCGAGAATCATGATACTCCCCTCTGCCGGCCTGAAAGGGCAGCCCCGGCCGATCAATCCAGCAGCCGGATCATCCTTTCGCGCTCCGGATTTTTATGTGCGTCCGTCAGAACCGGCTCGGTCTGGTTCGTGACTCACGAGTCGCACTTACTGTCTGCGCTTACCCGGCGCCATGGATGAGGAACAGTACCACAGTCGCCCGGTTCAGCACACCTAGGAGAGAGTGGGTCGTCACGCAATCCCCTCTCAGGCATGGCTCCCAATGTCCCCAGCTGAGGCCCTTCTGGAAGCCCCTCGGTCACGCGGGACCAAGAGCCGGCACCCCATATTCCTTCGCCGAAGCTGCGACGCCTGGACTCGCATGTGCGGCAGGGTGCTCCCAACCAGATCAGCATCTCGAGGCTCCATCTGGCAGGTTCGCAGTCGCGTCCGGCTCCAAAGGCGGACAAGACCCAACCAGGCCATTCATGGCCGGCCTGGTTGCGGAAGATCCGGGCGAATCCGCAGTCAGCTGCCATGGAATTACCAGCAATGCTCTTCACATTTCAATGGGTTACTGTTCGGGCAGCCGACGGATGATAAGGCCCATCCCGTCCACCGTAGACCATGCGAGCGACTGAGCCTGTTCGACCGACAATGTGAGAGTGACACGCAGCTCTGCCGGGGAAGGCTGATCGGGTTGGGAAGTGAGGGAGGCGCCCCACTCCTTGAGTCGCTGCCATACCTGTACAGCAGAGGATAGTGTCCGTTGAACCAGCCCCTCTTCACGGACCGATCGAATGTTCACTTCCAGCCCCGGAACAAATGAGAGCGGATAGTCCGTCGGCATATCCGCGAGAGAAATCGGTTCCTGCTCTGTAGTAGAGGATGGGTCTATTTTGCGACGGACCACCGGCGGCCTTGAAATCAGACGAAACGTGCCCCTCAACTGAACAGGCGAGGAGGCCTCCCATCTTACAATGGCAATTCGGTGGAGGTCGACGCCGCGCCCCTTGATCCGGACCACTCCCGCGGGAAGGTCCAGCAGGAGATACGCTTGAGGCCTGGCCGCAAGCTTCAGTTCTTCTTCAAGAACCCGCGTGGCCTCGCGGAGAGAGGCGGGATCATCGCGATTGAGATCGGGGAATGCGTCATATTCGGCGCCCCAAGAGGAGGTTACCAGAAAGAGCGAAAGAACAATCGCTGCTCGGAGTGACATGAGAAGTGTCTGCGCGGGCCTTGAGCAGCTAGAAAATCATGATGGGTGTCCCGACTCGCGCGAGTTGGTAGACACTTTTTAGATCGTTGTCGTTCAACCGGATGCACCCGTGCGTCACATTCTTGCCCAACAACCTGGTGTAAAGGGTGCCGTGAATAAAATACCCTTTGCCGAATCCGAGCGCGTATTCCCCGAGGACACCCTGCTCCACACGCTCGGCTGGATTTTTCGGCACCATGAGGCCTTCTTCGATAAAGGCCCAATCTGGCTTGACCCATACCGGATTGGTCAGTTTGGACTGTACGGAGAACTCTCCGCGGGGCGTATCGAAGACCCACTGATTGTTCCCTTCGCCTGGCTTGTCGAGCACAATGCCGCTTCCGGTCGAAGCCAGGGCATCCAAGAGCACTTCTTGGCTGCGTTTCACATACAGGTGGTTTCTTGCCGTATCGACGAGTATATACGGCTGACGGGGCATCAATTGTGTAAGTTGCTTGCTCACATTCTTATACCGGGCGTGGAGATCGTCCAAGAGAGCCTGGTCACGCACCATCGGGGGCGTGACGGAGGCGCTTGAGGTGTGAAACTGGCTGCTGTTGGAGGAAAACAGGATCGCGACCAGCCCGAGAGTGACGGTAGACAGCATGATGAGAATCCGGGTCATCACTCAGCCTCAGGTTTCTTCATTCTGAGCCGCTAAATGGGATAAGGCGAGCGCCACGGCGTTTGCCTCGGTCAGAGCCCCGACGATGGTGACCGGCGTCCCGGCTTCCACACGCTCATATACCGCCATCATGTGCGCATTGTCGAGCATGACACACCCGAGCGTTTGGGCCATGAGTTCATTTTCAACGCCGTGGATCTCGATCTGTCCACCGATCTGCTTCGCGGATGGGATACGGCCGGCCTTTTTCCCCTGGACAAATCGACTTCGGTCGTCGTGATTAGGATAATCCAAGACCAGCGCGCGATAAAACTGGGTTTGACCCTTCCCGCGTTTTTCCGTGATGCGATAACGACCTTCTGGCGTAGCGCCATCTCCCTGAAACTGCTTTTCGCGGATACCGTTAAATCCCAGCCGCACCGGATAGGAAAGGACCTGTCGCCCATTTTTGTAGAGCGTCAGGCTCCGATCAGCCTTATTCACCACAATAGCGGTTGACTGATGGGTACGGGACCAATCCACGGTTTGCCGGGCCAACGTTTGCCATCTGACGATGCGTGTTTCATCGGTATAACGCCCGAGCTCCTTGCTCAGAACAGACGCCTCAGCGTAGAGAGCCCGTCCGGCCTGATCGGCGGCCTGAATAGCCCGCTGGTAATCCTGGCGATCGTAGAACGACCGGGCTTGCTTGACAAGGAGATCCGCCTGAACGGACTTTCCCCCGAGGACGATCCGCCCGTCAATGGCCTCGACCTGCGAGGCAATGAGCTGAAACCGCTTCTCAATGTGAGCGATTTTGTCCTGCGCCAGCCGCCGCTTGACCTCTCGCTCTTTATGAAGCCGCGCGACAGTCCCCCCGCCCTCATCCAGCAATCGTCGGAGTTCGGCCTCCAAATCGCTGGCTTCCCATGGCCAGCGAACCAGATCATCCTCGGATTGAACCCGGGTTCTGAGAGGGACCCACTGCCGGACGAAGTGCGCGTAGTCGTCAGGAGCAATCTCCGCCGCTTTCAGGGCCACCAGATCGTGATCAATGGATTCAATGGCCTTGACGAGATCCGGGGGAACGGCTTCGAGACAGCCCGACAACATGCCGGCCAGCAGCAAACCCTGGCAGAATGCAATGCCCTTCCCCCTGATCGTATAAGCAAGAGATGCCTTCATAACCCAATGATACCCTACTTCTTCTTCGCTGCCGAGGGCTTCCCTTTTCCCACCTTGGCAAGGGCGCTGTGAATCTCGGCAGAAACCGCCTGGCTCTTGTCGTTAATAGCCTTCGCCTGAGCTTGTGCCGCGGGATAATCTTCCTTATCGATCGCCATTTGAACCTGGTTCAAGGAGGCTTTCAACGCCTCCACGTCGTTCCTGATCGCCTCGAGTGCCGCTCGATCTTTCCCCACGGGCGCACCGGCGACAAGATTTTCAGCAGCCTTGACTGCTTCCTGCGCCACTTGCCGCGCCTGAAGGGCCCCGGCCTTGGCTTCTTCTTTCCTTTTCTCCGCATCGACTTTGACCCGTTCGCCCTCGGCTTTGGCAGAGGCCGCAAGCTGCTCAACTTTTCCATAGTCACGCAACAGAGCGAATTTGGAATCCTGCTCTCCGGCCTCTTTCTTCATCGCCGCAATCGACGCCTCAAGCTTTGCAAAATCCTGGGCGCTGTAGGTCGCAGCGCCACTTTGCTGGGCGTCTCGCAGGGCTTTTTCGGCCGCTTCGATCTGTTCAGCAGGCGGCTTCGCACAGCCGGCTAACAAGAGGGCTCCAAGAGCCAGGGGGGCGATCACATTGGTCATCTTCATCATTTCGGTCTCCTTCTTTCTTTTCACCATTATTTCAATCCTCCAGCGCTTACAGCCGCCACCAGGCGGAGGCCTCCTCAGAGGCAGGGCCGGCGAGCTCGCTACTCCTCATTTTCGTTTCCGCGCTCCGACTCAGGGAGAAAATTCGACTAACCGTTTTGTTTCTTCTGACCCTTTTTCTTTCCCTTGCTCTCCTTTTTCCCTTTCTTCTCCTTCTTCTCTTTCTCACCATCGACTTGCTTTTCTGGTTCAGCGGGCGCTGTGACGGCAGGGGCAGGAGTGCCGGGCGCCACAGGGGCAGCCGGCGCGGCGTCTTGGGCCCGAGCAGAAGTTCCCATGGAGAACGTGAGGGCAATGGTGATTGCAGCTAAAGTGGCGAGCACCCTCTTTATAATCATTTCCCTCCCCGACGGCCTCATTGTGTAGAGGCAGTCCATTCTCCTCATTAACAAGGTCCTAGAAGAAGACAAACGAGTGGCCTGAGCATCTGGTATTCTCATGGCAATCTCGATGCCACTGTTTTTTGAGAGGTTATTCTTGAGAAATGCTAAAAAAACAATGTGTTATGGATACGCAACCAATCATGGCAAAGTTTTCCCCTGTGGCACTCTGGCAATGACCGGGCAAAATCGCCTCAAAAATTAATCACTTGCTTCTGTTTGCTTCGACCCAGGACGAGGAATGGATAGTCGATAATAGCGGAACCTCCCGCCAGGTGGGGAATGAAATTGACACCGGCAGTTCTGCTCAATATAATGCCCCCTTCGTTCAAGCAGTCGGTGTCTCAATTACGAAGGAGAGTGCGATGTCTTTCACGTTCCAACAGCCCTCTAAGTTGAAGCGAAAGCGGGAACATGGTTTCCGCAAGCGGATGAGCACGAAAAACGGCCGGAAAGTATTGGCTCGTCGTCGGGCGAAGGGCCGCGCTCGTCTCGCTGTCTAAGACTTCTCGACAAATACAGGGGCGGGTCGAAATAAATTCACGGGGCGATGTGTTCTGTTTCTGTGCCTTTCTCGGGAAGAATGCTTCTTCTTCCGGCCTCTCATCTTGAAAGACATTGACAGATTCCCTCCTGGGCATCCTACGGAGGTCTCTCCACAGTCCGATGACGATAAGGCAGGGACCACGACGCAGGCATCAGTCCATGTTCTTACGGGTTAGTCGTGAGATTGAGAAGGTCAAACGTCACGGTCACCGCGTCTCGACTCACTTCTTCAATCTGCTGTTCTTTCGGAAATCCGATTCCATCAGCCAAGTCGGGATTGTCGTCGGTAGGCGATTCGGGATTGCCGTACGCCGGAATCGTGCCAAAAGAATTTTTCGCGAACTGGTAAGGGAGACTCACAAGGATCTCGCACCGGGCTATGCTCTCCTGGTATTTCCCAAAAGAGATGCGATAATGGAACCGTTTGACGACCTCAAGACCGCGTGGCTGGGCTCCCTTCGGAAACAACGATTGCTGGAATCCAAACCGCTATAATATGCGCCGGCTTTTGATTCAGGTCATTCGAGGCTATCAATACTTTGTGTCTCCATTGCTGGGACCAGCCTGCCGGTTTGAACCGACCTGCTCTCACTATGCCGTGGAAGCCATTCATCGTCACGGCGCTCTGTATGGATCGGGACTGACCCTCGCCCGCCTGCTGAAATGTCATCCATTCCATCCGGGTGGAGTAGATCCTGTAAAAGATTAATTTCCTTCATCTGAGAAAGCACTGCTGAAGATATGGAAAAGCGAGTCGTGGTGTTCTTGGTGCTGTCCCTTGTCATCATCTTCGGATATGAGTACGCCCTCAAGCAATTCGGATTGCTCCCGCAGACTCCCTCCGTTGAAGATGCCGCGGACTCGTCCGTAGACGATCAAGGAACTCGCACCGAGCCTGCTGCCAATACCATCACTTCTGCTGCGCTTCCCGATCAGGGCCATCCCACTTCCCCGAACGAATTACGGCCGCAAGAGACTCCCTTGCAGCCGGTCGCAAAGGAAGAACTCGTTGAGATAGAAACCGAACTGTACCGAGCGAAAGTCTCGACTCACGGGGGCGTGCTGACGAGCTGGGAGCTCAAACGGTATCAGAATTCGACGACCGACCAAACAGCGGTTCAACTAGTCCGGCAAGGAGCCAAATTCGCCGGACCCTTGTCCGTCCTGACCGGCGATCCCGCACTCACCAAATCATTGTCCGATGGCCTCTACACGGTCGAGAAGGATTTTACATCACTGGACCAATCCCATCCCGTCGGACACCTGACCTTCCGCTATCGCGACGAATCCAAGAATGTCTCCATCGAGAAGCAACTGACTTTTCATTCCAATAGCTACCTGGTCGATATTCAGGTTAAGACCGGCGGGATCCAGGGGGCAATCAACCTGGGATTAGGCACCAATTTCGGCATCGTCGAATGGGGCGATGGAATGATCGGCCAAATTGGCTCGGCCGTGCTTGTGGACGGGAAAGTCGAGAAAGAATCCCCCGATTCTGAATCGGAGCGTAGCGGCAACATTCAATGGCTCGCCCTGCAAGATAAGTATTTTCTTTCGGTGCTGATCCCCAAACAAGCCTCTGCTGTTCTCATCAAAAAAGAAGGCGATAAACTGCTTTCAGCCGGCGTCAAGCTGCCGGTTGAGCCATCGGGATCAACGCTGGCCCTTCAATTGTATGCCGGACCGAAAGAATACGACACGCTACAGGCCTTGCACCTGGGGCTGGAAGATACGATCGACTTCGGTTGGTTCATCTTCGGCAGCTGGGGCGTTGTCAAAGCCATTGCAAAGCCGATTTTTTACGTTCTGCGCTTCATTAACGACTACACCCACAATTTCGGCGTCACCATCATCCTGCTGACGATGGCCATCAAGGCCCTTTTTGTCCCCCTGCAGTTCAAGAGTTATAAATCAATGAAGCAGATGCAGGTGATTCAACCGAAAGTGCTGGCGATGCAGGAAAAGTACAAGGATGACCGGGATCGCTTAAACAAGGAACTGATCAAGCTCTACAGGGATCATAAGGTGAATCCGGTCGGGGGATGCCTTCCTATGGTCTTACAGATGCCGGTCTTTGTCGCTCTCTTTAATATCTTGTATATGACGATCGACCTGCGCCAGGCGCCCTTTATCGGATGGATCACCGATCTTTCCCTCCAAGACCCGTATTATGTGATGCCAATCATCATGGGTGTAACGATGGTCGTGCAGCAAAAAATTACGCCCACCACGATGGACCCCACACAAGCGAAGATCATGCTGATGCTTCCTGCCTTTATGACATTCCTGTTCATCAACTTCCCGGCCGGGTTGGTGTTATATTGGCTGACCAATAACGTACTCACGATTTCTCAGCAGATCGTTACTGATCGAGTCATCTTTGCGAATAAGCCGGTCTTGCATGAAGCGGGCGACTCACAATCCAAGCGTTGATCGAATAGCCGTAGCCCGCCTCATCCGGAATACGTCCTGGACGTGAGGTAACAGCATGTCACACGAGGGAGGGCCTGAGGACACGATCTGCGCCATCGCAACACCGGTCGGTGAGGGTGGTATCGGAATTGTTCGAATCAGCGGTTCTGCTTCCATTGCCATCGCCTCTCGATTAATCCGACTCCGTTCAGGAGCCTCTCTTCGGTCTATTACGTCACACTCTCTTTATCTGGCAGACATTGTTCGCCCGCTCCCTTCGGACATTTCAGCCCTTGGAATTTCTGACGACAACTTATTCATCGATGAAGCCTTCGTCGTCTACATGAAGGCACCCCGGTCCTATACGGGTGAAGAGGTCATTGAAATCCATTGCCATGGCAACCACCGGATCAGCGCGATGATTTGCGAGGCCGCGCTCAGAGCGGGATGCCGTCTCGCGCAACCAGGGGAATTTACAAAGCGCGCGTTCCTCAATGGGAAAATGGATCTGTCGCAGGCAGAGGCGGTTCTCGATACGATCAAAGCTAAATCGGATGAAGGCCTGAAGGTTGCCCAACGGCACCTCAGAGGGGAATTGGGCCGCGAGGTGACGCAACTCCGCCAGCAGTTGCTAACTCTCCTGGCCCATGTCGAGGCAGGAATCGATTTCGTCGAGGAGGATATCAGCTTCGTCGAGCGGGAGGAACTGCTGAGGGCGCTGGAACGCACTCAGTCAGTGGTGTCTCGCGGACTGGGCACGGCAAAGACCGGCCGGTTGCTCAGGGATGGAGCCAGGGTTGTGATTGCGGGCAGGCCCAATGTCGGGAAATCGAGCCTCTTGAATGCCCTGTTGCGAGAGCAGCGGGCCATCGTGTCCTCGATTCCCGGAACCACCAGGGATATGATCGAGGAATCGGTGGATTTTGACGGAATCCGGCTTTCTTTGATCGATACGGCTGGAATCCGCAACACGCTCGATCCGGTCGAAGAAGAGGGGATACATCGGACCTGGAAGGCCGTCCATGACGCGGATGTCATTATCATGCTATTCGATGCCTCTTCATTACCCGATTGCGTTCCGGATGACGAACTAGACTCCTCGCTGCAGGAACGCGCGATCCCCGTGTTAAATAAAATAGATAGACTGTCTTCCGAACAACGATCGGCCATCGTCATGCAACTATCTGATTCTTGCCAGAGGCCGGCGCTGGCGATTTCGACGGTCACCGGCGAAGGCCTCGATGTTTTGCGGCAAGAAATTATTTCCCGAATCATGCCGGATACGCTCGACGCGTCCGAAGGTGTCATGATTACGAATATGCGGCATCAAGATGCGCTTGAACGGACACATGAGGCTCTCGGTCAGGCAGTCGAGGCCATCAAGTCAGGACGGGAACAGGAATGTCTGGCAGTAGACCTCCGCACGGCCGCCGATGCCCTCGGTGAGATTACGGGTGCGATTACGTCGGACGAGATTCTCGATCGGATTTTTTCAGAATTCTGCATAGGGAAGTAGCGGAAACACATGGCCCAGATTTTCGACGTCATCGTTGTAGGAGGAGGGCATGCGGGCTGCGAAGCGGCCCTGGCCGCGGCACGCATGGGGGCAGATACCCTGCTCCTGACGATGGAGAAGGACCGGATCGCCCAGATGTCGTGCAATCCGGCGGTGGGAGGAATCGCCAAAGGGCACCTGGTGAAAGAAATTGATGCGCTGGGCGGAGAGATGGGCCGGAATACGGATCGTGCCGGAATTCAATTCCGCTTTATCAATACCAGCAAAGGCCCCGCAGTTCGCGCGTTGCGCGCCCAATGCGACAAGAAACTCTATCGGTTCGCGATGCAGGAGACGCTTTCGGCACAAGACCAACTCACGATTGCGGAGGGAACCGTCGATCGTCTCCTCACGGAGGGCGGCCGTGTGCTCGGCGTCCTGACCGGCACGGGCGAACGCATTGACGCCAGAGCGGTAATCCTGACATCAGGTACTTTCCTTAAGGGTCTTATCCATATCGGGCTCAGCCATTTCCCGGCGGGACGGGCGGGGGAGTCCTCTGCGGAACATCTGTCCGACTGCATGCGCGACCTGGGCTTCGAACTCGGACGATTGAAAACCGGGACCCCGCCGCGCCTTGATAAACGCTCGATCGATTTCTCCGTGATGGTCCCCCAGCCCGGAGACGATCCACCGCCACCCTTCTCGTATCGGACTGAGAAAATCACGACCCCCCAGATCGCATGTCATCTCACATACACCAATGCGCGCACGCATGAGATCATCAGGGAAAATCTCGACCGCTCGCCGCTCTACAGCGGCGTCATTGACTCGGTTGGCCCCCGCTACTGTCCGTCGATTGAGGACAAGGTCGTTCGATTTGCCGATAAGGAACGACACCAGATTTTTGTGGAGCCGGAAGGACTGGATACCGACGAGTTTTATCCCAATGGCATTTCGACCAGCCTCCCCGTAGACGTCCAATCAAAAATTCTCGCCACAATTCCAGGGTTGGAGTCTGCGACGATGCTCAAGCCTGGATATGCGATTGAATATGACTATTTCCCCCCTCGCCAACTGTTCCCCACACTCGAAACAAAGCTTGTGTCTGGGCTTTACCACGCCGGACAGATCAATGGGACATCCGGCTATGAGGAGGCGGCCGCACAGGGAATCATGGCCGGGATCAATGCTGTGTTAAAACTAAGAGGGGAGGCCCCTCTCGTATTGGATCGTTCACAGGCCTACATCGGCGTATTGATTGACGATCTGATAACAAAAGATGCGCGAGAACCCTATCGCATGTTCACATCACGGGCGGAGTACCGCCTTCTGCTTCGCCATGGCAATGCCGACCTTCGATTATTGGAAACCGGCTATCTGGCAGGACTTGTTAGGCAGCGGGATTACGAAGATCTCCTCCGAAAACGCGAGACCATCGTTCAAGAAATAGAAAGACTCAACACCACGAGACCAAAAAATTCCGATGAGGTTCGATCGCGCCTACAGGACACCTATCTGGAAAATTATCTTCCCAATCAAACGTTTGCTCAGTTGCTCAAACGACAAGAATCCACTTACCGACAACTACTGCAGACCTTCAACGTTGAAATGATCAAAGACGATGAAATTATTGACGAAGTTGAGCTTGAAATTAAGTATGAAGGCTACATCAAGCGCCAGCTACAGCAGATAGGTCAGTTCAGAAAGCTTGAACAGCGATCAATTCCTCCTATGTTTGATTACAAGTCGGTTCCTGGATTCTCGCGAGAGGTGCTCGAAAAACTCGTGCGAGTACGGCCATCAACGATCGGACAGGCATCAAGAATTTCAGGGGTGACACCGGCTTCGATTTCATTGCTTATCGTTGCTCTTGAAAAATTCAAAAGAAATGGACCACGACCAGATCAGGTTTCATCAATTGATTCCGAAACCGTGGCGACTCCACGATCATCCACTTGACCTCATCCACACAATCACGTAATTGTTCCACGTGGAACATGATCTCTCTCTTTCGTCACTTTTCATAGATAGCGCTGCCTCGCTCGGCATTTCGGTTACTCCGGAACAGTCCAAAAGCTTCATAATCTACCTTGATCAATTGAAGGCATGGAATCGAACAACAAACCTTACGAGCATCACAGAAGATGTCGAAATAGTGATCAAGCACTTCATCGACTCTATTGCCGTACTGAACGCCGTTGACTTTGAAGCAAACAGTCTCGTATTCGATATAGGAACTGGCGCGGGATTTCCAGGGATTCCCCTCAAAATAATCCGCCAAGACCTGAGAATGGTCTTGATAGAACCATCGAAAAAAAGGGCCTCCTTCTTACGGTATATAGTCGGGCTTCTTCGCCTGCAACAGATAGAGATTTACGAGGGATCTTTGGAGAGCCTTGCAAGTGATTTCGGTGAAAGAGAACGAGCAAAATATGCACTTGCTCGAGGGATCAAATACGATTTCATCCTGAATCTATCGAAAACAATTCTTTCGGTGAACGGGAAGATTGTTCCATTTCTTGCAGTGCCCATTGATCGCGAACACTTAACAGGCCGTGCGAAATGCGAAAATCAATACTCATTCGAACTTCCAATGGGCTATGGACATAGAGTCATTGCTTCTCTTGCAGTAATCTAAAGGCACATTTGCTATTGGATGTTCCACGTGGAACATCCGATCACTTCGTGAAAAGGTTACATAATGACCCGTATCGTAGCTGTGGCAAATCAAAAAGGAGGCGTTGGAAAAACAACGACTTCTGTAAATTTATCCGCAGCGATCGCGCTTCAAGGTCAGTCTGTGCTGTTGATAGACTTGGACCCACAAGGAAATGCCACCAGTGGAGTAGGAATTGACCCCAGGTCACTTCAAAAATCTATCTATACATGTTTAATTAGACAGGCCACACCAGAAGAAGTCGTTCAGTCAACTGATATAAAAGGACTTTCTGTTATTCCTGCCAATGCTGATCTGGCTGGAGCCGAGATCGAACTTGTCGGTCTTGATGGTAGAGAGCACTACCTTCGAGAGGCCATTAAGAACATTCAAACTGATTATGACGTCATCATCCTGGACTGTCCTCCTGCCCTGGGAATTTTAACCATTAATGCCTTGGCCGCTGCAAACTCAGTCTTAATTCCGGTCCAATGTGAGTATTATGCCCTTGAGGGGCTTACGCGATTGATCGGAAGCATTGAAAGAGTACAGACCTTGATAAATCCAAACCTCTCCATTGAAGGGATTGTCCTGACAATGTTTGATGCCCGCAATAGCTTGGCGCGGCAAGTATCAGAACAAGTCCGTGGCCATTTCGGTGACAAGGTCTACCAGTCCGTCATCCCGAGAAATGTCACATTGGCAGAAGCCCCGAGTTACGGACGCCCTGGCATTCTTTATAATATGGCCTCCTCAGGCTCCCAAGCCTATCTTTCGCTAGCAAAGGAGTTCCTTGCCCATGGAGAAAAAAGCGCTCGGTAGGGGATTGGACGCATTACTCCCAACAGGAAAACAGTCGATTTCTCAATCACTTGGAAATGATGTTCAATATCTGAGAGTCGATGCCATTGTACCGAACCGGTATCAGCCCCGGCAGATCTTTCACCCGACCGAATTGGCAGAACTGGCCGCATCGATTAAAGAAAGCGGCTTGCTGCAGCCAATATTGGTTCGCCGCAAAGGGGACGGGATCTACGAACTGATCTCGGGAGAACGAAGATGGCGCGCCACAAAAGAAGCCGGCCTTGAGACGATTCAAGCTGTCGTCAGAAATTGTACCGACCAAGAAGCCATCCTGTTCGCCCTCGTTGAGAATATTCAGCGGGAAGACCTTAATCCGATGGAAACTGCCCGGGCCTACGCCAGAATGATGAATGAGTTCGGACTCACTCAAGATGGCATTGCCCAAAAAGTGGGGCGCGACCGGTCCTCGGTTGCCAATTCTCTCCGTCTGCTCAATCTTCACCCTGATGTGCAGCAACTGGTTGAAGCAGGCACTCTCTCAGCCGGACATGCAAAAGCGCTCCTGGGAATTACACAGCCTGAAAACCAGTCTAAATTCGCGATGATCGTAGCTGGCAAGGGACTCTCCGTCCGGGAGACCGAAAAGCTGGTCGAAACGTCGCCCTCTGAAAAACGCCGCCGGAAAGCATCATTGCCCAACTCTGACTGGTCCGATGTTGAAGCCAGATTGCAGAAACGTCTCGGCACTCGAGTCACCATCGCGCCCAGCGGGAAAGGGGGGAAAATCATCATTCAATATTTTTCCGCACCGGAGCTGGACGGCATTATCGAACAACTCCTTTCCTAACTCCCGTTCACCACGTTGCTGGAGTCGTCTCAGCACAGAATCATCTATTTGTTGCTTTTTAGTCCACCAATGCTAAATATCTACCCTAGACACTCCGATACAGCTCTTAACGGGACCTAACCTGTTTTTTTTCGCCCCCGACAGCCAGAGGAGAAAGAATGGCCATTTGGAAATCAGACAACCAGGATGGAAAACGCCCTATGGGAGAGAATGCTGAAGCGGAAGAGACCAATACCGACGCCATCTCCAATAGACAGGAAAACGTTGAGGACGTGAGCGCCTTTGTCGGAAAGGGCGTCGAGTTCAAAGGAACAATTTCCTATAACGGCACCGTGCGCATAGACGGCTTCCTCGACGGGGAAATTCACACAGCCGGGGTTCTCCTCGTCGGCGAAGAAGCGGTCATCACCGCCAAAATCACGGCCGGAACGATTATGTGCAAAGGGAAAATCACCGGCGATGTGGTTGCGAAGGAAAAAGTCAGGCTCCGGGCCCCTGCCGTGGTGAGCGGCGGCATCAAAACCCCGATGCTCTCCATCGAGGAAGGCGTCCTCTTCAATGGTACGCTCGAAATGACACAGGGAATCAGGGAAGTTTCACGGGACATCCCTTCACATCCCGGCGACACCTCCGACCAGGCGGCACTCAAGAGGGTCAACGGATAAGGTTTTGCTACTAACATATCCGTAGGTGTTTCAACCTTGTGCCGTTCATCGGGACGCCCCTCCAGCCCGTCCTGGATCTCCCGATGCGATGGCTACAGAGCGAGAAAGGTATGGCTATATCAATGTGGGCCCTCAGCGACAGCAAAGGATCCCCTGAACACGCAGAGGACAACTTCACGTTTCTCGCCAGAGGGGTCGAGTTTAAAGGGGTCCTGAACTTCGACGGCACTGTTCGAGTGGACGGACGTCTCGAGGGTGAGATTCATACTACCGGAATGGTCATCGTAGGTGAATCCGCCATCATCAACGGCATCATTTCCGCCGGCGTCTTGACGAACAGCGGCAAGATCAACGGAACCGTGACCGCTACAGAAAGGGTCCAAATCCTCAAACAGGGCGTCCTAATCGGAGACATCCGAACCCCCGCCATTACCATCGCAGATGGAGCCCATTTCCACGGGATGTGTGACATGGGAGCCGATAAATGGACGGATGACGCTAACCAGCCGAACAACAACGTGCACGACCTCAGTCTCCGCCGCAACAAGATGCGGGCACCAAACCTCTAGCCCTTTCAGTCCCCAGCCGGTACAATAGCGACCACCATGTCACGTCCCAGCGTTCTCCTCGGCATGAGCGGAGGAGTTGATAGCTCCGTCGCCGCTCTCCTCCTGGTCCGCCAAGGATACGATGTTCATGGCGTCACCCTCCAGGTCTGGGAACACGAAGATGAGACCGTCGCCGCCTCCAAGCGGTGGCAGGAACGCGGCTGCTGTAAGGTCGGGATCGCCCGCTATGTCGCTCAGAAGCTCAACATCCCTCATGAACTCATCGATTCACGTGAACAATTCCGTGCAGCCGTCATCGAAGATTTTGTCTCAGGATACGCCGCCGGGACCACGCCAAACCCCTGTGTCCGCTGCAACGAACGCGTTAAACTCAGGCAACTTGTCGAGATCGCCGAGGCCAAAGGCATTTCCTTTGTTGCCACCGGTCATTACGCCCGCGTCGAAACCCTTGAAGACCGGCCTGTCCTCAAGAAGGGAATCGATCAGCGCAAGGATCAAAGCTACTTTCTTTATCGTCTCCAGGCATCCTGGCTCAACCGACTCCTCTTTCCCGTGGGGATGATGGACAAACCCTCCGTATGGAACCTGGCCGAAGACCTTGGACTCCCGTCCGAAGAGCTCCAGGAAAGCCAGGAGATTTGTTTCGTGAGTCACGGCGACTACCGGACGTTTCTACAGAAAGAAATCCCTTCCGCCAATAATCCCGGACTGTTTCTGGATCAGACCGGGAAACCCCTTGGCACCCACCAGGGCATTGCGTTCTATACGCCAGGGCAACGACGTGGGCTCGGGATTTCCTCCGGTGAACGCCTCTACGTTCAACGGGTCCAGCCCGATAGCAACACCGTCGTCCTTGGACCTGATGAGTCCTTACTCAGTTCACACTGTGTCGTGGCGGACCTCAACGTGCTCGATCCTCTTCTGCTTGCCCCCTCCGCCACGGTGGAGGCCAAAGTTCGCTATGCCACACCCGCGACACCAGCGACCATCCGCTATCAGGACAACGGCTCTGTCGCGGTACGATTTCAGACGGCACAACGGGCACTGAGTCCAGGCCAATCGGCCGTCTTCTATCACGGCGACCAACTCCTCGGCGGCGGAATCATACAATCCATGTAATTTTTCACTACGAGACAAACCGCCACTGGCTCTCAGCCCAGGGAATGATCTGCCAGGCCACCTTTTCTTCCATCCAAGCCAGACTCAACCCACAATAAGGGTCCATTGAGGCGGAGTCGTCAGCCCTCACAGCACATTGCGGATAAGCAGTACACCTCGTACTAAAAGCAGTCCAACCACCCCCGACCTTCCACTCCTCGGTCATACCGCCACTTGGCCTTGGAGGTGCTGACGAGGGTGCGCTTTCGAGAAAGCCCAGCTCCGAACGACCAAGCCCACGAATGTTCGGACCTTGCGCGAAGTAAAAGAAGTCGGCTATATAAATCATCCAACAGACAGCTTTCCCCCAGAACAATTCTCTAGCTGAGAACTAACCCTATCTGTAGGCAAAGGGTGCTTTGTGGTTTCGAGGAAGGATGGAATGACAAGGTTTCGCTCTTTACTTCTGCTGCTTGGCATGCTCATCAGCGGAGTTGCATCTGTCCATGCAGCGGAAGATGCCCCCCCTCTTGATGTCGTCACGCTGAAGAACGGCAGCACCATCTACGGTGAAGTCGTTGAAATGGCCGGAGGCATCTTGGTGATGAAAACACCCGTGAGCCCCGATCCTATCAAAGTCAAATGGGCAGAGGTCTCCGCACTGGCCGTCAACCACCCCATCCCGTTTCACCTAAAGGAGGGGACGGTCCTGGTCGGGACAGCCACAGCTGGCTCGGACGGGAATCTCAATATTCAGTCAGAACAACTGAAGGGTTCTCTTACCGTGCCGGTTGACTCCATCACGGCGGTGAATCCGCTCATACAACCACCCGTCATCTATGCCGGCAGCTTCACCGCCGGCTACTCCCAGGCCACTGGAAACAGCAGTTTCCGCAATGGGAGCGCCTTGCTCGATTTCGTCGCCCGCAGCGAGCAACTCCGCTTGTCCATCAACGGACGGTACGTCTATGCCGATACTGGGGACACATTGACCGCCCGCAACGCCCGGGGCACAATCAAACTTGACTTCTTCATCTCCAAGCGCCTTTACTGGTTCGCCTCCGCCTATGTTGAAAGCGACCGCTTTCAAGACCTGAAAATGAGAACCGCCCTCGCGACCGGCCCCGGCTACCAATTCATCGAGCGAGGCGACTACACCGGCATCTTCAAAGATATGACGTTCTACGGAGAAGCCGGCGTCAGCTATTTCAATGAAGATTTCAGGGAAGCGGCGGATCAATCATCCACCCGTGCCAGGATTTCCATGAAACTCAACTGGCCCCTATTTGATGACCGCATCACGCTTTATCACTATGACGAAATCTTTCCTTCCCTGGAGAATGCCAGCAACATCTATCTGACCATGGACAACGGCATGCGGTTCAAGATCTGGGAGGGGTTCGTCGCCGGCATTCAGGTCACCACGCGGTACAACAGCAAACCCGCGGCAGGAACGACAGATACAGACAACCTGTACCTCTTGACACTCGGCTACAGCTTCGACACCACACGCAAACGATAGTGTCTTGTGAACCGAGGGCCCTTAACCGTGCGTCACCGAGGAGGATGGGTATGCTCAAAGAATTTCGAGATTTTGCGATGCGAGGCAATGTTCTCGACATGGCCATCGGTGTCATCATCGGAGGCGCCTTTGGAAAGATCGTGTCCTCCCTGGTCAGCGACGTGTTGATGCCGCCGATCGGTTTATTAATGGGCAAAGTCGACTTCTCCAGCTTATTCATCAATCTGTCCGGAACGCCCCAGCCTTCGCTCATCGCCGCGAAGGCCGCCGGCACCCCCACGCTCAACTACGGAGTCTTCCTCCAGTCAGTGTTCGACTTCGTCATCATTGCCTTCGTCATCTTCATGCTGGTGAAGCAAGTCAACCGCTTCAAGAAGGAAGCGCCCCCGGCGCCGCCTGCGGGACCGACGAATGAAGAGAAGCTCTTGATGGAAATTCGGGATGTCCTCAAAGGGCGCCAATAATCACGGGTCATTTGCTCGTGGGACAACCCGCGAGCACCAGCCACACAAAAAAGGAGACTCTATGCGAATGTACAAAACCTCCATCCTGGGACTCGGCCTTCTGGTCCTTTCCGGCTGTTCATCCTGGCAACCCATGTGTCCGGATAACGGATTCCAATATCGCATCTGCCCACAAGGCAAGGCGCAACCTACGGCGAAAGAATTGGCCGACCGTATTGCCGCGCTTGAAAAAGAACGGCAGAGACTCGAGGCCGCCTTGGCCTCCGCCAACCACCAAACCGCGGCACTGACCACCCAAACCCAATCACTTGAGAGTCAGCTCGCAGACCGCGACCGCGAACTGGCGGCCCTGCGGATCACTGCCAGTGAATCGTCAAAGATGGCAAGCCAGCTCACGTCAGCCCAGGGCGACTTGGACAAAACGAAAACGCAAATGGCCGAACTCCAAGGCCTGCTCGCTGCCTCGCAGTTCTCCTCATCCAGTGATAAAGAACGACTGGCGGCCCTTGAAGCCAAAGCACGCGAGAAGGAGCAACTCTCCGCCAATCTCACCGCGGCCAAGCAGCACAGCGCCGACCTCGAAGCCCAACTCGCCGCGGCCAACCAGCGCATCGCCGACCTCGAAAGCCAACTCGCCGCCCTGACCGGCGCCGCTGGAGACAAGAACAAACTGGCCGCCGACCTCGCAGCCTCGACGCAGCGGGTAAGCGAACTGGAACGCCAGCTCGCCGATCGAGACCAAGAGCTCGCCGGGCTCCGTGGCGAACTTTCAACCGAAATGGCTAAGCTGAGAGAAGCCCAACGGGGGCTCCTCCGGGCCCTGCGCCCTCAGATTGAAAAGGGTGACATCACGGTCGACCTCAACAACGAACGGCTCCTCATCAACCTGGCCTCCAGCTACCTCTTTGGCACGGGTGAGGATCAGCTGAAGCCCGCCGGAGTCGAGGCCCTCAAACACGTCGGCACCGTCCTCAAGGATTTCCCCGAGTACAAAGTCGCCGTGGACGGCCATACGGATAATCGTCCGATTCGCAGTGCCCTGAAGAAGAAGTTCCCGACGAACAAGGAACTCTCCGAAGCCCGGGCGGCCAACGCCGCTCAAGCCCTCGCGGAAGGCGGCTTAGGGGGAGCGACGACTCACGGGTATGCTGACACCAAGCCGGTGGCGACAAACAAGACCGATGCCGGCCGGGCTAAGAACCGCCGCGTCGAAGTGCGGGTCACCAAGTAGTTCGATTCCCGCTTCCACATAGCACGGGGGCTTCTCCTGTTTGGAGAAGCCCCCGATTCTTTCTTCTTCAACTACAACGTACAGATCGGCTGATCGACGGAACCGGCCACGGTCTCTCCAGGAATCGTGGCCAGAATTTTGTAGTGACCCAAACCCAGTTCTCTGCCGAAAGCCTCCCCCACCAACACATCCTGCACATGCTGATGGTCAGCCGCGCGAAACACCGACCTGCCTTCCTTGAGCCCGTCAAACTCGTGGCCCTCGAGGGCCTTGATCAGCGCCGCTGTCCCCATTGTGCCGGCCCGCTGCATCGCCTCCACAATCTGGGTCATGGCGGCATATCCCAAGTAGCAACGAGAGGTGGGCGTATGGTTGTACTTGTCGATCACGCCCTGGATGAAGCGTCGTGAACTTTCCGTTTTAATCTTGGGATCCCAGATGAGTCCCCAGATCCCCGCGTTGGCGGCATAGCCCAGCGGGCGACCGATCTGTTCACCGCTGATCATCCCGCCAACACCGATCTTCTCCCTGGCCAACTCGAGCTTGGCATAAGCCTTCAGAGCATGAATCAGGTCCCAGCCGTACAGGTTTAATACGATAAGTGACGGACGCTTATCCTTCGCCGCGGCAAACGCCGCCTCAAAATTGGTGGACCCGAAGGGCATCAGCGCTTCACCAACGAGTTCGACCCCGTGGGCCTGCCCGGCCGCGACCATCGCCTGCGCCATGGCCTTTCCATCCAACGTACTCGTCGTGATCATGTACCACTGCGTCCCGTACGCTTTTGTCAAATGGGGAACGACCGCCCGCGACATCATCGTCGCATTCGGCATAAACACGAAGGTGTGCGAGCTGCAGGCCCCCCCGCTGAGCTCGGGAAGATGCGAACCCGTGACCATGAACAGCTTGTTCTCCTTCTTCGCAAATTCCGAGACAACCAGTGAACAGTCAGCATTGAAGGTGCCCATCAGTACATCGACACGATCCTCCTTCACAAACTTGTTCGCGGCCTTCAACGCCGTCTCCGGATTCGAGGCGTCGTCCGCTTCCAAAATGACAATAGGCCGACCCAGCACGCCACCTGTCTTGTTAAACACATCGACGGCCACGTTCGCACCATGTACGTCGTGGATGGATGAGGTCTTGTACGGGCTCGAGAGAGGATCGATGATGCCGATTTTGATCGGCTCGCCTGCGGCAACCGCTTGGGCCCGGCCTGTCAGACCCAGCACTTGCTCCGTCAAATCACCACACACGAGCGCGCCCCCCGTGGCAGCCGTAATTTGTAGAAACCGTCTCCGTGACACATCGGTCATCAGCAGATCCCTTCGTCTCAGATTTCCAACCCGTGCGGGCCGACCGGTTCCGCCCTGGTCTCGACACCGAAGACCGTCCGGTCATAGCGGTCGAGCCGCGAGCCAGCCAGAGCTATCGACCAGCAGGGAAAGAACTCGATAAATTGTAGTGCGACAATCAGCTGTATTGATCCCAGGTATCGCACTGCTTGATCGCCCAGAAGACGGCCTCCTTGAGCTTCTTGAGTGTCAGGTTATCGGGATCACGAATGGCTTGCAGCTTTTTGTCCACGTCATAGAGCGGTTGGATCGAGCGTTTATCGGGGATCTTCCCCAACGCCCATGCGACCTCAGTCAGCACCGTCCAGTCCGTCTTGGGATCCTGAAGTTTGGCCAGCAGCGGGGGCACGACCGAGGCGTCTCCATGAAGGCCGCCCAGCTGGCCCAGCCCCTTCGCGGCCGCCGCCTGTATTTCTATCTGAGGGGAGGTATTCATCATCTCAACCAAGAGAGGTATTCCATCTCGGCCAAGATTTCCCATCGCGACCAGCGCCTGCTTCGCAAGATCCCGGTCTTGAAGCGCCTGCTTCAACGAGGGCATGGCCTCATCGGCCTGCATGTCGCCCAGCAGCGACATGATCCGGATCTTCCTGGGAACGCTCGTGTCCGGGGCATCCAACAGCTTGATCAACCGTTCAGGGTGCCCCCACTCTGCGGCCAGCAAGACGGGAAAATCATATTTCTCAAGCGCGTCCTGCAATCGCGCCAAAGCAAAGGCGCCGGGGTCGCCCGCCTGAGCGGCCTGAGCGGCGGCGGAAGCATCCTCAAAATCGGTGCGCACTTCTTTTTGCCATTTGATTTTCATCCCGCTCAGCACATAGGTCAATTGACAGGCTGGTCCTTTCCACAATCGCGACGGGGCATCGGGCAAATCGTTATCCCCCCCCGATGACGCTGTCCCCTCCCATGTCTTGCGCTGCTCGCATTTGACGCGAAAGACCACGTCATGAGATTTGCTGACGTCCTGCACAATGGTATAGCCCAACCCCGCAAGTCCTCGTGACGCCACCTCGGCCAGCGGCCCGGCGTCGCTCGAACCTTTGTCCGTTAAGGCAACGGCTTCTATCAGGACGGTCTGAATCTTGGCCAGCTGAGCCTTCTGTTCCACCGTAAAATACTCCCGGTAGGCCGCCGCCGGAGACGTCCATAGACTGATCACCCCCATGATTGCGGATATCAGCACAATGAGCGATAGAGACATCGCATACCTCCTTGCCAGGAGAAAACCGCGAAGAAGCACTGGGCAGATGAACCCAGATCAAAAACAAATATACATGCTAGTGAGCTCCCATTCTTTAAGTATACTCCCCAGCACCTCACGGGACCAGCGATCAACGATTGGTCCCCTGACGATATCGCAGGCCTCACCCCCATCGCATCTTCCCCAACCCTCCACGGTGATGCTCAATAAGATCGGTCTCATTCTCAGATAGAGCCCCGAGCCCCGCAGGAGTATGGGTTGACACTGGGATACCTCCAACGGTACAAAAGGCTTACACAATCGCGTGTTTTGCTGTCTCAGCAATCGCGGCGACAGCCCCGCGATGCTCCCCACCGTGCGAGAGTGGCGGAACTGGCAGACGCGCGAGACTTAGGATCTCGTGGGTAACCGTGGGGGTTCAAGTCCCCCCTCTCGCACCAGCCACGACAGACCATGTTGGAACTCATCCCTAGCAGTAGTGTGGAAGGACGTCTCCGATGACCATGAAGATGGAAATGACTGAATTGGGCCCCATGAAGCGGGCCTTGAAAATTGAAGTTGCCGCGGAAGAAGTCACACAGCGCTTTTCGCGGGCCTACACCGAACTCAATCGTCAAGTCCGCATCCCGGGATTTCGCCCGGGCAAAGCGCCATTGGGCATCCTTGAACAGCGCTATGCCAAAGCGGTTGAGGAAGATGTGATTCGAAGCCTGGTGCCGGATTTTTACGAGCGTGCCGTGCGCCAGGCCGGCATCAATCCTGTCGTCGTGGAAATTCCCCCGCTGGAGCGCGTGAAGATCAAGAAGAACGAACCCTTCACCTTTACAGCGACCGTTGAAATCAAGCCGACGATCGAACTCCGTGACTACAAAGCTCCCAATCCTATTTCGCTCAAGCCCGACAAACGCACCGTCACGGACGAACAACTGGACCGGGCCCTTGAGGTCCTACGAGAGCAACAGGCAAGGCTGGAAGCGGCCCCGGCCGGAACCCTGCTCACCGAAGGGGATTTTGCCGTTGTCGATTTAGAGGGGTTCCTCGCGGGAGCGCCGCTCGAAGGCACCAAGAAAGAAGGCCAGCTCCACAAAGTCGGTTCCAAAGCCGCCCTCCTGGGAATCGAGATCGATGCCCATGTGACCGGCAAGAAGGAAGGGGACGTGATCGAGATCCCTCAGGCCTATCCGGCCAGTCATCCCGACACCAGGGTGGCTGGGAAAACCGTTCAATTCCGGCTCGTTATTCAGGGAGTCAAGAAAAAGACCTTGCCGGCCCTGGACGACGAGTTTGCCAAGGACTGCGGTCCTTATACCACGCTTCAAGAAATCAAGGACAAGCTCCGGACCGAAATGGAAAAGGCGCTGAAACGCGACATTGACGAATCCTATAAAGATACGATTCTCAAGCGTTTGGCTGAGACCCATCACTTTGACCTTCCCGAAACGCTGGTGAATCGTGAACTGGACGCGATCGTCCGCCAGAAGCTTCAAGAGCGCCAGCGCGGCAAGGCCACCGACCCGGCTCCTGCTGCAACGGCCGAAGAGATCAACGCCATTCGCGAGGAACATCGAGAGGAGGCCAACCGCCGCGTCAAGGTCGGCCTCGTCCTGGAGGCGATCGCCGCCAAGGAGAACATTACGGTCACCCAGGAGGACATGAATAACGAAGTGAACCGTCTGGCCACGGAGCTTCGTGTCCCAGTGGCGGACCTGGTCAAGATGATCCAGGCCGGCGGCCAGGATTCCATTGAGGAACTCCGTGCCCGCATTCTGGCCGATAAGGCACTCGAATTCGTCTACCGCAATGCAGTGATTCAAGGATAGGTACGGGCTTCGTGCTGGGCTTGAACTCAGCGCGCTTCACAACCCGGAGCCGGAAAGGAACTGACGCATATGCTGGTCCCCATCGTCGTCGAACAAACCAATCGAGGCGAGCGCGCCTACGATATTTACTCCCGGCTTCTGAAAGACCGCATCATCTTCCTGGGCGCCCCCATCGATGACGTGTTCGCCAATCTCGTCATTGCCCAACTCCTGTTCCTCGAGGCTGAAGATCCGGAGAAGGACATCAATCTGTATGTGAATTCTCCCGGAGGGAGCGTCACCGCAGGGCTCGGCATTTACGACACGATGCAATATGTGAAGCCCCCCATCAACACCATCTGTCTCGGGCAGGCCGCCAGCATGGGCGCCTTGCTCCTCACCGCAGGCACCAAAGGCAAGCGGTTTGCCCTTCCCAACGCCCGCGTCATGATCCATCAGCCGCTGGGCGGGTTCCAGGGCCAGGCCACCGAGATCGATATTCACGCTCGCGAGATTCTCAAAATCCGCGAACGGCTCAATGAGATTATGGCGAAACATACCGGCCAGCCGATCGAGAAAATCGCGCACGACACAGAGCGGGACTACTTTATGTCCGGCGAGGAAGCGAAGAAGTATGGACTGATCGACGAGGTCATCACGCGGCCTCCCAAAGCCTTGAAGGCCGTGGATTCCGGCGACGCAGCCAAAGACGGGGCCAAGAGCAAGTAATACAGGAGGACGCATGGCCAAGCAGGAGAAAGTCGACCGACATCTGCGGTGTTCGTTCTGCGGAAAGAGCCGCGATGAAGTCCGCAAACTCATCGCAGGCCCGACCGTGTACATCTGCGACGAATGCGTCAACCTCTGCAACGACATCATTGCCGAGGATTGGGAAGAGGCCAAGGAAGAAATCTCCTCCAAGCTCAAGAAGCCGGCCGACATCAAGCACCACCTGGACCAGTATGTCGTCGGACAGGATCGGGCCAAACGCATCCTGTCCGTCGCCGTCCACAACCATTACAAGCGGATCTCGTCCAAAGAAAAGGAAGTCGACGACGTTGAACTGCAGAAGGGCAACATTCTCATGGTCGGCCCAACCGGCACGGGGAAAACCCTCCTCGCCCAAACGCTGGCCAAGTACCTGGATGTGCCGTTCACCCTGGCCGATGCCACCACCCTGACAGAAGCCGGTTATGTCGGAGAAGATGTCGAGAACATTATCCTCAAACTCCTCCAGGCCGCCGACTACGACGTCGAACGGGCCGAGCGGGGCATCGTGTACATCGATGAAATCGACAAGATCAGTCGCAAAAGCGACAGTCCCTCGATCACCCGCGACGTCTCCGGTGAGGGCGTGCAACAAGCCCTCCTCAAACTGATTGAAGGCACGGTCGCGAACGTCCCCCCGCAGGGAGGACGCAAGCATCCCCATCAGGAGTTCATTCAAGTCAACACGAGCAATATCCTGTTCATCTGCGGCGGCGCGTTCGTCGGCCTGGATTCCATCATTGAGCAGCGCTTGAACCGCAAATCCATGGGGTTCGGGGCGGAAATACGCGGCCGTAACGAAGTGCGCCTGGGTGAACTGCTGGCCAGAGTGCAGCCGGAAGACTTCCTCAAATACGGCCTCATTCCGGAGTTTGTCGGCCGCCTGCCGGTGGTCGCCACGCTTGAAGAATTGGACGAGCGGGCCCTCGTCCGTATTCTCACGGAACCGCGAAACGCTCTCACCAAGCAATACGAGAAGCTCCTCTCGTTCGAAAAGGTGAAGCTGAAATTTACCGAAGGCGCCTTGGGAGCCGTTGCCCGGAAAGCCTTTTCCCAGAAGACCGGAGCCCGCGGCCTCCGAGCCATTCTGGAAGAGGTCATGCTGGACGTGATGTACGACGCACCCTCGCAAAAGCAGATCAAAGAAGTTCTCATCACCGAAGACGCGATTTCCGGGAAGAATCCTCCCATTCGCATCTACGAACAGGACAAAGACGCCAAAAGCGCGTAAGATTTATGCGTGCCCGGGCTACCCTCCGTAGCCCGGGCGTGTCCCTCCCTCTTCCTCTCCGGTTTCCCTCGTTGAAACATCTCCAGTGACAATCTCACGATTTTCTCGACAATGGGGCATCCCGCGCTATACTTGCGGAAAGACAGCCTACGCCCAGGAGGACCTGTGAAATACCCCGTATCATCCAGCCTTCGCCATAGAGGTAAAGCTCTCGAACTGGATTCGTCTCGAGAAATGGTGACCCTCATAGGAATCTCAGGGGAACCCATCGGGAGTATGCCCTGGGATTTTGTGATCGACCAAATCCTGGCCTATCGCAAACCGCCCGCGCCTAAGGAAACGCGGACCGAACCACGCGTGTCCCTCTCCTTTCGTGTGAAGTATAAAACACCTGAGGGGAACCAGTTTGATAGCAGGGCCGGAGGGATCGGCGGCGGAGGCCTCTTTATCGAAAGCACAACGCCTCTGCCGGTGGGGACAAAGATCGCGATGGAGTTCTCCCTCTCCGAACAACCACCGGAGTGGATTCCAGCCAAAGGAGTTGTGGCCTGGGTCTGTCCCAAAGCGGATCAATACACCTTCAGCCCTGGTATGGGGATCCGCTTTTGCGACATGGCTCAGGAACTCCGCGAACGTATCTTGAGAATTGTCGCGTCACTCGAAAGCAACGGCCAGGCAGCCTAAACGCCCCCGATCCCTCGCACGACTCCGAGGATTGTTCTCAATGAATACCCCGATGAAATTCACGGTTCAATCAACCGCCGGCCACAAAGGTAAGAGTCTTTCGTTTGACGCCCAATGGGAAACCGTACTGGTTCACGCCCCCTCGGGCGACCTGCTCGGCATTCTACCCTGGAGCGCCATTATCGACCGGGCCATCCAGAACTTTGACGATAGGGAGTACGCCCATTCCCGCAACTATCCGCGCACCCCACTGGCCTTGAAAATTCGCTATTCCACACCGGAGGGAAGGCAGATCGACAGTTTGACCGGAGGAATTGGGGGAGGGGGACTCTTCATCGAAAGCAGCGAGCCCTTGCCCCCGGGCACCATGCTGACAGTAGAATTCGCGCTACCGCACCGCCCGGGACAAAAACTCCGGGCCACCGGGAAAGTGGCCTGGACTAGAAAGAAGCCCGAGCGCTACCTTTTATTTCCAGGGATGGGAATCCAGTTTATCGAGATCGAGGAAGAAGCCCAGAAAGATCTCATTGAGTTGGTCGAGGCGTTAAATCGCAACCGCCTATCGTCGTAATCCCACCAGACTCTGCTGAGCCCATCGACGCACTTGTGCGCTGGCATCCTGCTCAGCCGCCGCAGCCAGGCCGCTAATCACCGCATCCGCTGGATGAAAACCTAAACGATAGGCCGCCTCCGCTCTCACTGCGGCATCACCATCATGCCGCAGCCGGTCCAGCAACATCGCGACTCCGCGCTCATCATCCTGGTTCCCGAGGGCCCCAACCGCTGTTTGCCGGACATGAGCCTCTCCATGTGCCGCAGCCTGCAGCAATTCCTCATAACCTTCCGGTAGTTCCATTCCCAGTAACACAGACACAGCAGCAGCCCGAATCTCTCCATTGTCATGGGACAACAAGGAGACAATCCCGGAGCCAACCTCCTTACCAACCTCGCTCACGGCCAACGATTGAGCAGCAGCCTTCCGAACAGCCGGGCTGGGGTCCTTCAGCATCTCGACCAGCCGAAAACCTGCTTCTTTCACCAGCGGCTCAAATCGCCCTAGACTGCGAGCCGCCGCTTCCCGGACTTCGGGCGACCCATCGCCGAGAACCGGAAACAACATGGCCGCCTTGCTCGAATCGCCGATCTTGCCTAAAGCTTCCGCCGCGGTTCGGCGGACAACCCAGTCCTGGTCTCCCAACAGAATTACAAGCGACTCTCCCGCATGGCGAGGAGTCGAGGAGGGGGAGTCTTGGTAGCAGGCCTGGAGAAAGATCGTGGTCAGTGCAAGAAGCAGGTAGGGAACAACACGATCATCTCGCATGCGGAAATGGGTCATGCGTACGAAGCTTGCCGATCTTACGCCGGTTTCGGCGGCTCTTCTTCTACCGCGGGAAGTTCCCGCGCCGCTTCAAGGGACTGTTGGAGTTCCTTCTGTGCAGAATCCATTTCGGCCTGGATCGTACGCATCTCCGGATCCACCGTGTTCCGCACATCAGCCACCGCCTGCCGGAAGGTCCGTAGCGCATCACCCAGTCCTTCCCCGAGACTCTGCATGTCATTGGGAGACACACCCGCAGCCGGCTGAGCTGCCTTGGCCTTGAGTGCAGCCTGTTGAGCCTGAACACGGGCCACGGCATCTTTGTTCACAATCGCCGAGGGGCGCTTGGCGGCCGGCTGGGCCTGGGCCCCCGGAGGAAGCGGAGGATACTGGGCACGCGACATCGGCGCGGGAGCGGTCGCGCGCTCCTCCATCGTCACCACATGTTGAGGCGCGCCTGGCGAGGCAGCCGCTGGTGGTTGGGCGGAAGAACGGGGTCCCTGAGGACCCGTATTGTAGAGCAGCGACGCCGTCGTGCCCGGAGTCAGCTCGGGACCCGGCACATATGGCACATTGGACGCCTTCGGCGCGGCTGGCGCCGGAACCGGCGGCTGAGGCGCAGCGGCCACGACTTGTTGTGCTTGAACCGACTGAGGCGGCGGGGCCTCCGCTTGAACCGGAGCTGCATCGGGCGGAGGAGGAACATCGTGCACTTCCTTCTTAAAACCCTTCAACGCCTTGCCGACCCCTTCGCCAATCTGGGGCAACCGGCCGGCCCCGAAGATGATCAGCACAATCACAAGAATAATGATCAGCTCTGAAATCCCCATTGTTCCGAACATCGAGGCGCCTTTCTTCCCTACCCGTTGAAGAGGCTCGGCTCCGAACCCCACCCCTGCGCTGAA
The DNA here is from genome assembly GCF_049546785.1 of Nitrospira sp. NS4. NCBI lineage: Bacteria > Pseudomonadati > Nitrospirota > Nitrospiria > Nitrospirales > Nitrospiraceae > Nitrospira > Nitrospira sp. NS4. The sequence goes on along the minus strand of NZ_JBMWAN010000002.1, from coordinate 779,943 downwards.
TCTAGCCGCCACAGCAATGGACTGTCAAGGAAGCCTTGGGAGAGGCGATGGTCCGGAAGCCGCCTAGAGAAGCGGCACTATTTCCGTCTGGATGGGCTGCCCATACACTCGCGCCTCACGGTCGGAAACATATACATCCAGCTCGCTGCGGATGCCGAATTCCCGAGGAAGATAAATCCCCGGTTCAATGGAAAAACATGTCCGCGGCATAACCCGGCGGTTATCTTGGGTTTCAAGATTATCGACATTGGCCCCGTTGCCGTGGACTTCCTCCCCGATGGAATGCCCCGTGCGATGGACAAATTGCTCTCCATAGCCGGCCGCGACGATGACCCGTCGACAGGCATCATCGATTTCCCATCCATAGGGGAATTGCCCCGCCGCGACTCGCTGTTCCACAAACGTCACCGCCGCATCACGCCCGCGCCTCACAGCCTCGAATACAGCGCGATGCCTGGGGGGCACCTGCCGTCCCGTAAACCCGGTCCACGTAATATCACCGTACACTGCTCCCGGCTCCCTGCGCTTGGCCCACAAGTCGATCAGCACCAAACTCTCGCGGGTGATCGCCGAAGACCCTGTCACGGCCGGCCCATAGTGGGGATCGGCGCTATGGGCATTCACTGCGGCAATGGGAGGGCTCGACGTCACCATTCCCGCATCATGAATCCGCCCCAGAATGAATTGCTGCACATCATATTCCGTGAGCAAGCGTCCGGCGCTCAATGCCGATCCGACATGCGCAAAGGCTTCATCCACGATCCGCCGCAAGGCCGTGACCGCATAGCGATGGGACTCCAGCTGATCCTCCGTCCAGACGGCTTCGAACCGCTGTATCAGATCGGCCGCGCTCACCACCTCCACTCCGAAGCTCCGGATCAGGTCGATTGTGCCCGCATCGACCCGAGACACATAGGGCACTGCATTCAGCGGGGAGTATTGCATCGCCACGCGGCGCTGTCCGGAGAGCACGGCCGAAAGAAGCCGGTGCTGTTCTTCCCACGACACGTAGGCCTGTGACCGCCCCGGCAAATCATCCAGCACATGGGGCTCAATGCGATGCTGTAGCTTCACCGGTTCCCCGGCTGCCGGCACCCAGTAGTACCAGCGCCGGGTGACATGACGCGACGGGTCCAACAGCAGGACGCGATAGGCCAGGGGATCGCTCACACGAAAGTCGTAGAACAACCAGCCGTCCGCCAAGCCGGTCTCCCGGAGCGCCTGCTGAATTGCAATCACCCGTTCGTCATGTCGTGATGTCATCATCGTGCGGTATCTTATCGTCGTGGCAGAAACCCGTCAATTAGCACGCAGGTCCCTCGTGGCGCATGCTACAATGCGAATGCATGGATGCGTACGCACCGCCGGACCAGCTTCCCTATCGCGTGACCCTCTTCTTTGGTCCTGAAACCGTTGAAGAACAGGCGGACACCCAGTACTGCGTGTTCAATGTCAAAAAACGGAGTTGGAAAGCCGGCATTCAAGTCTCTGTCGAAGTGGAGAAGGCCCACCTCACCGCCCTTCAGGACAGGCTGACACTGACGGACGACCTCGCGCAGGCCCTCGCATCGGTGGCCGATCCCGAACAGGCTGAATACCTGGCACGCATTCCGGACCTCTTTGCCCAGGCCATCGCCTGGTGCAAACTCGACCTTCGACTGGAAACGGGCCTGCCCCAAGAGAACCAACGTATCGACCGTCACGAACTGGTCCACGAACTCGATCGGACAGCACATAAGCGGCGAGCGTATGTTCTTTCCTACATTCTCAGTGAGCTCGACCTGACGCCATGAAGCGCTTCTTGCGGCATTATATCCAAGAGGGGGCCGGCAGGGGGTTTGCAATCAGCCAGTAATTTGTTATAACGCGACTCCACATGATTTTGAATCAGGAGAGTGGTCACCGCCGCTCTTCTGCCATTGAGAAGAAGGAGGTTCTCCCGTGACACATGATGGATTCACTCGTTCGCTCCCCCTGCTCGCGCTCGTCGTTCTGATGACGTTTACAACTTTAGTGGCGGCACCGGCTTGGAGCCAGGAACCCGCCCCGCCGGCATCGGAAGGAGGCAATGCCTCGAGTGCCGGAATGCAGGTTGCTTCGGTCCTTGCGACGATTCCCTACTTTGCCTGCAAGGGAGCGTTTGCTATTGTCGGTGGAGTCGTCGGGGGACTGACCTATGTCTTTTCCGGTTTGAATGAGAATGCGGCAAAGAATGTCTGGACCACCAGCATGTACGGCACCTATATCATCACGCCCGAACACCTCTCGGGCGACAAAGCAATCCGCTTTCTCGGAGTCCCCGATGCAGAGACTCCCGCTCAGACCGCTGCACCGGCCGTGGAGCCCGTTCGCTAGGCAATGAAACCAGTCATCGGCATTACCCCAGATTTTAATGCCGGTGACAGAAAAGAATGGGGCGGGCATGAGCCCACCTATTTTTTGCGGGCCCGCTACGTTCGCGCGATCGAAGAACTCGGCGGCACTCCCCTCATCCTTCCACTCGTCGCTGATGCGGCAGGCCGGCGGCGGCTGCTGGAGGGGGTTGACGGTCTCCTATTGACCGGCAGCGGGCCCGATCTGCCTCCACGCCTCTACGGAGAGCGCCAGCGCTACAAGTTTCCCCTTGTGAGCGAACGCCGCGCGAACTTCGAGCTGGACCTCGTCCATCACGCACAACAGCACGATCTTCCCTTGCTGGGGATTTGCGGCGGGATGCAAACCCTCAATGTGGCCTGCGGCGGCAGCCTCTTTCAGGATCTGCCCTCGCAGGTGCCCGGCGTGTTGCCCCATCGGCAACGCGCCAAGGCCGTTCACGTCTCCCATGCCGTGACGATCGCCCCACGGACCCTCCTCCGCAGAATCGTAAAAAAAGCTTCGATGCTGGTGAATAGTTCTCACCATCAGTCCGTCAAAATCGTGGGACCAACCTTGATCGCCAGCGCTCTGGCTCCGGACGGCATAATCGAAGCCGTGGAATCGCCCCGCCACCGGTTTCTCCTCGGCATCCAGTGGCATCCGGAGTTTCTCTTTGAGCGCCATCTGCTTCATCGCCGCTTATTTCAAGCCCTGCTCCGAGCCGCTCGTCAGACACACGCCTGAGGCTATGGGGTCGATCTTCTCAATTCTTCTGGCTCCCAGGTACCCGGCTGCTATACTTGCGGACAGATGGAGCACGCATCATTGAATACCCCCGCAACCCCAAATGATCGTCCCGAAGGGTCCGTGACCAGCCGCCTCTTGCGCACCAAATCGATCGAGCGCATTCTCTCCGACGCCGACCATCCACAGCACCGCCTCAAGCGAACCCTGAGCGCGTGGGACCTCACCGGATTGGGCATCGGTGCGATCATCGGCACCGGCATCTTCGTTCTCATCGGCACCGCGATCGTCGGCGATGCCCACCGGCCCGGCGCCGGCCCCGGTATCATTCTCTCGTTCATTCTGTCCGGACTGACCTGTGTCCTCGCTGCCCTCTGCTACGCTGAATTCGCGGCGATGATTCCTGTCGCCGGATCGGCTTACACCTATTCCTATGCCACGCTGGGCGAATTCCTGGCGTGGATCACCGGATGGAATCTGATCCTGGAGTACGGCGTCGCCTGCGTCGCCGTCGCAATCGGCTGGTCCGGCTATTTCAACAATCTGCTGAAGCTCGCCGGTATTCACCTGCCCGAATGGGCCACCCACGCCCCGGGAGGCCCGGACGGCGGCGTTGCGAACTTTCCTGCGGCCATCATCGTGTTGCTCGTCACCGTCATCCTCGTCATCGGCATCAAAGAAAGTGCCCGCGCGACCGGCATCATCGTATGCCTGAAACTCGTCGTCATCCTCTTTTTCATTGCCGTCGGCGCTCCGGCTGTCACACCAAGCAACTGGACGCCATTCATGCCGCAGGGTTTTGCAGGAGTGAGCGCCGCAGCCGCCACTGTCTTCTTTGCCTATATCGGGTTTGACGCGATCACCACCACGGCGGAGGAAGCCCGCAATCCGCAGCGGGACTTGCCGATCGGCATTATGGCCGCGCTCGGAATCTGCACGCTGCTCTATGTCACCGTCGCCGCCGTTCTGACGGGGCTCGTGCCCTCTAACCAAATCGATATTCACGCCCCCGTTGCAGAAGCGCTTCGACTCGTCGGCTATCCCTGGGGCGCGGCAGTGGTGGCGATCGGCGCTGTGGCGGGAATTACAAGCGTACTGGTCGTGATGATGCTCGGACAGATACGGGTGTTCTTTGCGATTTCACGCGATGGCCTGCTCAGCCCATGGCTCTCAGTCGTCCACCCACGTTTCGGAACACCGCACCATGCCACCTGGCTCACCGGCATCGGGGTGGCGATCATGGCGGCCCTCGTTCCCATCGGTACAGCCGCGGATATGACCAACATCGGAACCTTTTTCGCCTTCACGCTGGTCTGCATCGGGCTCATCGTGCTGCGTTACACCAGACCCAACCACCCCCGACCGTTCAAGACCCCATTCATGCCATGGGTGCCGCTCCTGGGCGCATTTTCCTGCCTCGCCCTCATGTGGCAACTCCCCGCACTCACCTGGCACCGGTTCGTCTGGTGGACCATCGCCGGCATCGTGATTTATGGCTTGTACGGCGTTCGACACAGCAAGATGGGTGCGTGTCACACGCAGGAGTCCCACGGAGTTCCAAGTAAGCAGTAACGGACAGGGAAGGGACTACTTCGGCTCGCCCCCGGATTGGGGCGCGGTCACCGGCGCTGCAGAGGCAGCCTGCGGAGGAGTTTCAGGAGTTGGAGCTGCTGCTTGAGGAACTGAAGAAACACCGGCTGCGGCCGGGGGAGCGGCAGGCTTCGGAGGAGCCACTGGCTTGGGCGGGGCTGGCTTCTCCGGCTTAATCCCGCCTTCCCATGACGGCCCCGAATACATTTCAGCTGCCAGCCCTTTGGTCTTCCATTTGTCTTCGAAATCCGCCGCAGCCTTGTTCGGCGTTTCTCCCACGCCCAACACATCGTTCCAGGGATAGGCCTTGGGACTGATCTGACAGCCCGTCTCGGTGCGCTTTAGGTAGAGCGCGATCGGATTACCCCGGTACGGACCGAGATAGATATGGACGCAGCCGACATATTCGAGCAAATTCGCCATGCCAGTCTCCAGGAATGCGGATGATGCCATAAGTCGCTGGAAACAGGCAAGTCAAAGCGACCGTAAAAACCCCGCTACGCGATCGCGCTGTGTCCCCCTGCCGGCCGCTTCCGGATCATGAACACGGCAACAATGAGCACCATGATGACGCTGACATTGAGGCCCACATCCATCAAGTACTGATAGAACTGCATGTCCGTCATATGCTGTTGATGCGACAACTCGGCGCTCGCCGTCAACACCCTCCTGGTACAAGCGATAATGCCCACTGCAAGGTAGGGCTCCAGCGTCAGGACCTCGGTCTGGAGAAATCGAACCACCGTGCGGAAGAGCTCCAGCAGAATAATCACCAACAACAAATCGTTGAGCAGCTTGAGGCCGGCAGGAAGCAAGGCCAGTTCCCCGGTTTTGGTGAACAGGACGACCAGAAACAGATACCAGGCATGGAGAAAAATCAGCATCCCCAGGATCAAGAGGCTGAACCCCGCCGTGGCGTAACCCCAACGGTCCAGCCATTCCATATAATGACACCAGCGTTTCATCACGTCACCTCGGGCCGTGACCGATTGATCTGTCGCCATCAGCGTCCTCCGATCGTCATTACGCGTGCCCGGCCGGTCCTGTAGTCTTCGGCTCCGGATCGGGTATACGCATCTGACCGAACTTCAACTCGCGCATGGAACTCATCGTTAAGGAATGGCCGCAGCAGCGGATTTCTTTGAAGCCCGCCCCGCCGTCCATAATCATCACGCGAAGACCGCACGAATCGGGATACAGTTTCTTTTCATCCAGGATGACTGCGGGAGGCAACATCCCCTTCTTGCGTCCGGCGGGCGATCCCATGTCCGCCACCACATCCTGTTCCGTCAGCTCATGATCGCAACAGACGACCTTTTCAAACCCATCGCCGCCGCCCATCACTTTGATCACCAGTCCGCATGAATGAGGATGACGTTTGTGCTCGTCCAGAATATCGCCCTTCTTTACGGCCATCTTCTCCCCCTCATTCCTGAGCGGCCGCAATGCCGCGCCGTTCATCGACCCCGAGAAATACTGCCAGCCCCGCCACGAAGAATACCGCCATGGAAAGCACCGCCCATCGCTGACTCCCGGTCCAGGCGGTCACTTCACCGTAGACGATCGGACCCATGATCGCCGCAAACTTTCCGACGACGGAGAAGAACCCGAAGAACTCCCCCTGTCGGCCCAGCGGGGTAAATCGCCCGATCAGCGTGCGACTCACCGCCTGATTGGACCCGAGAGCCGCACCCGCCACCAGCCCGAGGAGGTAAAACTGCGTGTGCGTTTGGACCAAAGCCGCAGCCACGACCAAACCCACCCACATGACTAACGTGATCGTGATAGCCCTGACAGCTCCGATCCGATCCGCGACCAACCCGAAACCGACCGAGCCCAGGCCTGCCGTGATTTGAGTCACGAGGAAGTAGATAATCAGATCACCCGGCGTGAAGTCTAGGACTTTATTGGCGAAAATCGCAGAGGCCACGATCACCGTATTAATGGCATCCGTATAAATGAGATAGGCGACGAAATACCGTCGCAGATCACGATATCTCGCCAATTCACCGATCGTCTCACGCAGTTGCGTCGTGAGTTCCCGCCACAGGGTCAGCCCGGGCGCAAAACCTCTCGGCTTGGCCCTCTCCTGCAACCAGGCAAAAGTCGGAAGGGCGGCGACAAGGAAAAACACCGCGGTGACGACAAAACTCAGCCGGTACGAGGTCAGATTGGCTTCAACAAATCCCTCCTTGATGAACGGATAAGCCAGCGCCAGCGACAAGAGCCCGCCGACATACCCGAATCCCCAACCGTACCCGGACAAGCGTCCCATCTGTTGGGCCGGCACCAACTCGACGAGAAAGGCACTGCAGAACACAAAACCCAGGTCGAACCCGATATTGGCCAGACCGAACAACACCAGGCCGAGTCCGGTGTCCCCCTTGACGACAAAGAACAGCAACGCGGTGCAGACGACGCACAGCAGGGTGGAAAAGATCAGCAGCTGCCGCTTGATGGCGCGGGCATCGGCCAGCGCCCCGAGAATCGGAGACAGCACCGCGACCACCAGCATGGAAGCGGAATACCCCCAGAACCACAGCCGCTCAGCCGTGCCGCCTGACGACAGATCCGTCGCAACGATCTGAATGAAATATACGCTATAGGCGACGGTGACGATGAGGGTGGAAAAGGATGAGTTGGCAAAATCGTAGCAGCACCAGGCCCAGAGTTCTCGCCGGCCGGCCGGGAAGGAGGGGGGAGGGGGCTTCACACCGTAACTTTCGCGACTCGTTCGCGTGCCTGGTAAATGGAACGGAGCAGCGCCTGATGACTGCGGCACCCGACGATCAGCTTGGCATCGGAGATAATGACCGGCTTAGACGGAACGAGAAACCGCTGCTTGACGCGAGCGATCCTCGCAAGCGATTGCTCCAACCGCTCGATCGTGATGCTCCCGTCGGCGACGGCTTTATCCAGGGCGGTGATCGCCGCCACTTCGCGGTTGCGGTCTTTGCAGATCAGCGGCATGTCGCAACCGGCCTGAATCGCCCGCACGGTGGCCTCTTCAATGCCATAGTGATCAATGATCGCGTGCATCTCCAGATCGTCGGTCAAGACGACCCCGTCATACTTCAGCTCCCCGCGGAGGAAATCGGTGATGATGGCCGGGGACAGCGTCGCGGGCACCTTCTCGTCCAGGGCGTGGTAGCGCACATGGGCCGTCATCAAGGTCGCAACTCCGTGGGCCGTCGCCTGGCGGAACGGCGGAAACTCCACCTCCTCCAGCCGCTCACGCGCCGCCGTCACCACCGGCAATTCCTTGTGCGAATCAGTACTCGTATCCCCGTGTCCGGGGAAATGTTTGCCGCACGCGACCACACGGCTATCTTGAAGACCGCCGATCGTGGCCAGGCCCATTTCGCAGACGGGACCGGGCGTCGTGCCGAAGGCACGGTCCCCGATCACCGGGTTCGCCGGATTGCTGTTCACATCCAGCACCGGCGACATATTCATATTGATCCCGACCGCTCTGAGTTCTTTCGCAATGGTCGCAGCCGCCGCATACGCGAGTTCGGAGGAGTTGCAGAGCCCGAGCACCTCGCAGGGCGGGAAAATCGTGAAGCTCTTCGGCAGCCGTGACACCCGGCCGCCCTCTTGATCGATCGAAATCAGCAACGGCGAGTGCGGGCTGCACCGCTGCAGATCGTTCGTCAATTCCACGATCTGCTCGATCGATTCGAGATTCCGCGAAAAGAGGATCACCCCGCCGGGCTTGTATTCCTTGATAAAGGCCGCCAGGTCCGCGGAAACCGTCGTCCCGTCGAACCCCACCATGAACAACTGCCCGATCTTTTCGCGCGACATCAACATGTGGCATGCCTCTCGAAGGCCTTAGAGTGTCCGATCGATCAAATACTGGATCAGCAGCCGCGTCCCGATCCCGCTGGGGCCCTTGGGGATGTAGGCCCGTTCCCGCTCGCTCCAGTCCGTGCTGGCAATGTCCAAATGCACCCAGGGACAATCGCCGACGAACTTACTCAGAAACAGCGCCGCCGTGATCATTCCGCCCCCGCGTCCTCCGATATTCCGCATATCGGCTACATCGCTGCGCAGCTGCTCGAAGTATTCCTCCCACAGCGGCATCTCCCAGACACGCTCCCCTGAACGCAATCCGGCCTTGCGCACCGTCTCCTTCAACGTCGCATCGGTCCCGAACATCCCGATGGCGAATTGACCCAGCGCCACGACACAGGCGCCGGTGAGCGTCGCAATATCGATCAGCGCCGCCGGTTTATAGCGGGTTGCATAGGCAAGCGCATCGGACAGAATCAGCCGGCCTTCCGCATCCGTGTTCTGCACTTCCACGGTTTTACCGGACAGTGTTTTCACCACATCGCCGGGCTTCATGGCGCGGCCCCCCGGCATGTTTTCGGCCACCGGCAAAATGCTGATCAGATGCAGCGGTAATTTCAAACGCGCAGCGGCGCGGATCGACGCCAGGACCTCGGCGCCCCCGGTCATATCCGCCTTCATATGCTCCATGTTTTCGGCAGGTTTGAGCGAAATACCGCCGGTGTCGAAGGTAATGGTCTTCCCCACCAGGACCACGGGACGTTCATTCTTTTTCTTCGAACCTTTGTATTCGAGAATGATGAACTTCGGCGGTTCATGACTGCCCCGCGCCACGCCAAGCAGCGCCCCCATCCCGAGTTTCTCCATGTCGCGCTCTTCGAGGATCTTGATCGTCAGCGATTCCTCCTTCGCAATCGCTTTCGCCTCATTCGCCACCATCGTCGGTGTCAGCACGTTCGACGGATGGTTGCACAGATCACGCACCAACACCGCCGCCTCCGCTGTCGCCACACCCCGCCGCACGCCTTCCGTCACCGGGCGAAGACCGTCCTTGTGCGGCACCAGCACAGACATCCCTTTGACATCTTTTGGAGCCGATGGCTCGCTGCGATACGTCGTGAACTGATAACTGCCGAGAATGGCGCCCTCGGCCATCGCCTGCGCAACCTCCACCAGGGACGATCCGGCAGGCGTCACGGCGGGCAAGGCCACGGTGAACGCCGCCGCCTTGATCTGACGCACCCGCTTCACCGCATGCCCCATGGCCTGCCGCAGCTGATCCACACTCACGTCTTTTTTCTTGCCCAGCCCGACCAGGAGAATCCGTTTTGCGGCAAGCTGTTTCTGTGTATGGACCAAGGCCAGCTCGTTGGCTTTGCCCTCAAACTCCTTCGATTGCAGCACATCTCGCAGCACCCCGCCGATGGCCTGATCCACCGCCACGGCATCCTGGGAGAGCCCCTCCCCCTCGCAATGCGTCAGGACCAGCACCTCGGCTGCCTCGCTCGTGACCCGGCCTGTCTTGGTCTCAACTCGCATGATCTTCATTCCACGCTCCTTGTTCAAACTGTCAGCCATCAGCTCTCCGTTTTCAGGTCACCCTGATAGCTGAGGGCTGGCAGCGATATCTCAGACTCCGCGCATATCAGGGGCCCAGATATATTTGTGCAACTGCAGTTGAAAACGAACCGGCAACCGATCCGCCAGAATCCATTCCGCCAGTCCGCGAAGATCGAGCGACCCGAATACAGGACTGAAGAGGACGGTGCAGCGGTCGGCCAGCCGATACCGTGCCACAATCTCGCACGCCCAGTCATAGTCTGCGCGATCCGCCAGCACGAACTTCGCTTCATCCTTCGCGGTTAACCGGTCCAGGTTCGGCCAGTGCATACGGTCGGTCATCCCGCTGCCCGGACATTTCACATCGAGAATGACGCGCGCCCGCCGGTCCACCGGCTCAATGTCGATCGCGCCGCTGGTTTCCAGCAGGACCGTATAGTCTTCGTCACAGAGCCGCGCAATCAAGGGAACGGCCTCCGGTTGAGCAAGCGGCTCGCCCCCCGTGACTTCGACCAGGCGGCATCCGTATTGCGCCACCTGCGCGAGGAGCGCGTCGACGGACAACCACGTGCCGCCGTAAAAACTGTATTCCGTATCACACCAGGTGCAGCGGAGCGGACAGCCTGTCAGACGAATGAAGACACAGGGCTGGCCCGCGTAGGTCGACTCGCCTTGAATACTGTAAAAGATTTCGGTGACGCGGACCGTCGTCTCACGAGACGATCCCGCAAGATTCACTTCCATGACACCACCGGCCAGCCGTTGCGCCGGGCCACCCGATCCATCCCGCGAATGGGATTCACCACCGTCGGATGCCCCACCGCACTCAGAATCTCTCGGTCGCCGGGGCTGTCGCCGTACGCGAAGCAGGCGGCCAGATCCAAGTCCATCTCCTGCGCCAGACGCTGCACCAGCGTGTGTTTCCCCGCCCCATAGGGCAACGGCTGAATCAGGTCGCCGGTATACACTCCGTCCCGCTGCTCCAGCCGGCCCGCCAGACACCGGTCGACTTGCAACGACGTCGCAATGGGATCCACGAGAAAATCCAGCGACCCCGTCACCAACACGACGGCGTGACCTGCCTGCCGGTGCTCCTCGATTCTTTTCATGGCGTCGGGCGAGACGCAGGGACACAATTGCTCTCGACAGAATTCCTCGCCCATCGGTTCGATCACCTGAGCCGGCTTCCCCATCAAGTAGAGTTTTCGTTCCCGGAGCGGCTGAAGTGACAGCGCCGGCCAATGCCGCATCCACCATTGCACGCTGACCCGCGCTTCGGGCCAGCCCACGACCCTCCGTTGCCACAACCATCGAAAGAATCGTATTTCGCTCGCCTCGCCGGGGAGCAGCGTGTTATCCACGTCAAAAAACGCGGCCACAGATGCCCTGAGACGACGGTGGCGATCGGAGGTTATGAAGGTCATGAATCCGCTGTCCTACCGGCTCATTAATGGAACTATCGGAACCATCGCGGTCATTTAGGGAGACGGGGGCCGATTCTACCGGACACCTGCTTTATTGACAAGGATTTTGGCCTACTTCTATAATGCCCCTCCCTCGTCGGGTTTTTTTGTTTCCTGATGCCGAAGTGGTGGAATGGCAGACACGCACGTTTGAGGGGCGTGTGGCGCAAGCCGTGCGGGTTCAAGTCCCGCCTTCGGCACCAACTGACGCTGGCTCACTCGCCGGCTTTTTCTTGTCCTGGCTCTAACCGCGATCAGAGCTGCTCGGGTTTAGTTCCTCCGCCCAAACCCTCTTCCTGGCCCATATCTATACCCCGGACAGGCACCACTCGTGGGATTACAGGTGCCATGTGAAACGCCTCCGGTTGTGTTCAACAAGGCCCTACAGCAAGAGCGCAATACGCGAAAAGGTGCACACCGCACTACTGTGCAATCCGTTCGCCGTCCCGATGGATCTTGGCGAGCAGAGAACATCCTTCGCATCCGTCCCTCCGAGGCTTCATCTCAACATTGGGCCTCTGAGCGATGCGGGATCGACGGTGGCGGACTTTTTCAACACCCCGCAGGCAGGACGGCCCTCCCTGAGCCGAAGCACGCGGATCGATGAGGTTACCCCTGGCGACCAGTCTGTGTCCGCAGCCTAGATAGACTGAGACAGACAGCCCTATCCCAATCAGTCTCAAATTCATTCCCGGCCAGCCTTATCGTCCTGGCCGCAGGCCTTGTTTTCTCTAGGCCGGATCTCTTCGGACCATGACTCTGTGGACCGTTGCGAACTGTCATCCAGGCCGGATGGAATCTCGGTTGAACGTAATACGGGCAATCGGTTTCCTCAGACACGTCTGGTCAGCCATGAACCCATGACGAAGAATCGCTTGCTCGCCTTGGGGCGGGATGTTAGAGTCACCCAAACGCTCTTCAATCGGCCGCATGATTCGGTATCATGCCGGTCTCAAGATAGCCGGATCACACCATACCGGATGTGAAGAGAGAGGCCGCCACCGATCGCTCCTGACGATCCCGAACCTCTTGATCAGGCCCGACGGCACTTCCCTCTCTTGCTCAAGTCCGTGAGCCTGGGAATGAACTCGCAGAGGAACACGATGCCCTCAGTCCTTGTCGTTGATGACGAAGATCAGATCCGCCAGTTGATCCGGGATACACTTGAGCAGGCCGGATATGAAGTTCAGGAAGCCCGGAACGGGAAACAGGGTCTTGAATGCTACCGGGCCAAGCCGGCGGATCTGGTGGTCATGGACATCTTGATGCCGGACCAAGACGGATTAGAAAGTATTATGACGCTCCGCCGTGAATTTCCGGCCTCGCGCGTGATTGCGATCACGGGAGGCTGCGACATGATCGGCATCCTGAATTTCCTCGATGTTGCCAAGATGCTCGGGGCGCGCCGAACCCTCCAAAAACCGTTCGATATGCAGACGCTGCTGGAGGCGGCACAATCCGAGCTGGGCCGTTAACATCGTTCGCCGCGCGACACGCGCGCGTTGACTTCACCTCACGCAGCCATCACACTCCCATCCCGTCATGTCGCCGACTTCTCAGAGAATGATCCAGATCAACATCGGACTTGGCACCCTTGTGGTCGGAGCAGGGTTTTGGCTGCTCTGGGGCACGGTGCCGACGGCGGTCATGGTCGGATGGATCCTTCTCGTTGCGGGTTTTCTCTTCTGGAAAGGCCGCACCATCACTGAGATCTGGGCCTGGTCGACGCTGCTCGTTGGTCTGGAGAGTTTTGCCTGGCCGCTCAACCTGATGGTCCAACTCAAGTCGGCCGCTACCGCGCCATCTGACGAGGAGATGGGAACCGTCCTCTCAGCCGTAGTCCTGGGGCTCTTCGCATCCGTCTTCTGGATTTCCTTTTCCTATGGCCTTTTTAAACGCGCGTGGGCCGCATCGGCGACGACGCCCCCGATCGACCCGCCTCCGTCCGTAAAACCCGAGCGGCCCCAACGCACGAAGAAGCGCTAGGCTCAGTCCATCTCAAGGGGGTCAACATCCACGCTGAACTTCAGGATTCTGCGGGGATAGGCACGCTCGACCGCGTCCAGAGAGTCTCGCACCAGCGTGCGAATCGCCGCACGATCGCGTCCCTTGACCATGATGTGCGACCGGACATGTCCCTTGGGCCGCATCCCCGTGGCTACTACCGGACCCAGAATGCCGATACCCTCGGATGACGGAATCAGAAGAGACCCGGCAGGGGAGGACAAGCCCGTTCGATGAGCCGGTGTTGCAGATCCGGACGCAGCGCTGTGTAACAGCCTCACCCACTTCTGTGCCGCCTGCTCGACCTGCAGGCGATCCTTGCCCGACACGGCCAGATGGATCAGATGCATGGCAGGCGGATACCCGAGCAACTGGCGGGTCTTCAATTCTTCATCATAAAACCGTGCCGGATCATGGGAGACGATAGCCTGCATGACATGATGGTTCGGCAAAGACGTTTGCAAGATCACTCGCCCGCCGGCCGAGGCCGGACGTCCCAGGCTCACCGCGTCAACCAGCAATTGGTAGGTTCGCTCAGCGGCGCGGAAATCCGGCACATGCAAACCGGAATCGGCCTGCACGATTCCGACCAGACCGACGGGAGAAATCGGCTCGCGCTGAAACAAGACCTGTGTCCCGATAAGAATATCCCATTCCCGCGAGTCCACCTGCTGCCAATGTCCTCGACCAGTCCCAGCTCCTCGGCTGGAGACTCCCTCGATCCGCACGATGCGTGCGTCCGGAAACAGCCGGCGAACCTCCAGTTCCACGCGCTCCGTTCCCTCTCCGACAGGGCTGAGGCGCGATGACCCGCATGTCGGACAGATGTCCGGAGGAGAGACCCCCGCGCCGCAATATCTGCAGGCAAGACGACCTTTCTCCCGGTAATAGGGGAGCGCCACCGCACACGACCCACAGCGTGGCACCCACCCGCACTCTCGGCAGACCAATGCCCCGGCATAGCCCTTTCGATTCAAGAACAGGACGACCCGCTCATGCTGCTGCAGCGTCTCGCGCAAGGCCGCGACCAGCCTGGCACTCATAGGCGAGCCGGAGAATTCCCGGGACAGATCCACTAACTCCACATGCGGGGCACGCTCTGGCGCAAGTTGCTGCGTACACAGCTCACCCCCGGCCGCCGTCATGGACTCCAACGACGGGTGGGAGGATCCCAGCACCAGAGGCACCCCGAGCTGTTGAGCCCGTAACCAGGCGACCTCGCGCGCATGATAGTGCGGCTCCTGCGGTTCTTTGAGCGCCGCGTCGTCTTCGCCCTCAATCCAAATCAGCCCCATCGGGTCCAGGCCCCGGAAAATGGCCGAACGGGTCCCGACCACAAGCTGAGGCCTCCCCTCCGGAACCGCGGCAATCCCGGGATCCTGAGTGCGGCCATGATGCACGGTCACGGGCACGTTCGTGACCCGCCGCAGAACCCCTGCCATCCAATCGACCTTCGCAACCTCGCCGACTATCACCAGCACCGACCGATCAGCGGCCAGTACCTGCCGAGCCGCACTAACCAGTAGGGAGATTCGATAGTCCGTCTGCCCATGAATCAGGATTCTCCCTGCCTTGGGAGGATGCAGGAGTTTCATAATACGCTGCAGCGCTTCCTCCTCTGGGTCCGGCATCAGAGGAAGATTGACAGTCTCACGCTCCGCTGCGATTACCGCCGTTTTGACCGAAGTCCGCGTGCGCGGGACAGCGTCGGAAATACGCACAACCCACTGCCGGGATTGAAGAAATTGCAGGGCGCCACGCGGCGCGTCCTTCGCGGCCGTCTGAACCGTCGCTGCCGATAAGCCGCTGGCACGCCGCGCGATGCGGGTGAGGAGCGACCGCATACCTTCGGGGCAACCTCCTTGCTCAATTGCGCCCCGTCCCTCTTGGGTCACCGTGAATCGAACCGGAGCAGGAACCGATCGTCCTGCTGATTGCGTCACCAGCCGCAAACACTGGCCCCAAGGCGCAAGATATTCGTCTGCAACCCGTTTCGATAACGCAAACATCTCCGGGGCAATACCCGAGAAGTGGTTTCCCTCCGCCAGGGACGCAATAGGCTTGAGTCGGGATACGGTCACGCCCGAGGGTAGCGCGCGGGTCAACGCCACAACGGCCCCCTGAAGCATCGTCCGTCCGAAGGGAACGGTGACGCACTGCCCGACTGCAATCCGGTTTACGAGAGAGGATGGAACGAGATAAGTAAAGGCCTTCGCGATATGCCGGGGCACAATCACATCGGCAAAGAGTTCATTCTGCTCATGCGCATCTTTTGATGTGGAGGGCGTGTCATTGTGTCGCATGCGGCATTCTAGCAGCGCGACAAAAGGCAGGACAATCAAAGGAGACCGCTTGCGGGGCCCATAAACACAGAAAAGATGGAGCGACCCGGATGCCAAGACGTGACATCCCGGTCGCTCACGGAACAGGCCTTACTCAAGTGGTGGTGCCGCCGGCTTGACCGGATCCTGTGCGGCAGATTCTGTAACCGCCTGTCCGGTCGAGACAGGGAGGTTGAGAATGCCCGGCCCATCGGCCGCGGGAAGGGTTTCCTTCCCCGGCAACGATGGAGAATCTGAAGCGGCGATAGATCCGTCTTGAGCAGCCACAGACGCCGACTCAGCCGAACTGCTCCCTTGAACACTCAGGCTCGAAGCACCGGATTCCACATGACCCGCGGTGCCGGGATCGATCGGCTGTGAGGCCTTGGGGTCCGTCGATGTCGGCGAGTACAGAACTACTTCGACTCGGCGGTTGCTGGTGCGCCCCTCCTCATTCGCATTGGTTGCAGCCGGACGACTATCGCCGTATCCGATAGAAGAGAAGCGCGCCGAATCCAACCCGCCCTTTTCCACAAGGTATCGAACAACCCCGCCTGCACGAGCCTTCGACAACTCCCAATTGCTCGGGTACCGAGATTTGAGCGATGGACCAATCTCTACATTGTCCGCATGGCCTTCCACACGGACCATCCGCGCATCGCTGCCGGACCGTAGGTACTCAATCAACTGATCAAGCACTTTGTATCCTTCCGGCCTGATCGCAGCCTCGCCCGAATCATACCGAAGCAGGTTTTTCAGATCGCCAAGATTCAAACGGCTCTGTCCCGCTGCATCCTGGACCTTCAAAGTCCGCGCAACCAAATCAGACGGAATCGCCGTGGCGACATTCTTCACAGAGGAAATCTGTGCCGGCTCGATCGGCTGAGCAAGCGGCGCCGAATGCCCCACTAACTTGTACCGGTCTCCTACCATAATTCTCGTCATCGACTTCACAACCTGAGCGGTCGCCGTCCGGTCTTCGGTGGAGATAATTCTGAGCTGTCCGACCTTGCGAGAAGGAATTCCCAGTCCCTTACGATAGATGTCCAGGACATCTCCGCTCATCAGACCATCTTCCTGCCCATGATCGAGATAGACAATATTCCTCTGTGCCACGAGCGTCATCGGTTGATCCGCCTGGATGCCGACGATCATCCCACTGATATCACCCGGATCACCTGTGGAACGGGGCTCACCCGCCGGCGCGGGGGGGACAAAGCGATAAACCAGATCGCCGGGGGCAAAGGCCCCATAGCTGCGAACCACTTCCACGGTCGTCAAGGCATCATCCACCTGAGCGACCTTCACCACCGCCAGCCTGATGGTGATAAACCCGAGATATTCCTGCGTAGCCGGGTGAAAGACCTTCCGTACCCGACGATAGACCGTGAAAAGATCGCCCAGCGCGACCTCCCGAGGGTTGTCGAGCTTGAGATATACCGAGTCTCCCGCTCCAAGAACAGTCCGGGCTCCTGAGGCCTGGTTATCACCGGTGATGAGATTCACCAGACCATCGCGCGGCGTCGTTTTCTGAATAGAACCGGCAGCATACGCCAGTGCGGCCTCACCGAGCCTAACTGAATCGACGTCTTGTGTCTGGGCCATCACTCTGTCCGGCAGTAGGCTGCCCCACGACAGGAGCACAGCGAGGACGATTCGTGTCATGTTTTTCATGGGTTCAGTCCTTGTGTTTAGACAAGTAGCGCTTCGCAAACCATAGCAAAGGATGGTGTATTGTCAAGAATATTGGCAGAACGACGCCGCTCATTTGACGGTCATTTTATTGGGATGCTATCGTGTCATACGCACTTCATCGCTGACTCTCGCGAATCCTTCTGGCTCACATGACAACAGCACGATCATCCGATCCCGATCCATCCTTCCCGCAACGGAGGATTGAGACCCAGATCCATCGACGCCGGAAAGCCAAGGCGCTCTCTCCTTTGGAGTCGGAATGGGACGACTCTCAGCCGGATCCGCCGTTCCATCTGCGCATACCCTCTCCTCCCAAACTCCCCCGGGATTCTCAGCCCTAGCAAAACGGGCCGTGCCCCGTGCGTTCGATACGGCTTTCTCGCACTCACCCCCCAAGCGGCGACAACGATAACCATTTGTGCGACATGAGTAATTCGCATTTTCTGCACAGCCAAAATATAGACACAGAAACCTAGGGCTTTCGGGTCTCATTTCGTAGGTCCTTTGTCCGCTTGCTATCCCCAAGACCACAGCACTAAGATCTCCCCTCTTCTTTCTAGGTCAACAGCTTGTGAGACGTGAACGATGACCGGTTTTGACCTGCTCCTCGAGTATTTGACGAGATATTTCCCGATTCTGCTGTTCATCTTTATCGCCCTCGCGTTCGGGGTGGTGACACTGGTGATCAGCTATTTTGTGCAGCCCAAATATCCCGAACCAGAGAAGCTCTCCACCTATGAATGCGGATCCGAACCTTTTTCAGACGCCCGCATGCCGTTTCCCGTTCGGTACTACATCTTTGCGATGTTGTTCGTTATTTTCGACATCGAGGTCATCTTTCTCTACCCCTGGGCCGTCGTGTTTGAAAAACTCGGGATTATCGGGCTCGTCGAGATGATGGTGTTTATTGCCTTATTCCTCGTGGCGTATGTCTACGCGTGGCGGAAGGGAGCGCTCGAATGGGACTAATCCAGCTAGGGCGGCCGGACAAAGACGGCTCCCCCGACGTCATCACCACCACCGTGGAAAAAGCGGTGAACTGGGCGCGTAAAGGTTCGCTCTGGCCCATGACGTTCGGCTTGGCTTGCTGCGCGATCGAGATGATTGCAGCCGTCTCTTCGCGTTACGACATGGACCGGTATGGAGCCGGCGTGTTTCGCGCCTCCCCCCGCCAGTCCGATCTCATGATTGTGGCGGGAACGGTCTGCCGTCGAATGGCTCCTGTGATCCGGAAGATTTACGATCAGATGCCGGAGCCCAAATACGTCATTGCCATGGGTTCCTGCGCCACCTCAGGCAACATCTATGACAGCTACAGCGTGGTGCAGGGTGTCGACCGGTTCGTCCCCGTCGATATTTATGTGCCTGGATGCCCGCCGACGCCCGAGGCGCTGTTCGACGGCATCTTGAAACTGCAAGAGCGCATCATGCAGAAGCGGGTCTTCGTGAAACAACCGGACCAGGTCAAAGAAAGCCTGAAGGTATAGCCCTCAACCATGCATCTACTGGCTCAACGGGTACAGGACACCTTTCCCGTCGGATTTGTCTCCGCCACCGAATGGCGTGGAGATGTGTCCGTGACCGTGACGCGGGACAAAGTCCATGAGGTTGCCCGGTTCCTTCACGACGATCCCGGAATGGATTTTGACTATATCGTGCATGTAAGTTCCGTCGACTGGCCGGACGATGAAGAGCGCTTCGAAGTCGTATGGGAATTCTACTCCATTCGCAAACGGCAGCGGATCCGGCTCAAAACCCGCGCACCGGAATCGGATTGTGTCGTGGATTCCTTGACCGATATCTGGAAGGGTGCCGACTTCATGGAGCGTGAGGTCTACGACATGATGGGCATCCGCTTCCGCAATCATCCGGATTTGCGGCGGATCCTCATGCCGGACGATTACACCGAAGGCTACCCCCTTCGGAAAGACTTCCCGCTGCGCGGCAAGGGGTGGCGAGACACATTCGATTTTCTTGACGAAGTTCCGCGGTAGGAATCACGCGAGCCATGGCATTCGAAGATCAGAGAACGACCGTCTACAAAGTCGATCCGGAACATCCGGAGAGCGAAACGCTCCCCACGCTCCGCACCGAGGAACTGCTGCTGAACATGGGTCCACAGCACCCCAGCACCCACGGTGTGCTCAAGGTCATCCTGGAACTCGAGGGCGAGCGCCTCGTCAAATCGACGCCGGTCATGGGCTATCTCCATCGCGGCGTCGAAAAGCTGGCCGAGGAAGGCACCTACCATCAGTTCATTCCCCATACCGACCGGCTCGACTACGTCTGCGCGATGTACAACAACTTCGCCTACTGCCGCGCGGTCGAAAAGCTGATGAACCTGCAGGTTCCGGAACGGGCGGAGTACCTCCGCACCATCGTCGCGGAAGTCCAGCGCATCATCGGCCATCAGTTCTGGCTCGGCACACAGGCGCTCGACATCGGCGCCATGACCGTCTTTTTCTATTGCTTCCGCGATCGCGAGATCCTGCTGGACTGGTTCGACGAACTCTGCGGCGCGCGATTGACCACCAGCTGGTACCGGATCGGGGGGGTCGAGCGGGACTTCACGCCCTCGCTCCTCGACAAGCTGAAGCAGTTCCTCGACTATTTCCCTCCCAAGATCGACGAATATATCGTCTTCCTGGAGAAGAATCGTATCTGGGTCGCGCGCACCAAAGGCGTCGGGGTCATTTCCGCCGAAGACGCGGTGAGCTTCGGCTTGAGTGGTCCGACCCTGCGTGGCTCGGGCGTCGATTACGATCTGCGCAAATACGAACCCTACTCCGCCTATCCCAAATGCGAGTTCAGCGTCCCGGTGGGCAAGAACGGCGACACCTACGATCGTTACTGGATCCGGGTCATGGAAATGTATGAGAGCGTGAAAATCATTCGCCAGTGCCTGGAGCAGATGCAGGAAGGCCCGATCATGGCGGATGTGCCCAGCGTGACCTTGCCGCCGAAAGAGCGCGTCTTCACGAATCTCGAGGCCATGATTCAGCAGTTCAAGCTGTTCTCCCAGGGCTTCAACGCCCCTCCGGGGGAAATCTACTGCGGAACCGAAGCGCACAAAGGCGAGCTCGGATTCCATATCGTCAGTACGGGCGGGGGAAAACCCTATCGCCTGAAAATCCGCGCCCCTTCCTTCATTCACATGGGCGCATTTGATTATATGTCGCGCGGCTACATGATCGCCGACGCCATCACGTTGTTCGGCACGTACGATATCGTGATGGGCGAGTGCGATCGGTAGGCAAGTCGATCGGATAGAGATACAAGGATCCGAACCATGGGCTTGAAACCAGCTACAAATCCGGATGTCGAAGCGGCGTCCATCGAGCTGACCATCGACGGCAAGACGGTCAGCGCGAAAGACGGCGTCTCGCTGTACGATGTCATTTCCAGCACGGGCAAGATTATCCCGGCCATGTGCTACCACTATACCTTCGACCCTTTCGGCTCCTGCGGCATGTGCCTCGTCATGCAGGAAGGCAAGAAGGCTCCGGTCCGCTCCTGCACCGCCAAAGCCGCCGCTGGCATGATCATCCGGACGGAAGGCGAGGATCTGTTCCTGGCGCGCAAGAAGGCCGTCGAAAAGCACCTGTCCGTGCATCCCCTGGATTGCCCGGTCTGCGACGCCGACGGCCACTGCGAACTTCAGGACATGGCCTTCCAGCACGGCGTGACGAATTTGGCCAACGCCAAACAGAAGTTTATTCCCGAAGACACCCGCAGTCTCGTCCTCGACTTCAACATGAACCGGTGCATCGCCTGCGCCGAATGCATCAACGTCTGCAAAGACGTGCTCATGATCGATGCCTTGCAGTTCATGAAGAAGGGCGGCTTCAACCAGGTCGTCGCCAAAGGCGATCTCCCGCTCTCCTGCGAGTTTTGCGGCGATTGCCTCGCCGTCTGCCCGGTGGGCGCCATCACGAACAAGTACTCGAAGTATCTCTACAAGCCCTGGCAGATGAAGAAGACCACCAGCACCTGCAACTACTGCGGTGACGGCTGTCAGCTTTACCTGGAAACCAAGGACTCCGAAGTCATCCGTGTGACCTCGCCGCTGTCCTGGAAGAATAAGTGGGGCGATCGGTCGGAGACGGCGAAGGGGCACGGGGGGCTCTGTGTGCGAGGCCGCTTCGGCTTCGAATATCTCGACGGAAAGAGCAGGCTCACCCAGCCGCTGGTACGCGAAGGCACTCAGCTCGTGCCGAAGCCCTGGCTCGACACCATGCACCAGGTCGTCGATCGCTTCGCGGCGATCAAGCAGAAGCACGGGGGCGACGCCATTGCCGGGTTGATCACAGCCCGTTGCACCAACGAAGAACTCTACCTCTTTCAAAAACTCATGCGCGCCGTCATCGGCACCAACCAGCTCGACAGCAGCGCACGCTACGGACATATGAATTTTGTCCATGCCTCGCGGCATGCCGTCGGATTCGGGCGCACCCCGAATGACTGGGAAGACCTGACGAAGGCCAAAGCCATTCTGCTCATCGGGTCGAACCTGACCGAAACCAACCCGCTGACGGCCGTCCGCGTCAAAGAAGCGATCCGCGTCTATAAAGCCCAAGTGGTGGTGCTCGACTCAGCGGTGACCAACATCGCCAAGCTGGCGTCACATCCGTTCCTGATTAAGCCAGGAACGGAAGGGCAGGTGATCGACGGGCTGGTGAAGGCCACGATCGAACAGGATCTGGTTGACGAAGAAACGATTGGTAAACACCCCCAGGCTTTCGAAGCTTTGAAGGCCGCCGTCGCGGGCTTGTCACTTGACCAACTGGCCGCGCACACGGGCATTTCTGTGGAGGCATATCGGGAGATCGCGGCCATCATGGCTGAGGCACCCCGATCGATTATCCTCTGCGCCGAAGGCATCGTGCGCCGGCCGGACGGCTACCAGAATGTACTCAAGCTCATCGACCTGGCCTGGATCACCGGCAAACTCGGACAGCCCGGCTGTGGCGTGAACACCGTCACGGAAGAACCGAACGAGCAAGGCGCCGTCGATATGGGCGTCGCCCCTGAATTCCTTCCGGGACAAGCCCGCTACGACGATGGGGCCGGACGGGAGCGCTTCGGGAAAGCGTGGGACGCGACCCTCCCAACCAAGGGCGGCGCCAACCTCATTGAAATTCTGAAACGGTGCAAGAGCGGGCAGATCAAGACGCTGTATGTCCTCGGTGAAAACCCCTTGGCGACGCTTCCTGCCTCCATGGAAGTCAGAAGCGCTCTTGAAAAGCTCGAATTACTTGTGGTGCAAGATCCTTTCTTGACCGATACCGGGCGACTCGCGCACTTTGTCCTCCCGGCCTGCACCTATGCGGAGAAAGACGGGACCTTCACCAATCTCGAAGGCCGTGTCCTCCGCGTGCGCCAGGCAATGGAGCCGGTCGGCGAAAGTCTTCCCGACTGGCATATCATGACCACGCTGGCCAATGCCTTGGGCGCCCAATGGCCCTATGAATCGGCCAACGACATTCAGGCCGAAATCATGAAGCTGCTCCCGGGTTACTACAATCTGGGACAACCGCGCAAAGTGACGCCGGCCCCTGATGCCTACCTCGCCAACGGCTATGCCACTGAAGTGAAGACCCGCTATCGCGCCGGGCAGAGCGCCAGCGATCCGAAGCGGCCCTTCGCACTGGTCATGGGCCAGTTGCTGACACACTCGGGCAAGATGTCAACCGAGGCTCCCGGTCTGATCAAGATCGCTCCCAACACCGGCAAGCTGCGGATGAACGTGCAGGATATGGACCGACTGGGGCTCCAGGACAGTTCAACGGTGCGGGTCACCTCGGAACGGGGGTCGCTCCAACTGGGGGTGCAACCCGATGCCTCTCTGGCGCCGAACACCTGCTTCTTCCCCGAACATTTCAATGAGCCTCCGGTCAAAGATTTGATGGCGGTGCAAGTGGACGCGACGACCGGCGTCCCGTCATTCAAGCATACGTGGGTCAGTATCGAACGGGCCTAGGGATCGACCGATGAAGATTCCCAGAGACAGGAGCCCAAGATGAGTGTCGCAGCACTGACAAAGAAGATCCTTCATGCCGCGTTGTTCTATGAGATCTGGGACGCGATGAAGGTCACTTTTCGCCACATGTTCCATCGCCCAATCACGCTTCAGTATCCCCGGGAGCAGCGCATCCTCCCCGACACGCACCGCGGCGCCCTGGGCTTGCTCCGGTACGACGACAAGCGTGAACGCTGCGTCGGCTGCGACCTCTGCGAAGCCGCCTGTCCCTCCCATTGCATTAAAGTCGTCAGCGCCGAAGACAAGGAGCGTCCCCTCCAGCGCTATGCCAGTGAATTTTATATCGATATTACGAAGTGCGTTTTCTGCGGTTACTGCGTGGAGGCCTGCCCCGTGAACGCGCTGGCCATGACCAAGATGTACGAGTTCTCCACCCATGACAAGCGCACGCTCCTCTTCGACAAGAAGCGGCTCTATGACATCGGCGAGCGTCACCTGGATGACGCGAAGAAATATCTCTATGCCCATAACCAGGAGAAGAATGCCGAAGAGAGCCGCGAGTACCGGTATTATTTCCCTCAATCGGTCCTCAAGCCGACACAATCGACTCCGAAGCATTTAAGCTGAGCCTGACAATGATCGCCGTCTTTTTTTCCTATTTCGCCTTGGTCAGCATCGCCGCCGCCGTGATGACCGTCGCCCTCAAAAATCCCGTGCATTGCGGGTTGGCGTTGCTTGCCCTTCTGCTTCACGTCTCGGGCCTGTTCGTCCTCCTGAATGCGGAATTCATCTGGGCTGTCCAGGTGGTGGTCTACGCGGGGGCGATCCTCGTGCTCTACCTGTTCGTGCTCATGTTGCTGAACCTCAAGACGGACGAGCGCTACTTTCACTCCACCTACATGTACTTCCTGGGCCCGGCCGTCCTGGGGTCGCTCTATGTTCTCTATCTGCTCGTGAAATCTCCCTATGCGGGGGCGAAGGGCGGCGCACCTGCCGTGGCCATTCTACAAGACGGGGATACGGCGGCCGTCGGCATTACGATGTTCAGCGACTATCTGCTGCAATTTGAAATAGTCGGCGTCTTCCTGCTGGGGGCCGTTATCGGCGCCATTGTGCTGGCCAAGACGCCCAAACCGATTGACGCGGGAAAAGACTGACGCATGATTCCTTTATCCGCTTATGTCGCTGTCAGCGCGATTCTGTTCATCACCGGACTCCTGGGTGTGCTCATCCGGAGGAATTTTATTATCGTGCTCATGTCCGTCGAGATCATGCTGAACGCCGCCAACATCAACCTGGTGGCCTTTTCTCATTACCTGGAGTCAATGGCGGGCCAGCTCGTCGCCCTGTTCATCATCGCCATCGCCGCCGGGGAGGCGGCCGTGGGATTGGCCATTATCATCGTTGTCTTCCGTGGCAAGCTATCAACCAACGTCGACGAAATGAACCTATTGAAGTGGTAACGTGTCCGACTTAACTGATCTGCTCATCAAGCTCATTCCCGTCTTCCCGTTGCTGGCCGTCATTGCCAACGGGCTCTTCGGAAGCCGGTACTCCCACGAGATGGCGCACCGACTGGCTTGGGGCTCCGTCGCACTGTCCTTTCTCTGCGTCGTCGGCGTGTTCGCCGACGTCCTCCGCACGGGCGTCCCCCACGAAGTCATCGCCTATCAATGGATTTTCGGCGGAGACCTGACGATCAACCTGGCTTACCTCGTCGATCCGTTGACCTGTGTCTGGCTCCTCGTCGTGACCGGGGTCGGCTTCATGATCCACGTCTATTCCGTCGGCTATATGCACGGCGAAGAAGGCTTCACCCGCTTCTTCACCTACATGAACCTCTTCATGGTCTCCATGCTGTTGCTCGTCATGGGCAACAACTACGTCGTCCTGTTCATCGGATGGGAAGGGGTCGGGCTCTGCTCCTATCTCTTGATCGGCTACTATTACGACAAGGTCTCCGCCGCCAAGGCCGCCTCCAAAGCCTTCGTCGTCAACCGGATCGGCGACGCCGGCTTTCTCCTGGCCATCTTCCTGGTCTTTATCAACTTCAAGACCCTGGACTATACGAAGGTCATGGCGCAGGTCAGCCAGCTCTCACCCGAGATGGCCACCGCCATCGCCCTCTGTCTCTTGATCGGCGCCGTCGGCAAATCAGCCCAGTTGCCGCTCTATACCTGGCTCCCCGATGCCATGGAGGGTCCGACTCCGGTCAGCGCGCTGATCCACGCGGCCACCATGGTCACAGCCGGCGTCTACATGATCGTGCGCAACCATGCGATCTTCGATATGTCACCGATCGCCATGGAGATCGTCGCCGTCGTCGGCGGATGCACCGCCCTCTTTGCGGCCACCATCGGACTCGTGCAGACCGACATCAAACGCGTCCTCGCGTACTCCACCGTCAGTCAGCTCGGCTATATGTTCCTCGGCTGCGGCATCGGCGCCTATACCGCCGCCGTGTTTCACGTCATGACGCACGCGTTTTTCAAGGCCCTCCTGTTCCTGTCGGCCGGCTCCGTGATCCACGCCTTGTCGGGCGAACAGGACATCCGCAAGATGGGCGGACTCAGCAAAAGGATTCCCTGGACCTATCGTCTGTTTCTCATCGGCACCGTCGCCATCGCCGGTATCCCCCCCCTGGCCGGCTTCTGGAGTAAAGACGAGATCATGGGGCATGCCTTCGTCAATCACTACTATTGGTATTATGGCCTGGCAGCGATCGGCGCCTTCCTGACATCGTTCTATATGTTCCGGCTGACCTATCTGACGTTCTTCGGCGCCTCCCGCATGGATCATCATACGGAAGAGCACGTCCATGAATCGCCGATGGTGATGGTCGCACCCCTCATGGCGCTGGGCGTGCTCTCTGTCCTCGGTGGTCTTATCCTGGGCTTTCCTCCGGAACATGGCTGGCTGCACGGATTCCTCGCGCCAGTCGCCGGAGCGGCAGGGGAGCATGAAGCCAGCACCGGGCTCGTGTTGCTCCTCATGGGGGCGGCGACCGGCATTGCGCTCCTCGGATGGGGCCTTGCCCATTTCCTCTATAGCGTCAGTCCGGCCACGGCCGAGTCCTGGAGCACCAAGTTCTCAGGCGCGTATGCCACTCTGCTCAACAAATATTACGTCGACGAGCTCTACGATTTCCTTTTTGTCGAACCGACGAAGCGCCTCGGAGAGTTCCTCGATTGGTTCGATCGCACCGTCATCGACGGCATTGTTCGCGCGGTCGCCCAAATGGCCGATTGGGGCTCCGCCGGATCGACCTGGATCGAGAAATATGTGGTCTACGCCGGCCTCAACGTCATTGGGCTCGGCAACCACCTGGCCGCGCGCCAAGGGCGCAAACTTCAGAGCGGAATGGTACACCACTATGCCGCGCTCATTATTGCCGGCCTGTTCCTGCTGGCGCTGGTCGTGCAACTCATCATTCAACTGTAACCCGGATCCTATGATCGTCGAGGCATCACAGCACCCATGTTAGAAGAACTCGCAGCCGGTTTCCCCATCTTGTCCTGCCTGCTCTTTCTCCCGGTCATCGGAGCGGCCGTCCTCTGGCTGTTTGAAGATGAGGATATGGTCAGGACCTCGGCCCTCACGATCAGCCTCGTAGAATTGGCCCTCGCGATTTTTGTCCTCATCCGCTTTATCCCGGAATCAGCCGCCATGCAGTTTTCCGAGCATGTCCGCTGGATTCCCGGACTGGGTATCAGCTACCACCTGGCCGTAGACGGCATCAGCGTGTTGTTCGTCGGACTCACGGCCTTCCTGACGGTGCTGGTCGTCATCTATTCGTGGGATACCATTCGCCAGCAGGTCAAACTCTACATGATGTGTGTCCTGGCCCTTGAGACAACCACCATGGGTGTGTTCGTCTCATTGGACCTGATCCTCTTCTTCGTCTTCTGGGAATTGATGCTCATCCCCAGCTACTTCCTCATCAAGCTCTGGGGCGGGGGAGTAGACCGGCATTACGCGGCATTGAAGTACGTCCTCTATACGCTCCTCGGCAGCGTATTCATGCTGGTAGGGATCGCTCTCTTGAATCTGAATTTCCACCAGTGGGCCGTCCTCCGCCATACGGAGCAGGTCTATTCGTTTGACCTGCTCGATCTCCTGGCCGTTCCCATACCCCTGAGCCAGCAGATCCTGATTTTCTGGCTGATGTTCATGGGCTTCGCCTTCAAAGCGCCCGTTTTCCCGTTCCACACCTGGCTCCCGGATGCCCTGCTCGAAGGCCCCATCGGCATGGCCGTAGTCCTTGCCGGCCTGAAGCTGGGTACCTTCGGATTCATGCGCTTCAGCATCCCGCTCCTGCCGGATGCGTCCAAGAGCCAGACCGTGGTCGCGGTCCTCATGTGTCTGGGCATTGCCGCCATCTTATATGGCGCCATCATGGCGCTCATTCAACCGGACTTCCGACGCCTTTTGGCCTTCAGCAGCATCAGCCACCTCGGCTTCATTGTCATTGGCCTGTTTGCCCTCAATTACCAGGGACTCCAGGGCAGTCTCCTGACCATGATCAATCTCGGCTTCAGCACCGCCGGGTTATTCTTCATCGCCGGCTTTCTCTATTCCCGGCAGCAGACCACCCATCTCTCTGCCTTCGGAGGCATGGCCAAACAGGTTCCGCTGCTCGCCAGTTACTTCTTGCTCATCGGTCTTGCTTCCATCGGGTTACCAGGAACGAACGGATTCGTCGGAGAATTCCTCATCCTTCTCGGAACATTCAAAGCCAATTGGGTCTACGGCGCCTTTGCAGTGACCGGGGTGGTCTTCGGTGCCGCCTACTTTCTCTGGTACTACGAACGGGCGATCCTCGGGCCTCTCGGCAAAGCCGTCAAGAGCACCATGGTCGACCTGCAACTCCGCGAAATGATCATCGCCGTCTCACTGTCCGTCATGATTCTCTGGATCGGGCTTTATCCGTCCCCGTTCCTCCGCATCATGAACGGCTCCATCCAAGCCCTGGTCGACCGCCTCGACCACGGCACGGTGGCATCGCTGACTGACTCCGTTCAACGACAGGATCACTAGAACCCATGGGTGACTACGCATTACTCTATATTCTGTTCGCTCCGTTCGTCGGAGCCTTGGCGCTCATCTTCGTCTCGAACCGCCAGGCCATGCTCGTCCGCGGAATCGCCGCCGGATCGGCCTTTGTCTCCCTCATCGCCTCCATTTATCTGTTTTACGCCTACGACCCGGTCAAAGGCGGGTTTCAGTTCATCCAGAAATTTGAATGGTCTCGCCAGTTGGGGATCTCCCTCTATCTGGGCGTCGACGGAATCGGTACCCCCTTAGTCCTCGCCTCCTCGATCCTGCTCTTCGCCGGGATCTTCGTCTCCTGGCATGTGAAAGACCGGACCAAAGAGTTCTATATCTGGATTCTGATTCTGGCCGCCGCGACGATCGGCGTGTTCATGTCCCTCGATCTGTTCTTCCTGTACTTCTTCTATGAGATGTCGGTCATCCCCATGTACCTCCTGCTCGGCATGTGGGGGAGCCATACGAAGAAATATCTGGAGATGACCGATCCGGAAGGTTTGAAGCAACGCGACTCGGTCGGATTCATCTTCAATTTCGGCTCGAACAGCAAAGAGTACGCCGCGATGAAGCTCGTACTGTTTCTCTCGGCGTTTGCCGTGGCAGCCCTCATGGGTATTCTGCTGATCTACAAGTATTCAGGGCTCAACACCTTCGATATCCTCGTGCTCCGTGAGCAGGCCCACCTGATGAATATTCCTGTCCTGGGCACCACCCTCGACAAGATTATCTGGGTGCTCATTTTCTTCGGCTTTGCCTCCATTGCTCCGCTCTGGCCCCTCCATTCATGGTCCCCCGTCGGACATGCCGCAGCCCCTGCGGCAACGAGCATGCTCCACGCCGGCGTGCTCATGAAGCTGGGCCATTTCTCGATTATTCGGGTGGCCTTCGAAATTCTGCCGGAGACCACCCGCGAGATGATGCCGATGGCGGCGGTGCTCTGCATGTTCAGCATCATCTACGGCGGCTTCGTCGCCTTCTACGCCAAAGACACCAAGTACGTCATCGGCTATTCCAGCTCCAGCCACATGGGCTATGTCTTTCTCGGTATGGCCGCGCTGGACTATATCAGCCTCAGCGGAGCCGTCATCTATATGTTCGCCCACGCCATGGCGACAGGGATGCTCTTCGCGATGGCCGGCTGGGTCTACGACCAGACCCACACCCGCGACATCCCTTCTCTGGGCGGTCTATCGAACAAGATGCCGTTTATCTCCGCCTGTTTCGTCGTCGGCTGTATGGCCTCCATCGGCATGCCGGGGACCGTCAATTTTATCGCGGAAATCATGATCATCGTGGGCAGCTGGAACAAGTATCCGCTCCAGGTCATCGTCGCGGTCCTCGGGATCGTCCTGACCCTTGCCTACCTGTTCAAGATGATGCGGGGGTTGTTCTATGGTCCCATGGATCAGAAATACAGCCACTCCCACGATGCCGTCTCCGCGGTGGATCGGCTACCCCTGCTCATCATGATTTCCGTAAGCGTGGGCTTCGGACTCTTTCCCATGCACTTATACAATGTCGTCCGCTCAGGCGTGGATCCCCTCATTGCCAGAATCACCCACGTCGTCCCGGTGGCTGCCGCCCCCGCCCCCTTGCCCCCCGCTGAATCGGTACAGGAACAATTGGCTGCACGAGGGGTGCAGCTTCACCAGGAACGGATGACAGAATAGGGTACGTCTGACGATGTACAAGTCGATGCTATGAATTTTGAATTGAACATGTCGCTGTCCGATCTCCTGCTGCTCCTGCCGGAGATTGTGCTGACTGTCTGGCTCTGCCTCGTCCTGATCGCCGACTTTGCATTCCCCCGCCTGCCCAAGGAGCAGTTGGCCTATTTCAGTATCGCCGGGCTCGTCGCGACCCTCGCATGCCTCGCCTGGCTTGACATCAACCATGTCACCGGCGCGCTCTTCGCCAACATGTACGTGCTCGACCGGATGGCGCTGTTCTTCAAAATGTTTATCGTCGGCGCAAGCATCCTGGTCATCCTCGCATCCATCGAGTTCGTCCATAAGTTTGCCTTCTTCCGCGGTGAATATTACTTTCTGGTGGTCATGTCGGCTCTCGGCATGATGTTCATGGCCTCCGCCAACGACCTCCTCTCTCTCTTTGTCACGTTGGAGTTTTCCACTTTCGGCTTCTACGTTCTTGTGGCCTATCTCCGGGACGATGTGGCCTCGAACGAAGCCGGCCTCAAATTCTTTATCCTCGGGGTCTTTGCCGCGGGACTGCTGGGGTACGGCATCAGCCTTGTCTATGGGGAAACCGGCAAGCTCGTCTTCTCCGATATGGCGTCCGCCCAAGCGACCCCCGGCCTGATCATCGGGTTCCTGCTCATCTTCGCGGCCCTCGGGTTCAAAATCGGCGCCGTGCCCTTTCATTCCTGGATTCCCGACACCTACCACGGATCGCCCACGCCCGTGACGGCGTTTCTCTCCATCGCGCCGAAGGGAGCCGCCTTCGCCATTCTCCTCCGCATGTTCTTCGTTGCGCTGGCGTCCTTTAAACCCATGTGGGTGTTGTTACTCGCGGCCACCTCGATCCTCTCGATGACCTATGCCAATATCGTCGCCATCGCGCAAACGAACATCAAACGACTCCTGGCCTACTCCGGCATCGCACAAATCGGCAACGTCCTCATCGGATTGGCCGCCGGAACCAAGATGAGTAACGATGCCATTCTGTTTTATCTTCTGACCTATCTCTTTGCGAATATCGGCGCGTTCGCGGTCGTCATCGCCGTCAGCCATTCCATCGGCAGCGAAGAGATCGACGACTACAGCGGCCTGAACCGTCGGTCACCCTTTCTGGCCTTCTCCATGCTGCTCTTTCTCCTCTCCCTGGCCGGAGTCCCTCCGCTGGCCGGATTTATCGGCAAACTCTATATCTTCGTCTCGGCGATCAAGGAGGGACTCTATACCCTCATTACCGTCGGCCTGATCAACATCGTCATCTCGATGTACTATTACCTCATCGTGGTGAAGAAGATGTATATCGCCGAACCTCACGATCCCGCGCCCATCGCCATTTCAGCCCCGCTGAAGGCCGTCGTCTACATCAGCCTCGCCGGCACACTGCTGATCGGTATCTATCCCCAGCCCTTCATTGACTGGGTCGTGTCGGCCACGATGATGTTCTCTCATTTCGGAACCCCGGCCGCCACGATAATCCCCCCGGTCTCGCACTTTGGCGGCTAGCCCCCCTCGATTTTGAACCGTCGCCGCCATCTACCTCTTGCAGCCCGCGCGCAACAAGAGTAGAGTGCGCCTCATCGTTTTCCATAGGCTCTGACGGCGCAGTTTGTCTCCCTCTATGGACACAGCGACGCATGATCAACCGTACCGTTCCGTCCATCGGCTGGCCGAGGCCTCCGAGTTCTCTTTCCTTCCGGTCTCTTTCACCCCATCTACGCCCGATCGCGCTACCTTCTGTCACCCGCGCATGATCGATGACCATCAAGAATGCGTACGATTCCACTTTCTCCACCGGATCGTTCCGGCATCTCCGCCGGAGACTCACGCCCCTTTACAACCCTCTTCCACAACCGGATCCCCCGATATCTTCATTCAACACAACACCCTGGCAGCAGGAGGTGAGGCGCTATGACGGCCTCCCTCAGACTCCTCCAGCTTGAGGCCAATCCCGACGACGCCGACCATATCGTTTCGATTTTGACCGAGGGAGGCATTGCCTGCCAGGCGGTCCGTGTCGACCGGCCCGACACATTCCTCAAAGCCTTGAAACGCAAGAAGTTCGACGCCATCCTGGCCGACTATTCCATTCCGGGCTTTGACGGCCTGACTGCGCTGACTCTCGCCCGTCAAATCTGTCCCGATATTCCGTTTCTCTTCGTCACCACCACCCTTGGAAAGGACCTCGCGATCGATGCGGTCAAGCGCGGCGCCACCGACTATATCCTCAAACAACGTCTCGGCCGTCTCGTCCCCTCCATTCATCGGGCGCTGAGGGAATTGGAGGACCGCCTGGAGCGCAAACGAGTCGAGCAGGCCCTCCGCCAAAGCGAAAAGCAGTTACGCCAGGCGCAGAAATTGGAAGCCGTCGGCCGATTGGCGGGAGGCCTCGCGCACGACTTCAACAACCTCCTCACGGTCATCATGGGACATGGGCAGGGGCTTCTTGGCGAACTCCATCCCGACGATCCAGTGCGCGGGCGGATACAAGAAATCCACCAGGCAGGGGATCGGGCCGCCGCCTTGATCCGTCAACTCCTGACCTTCAGCCGGCAGCAGCCCTCGAAACCGAAGGTCCTCTCCCTGAATCCGCTCATCACCAATTTTGAGACGATGATGCGCCGGCTGATCGGTGAAGATCTCGATCTCACCATCGCATTGAGCCCGCAGGATCTTCAGATCCGAGCGGACCCGGCCCAGATCGAACAAGTCCTGATGAACCTGGTGGTGAATGCGCGCGACGCCATGCCGAAAGGCGGACAGCTCGTCATTCACACCGCGCTGGTCGAACTGGCACACACGCCCATGTATTACGCGCGAGCTTTGACTCTCGGGCCCTATGTAAGACTCTCCGTGGCCGACACAGGAAGAGGGATGGCGCCTGAGGTGCTAGCTCATATTTTCGAGCCGTTCTTTACCAGCAGGCACGACGGCAGAGGCACGGGGCTGGGACTGTCGATGGTCTATGGGATTGTCACGCAAAGCGGAGGGGGCATCGATGTGAGCAGTCAGGTGGGGCAGGGAAGCCGCTTCGATGTCTATTTTCCCAGCATGCAATCACGCATCGTGCAGCCGCCTCCCCACGAGCCTTTCCATTCTTCGATTCGAGGTCATGAGACTCTCCTGTTAGTGGAAGACGACCAATCGGTGCGCGAGCTGGTTCGGGATGGGCTGAGAACGCTGGGCTATCGCGTGATCGAGTCCCGGAACGGTCTGGAAGCCTGCCTGATCGCCTCACAGCAAATCGGGAACATTCAAATGCTCATCACCGACGTCGTCATGCCGGGGATGAGCGGGACCGAACTCGCCCAACATCTTCGGATCTTGAAGCCGGATCTGAAGCTCCTCTTTATATCCGGCTATGCGGATGATATCGGCATCGGATCAAGCGACCCCTCCAGCGATTATCTCCAAAAACCCTTCACGCCGGAACTCATCGCTCAACGCATCCGGCAACTGCTCGACCACACCGCTGAAACCCGGCAATCATCACCAGTCCACGAACTCTCTACTCATTAATCACAGGCAGCGAGCCAGCATGAGCTTCCTCCGGCAGTACCCTTTATCATCGGGCTTATACAACAGATTCGCCCGTCAACCCGGGCGAGGAAGCACAGGCCTTGTCCCCCTGGTCCTCTCCCTCATTCTCGCCCTCTTGGCCACGCCTCACTCCTTTGCCCAATCCCCCCAATGGGAGTCCATTGGAGACGGATTGGCTGTGTCGGTCTGGCAGCCACGCGAACGCTGTCCGGACATCGACTCCCTTCTGGTCGTCGACGCCGATCCGGAACGGTATCGTTTTTCCGTCCACCACTATGCGCAGGAGGGATTCGCATACCCCCCCGCTATTGAAGAATGGCAGAAACGAACCCACCATGAAGTCGTCTTCAACGCGGGCTTATTTCGGGAGAATTTCGCCTATCTCGGTCTCTTGCTGAAGGACGGCCGCTCACTGGGAAGCCGCCGCCACCCCTCCTGGCACGGACTCTTTGTTGCGGAGCCGGCAGAACCGGCGACCAGGCCCAATGCCCGAGTCCTCGACCTGACGATCGATTCCTTCCACGAAGAGGCACCATCCTATCGCGAGGCGGCACAATCACTCATGCTCCTCGATAAAACCGGGACCATCCGCGTTCGGCAGACAGGCAAACTGGCCTATCAAACGCTCGTGGCCGAAAGCCGCAATGGCCACATTCTAGTGTTCAAGAGCCGCGGATTGGTTACCCTCCACGGAGTCGGTCAATGTCTCCGTGACGCCTTCCCTTCCATCCGTGTCGCCATGGCCATGGATGGAGGGTCATCTTCCGATCTTCTCGTATCCGATGCCCTGTGGGCAGAGGGGACACCCAGCCCCCAACGAACCTCATGGAGGGATTTGTTCGCAGGAACGTCCGGCCCACACATTCCCCTGCCTGCGGTGATCGGCATGAGCCGTCGAGAAACGCCCGCTTCTTCGAGCGGGCAGGCGCCGAAGCATTAGCCATACAACTTCTTGGACGAGCGAGCAGTTGAAAGATATCCGGCGGCCCCTCAGAGTCATGCTCCGGACATCGGCAGGAAGGGGACCGCGAGGAATACCGGCATGGGGTCGGTCAAGAAGCCGATGATCCAAAGTCTCCCGTCAGAGCCCTCACCGACCCCCCTCATGGATCGTCGGACAACAGAAGGCTAGCGACCGGGGCGATCGACCGGAAATCCTGCTTCACTCCAGGCATTCATGCTGCCGGCGACATTGTAGACATGGCGATAGCCCAAATCCGCCAAGGTTTCGGCGGCAATGTTACTGCGATGCCCGGACTGACAATAGACCACGATATGATCGTCGGGCTGCACACCCAACTCGCGGTGCCGGGTCTTGATCTCACGGAAGTCGATATTGAAATCCGTCCCCGGAATCATGCCGGCCCGATGCTCTTCCGGTGTCCGGACATCAACGAGCACGAATCCTTTTTTCTCCGGTGTCCCGGCCTTCGCCAAACCGGCCTGCAGCTGCTGGACGGAGAGCAGATAAGAATGGTAAGACCACACGGATCCAGCCACTGCCAGGCTGGCCATAAGCGTGACTCCCATGAGCGCCCAAACCAAACGCCTCATTTCATCCTCCTTGTCTGATGCCGTCACCATGGCAGCTTGCGACGCCTGGTTACATCCTAAAAAGATATCCAACGGCTGGTCAAGAGCGGCGGGCCTCACCGGACTCATCCTCCTGGGTGGGTGCGCGGACGGTGCCAAGCTCCTGCAGGAATCCGAGCACGGCGGCGTGGTGGTCTATCCGTTCAAGGGGGAGCAGGGAGCGCTGCTGTCCTCTTTCAGGACCGAAGCCTTCGCGATTATGAAAGAGAAATGCCACGGACCCTATACCATCATCCGCGAAGGAGAAACCAAAGGCCGCACGCGAGTCGCCGGCGCAGTGGAGGGGGCGCAGGAATTCGTTCGTGAACGCCGGTGGGCCATTCAATTCCAGTGCAAGTAGACGGCCGCAGCCTTACTTCCTGCCCGCCTGATGCCGCATGAGGTCGTCGATAGTCAGGAGACTGACGACGGTCAATCCTTCCGCCTCCACCTTCCGTCGCCCGTCCTGTTCGTTGCGATCGACGATCACCAGCGCATGCGTCACGTTCAGGCCGGCCCCCCGCGCGGTCGTCACCGCTTTCAACAGTGAGCCCCCGCTTGTGAGCACGTCATCGACGATCAGTGCGCGATCGCCCGCCCGGTAGGCCCCCTCGATCAATTTTCCCAACCCGTGATCTTTGGCTTGTTTCCGCACCACAAACGTCCGCCAATCGCGGGACGGCTGCGCGGCATACGCGTAGTCGGAAATCGTCGTGGCGATGGAGATCGCCCCGATCTCCAACCCTCCCAGACAGTCCAGATGCACCCCTTTGAGCGCGTCATACGCCAACCGGGCGACCAGCCGCCGCGCTCCCGGATGCGCCATCAACGCACGGCAGTCCACATAAAAAGGGCTGGTCAGGCCCGACGCCAGCTTGAATCCCCCTTGAGGGTCCCATTTAAAAGATTGTGTGTCATGAAATGCCTTCGCGAGTTCGTCACGCACGGGATCCTCCATTGGCGGAAGGGGTAATAATGGAGCGCCATTCTACACGGTTGAATGGGCGAAGGCAGCACCCGTTATGGCTGGATATTCGTCCACGCGAAAGGGGAACGGCAGACACATGCTCAAGACCAGGGCGATGATGAGCCGGGACCACTGGTGGCGTAATAACTCACCGGGCAGAAGCTAGCCCCAAGTGGGTGAGCAGGAGAGGGCGCAAGCCAGCCACCTCAATGAACGGCCGGCGTGGTGGCAAAGACCAGCCATAATCCGGGCTATCCTAGGGATGCGAGCGGCCCGCCACCGAGGCCCACCGGGTGAGCGCAAAGGCGGCACAACTCGCGGGCTTGCTCAACAGGCAACCGAACTTCCGCGCCAGCCCGGTTTCGCAAAGAGAAGATGGACGTCGCTGATCGAGCGCTCAGCAAATCCCCCCTCGCAGTAACACAGATAGAACTCCCACAGCCGGAGAAAGTCCTGCCGATAGCCGAGTGCTGACAATTCGGGCAGCCCCTTCGCCACATTCCTGCGCCAGGCTTGAAGTGTCGCGACATAATGAGCGCCGATATCTTCCAGCTGCACAAGATTGAAACCACCGGCCTTGGCCGACGCGCACACCAGCGCACTCACCGAGGGAATGCAGCTGCCGGGGAACATGAAATGTTGAATGAAATCGACGGACCGTTTGGCCCGCTCATAGAGCTGCTCGTCGATCGTGATGGCCTGCACCAACATCAGGCCGTCGGGTTTCAACATGCGACTGCAGACATCAAAATAGGCCTCGTAATATTGATGGCCGACGGCCTCGATCATCTCGATGGAGACCAGTCTATCAAAGCGCTCATGCAACTGAGGCAGATCGCGATAGTCTTTCAGAATGACCGTCACCCGGTCCCGCAGCCCCGCCTCCTCGACCCGACGTACCGCAAGATCATACTGCTGCCGTGAGATCGTTGTCGTGGTGACACGGCAACCATACTGCGCGGCTGCATGAATGGCGAACCCGCCCCAGCCGGTGCCGATTTCAAGCAGATGATCGCCCGCGGACAGCTGCAACTTCCGGCAAATCCGATCGTTCTTGGCCCGCGAGGCTTCCGCCAGGCTGGCATCAGGCCGTTCGAAATAGGCGCAGGAATACATCATCGTTCCGTCCAGCACGAGGCGAAAGAACTCGTTGCCCAGATCGTAATGGGCGGCGATGTTCTTCCGGCTGCCCGCCTTCGTGTTGCGATTGAGCCAGTGGATGATCTTGAGCAGCAGCCTGGTCAATGTCGCAAGGCCTCCCTCCAAGCCGTCCAAGAGTTCGCGGTTTAAGACAAAGATACGGACGAGGGTCGTCAGGTCGTCACAGCTCCAGAATCCCCGCCTGTAGGCCTCGGCAACTCCAATCGTCCCGCCGAGAGCGACATCGGCATAGGTGTGCGGATCGTGGATCGTGATCGTCGCCTGAAGCGGACGGCACGGATTCACCTGGCCGAAGGTATGCCTCTCATGACCCTCGAGAACGGTCACCGAGCCATGGCGCAGAGGACCCAAGCGGAAAAAGACGGCTCGTCGGGCAAGACGATAGATGTGCGCCACGAGACGTGACGGAGTGGTTGCCTGTACCGAGGCCTGCCCGACCGTGAGATCCGGGATCGTGGTGTCATTCATAGATGTCATCGGGTCGTCGCCGGCGGCGACGCCTCCTTTCGCTGTTTCGGATGTGAATGAAATGGAACCCCTTTGATCCAAAGACGCAAGGCCTGCCAGTGAATCGCTCCGATGACTTTTGCCGTCATCAACGGGTACTGCAGCAGCACGCGCGCGAGGCCCGGGCCCGACATCTCCTGTCGCCGGAGCACCATCGTGGCATCGAAGAAGGGCCGGCCTTCCTGCAGGCTCTCCATATGAATCGCTAGTTGTGCAGCCGGTTCGGATAATCGCCAGTCATAGGCCACATCCATGCCGATGAACGGAGAAATATGAAACACCTTGTCGAAATGAAAATGCTTGTGTGAACCCGCAGCAAGGTTGTCCGTTTCGCCAAGCACATAACAGTGACGTTCCCCCCACGGCGTATTCGTAATCTCCGCCACGATCGCCTCCACGTGCGCGCCGGCCGCGTCGTAACAGAAATAGAAGCTGACTGGATTGAACACATAGCCGAAATACCGCAGGTGGGTGAGCAACCTGATCGGACCGGCCGGGGTCTGCCCCGTGCGCTCCGCGACGAGCCCCCGGATAGAACGATCCAGGGGCGTCGCGGGATCGCCGACGTGATCGCCGCGCCTGAACGACGCCACATTGCGGTGGTCCACAGACCAGAGCCAGCGCTGCTGAAACACCGCCGGCAGCTCGCCCAGATCCAGGTACATCATGAAGAGCCGGTAGGTGAACGCATGCGGCACCGGGCTGAAACGCCGGTGGCGGACCGTCCCTGTATAGATGCAACTGTTCATGACGACAGATCCCTGCCGAAGGGCCTGCAGACCGCCAACGCGCTCTTGACCCCGTCCTCGTGAAATCCAAAGCCCCAATAGGCGCCGCAGTATGACGTGCGATTGACTCCGCTGATCTCGCCGTGCCGTCGTTGGGCTGCGACCGCCTCCGGTGAATACACCGGATGGTGATACGTGATCCGGCGCAACACCTTGGCCGGGTCGATGGCGTCCGTATGGTTCAGCGTCACGCAGAATTCCTGGGGCGCCGAGAGACGCTGAAGACGGTTCATATGGTACGTCACCACCGCACGATCCGGCTGGTTCGGCAGGAGGTGATAGTTCCAGGCGGCCCAGGCCAGTTTGTGACGGGGGAGAAGCGAGACGTCGGTATGGAGGACCGCTTCATTTTCTTGGTACGGAATGGAACCGAGAATCTCTCTCTCTCCCGGCGAGGGATCGGCCAACATCGAGAGAGCCTGATTGCTGTGTGCCGCGATGATCACGTGATCAAACCGCATCGAGCCCGCGCCGCCCCTGTTCGCCAGACGGATCTCGACGGATTCTGAGTGGCGGACGACGGACCCGACCGGTGCCTTCAGTTGAATGCGATCCCGAAACGGGGCGATCAGGTTCTCCATATACCGTCGCGAGCCGCCCTTGATCACCCGCCAGGCGGGGCGGTCATTCACAGACAGCATCCCGTGATTCTTGAAGAACTGCACCAGATAGCGGGCAGGAAAGCCGGCCATGGTGGCGTGATCGGCAGACCAGATCGCCGCTCCCATCGGCACAATATAGTGGTCGATGAACTCGCTCGAGTAGCGGTTCCCCGCGAGATACGCCCCGATGGACGGGCCGGGATCCGGCTGGCTCAGAAGTTCCACCGCTTCACGATTGAAGCGGAGAATGTCGCGGATCATGCGATAGAAGGAAGGCCGGAGCAGATTGCGGCGCTGGGCGAAGAGGGTGTTCAGTGACGTGCCGTTGTACTCCAGACCGGTCCGCTCGCACTTCACGCTGAAGCTCATGTCGCTTGCCTGCGATTCGACGCCGAGCTTCTTCAGCAGGCCGATGAAATTCGGGTAGGTCCAGTCGTTGAAGACGATGAATCCCGTGTCGACCGCATAACTCTGGCCATTCAATTGCACGTCGATCGTGTTCGTGTGTCCTCCGATATAGTCCGCCGCCTCGAAGACAGTGATCTCATGATCGCGGTGAAGCAGATAGGCTGCGACCATGCCCGAGATGCCTGTGCCGACAATCGCGATCTTCATACGGTTTTCAGCCAAACGTTGTTCGAGTCCGGACCAAGCCACATCGCGCAATCGGCCATCACAACGGTCCCCCGGTATGAGTGTTCTTGCGGTGGCCGTGGAGCCTCAACTCGGTCCCCACGCCTGGCACGTCAGTCAATACAGAGCGATCGACGGGTTCCATTGTTTTCCAGGGCACACTAGTTCCACCGTTGTGGCACCTTCCGGACTTTGGAGACAGCGTAGCCCTCCTCAGCGATGAGCTGCAGGAACCGCTGATAGTCCACATCAGAGATCTGTGGCGTGCGCGCCATCAGCCAGACATAATCGCGCTTTGTCCTACCGATGATGGTTTGGCTGTAGGACTCGTCCACATACAGGATGCGATAGTCGGACTGGATCGGCCAGATGAATTGCATCCCCCAGACGGCATTCGATTGCTTATCGATGATATAGCCGGTCGGATGATAGGTCTTGCGCGCGCCCTCAAATCCACCCTCGCGGAAACTGAAGGTCGTGGCCACGGTCCCGTCCTCGGCCAGGCGATAGGACTCCATGGCGTTGTGGGCCTCCTTCTCAATAAAGGTGGGAATATTGGCGATGACGTACCAGTCCCCCATGAAACGCTCCAGGTCCACGGCCGTCGCGGTGCGAATGGGCGGAGGGCTGCTGCAGGCTGCGAGTACGAGGAGCACAACGGGCATGAAGAGTGATGGCATCACAGATGACATGATTTCCTCACTGGAGCGTATACCGAAGGGTATCGCCCTTCTTCGTGGTGGATTGAAGCGCGACCCACCTGCCGTTCAAGGTGTACCACAGATCGATCGAGAACTTGTCCGTGACGATCCGGCGGTGCGTGGTTCGCGTCGGGACTCCCTGCACAGAGATCGTTTCTTCACCCACCGCACGAATGGACACGGACTGATGTTCGCCGGTCTGCGAATTCAGCAAACGTTCGCCCTTGATCCACTCGGGGTTCCAATAGGCAAAGGTCTTGATGCAGCCCTCGCTGCTCCAACTCCCGGCCTGTGTCTGGACCTGCAACTGCCCGTTCCGGGAGTTTCCGTTCACGAAGAAGGAATCGCCGTTATCATCCGTCTCCGCGCGAATCTCGCGCAGGCAGGCTCCCTCCCAGGTTTCGACGTTGGTATGCCGATACGTATAGACCGGGATGTACAGAAACTTGACGGTGAACTGCGCGTCTATCCGGACCTGGGTCCGCTCGCCTTCCGAAGCGACCTCAAATCGCTGGCGTCCGATTTCATCCTTGCCGAGGAAGACCTTGAAGTCATAGGTCTGCGGGGTGGCACTCCAAGCCTGTTGGGAGGGGCTTGCGAGACACGTCAGGAATCCAAGGAGGACCACCGCGATGCGAACGCTGCCGGTCACGGAACATGCGCTAATCATGACGCCTGGCTCCTGGAATGGAAGCCTGCACCCCCTGTTTCGGCGGACCGGGAATGAAGGCGTTGGTCCTGGCGATGTACTCTCGATACGCCGGTCGCCGCTCGACGATGGTCTGCTCCAGCAGGGTCACGCCTGAGAATTTCAAGAGCGTATAGGTAAGGACAAGCGGCCCCGCGACCGTCCACCAGGCCCCGGCCGGCACCGCAAAGAGGTAGAAGCCCCACCAGATCAGGCACTCGCCGAAATAGTTGGGGTGCCGTGTGTAACGCCAGAGTCCGCGCTCCATCACCTTGCCCTGGTTTGCCGGATCG
Source organism: Nitrospira sp. NS4 (assembly GCF_049546785.1). Taxonomy (NCBI): domain Bacteria; kingdom Pseudomonadati; phylum Nitrospirota; class Nitrospiria; order Nitrospirales; family Nitrospiraceae; genus Nitrospira; species Nitrospira sp. NS4. Next base: position 738,244 of record NZ_JBMWAN010000002.1, on the reverse strand, counting down.
GCCTTGAATCGTGACAGCTGCCAATCTCCGACGCCTTCGAAGACCATGCCGACGGCCCATACCATCACCGCCAGTACATCACATACCCCTCCATCGACCGGTACGGTGAGAGCCGGCCAGAGCGGTATGGAGATGATCCACGCCAGTCCCGCCTGAAACCAGAAGATGAGGCCAAGACTCTTCAATGCGAAATTGGGTTCGTATTTCTGGCGGATGTCTCGATAACGCCGGTCCTCAGGCTCACCCCAGCTCCGATGGATTATATGACCCGACAGGCGCACGGCCCACAGCACAACCAGCGTCAGGATGAGCGTCGTCCGTCCCGTATAGGGCTCCGCACCGGTGGCGTAGACGGTCGCGGCGGCGAGGAGCATCAAGGCCCACACGCCGTCCACGATGCTCACATCGCGCTTGAGGACGCTGACGATCCATGTGAGCGTCGCCAGGCCCAGCGTTGAAGCCAGCCCCCAGACATAGAGCGATAGACTCATAACGTTTTCTTCTCCGGCAGGCCCGCATAGCCGTCAAAACGCGCCGACAACGACAGCAGCAGCGGCGTCAGCGCCGCCCAACCGATGGCCAGAGCCAACAGCCCTGCGGGCATATTGCCGAATTCCAGCGCCCCCAGGCGGAGGCCGCCATAGTAGGCGGCAGGCCCCCCGGCGGCTCCAAACACAACCGCGATGACCCAGCGCCCCCTCATCCAACGCAACGAGACATTCAGCAGGGTTGCGAAGAGCCCCCACAACGCCACGATCCAGTACGGGGCGACGTTCGGGAGCACGATTCCCGAGGAATACCGAAGCCAGCCCTGCCAGACCAACAGGCTATCGAAGACGAGTCCCAGGCCGAGTGCCAGGAGTACCAGTGTGAACTCCGCCTTAGGCAGGGGGGCACGGAGCACGTGCGCGACCACCACCCCAGTCGTCACCAGCACGCCGATCCAGGGCCGGTGCGCCGCGGCACTCCACACGCACGCAAACCAGCCGATTTGAAAGAGCACGAAGTTGCTCACGATCATCGTGGTGCTCATCTTCATGAAGCTCCCGCTCCCGGTCTATCGAACAGATAATGGCTGACCCCCCATTGACGGCCCTCTTCATAGCCGAACAGCTCGGCACAGGCCATAAAGAAGATGCGCCACCGCCCCCACCAGGCTCGCGCGTGGGCCTTGCCGTAGACACGCTCGATCACGGGCCAGAGTGTCTCGCGGGCGGCATCCATATTGGCCAGCCAGGCGTTGGCCGTCTTCTCATAGTGCGTGCCGTCCCACCGCCAGCGGGCCACACAGGCGAGATGGTCCTGACAGGCCAGCGGCAGGCCATCGCCGGGCATCATCCCGCCCGTGAAAAACTGACGACTCATCCAGTCGGCGGGCCCCCGGTCTTCGAACAGGTACGAAGTAGCGCGATGCACGAACACGTGCATGAAGAACTGGCCGCCCGGTCTCAGCCATCGGCATACGCGGGCAAAGAGGTCGGGCCAGTTCCGCATGTGTTCGAACATTTCCACCGACACCACCCGATCGAATTGCCCGGGATCGGTCTCGAACGTGTTCATGTCACAGGTCACCACCCGAACCCGGTCCTGTAAGCCGCGTTCTCTGGCCCGGGCCTCGATGTAAGCCCGCTGCGAACGGGAATTGGAGACCGCCGTGATACGGCTGTCGGGATAGTGCTCAGCCATCCACAACGTAAGGGAACCCCAGCCGCATCCGAGTTCCAGAATCGTCTGCCCGTCCATCAGGCCCGCATGCAGGCAGGTTTCACGCAGGCCGGCAGCTTCCGCTTGGGCTAAGGTTGTCGCGCCGGCCGGCCAGAATGCGCTGCTGTATTTCAGGTGAGGCCCGAGGACCTGCTGGAAGAACTCGGCCGGCACTTCATAGTGCTGATCATTGGCTTTCTCCGGCAGCACGGCGATGGGCGCATGGCGCATCTCCTCGATAAAGCGCTCTTCGTTCCGTGCTGCTGCTTGAGCGTCACCTGACCGGATCTCCCTGAGGCGCTCCTTGAGCAACTGCCGGATCCCCCATCGGATCACCGCGTCTGGAAACAGCCCCTGTTCTGCCAGGTTCAATGCAAGACGAGTGAGATGTGCCATGGGATTAGTCTCCAAGCAAAGTCGCGCGTCTGGATACCGTCTTACCCCCCGTCATGAAAACCGATTCACCTGCTCGGCCAATGTGTTGGCCACGAGACTCAGATCGAACGGCCAGGCGTAACACAGTTCGACCCCGGGATACTGCGGCCTCAAATGGTCGAGGATTTCCGGGATCTCAACCTCCGAGTGCGACCCGCCCGGCGTAAACATCGTCGTCGTCACGGTAATGTGGGTCGCCCCCTGCTTGATCAACGCTTCGACCGCCTCTTCCAGCGTCGGGGCACAAAACTCGTTGTACGCCACGCCAAAGAGCACATCGCCCAGCTTGGCGCGCAGTTGAGCGGCGACCGCCTCAAGTCCCGATTGATAAGGGTCCGTCTCCGGCGTCCTCGGCCATTGACGGATCTTCGTATCCAACTCGAGTTCTTCCGCCGTCGGCGGTTGCTTGGCCGCGCGCCTCTGAGCCTCCAGTCGTTTCAGCCTTGTGACCAATTCCTGCGGACACCCTTTTGGAATGCCGCCGTGTCCTACTAAAATCACTCCTCGCCTCGTCGTGGCCATCTTGGTGCTCCTCGTGATAATCGCGTTTCCGCTCGTTCAGACTGCGCCCGTCGCCGCCTCCAGGTACTCCTGTAGATTGGTTTTCCCGTACCGACTCCCCGGGTAGACCCTGCGAATGAATCCTGCCACAAGCCCCATGACCCTCTTGACCGCCACGGTTTTCTCAGGATCCGTGGCCGGTAACAGACGGACGGTGATCGCCTTCTCATGCTGTTTCAGCTGCACGAAGAAGGTCCGCGCCACACCCTCCTCAATCGCGACCGACTCCAGCAGGGCTTCTTTGCCGCTTCGAGCCAGATAACACTCCTGCACTTTGAGAATCGTGCTCCCTGCTCGCTGAATGATCGGTGTAAATGCCTGGAAGAGGCCCTGAAGATCCCCGGCTTCCTCTATGACAACATGCGGCATACGGCATCCTTTCTACACATGGTTCCGCAACATCAGTTCTTTCGGATGAGGATTGAGGTAGACCTGGTCGCGGATGTATTGCACATCGAACATCTGAACGTAGTGTTTGATCAGCGTGAGCGGCACAATGAGCGGAGTGAGCCCTTGATGGTAGTCCTCAATCACGGCCAGGAGTCCCGCCTTTTCTCGCGCGGCGAGCTGGTCCTTAAAGTAGCCCAGAATATGCTGCAGCACATTCACGTGCTTGCGTACCGTCGCCTTGACGGCCAACGCCTTCATGAAGAGGTCGCCATACCGCTGCGCCAGCTCTTTGGGTCGGTGCCGCTCCGCCTGGCCGACCAGCCGCCCGAGGACTTGGTAATGCTGCGGACTGTGGGCCATGAGTAGATACTTATGGATCGTGTGAAACCGGACCACCGCCTGCCTCGTCACGCCGCTCTCAAGCAGATCCTGGTACCGGCGGTAGCAAAACACCCGTTCGATAAAGTTCTCCCTGAGCGGCGCGTCACAGAGCCGCCCTTCTTCCTCCACGGGAATCAGCGGAAACCGGTCGACAAAGGCCCGTGCGAAGATGCCGGCTCCGCTGTGACTGGGCATCCCCTGTTCGGTGTAGACACGGACCCGTTCGACGCCGCAGCTCGGCGAACCCCTCTTAAAGACGAAGCCGGATAAGTCCAGATCGCCAAGCTCCTCAAGGCGATGCCGGGTCATCTTCTCCAGCTCCCGGGTATGATCCTGTCCGCTCTTGATCGTCAGGACCCGTGGATGCCGGGGATCGCCGACCAGCCGCATCGCTTCCCGGGGAGTCCCCAGCCCGGCTTCCACTTCCGGACAGACCGGGACCCATTCCACATAGGGGCCCAAGACATCGGTCAGAAAATTGTCGCGCTTGTGGCCCCCGTCAAACCGGACTTCGTCTCCGAGGAGACAGCGGCTGATCCCGAGACGGAGCGGTCCGGTTTTCATCTGCTCACCTGTTGTTTGCCAAGATCCAGGTATTCCCGGCGAGCCTGTGCGTGATCCACCAGTGGCAACGGGTAGTCGACGCCGATCCGGCAACCGGCCCGACGCTGCTCATCGAGACTCATCATATGCGGCTCATGAATCCACTTGGCCGCCACCCTTGCCAGTTCCGGCACATAGGCGCGGATATAGGCCCCATCCGGATCAAACTTCTTGCTTTGCAGCACCGGGTTGAAAATCCGGTACCCGCGCATCGCATCCGTGCCGGTCGCGGCGCACCATTGCCAATTGCCGTTATTGGCCGCCACATCCGCATCAAGCAGCTGCCGCATGAAGTATCGCTCGCCGCTCTGCCAGTCGATCCGCAGGTCCTTGATGAGAAAGGAGGCGACAATCATCCGCACCCGATTGTGCATCCAGCCGGTCCGATTCAGCTGCCGCATGCCCGCATCCACGATCGGATAACCGGTCTTCCCATCACACCAGGCCTGAAACAACCGGTCCCGTTCCGGCCCCGGTTCACGGACCGGAGGAACCGCCACATCACGGAACGGACCCTCCACGACACGGGGAAAGGCCGAGAGCACCTGTTGGAAGAATTCTCTCCACACCAGTTCATCGATCCAGATCAGGACGTCCGCCCTCGACACCCGGCCACCCTTCGCGAGAGCGCCCAAGGCCGTATGGATTGCCGTGCGGGCCGACAGGGTTCCGAAACGGAAATGGGGGGAGAGTTGTGAACTCCCGTCGATGCCCGGCTGGTTTCTGCCATTCCCATAGGTGTGAATAGGACCCTTGATGAACCACTGCAGCCGCTTCTGCCCGTTCCGTTCGCCCGGCTCGATCCATGGCGTCACCAGGTCGTATCCCAGTTCCATCGCCGATGGAAACGGTTCAGGAAGCGGGACCGAGTGGGCTTTCACAACCGGCACCGATCGGGGAACCGCAAGGGGAGCCGGCTTCGTGGCCTGCCACTTGGCCCACCAGCGGGCACGATAGGCACTGTACCGTTGCATGGGCTCGCCGGTGGCACCCCGGACTTCTTCCGCCTCGAACACGACATGGTCTTTAAATGTGCGGACAGGCACACCGAGCTGCGCCAGTTGTTGCTGAACGGCAAGGTCCCGCTGAATCGCTCCCGGCTCATAGTCACGATTCCAATAGACAACGTCGGCCTTCCATTCACGCGCCGCTTGCACCACTTCATCCAACGGTTCACCGCGGCGCCATCGCAGCGTGAGGCCCAGACCGGCCAGCGCCGACGCCAGCTCTTGCAGACATCCCAGCATGAAATTGACGCAGGCGGATCCGAAGACGCGGGACCGCAACAGCGGCTCGTCGAACACAAATAACGGCATGACTTCGCTGCAGGCCTCGCAGGCGGCGGTCAGGGCCGGCTGATCGTGCAACCGAAGATCGCGTCTGAACCAGACGATGCCGCGCATCAGAACAGCTCCTGTGAAGCGGGGTTGGGCTTGTGATCAGACCGGGGCTCATCGACAAACAGGGACCGCCGCCAGATGAGGTACAGGGCAAAGAGGAGGGTCGTGGCCATGAAGCCGGACCGGACCACATGGAATCCGAACGCCAGCTGATTCATCGCCTCGCTCACGATTCCAAACCCGGCATAGGCCAGACTCAATCCCCAGGACCAGGGGCGCAGCCAGAGAAATCCATAGCCGATCAACAAATGCACGGCAGGGGGGTGTAGTTTGATCAGAAGCGAAGCAGGCCCCGTCACGGCCGTGCCGAACAGCTTGAGCGCATAGGAGGGAAAGAGCACAATGATGATCAGATCCATGGTGCCGACGATCAGGAACAACCCGCCAAGCAGTTTGATATCCACCCCTGCCGGTCTTGCACGCATGTCCGCCTCCTATCTCACCCAGGCTGGGGGAAGCCCCTGCCACCAGCCCTTCGGGTTCGCGGCCCGCCATTGCGCCTGCTCCACCCAGAGACGATCCGACTCGGCTTTGTCCAATCGATTGGCCATCGCCGCGCTGACGTCGGACTGTTGCCGCACACTGGCCTGGATCATCTCCTTGGCCATGCGGGCCAGTCCCCCCGGGGGATCGACCAGATCTTCGGTGTCGCGGTAGGCCAGGTTCAGATAGAGATGCTCGACCGCCATCCACTGCTCTTCCTGCGAGAGATGTTCCAAATAGGCATCGATCGCCTGATAGACATAGGTGAGGCGGATATAGCCGCCTGCCGACGGCATCTCGTCGATGGCCCGCTGACAGGTTTCGAGCGCCCGCCGATAATCGCCGGCCGCCAAGAACAGATTCGTCTTCGCCAGGTTGGGGCGCATCGTGACAGACACACTATTCCCTGATTCAGCAAATGCTGCTCCTTCCCCCAGAAGCAGCAGCCCGAACAACGTCATGCATATGAGGCGAGTGATCACGGTGAACTCCTATTTCTCGGAAGCGCCGTGAGATCCCATCGGGCCCTTCGGAAGCTTGTCGCTGGCCACACGCGTGATGGATAGCTCGCGAGTCCCTCCTTCCCCCTTCACTCCCAATTTCACGACGGTTCCCGCTTGTCCACGGATCATCTTGACCACCTGCTCATAACTCTTGCCTGCCACCGCCGTCCCATCCACCGTGATGACCTCATCTCCGTGTCGGAGCCCGGCCTGATGAGCCGGTCCCTCAGGGTGGACCATTCCGACATAGAGCACCGCCGGATCACCGATCCGCTCAGCCCCGACCTGGAGCGACACGCCAATCACGCCACTGGGCAGGGACGATTCATCCCCATGGGCATAGGGCGCCGGGCTCCCGGGCTGGTCAGCAGCCCCGGCGGCCGCCGTGAAGAGAAGTCCCACCATCAATCCTGTCGCGAAATGAACGCCTGTGATCTTCATCTCTACTCCTCCTTGTGAATTACCATCGACCGGCCAGTCCGAGTAAACAAAGACCTCCAAGCAGTACGAGCGAGTTCAGATAGACCGATCGTTGATGTAATCGATTCCACGCGGCCTGCAGAACGGGATCGACAGGTCCCTGTGATTCCTGCTCTTTGATCCGATCCCGCATCGCATTGCTCCGGGGAGTGAGCGGGGAGCGGCAATAGGTTTCGGCCGCCAGGACCACCAGCCAGACGCCTGCCGTCAGATGCCGGATCACATTCGTCTCGTGAATGATCCCCAGCATGAGCACGGACAGAACTCCTATGGCCGCGGCTCCCATGCCCAGCGCATAATAGGCGGGAAACAATTCCCTGACCACCTTGCCGAAGGGCTCCCGATCGAGCTGCTTCGCAAGAACGGGCGCGACCACGAACGACAAGAGCACCACCTTCCCGATCAGGACCGCGATGGCCAGCGAGTGGAGATAGAGGATCGTGTCTTCCATGCTCAGCTCCTGTTCACCTCTTCGCGAGAATCGCCTGCAAGGCCGACTCCAGCGCCGGGTAGTGAAAGGCGTAGCCTCCGGACATCGCCTTCGCCGGACTGACTCGTTGACCCGTCGTCATGAGCGTGCCCAGTTCGCCCAGTGCCACGTTCAGCGCCAACCCCGGCACCGGGAACCAGGATGGCCTCTGTAACACCTTACCAAGGGTCGCACTGAACTCCCTCATCGTCACCGGCGACGGGGCCACGGCATTGACGGGACCGGACACCGTGGGGGTGCTGAGCGCCCACTGAATCAATCCGATGTGGTCGCGCCGGTGGATCCAGGAGACCCACTGAGTTCCCGGCATGATCGGGCCGCCCGCGAACAGCCGGAACGGCAGCAGCATCTTCGGCAAGGCGCCGCCGTCCCGTTCCAGAACCATTCCGGTCCGCAACAGGACCACACGCGTCCCGAACTGCGCAGCCCGAATGGCAGCCGACTCCCATTCAAGACACAGATCGGCCAGAAATCCCTGACCGCGGGCCGCTCCCTCATCCAGGACACGATCATCGCTGGCCCCGTAGTAACCGATGCCTGACGCACTGATGAGCCTCCGGGGTTTCACCGACCGGCGGGACATGGCCTCCACCAGCAGACGGGTGGCGAGCACGCGGCTGTCCGTGAGAAGGCGTTTGCGCGCGGTCGTCCAACGGGCATCGGCGATCGGGGCGCCGGCAAGGTTGATCACGGCGTCGGCCCCTTCAAGCACCTGCTCCCATGATCCGGTCTCCCGACCATTCCACTCGACGGCTGCCACAGCCGCGCCGAACAACCGCTGGGCCTCCGCCGGCCTTCTGGTCAGGAGAGTGACCGTATGGCCTTCCTGACAGAGGGACAAACACAAGGGCCGACCGATGAATCCCGTTCCGCCAGTCACCACGATACGCATCGTCTCATCTCCTTATTGACGCGACCGCATCGACAACGACACCAGATTAGTTGTCCTCCGGTGTTCCACCGGTTCCATTCCCATCCCGGCTTCCAGGGCCATCCGATTCCGCCGGATCCACCCGTTGCGCGTACTTCCGCTGCTTCGTGCCGTACAAGAGATTCGGGGCCGGCTTCTCCCGATTCCGAAGAATGGTCGGATCGATGACCTCCCCGCAACTCGTGCAGCGCCACGCCGTCAGGCCGATCTGGCCCGTATCGTCCTGTAAATCGATATAGTGCTCCACGACCATCAGTCCGCCGCAACGCGTGCAGGTTTCGTCGCTCTGCCCGGCGGAGAAAGAAAGATTGTCCGGTCTCCCATTCGATTCCATGGGACCCCTCGAGGGCGATAAAGAAGGACCACCGAATATTCCTTACCTGCCACAACGCCTGCTCAATCCAGCCCGTCGCCGAACCGCGACAGCTGTGCTCCAGCGTGCTATCTGCGCCGAGCCGATCCACAGACCCACTGCCATTGCCAGCCATATGATCGTAATCATGCCGTCCTCCTACTCGCTGCCGACGGTACCGGACTACCTTTGCGAGACCCGCTCCCGTGGCCTACCGAGGGGACAGGTCCCTCCGGAGGGAGGGACCCGTCGACCTCAGCGAGAGACGCCGTGCGGAGTCGCGGCGCCACCCGGATGGGAACAAGAAACCGGCCTCCTGTCTGTCACGATTCTCCTTGAGCTCCATCACACTATGACCTCTCCTATTTCTGCTGAATCTCTCCCTCAAGACTGCGGGCGCAACGGAACCCTGTGCCGTGAGTTTGGAGCGCAAACCCGCCGCGGCCTCTGGCGGAGGTCGTAATGTCGGCCAGAGGACTGTGCCACGAGCCGCCGCGAATCGATCGCACCACACCCTTCTTGTCAGGACCCTGCGGATTCCGTTCCGGCGCATGCTTGTAGTAGTCCGCGTCGTACCAGTCGGAGACCCACTCCCGGGCATTGCCGGCCATGTCTTTCACTCCATAGGGAGAGTCTCCAGCAGGCAACGTCCCGACCGGGTACAAGGTTTTCTCGTCCTCCCATTCGCGATCAAAGTTCGCGCGCGTCACGGTCGGCGGTTCATTCCCCCAGGGAAACAGACGGCCATCGGTGCCGCGAGCGGCCTTTTCCCATTCCGCCTCCGTAGGCAGCCGCTTCTTGGCCCACGCGCAATAAGCCTTGGCGTCGTACCACGTCGTCTGCACGACCGGAAGTTGCTCAATGCCCTTGACGGACACCAGCGGCCCCGTGCCATAGGGATTCGGCGGGTTGCGATGGCCGGTGATGGTCACGAAGGCCATGTACCGCTCATTGGTCACTTCCACTTGATCGATCGCAAAGGCATCGAGATAGACGGATCGTTGCGGCCATTCATCGGCTCGCCCTGTTCCTTCCGGATTCCCCATCAAGAATTCTCCGGCCGGAACCGTCACCATGGGGACCGAGTCAAGCTCTTTCGAGGCCGGTGGCGCCGCCGCGACCGGCGACTGCGCGACGGCACCGGCGATAGCCACAATCGCCGCAACTATTTTCCAGCGAGCTCTGTTCCTGTTCAGACCTGGTGTCATTTCTTCTGCTCCTTGCTCCCCTCAATGGCATGGGTCGTATGGATTTTGACTTGGCCGACAAGACGCTTGACTTCACCGTTGTCCCCCCGCTCAGCGGCCTCGTGCGCCTGAGTGACGAGGGTTCTGGCCTCGTGCAGATGTTCCTCGATTTCGGCTTGCAGCGCGGGCGAGGCTACGGTGCCCCCCAAGGCCGCGCGATGATAGACCTCCCAGGCATGATCCACATCGTGCTCGGCATCATGCACCGCCTTCGCGCTTTCCGGGTGCGGATGGCGGGCCGGATCGATGGGGCCGGCCAGCGCCGCCGCTGCGCCCAGGACCACACTAAACGAGATTCCCAGAACTATGGTTGTGTACCGTTTCATCTGTACGCCTCCGTCACAATCGCACCGTCAGGAAGAACGGTGCCCATTCCCCTCACGACCGCTTCATTGACTGCTCAATCAGCTGATGGAGCTCCAGGAGTTCCACGTTCTTGGGATCGATGGCCAGCCCGCGGGATACCGCCTGTTGAGCGTCCGCAAACCGTTCCCGTCCCATCTCCACCAATGCGGTGACATAGGCATCCCTGATCTGCTGTTCGATTTCGGACGGCGCCGTCTTGGCGCAGCGGAAGCCCAGGCCGACGCCATAGCTGTTGTTCATCGGGTGATTCCAGAACCGGTGGGTCGCCCTGACTGTGCCTTCCGGCGCAATCCACGATCCGCCACGAATGACCCGCTTTTCTCCGACGGTCAGCCGGTCCACATAGGTGCCGGTTCCCCCCAACCACAAGGGCTGCGCCGGTCCGGTTGGGTTTACACTCGTGTCAAACCGTCCATAATAGCGGGGGTCATACCAATCGGAGACCCACTCGAATGCATTGCCGGCCATGTTGTAGGCGCCGTAGTAGCTGACTCCGTCGGGATAGGCATCCACGGGCATCGTCGCATCATGATTCTTGCCGAAGTTGGACTTGGCCGGATCAAACTCATTGCCCCAGGGATACAGGTTGGCCTTCGGTCCACGAGCCGCCTTTTCCCATTCCGCTTCGGTCGGAAGGCGTTTGCCCCGGAACTCGCAATAGGCTGTGGCATCGTACCAATTCACTCCCACCACCGGCTGGCCGGGCTTATTCAACCGCGGATCATCCCAATAGGCCGGGGCGGGATGGCCTTTGGTCCTGATAAAGTCGCCATAATCCTTGTTTGAGACTTCGTACTTGTCGATGAGGTAGGAATCCAGCATCACCATGTGCGCAGGAGTCTCATCGTTCAACGCGTCGGCCGACCAGGGCGTGTTCATCCGCCGCTCATAGGGCGTGAGCGTTTTCCCCGAGTCCGCAGCAGGCTGTTCTTTATCAATCCCCATCACCGATGGCCCTTGCGCTACATACACCATGTCCGGGGGGATCAACGATTGTTCTGCATGGCCTGCGGCGATGGGCATCACGGACCGGGCCAGGAACACCGCCAACGTCATCGCTGTATGTGTCTTCATCTCTGACCTCCTGTGCATGCTCGGATCCCGGAAGGGGGGCGGCGATGCCGCCCCCCTTCCGTCTCATGGCTATTTCTTCTTCATGCTCTTCTTGATGAGATCACGGGTGGCCAGGTACTCCTTGTTCCCCGGATCCGCTGCCAGCGCCTTTTCGATGGAAGCCATCGCATCGGCATTCTTCTCCGCCCCCATGGCCACTAAGGCCTGAATGAAGGCATCGCGACCGGCTTGCACGGCTTCATCGGACACCGTCTGTGCCGACTTAGCGCAACGGAATCCGAGGCCGACGCCGTACGAGTTGTTCTCCGGCTGATTCCAGAACCGGTGGCTCGTGTGCAAGGAGGTTTCCGGAGCCAGCCAGGAGCCGCCGCGCAGCACCCTGACCGGACCTTGATTGGCAAAGTTGTAGCCCTTCTCCGGCCCTTGCGGATTGAGCGCAACGCTATCCTTGTAGGACTTCGGGTCATACCAGTCATTCACCCACTCGAACACATTACCGGCCATGTTATAGACGCCGAATCCGCTGACCCCTTCCGGATACGAATCGACCGGCATGGTCCGACCGACATTCTGTCCGTAGTTGGCTTTCTTGGGGTCAAGTTTGTGGCCCCAGGGATAATGGTTATCGCCGTCCGGGCCCTTGGCCGCCCGCTCCCATTCCGCTTCGGACGGGAGGCGCTTGCCATCCCACTTGCAGAAGGCATCTGCGTCGATCCAGCTCACCCCGACCACGGGCTGATTGGGCTTGCTCAGCCGGGGATCGTCCCAGTAAGCCGGTGCCGGATGGCCGGTGGCTTTCATGAATTCCTTGTACCGGGCGTTGGACGCTTCGTACTTGTCGATGAGGTAGGCATCGAGGACGACTTGATGCGCGGCCTCATCGGCATGTTCGTGACTCCCCATGGTGAACTCGCCTCTCGGGATCAACACCATGTCCTTGTCGCCGGCAGACGAATCCGCTGCCGCCGCCATAGATATGGTTCCCGTCATTAACGCCACTCCTAATCCCACCTGAAGAACCGTTTGACTCCGCATTGGAAACCTCCTTGGTTTGGACACACCAGGAACACCCTGGCCGATTGAGACCCTTGTTAGGACCCCGCCTCACACTCCATTGATTGAACCGATCTCCGCACAGACCGACTCGGCATCGATTCCTGCCGAAGCTGTTTATTATGCAGGATGACAGGATCGACAACTGTCCCACATTGCACACAACGCTTCGCGGCAAACTCGAGCTCGCCGGTGCTGTTCAGGAGATCCATACAGAAGTCATTCACCATAAGCCCGCCGCATCTGGTGCAGGTTGATTCAGCGGTGACCACGGAAGACGCTGCCCGCTTTTGCAGTTGCCCCTCTCTTCTCGTTCCCTCTGCCGATCCTGTTGCCATGGTCACCTCCGTAGGTTGCTCGTTCAATGTTTGCAGCAAGTATGTCTAATGTATAACCCACATTGTCCAATGTGTCAAGTGTTTTACAGTAAAATATTTGACAAACATTGGACGCTTAAATATAATAGGATCGTGACAATGAATGGCCATAGAATTCATAGGGTTGCAAAGCTGACCGGCCTCTCGAAGGACGTGATTCGCGTCTGGGAAAGGCGTTACGGGCTTGTCAAACCTTCGCGGAGCTCCAATCGCTACCGCGAATACAGCGACGAGGAAGTGGCGCTCCTTCGCTTTGTGAAGGCCCAGATGGATCTAGGCGCAACGATCGGCGGACTGGCAGCGGAGGGACACGATGCGCTCGTCGCACGCATGCGCGCCGCGACTCCGGTGACTCCGGAAGAAGAAAAGCCTCACGACCGGCTCTTAGTAGATTTGATCGGATCGCTCGATCCGCTCGACAAGGCAGCCTTCGAGCGCAAACTCAACGGGGCTGTGGCGGTGATTCCCTTTGAAGAAGCGCTTCACCGCATTTTGCTGCCCTTACAGCGGCGCATCGGCGAGCTGTGGCATGAGGGTCGATTGAATGTCGGCGTTGAGCACTACGTGACCAAGCTGGTCCAGCAGAAGTTGTTTTCGGTGATGAATCAACTGCCGGTGAATGAATCGGGTCCGCGCGTCTTGATCGCCTGCCCGGAAGGGGAGATTCATGAAGTCGGCGCGCAAGCCGTGGCCTACATCGCGGCCACGCGAGGATGTCAGGTGTATTACCTCGGCCCCAATCTCCCCACGTCTGATCTCCTGTCCTTCTGCGAACGAATCACACCCGATCTCGTCCTTCTCTCTCTCACTGATACAAAACCGGAAGCCGCAGCCATCCAGCAGCTCAAAGATCTTGAGGCGATCGCCGGCCGCTGGCCTGTGGCCGTGGGCGGCCAGGGTGCCCGCGCCCTTGGGCACCTCCTTCACGAAACCAACATTGAGCTACTCGATGATCTCACCGCGCTGCACAGCCGACTCATGGTTCTCGTCTCAACCCGCATGCTGGCCGCCCGCGGCTGACATCACGGCTCCCTTCGCTGAGCAGCCCCTCGCATCAGAACAAGCGCTCCTCGAACCAGTCATGCCGCGGCTCGCAGCATGCTCCTGATTGAAGAGATAGCGCCGGAAGCCAGTCTCTTGCCCCGAAACAGGAAGCAGGCAGATTACAAACGAATCCTTACCTCTGCAGGCAACTATCGAATGACGTCATGAACCGATGGTCGTGACGAGACATCAACGAAGAGAGAGTGGGATGCGCGAGGGAGGTATGGTGCCGAAGGCGGGATTTGAACCCGCACACCCTTGCGGGCGCTAGACCCTGAATCTAGTGCGTCTGCCAGTTTCGCCACTTCGGCATTCGGGTCGGAAGGGGATTATCCTGAATTATCGCTACCGGCGTCAAGCAATTGAATGGGATTTTCTACGTCGAGGCGGGCTGATCCTCAGGGATCGTCCAACACCCCGCAGACGCGACATCACGAATGTCCCCGCTTAACACGATCCGCTCCCGGACCAGCCCGGAGGCCGCAAACAGGAACGCCGTCTCGATCCACGGCGCTTCTTCCGCAATGAGCACGTCGAATCGGACGCGGCTGAACAGCGGATCGCTCGCCACGCGAGCCGGCGTCGCCACCACAAGGCGGCGATTCTGGATGAAGGCCTGCCGGTTGGTATCTTCTTCAGCCGCTAACAGTTCGCGAATCTTCTTCGTGCCGCCTAATTTCTTGATGTCCTCTTTGAGCTCCTCGAATTCCGGCCGCAGATCTTTCGGCACGGCGGCTTCCGGAACGAGTTCCTCAATGCGCGCTTTCGCAATATCGAGCTCTTTGGTCAATTCACCAATCTGTTTTTCATACAACACCCGGTACTGCTGGAGCGATTCCACATTCTTGCCCACGGCCTGCATGCCCAGTCGCCGCAAGAGGGGGAGATTCTCATACTCCGTGAGAATCGCGGTCACATCCTTGATTTTGGCCTGCAACTCGCTCAGTTGGGTCAAGAGGCGCCATTCCAGCAGGCGCACCTCATCGAGATCCTTCTGCTTTTGGCCTTTGTAGGCCAGCAAGGGGGTCAGCTCACGAAACCGGTCATACTTGCGCCGCAGCGACGCCTTCTCCGCCCTGGACTTCGCATAAAACTGATGCATTTGCGCCTCGAAGCCCAGCTCCTGAATCGAGAGCCCGGCCACCTGGGACACCATGGTCATTTCATACCGGCTGATCCATGTCTTGTAGGTCAGGCCGCTGGCCTTCATGGCACGCGCGACGATGCCGGCCATTTCATCGCAGGCGTGATGGTCCGGACTGATCAGCAGAATGCGCTTATTGGCCCGAATCAGCTCCAGAACCAGACTGGCCAGCTTCTGCCGGCGCACCACCCGATCCTCCAGCCAGATGGTGCCGAGAATGGCGGAAGACCCTTGATGAACCTGCTCGGGATCCCCCGCCGACCGAAGCAGCGGGACCAACCGCTCTGCCGGACCGAGATTGTAGGCGTCAGCCTTGGTCATCATCTCCAGCAACCGCTTCGCAACCGTCTGCAGATGTCCCGCCCGGTCGGGAATCAAAGTCGCTGACGGCACCGATGAACCGATGGCGTCCACAGCCTGCACCCGTGCGATACCATCGTGGCAGCTAATGACCACCCCTTCGGTGGCTTCAATCTCTTCGCCGGGAATAATCGAAACCGGAAGATCGATGGCCAATGAGCGGCCGGAAGGGAGGGTGAACTCGTACAGATGAAGCCCGCCGATTGATTGCACCAATCGACCCTGCGTCACCATCACCGGTGCGTCGAGGCCGGCCTGTGTGAGCTGTTGGCCCTCGGCCTCTAATCGCACGGCACAGGTTTCAAGGTAATCTCTCGCCGTCAGTGACATCGAACCTCTCAAATAATCGATGAGATCGACTCATGATAAAGGGCCATGAGAGCCGGTGTCCAGCCGGAGAGTGCCCAGGATGGAGACTTTGATAATTGACTTTTTGCCGCCGGCCCAGTATCCTCTTTCCCTTTCCAACAGAAGGAGTTAGGGGTATGAAAGTCATTCTACAAGAGACGCTCGAAGGGGTCGGACACCTGGGCGATTTGATCGATGTGTCCAACGGGTTTGCCAGGAACTTCCTCCTCCCGCGCCGCAAAGCCGTGGAGGCGAATAGCCGCAGCATCAAGGCCTTTGAACATGTGAAGCGCGTCGCGGCAGAAAAGGCGAAGAAGGAAAAGCTCGAAATCGAGACCCACGCGAAGAGCCTGTCGGCCGTCACCTTGACGATCGAAGCGCAAGTCGGCAAAGACGACAAGATGTTCGGCTCCGTGACGAACAAGGACATTGTGGACGGATTGGCCGCTCAGGGCTTCACCGTGGATCGTCGCAAAGTGCAGCTCGCCCAGCCGATCAAGGAACTGGGCACCGTGACCGTGCCGATCAAGATGCCGCGCGAGGTCACCGCAACCGTCACGGTGCGGGTGGTGAAGAAGCAGGAACCGGAAGCTCCTTCCGCTTAAGACATACAGACGCTTGGAGGATCGATGCGGGACGCGATAGGGTCGTTGGATGCGCTCAAGGCGACGGATCCGGATGTCTATGCTGCCATTGAAGCAGAGGAGACACGCCAGCACGACAAGTTACTGCTGATCGCGTCGGAGAACTTTGCCAGCCCCGCCGTCTTGGCTGCCCAGGGCAGCATCATGACGAACAAGTATGCGGAGGGGTACCCCGGCAAACGCTACTACGGCGGATGCCAGCACGTCGACACGGTCGAAAATCTTGCCATCCAACGGGCCAAAGAACTCTTCGGTGCGGACCACGTCAATGTTCAGCCGCACTCCGGCTCATCCGCGAACATGGCAGCCTACCTGTCCGTTCTCAAGCCGGGCGACACCATTCTCGGAATGGACCTCGCCCAAGGCGGCCACCTGACACACGGCAGCAAGGTCAGTTTCTCGGGCATGATCTTCAAGGCCTTCTCCTACGGAGTGGACCGCCAGACCGAGACGATCGACTATGATGCGGTGCAGAAAATCGCGGAGGAATGCCGCCCCCGGATGCTCGTCGTCGGAGCCAGCGCCTACGCGCGCGTGCTCGACTTTCCCCGCTTTCAACAGATCGCCAAGTCCGTCGGCGCCTATCTCATGGTGGATATCGCGCATATCGCCGGCCTGATCGCAGCGGGACTCCATCCCAGCCCGGTCCCCTTTGCTGATTTCGTCACGACAACCACGCACAAGACCCTCCGCGGTCCCCGCGCCGGCATCGTGATGTGCAAAGCCGAGCATGCCAAGGCCGTCGATAAGATCATTTTCCCGGGCCTTCAGGGCGGACCCTTGATGCACGTCATCGCGGCCAAAGCCGTGGCGCTCAAGGAGGCCTTGTCGCCGTCCTTCAAAAA
Source organism: Nitrospira sp. NS4 (assembly GCF_049546785.1). Lineage (NCBI taxonomy): Bacteria > Pseudomonadati > Nitrospirota > Nitrospiria > Nitrospirales > Nitrospiraceae > Nitrospira > Nitrospira sp. NS4. The sequence continues at coordinate 721,029 of NZ_JBMWAN010000002.1, read as the reverse complement.
ATACCAGCAACAGGTGATCGCGAATGCCCGCGTGCTCGCCCAGGGCCTGCTCGACCGCGGGTACAAGATCGTCTCCGGAGGCACCGACACCCATCTCTTCCTGGTCAACCTCACCAACAAGGGCATTACCGGGAAAGAGGCCGATGCGGCGTTGGACGCTGCGGGCATCATCGTCAATAAAAATGCCGTCCCCTATGATGAAAAGCCCCCGGCCGTGGCCAGCGGCATCAGGCTCGGCACTCCCATCGTCTCGACTCGCGGGATGGGCGAAGCCGAGATGAAGGAAATCGTGGAGCTGATCGATCGCGTGTTGCAGAACCGGCAGAACGCAGCCGTGCTGGAAGAGGTCCGTGCGCAAGCCAAGGCACTCTGCGGCCGCTTCCCTATCTTCCACTCCTACTAGCCCACATTTGTTAGGGCAGGGTCGCCACCTGTGAAATGTCCGTTCTGTGACGAACTCGAGGATAAGGTGGTGGACTCGCGCATGGCGAAAGAAGGCGAGGTCATCCGCCGTCGCCGCGAGTGTCTCGGCTGTAAGCGACGCTATACGACGTACGAACGCGTGGAGGAAATTCTTCCCGTGGTCGTGAAGAAGGATGGGCGGCGCGAGTCGTTCGACCGGACCAAAATTCTCTCGGGTCTGAAGAAGGCCTGCGAGAAACGGCCGATCAGCACCGCCACCATTGAAGCGGTCACGGATCGGATCGAGAAACGCATTCAAGAGATGGGCGAAAGCGAAATCGAGAGTCGGATCGTCGGCGAAGAAGTGATGAAAGAGCTCCATCAACTGGACCAGGTCGCGTATGTCCGGTTTGCCTCCGTGTACCGGGAGTTCAAGGATATCGACCAGTTCATGGACGAGCTGAAATCTCTGGCCCAGCAACGCCGGGAGCGGTAACCCAGAAAACCCCTTGGCCCGCTGCCCCGCTCTTGCCCTGCGTCCTTTCTCTCCTCCGGTCCAGGAGCGTCTCCATCGGTCACGCGCGGTCATCTGAACACGGGTCAGACATTCATGGCGAGCACCAAATTACCTTCCCCTCGAGCCCGAAACAAACCGCCCAAGGTCGGCGCCACCACCGTGGCCATCATCGGAGCCGGACGCGGCGGAACCGCGCTCATGGAGATCTTTGCCAACGACCCCCTGGTGCAGATCGTGGGCGTCGCAGAGGTCAACACGAAAGCTCCCGGCATCACCCTCGCCAAGCGCCTCCGCATTCCCGTCACGCGCGACTATCGGAAGCTCCTGGCAATGGAGCAGGTCGACCTCGTCATCGACGTGTCGGGGGATGCCGATGTATGGCAGTTCTTGCAGGATTTTCACCGCATGGGTGTCACCATTATCGGCGGCGCCAGCGCCAAATTCATGTGGGAACTGATTGAGGCGCGCATCCGGGCGACGGCGGAGATTGAAAAGACCCTCAATAAGTACCAGTCTCTCTACCGGCTCTATGTGAAGGAAACCGGAGCGGCGGTCACCGAGGAACGGACCAGAATCGCCTGCGAGATCCATGACGGACTGGTGCAGAGCCTCGCCGGCGTGAATTTCAAGCTCGACCTCTGTCAGCAGCTCGTTCGGAAGGACCCGGCCGCCAGCCTGGCGACGATCAAGGAGAGCAAGGCGCAGCTGAAACTCGCCATTCAAGAAGCCCGGCAGGTCATCTTTAATCTGCGGCCGCTCCACTACGATAAGATGGAGCTGATTCCCGCGCTCACCAACTACCTCAGATCCTACGAAACACAGTCCCATATTCAAGCGCGGTTTTCCGTCACGGGGGATGAGCAGATCCTGTTCCCCCGCACCAAGATTTTCCTGTTCCGGATCATCCAGGAAGCATTGAGCAACGTCCAGAAACACGCCAAGGCCGACCGCGTCTCCATTCAGCTGGAAATCGATCTCGAAATGTTGCGGGTCACGATTTCAGACAATGGGATCGGCTTCGACATGGACGCCGTCCTTCGCGATCCCGACAAATGGGATCACTTCGGCATTCGCGGGATCATCGAGCGGGCCCGGCTCGTCGGAGGAGAGGGTCACATCCAGTCGAAAAAAGGGCGAGGCACCACCATCATCGTTGAAGTACCCCTCGTGAATAAGGAGGCTGTCGACCATGGAAAAGATTAAAGTCTTGATCGCCGACGATCATCGGGTCGTGCGCGAAGGATTGGCCGCCATTCTCAAGACGAAAGAAGATCTCCAGATCGTGGGCGAGGCTCAGGACGGGATAGAAGCGGTCGAAAAGGCGCGGGCCCTGGAGCCCGACGTGATTTTGATGGACGTCAGCATGCCACGCATGGGGGGCGTCGAGGCCACGAGGCAAATCAAGCGCGAGTTCCCCCACATCGGCATCGTCGCACTGACGATGTACGAGGAACAGCAATACATTTTCGATCTTGTCCGCGCCGGAGCCACCGGGTATCTGTTGAAAGACTCCGAGTCATCGCAAATCGTGGCGGCGATTCGCGCCATCTACCGCGGCGAGTCGCTCATCCATCCATCAGTGGCCAGCAAGATCCTGGCAGAGTTTTCTCTCATGGCCCAGAAAAAGGGCAAGAAACCGGCGTGGGTCGAACACGATTTGACTGAGCGAGAAATCACCGTGCTTCGCCTAGTCGCCGACGGCAAAACCAACAAGGAAATCGCCAACAGCCTCGACCTGAGCGAAAAGACCGTCAAAAACCATGTGCGGAATATTTTCCATAAGCTGCAAGTGTATGACCGGACGCAAGCGGCAATCTTGGCTATTCGGAAAGGCCTTATTGAATTGGATCCTCGCCCCTAACCGCATCCTTTCACATAGATTCTTCCTACCCGAACACGGCGCTCAATGAAAACGCACAGTTGTATTTTTTTTACAACAGCGCTGCATTTATCACATTGTCACTTTTAGCATAACTTTCAAATGCTTACTAAACTTATGCGTCGGCACGCATATTGCTGTATGTTGGCGGTGTCTGTCGTTAGCCATTGGAGGAAACGTGAGAAACCAACAGACTCTTGCCGCACCGGTTACCTGCACAGGCGTCGGGCTTCACTCAGGCCAGCCTGCGACCATGACGCTTCGTCCCGCCCCCCCGAACACCGGGGTGGTCTTCGTGAATCGTACTGGAAAAGCCAACGGTTCGCTTGCGGCATCTATTGAAAATTTGGTCCCCACTGAACTCTGCACGGCCATTCATGGCAACGGGTTTCAGGTCAAAACGATCGAGCATGTCCTTTCAGCCCTTGCAGGACTTGAAATCGATAATGTCTATATTGATGTGACCGCCGGGGAAGTCCCCGTCATGGACGGAAGCGCCGCCCCGTTCGTCCGACTCATCCAATCGGTGGGCCGCATCTCACAGAATCGTCGGCAGCCCTATCTGAAGATTATGGCTCCCATTGAGGTATCCGAGGGCTCCAAGTGGGTTCGCATCGAACCATCTGCAACCCCTCGCATTACCTATACGATCCACTACGATCACCCTTCGATCAAGACGCAGACCTATATGCACGAATGCTCTCCCGACAACTTCGAGCAGCACATTGCCCAGGCGCGCACATTTGGATTTCTCCATGAAGTGCAAGCTCTCTGGGCCCGGGGCCTTGGCCAAGGCGGAACCCTGGAAAACACCGTTGTGCTATCTGAAGACGGCGTCGTCAACGAATCAGGGCTGAGATTTCCCAACGAGTTTGTCCGCCACAAGATCCTCGATCTCATTGGCGATTTCTCGCTCCTCGGCATGCCTTTTATCGGCCACCTGAGCGCTGAACGATCCGGTCATGCCCTTCACAACCGTCTGGTGAAGCAGATCCTCGCTCAACCGGAAAAATGGGTGCTCCTCAACACGGAACCGGCTCAGTCAGAGTCCCGTCCAGTGCTACCCCTGAGCCGTCACCTGCCGGCAGTCGCTCTTCAAGCTTCCTAGTACGTTTTCCGCCCATCCTCTTTAACGGACGATGCGCGTTCTCTTGGCAGGGGATCGCTGTTTCTGTCGCGGGGGTGATGAGAAAATTAACGCCGAGAGTGAGTGGCCTCACCCTCGGCGTGTAATGCGAGGCGGGTTACTTCTTCTTTGCGGCCTTCTTCGCCGGCTTCTTTGCTGCTTTCTTCGTTGCCAAGAGTCTCACCCCCCTTCCTAGTTAAGAGATGGTCCTAGATTGACTGCTACACTGCTTGTATCAACACATCTTCCAAAGCTTCAAACGTATTGGGGCCCACTTTCCTGAAGCGCTTGTCCCGCTTGAGCGACGTGGCCACCGACGTCAACGGCGTCTTCCCCTTGATCTGAAGCCCGCCTTCGACTAAGCGCTGAACCAACTCCTTCGCATGCATGGCTCGGTTCGATTCGCGAAGAATTTCGTACGCCGCTTCCGGGACGCTCTTTCCCACATACTTGCTTCGGCCCAACAGAATTTCCCGCGACTGATCCGTCACGTCCATCACAGGCAACGCACGAACACCTTTGTTGTCGTCGGTGATGATTTGGCTGGAAAGGCTGGCAAGCTTGGCTTTGTCGGCCTCGACGCGGTAGAGAGTTTCTGCAAGCTCAAGATACTTCTTGATCGTCGCAATTTCGTCATCCAGACGACGCTTCTTTTTCTCTAGTTCCTGAAATCGATTCTTGTAGGCATGAATTCTCTGCTCCAGCCCTACAAGTATGTCTGTTAACTCTTCCACTATATCCTCTTACGAAGCATGCTTGCTTTATAGCATTGCTTCTAAACACTGTCAAGCATGTATTTTACAATAACACGGCCGTCTATTGCCATTGCTCAATGCATAGAAGGAAGCATTGCACAAAATAGCATCACAAGGCTTGATCAATGACTCATCATTTACTCACACCCTGTATTATCAATGCCTTCCAATCTAGTGCTTTGATCACGTAGCCAACTCTCCACTCATTCAGCCACTCCAAACCTACGCGCCTGATTTTCGGCTCATGCTTGCGTTGGGATCATCGGTCTATGGTAGTCTGCCACTACTCCCATGGGTTGTCCTCCCTATCAATCAGACTTTACAGAACTGCTTGAAACCGCCATGACGGCGGCGAGACAGGCTGGATCCATTTTGACGCGCTATGCCCTGTCAGGCTTTCGCGTCGAGTACAAGAATCCCATCAATCTGGTAACAGAAGCAGACCACGCCGCGGAACAATCCGTGATTGATTCCATCCGCTCACGGTATCCGTCGCATAACTTTCTTGCCGAGGAACGCGGCCGTCTCGATTACGGCTCCTCCCCGTACGTTTGGATCATCGACCCGCTCGACGGCACCACCAATTTCGCTCACGGATTCCCTGCCTATTGTGTTTCCATAGGATTGGAATACCAGAGACAGAGTGTCCTGGGGGTGATCTATGACCCGACGCGCGATGAACTCTTCAGCGCAACGCATGGCGGCGGCGCGCATATGAACGGCCATCCGATCCATGTATCAGAGACGGCTATTCTCGACCAGTCGCTGCTGGTCACCGGTTTCGCGTACGATATCCGGGAGACCAAACAGAACAACCTTGATCATTTCGTCCGCTTTGCGCTCCGCGCACAAGGCATCCGTCGAACAGGATCCGCTGCGCTGGACCTGTGTTATGTCGCAGCAGGACGATTCGACGGGTTTTGGGAAGTGCGGCTGAACCCGTGGGATATGGCGGCAGGAACGGTCATTTTGAGAGAGGCAGGAGGAGAGGTCACAAACTTTCGTGGAGAAGCCCACTCCTTGTATGGCCAAGAACTTGTGGCCAGCAACGGGCTCATCCATGAAGCCATGCTCACCGTCATTCAGGAATCCCTTGACGCCACGCCACCCGGCGCATAGAACCATCAGTTCCTCAGACCATCGGGCCTTTCGCGCACCTGCTAATTCAACCCCGTATACAGCCGGACTCTCCGTAGGATAAAATTGCTGACGATCAATGTGGAGTACCTGAATATGGCGACATCAACACCTCCCTCATGGCCATCGAACAACAATCCGTCGGGTGAAAGTCCGGCAGAATCCACCACCTGGGATGTCGAACTCCTCCGCGTCCTCGTCAGTCGCACTGGGACGCAGGTCGATGCCCAGTGGGCCATTCATCCGCAACTCAAGCAGGACTTGCTGCCGGCCGAATGGAAAGAAGTCACCGATTTGATGGCCAAGGTGACGGATATTGTGGGCAGCCGTTTCTCTGAAGTCCTCTCACATGTTGAGCCTGATCCTCCCGGTCATGCCTGACCCTGCACGTTCACGTCCGTATTCCTTTCCGCTTCGTTGATTCCTCATCCACAGCCAAAGGAGCTGAACGATGGACTCGTATTATCACGCACACGATCTGGGGAAATTCGCCGAGATGGGCAAGGGCAATAAGGAACTCTGGGACAAGTTCATGAGCTACTACAGCGCGGTATTCGCCGAGGGAGCCCTCACGGAGCGGGAGAAGGCCTTGATCGCCCTCGCCGTGGCGCATGCCGTGCAATGTCCCTATTGCATCGATGCCTACACGCAAGCCTCGCTGGAGAAAGGGTCGAATGTTGAGGAGATGACGGAAGCGGTGCACGTGGCCTGCGCCATTCGGGGCGGCGCATCACTCGTCCATGGCGTGCAGATGCGCAATGTGGCCGAGAAGCTGTCGATGTAAGGCAGAGCGGCGCGACTGAGAGCAGACGGACGTGATTCAGAGATACTGGTTTTCCGGAATCGCGAGCGTGAAGTACTTGCCCCGCTCTTCATAGAGGATGCGACGGCCCGTCAAGATGCCCAGGGCCTCGTTCAGTTCGTCATCTGACAGCACCCCGTCACTCTTCGCATCTTTCAACGCCGCACGAATCTGATCCCGGCTCTTCGGAGCCTCATTGCAGGCCTCGATGATACCCGCAGCAGGCCAGTCAAACCGTTGCCTGGTCGGCGCCTGAGGATCCCGCCCGTCATAGACCGTGACGTAGTCCATCGCCTTGGAATAATACAAGAACGGCCGGTCGCTGCCGCGCGCCCGTCGCTGCCATTCCTCCACCAGACCGACTAGTTCCTGATAGAGGTGCGGGTCCACCGGCCAGTCATCGAGCTCATACTCGAAATCGTATGCGATCTTCAGCAAATCGACGCGCGCGGCGTCATACACATACTCATAGGCCATCCCCGGCCCTGTGATCCGCACACCGTATTCGTGTGGTTTCGTAAAGTAGGGACTGAACCGCTGAAGCCAGAATTTTCCGGTCGCCTCCGGTGCCTGCAAATGGAAAAGGGACGGAAGGAGATCGATCTGCCGCCGATAGTCCTCGTTCGTTTCGCCGGGAAAGCCGAGCAGGATATTCCAGGACACCGCGACCCGATAATAGTAGCTCCACTTGAGGCAGACGATGTTCTGCATGGGCGTCACGCCCTTGTCCATCGCCTTGAGCTGAGTCAGGCTGAGGCTTTCCAGCCCCGGCTGCATGCACTTCACGCCCCCCACGGCCAGCGTGCGGATCTGACTCTTCTGGAGATTACTCTTGGTTTCAATGAACACGTCGAGATCGCAGTGCGCGGCGGCAAATTGCCCGAACAGATTCTCGACATACTTCATGTCAATGATGTTGTCGACCAGCCTGAACCGGGTCGTGTCGTACCGGCTGGAAAGAGCCGTCATCTCGCGGGCGGCCTGATCCGGCGACTTCGCGCGGAATTTCATACTCTGCGCATTCAAGCCGCAGAACGTGCAGTGGTGCTTCTCCCCCCACCAGCATCCGCGCGAGCCTTCGTAGAGGAGAATACGATCCAGACCCTGCGCCGCATCACCAAGTTCGGCCAGCAGATGGTAGTAGTCGTCATAGTCCGGCGGACCGGTCTTCGCGAAGTCCGCAAACAGTCCCGGATTCGGTGTAAATCGAATCTGATCCTGTTCCCGGAAGATTACTCCATTCTGAACCGCTTCAGAACCACCTTCTAAGATATGGCGCACGAGGGCGGGAACCACCTCTTCTCCCTCTCCCACGACGACATAATCGATAAAGGGAAACGCGCGGAAATACTCCCTGCCCATCTCGCCGTCGTAATTCGCCCCCCCGAACACGATCTTGACGTGGGGATAGAGATCCTTGATCAGCTTCGCCAGCGTGAGGCTCGCCACATTCTGGTCGAACGTCGAGGTGAAGCCCACCAGTTTGTACTGGCCCCAGTCAATCGCCGTCATCGCCCAGCTGAGGAACTGGGGAGCCGTCCTCGTCGCCATCTCCTCGAAGAAGGAGATCGGATGCCCGCTCTCCCGGGCCACTTGCTCGAAGACCGGCTTAAAGACCCGCGGGTATTCCGCGCGTTTCGGATTGTCTCGAAACAGGAGATAAGAAAAGAGCCACTCGCCGAAGAGCGCCCGCTTCTCGCAGATCATTTCATACAGCGGCACGCCGATCTTATGCGCAAAACGGACATTCAGGTGATGGCAATCGACGGGGACGCCCTTAGACTTGAGCAGAGCCGACAGGGTCCCGAGCTGAATCGAGGGGTACTTCGAATAGCTGAACGGCATGTTGACGAGCGCCACCCGGGCTTGATCGCTCATCTGTTGCCTCGAGACATCATAGATTGCCCGTGATTACCTGACCGCGGATCGGAATGGCTCGAATTCCCGGTCGGCTTTCGCCGCCAGGTAGAAGTCGCTCTCCGTCAGCCCGTTGATTTTGTGTGTCCAGATCTCCACCTTGCATTTTCCCCAAGCCAGGTAGAGATCCGGATGATGGCCTTCGGCCTCGGCGATCGCACCAACGTTATTGACATAGGCAAGGGCCTGAGCAAAATCTTTGAACGTGTAGAGCCGCTCAAGATGGCCCGCCGCATTCAGCGACCAGCCCCGGCCGAGTTCGTTCAGCAGCGTCTGGACCCGCTCGGCAGGAAGAGGCGGCACACCACCCCGGCAAGGCACGCATTGATTATCGGCAAGACCCATGGCGGCCTCCTTTGGTGAGAGGGACGAGGTATTGTAAAGGGGCCATGAGCGCAGAAACAAGGCGGGGGAGAGTTAGTCGCCGTCCTCCGGAGCCCCGCCTGATTTGGCCAGGTCATCCATCTTCACCTTGTCGGGATTGAACTTTTCCGCCGCCTTCGTCATGCGTGCGAGGGCCTCGTCGAACGAGAGGGGAGGAGCATCCTTGGGGCGAAAGCGAACGGGATTCACGCGAGCCACAACGAAACTCTTGAGATAGGGGCTGGTTAACCCTTTGGCCTTCAACGCTTCCACCTGCCTCACGATCACATCATCGAGCGCCAAAAGATTTCCGGCCCGTTCCCTGCGCAGATCGATGGCAGCGCGCATCGGGCTCGTCAGAAATTCCTCCACCCGTTTGAGCACCGGATGATAGGCCCCGCCGCTAAACCGCGGCCGTTCCTCGTAACAGAGACCCAGGGTGATGAAGGACGGTTCTTCGAACTCCAAGGCGTAGGTCTCTTCCGTCGCGTCGTCGAGCTGCGCGAGTTCTTTGTACATGCGGATCACTTCCAGCGCCTTCTCTCGCAGGTTGTGGGCCTTCTCCGTATTGAGGGCGAGGATTTGATAGGCCGCGCTGGCTTCCGGCACCACGATCGCCACGATGCTCTTCGCCCCGAGCGTACGCATCGCAGACAAGCGATGGTTGCCATTCGGTGTCCAGTATTTCGCGGCGTGGTCCGGTTTGGCGTTCCGCACCGCAATGATCGGGTCCAGAAACCGCCCGATTTTCCCGATAACCGCTTCGAGCTTCCGCACATGGGTATCGGAAAGATTCCGTTGATAGGGGGTCGGCTCGACCAGCTCGATGGGCAACGCAGCAAGTACCAACCAGCGCCCTCCGTAAGGCTCGCGGTAGACGGACAAGACCTTGCCGCCGTCCTCATCGATGGCCCGATGCAACGCCGCCACTTCACCGGGAGGCGCGGCCGCCTGCAGCTCCGTGGCAGTGAGTCCCGTTGAGGCACCGGCAGGCTTCCGTCTTGTTCTCGTGCCTGCTGCCGATCGAGTCTTTTTGGGCTTCCCCTCAGCCATGACCCCTATGGTAGGCGAGGCTCATGCGAAAAGAAAGGCAGACATCTGTGGCTTGCCTCGTGGGCGATTTCCGCGCATCATGCCGCAACCATGCCGTCCACTTCATTGCGCAGTGAAAACTCCCCACACCTTCGCATCGGCTGGTTCACCGCCTCCTGCGTGCTGGTCAGCAACATCATCGGGGGCGGCATCTTCACGACCACCGGCATCATGGCCCGCGATCTCGGCGATCCGCTGCTGATTCTCCTCCTGTGGCTCATGGGAGCGCTGTTCGCGGTCGGCGGAGCGATGATCTATGGAGAGCTGGGCTCGCGTCTGCCCCATGCCGGCGGGGACTACGTGTACCTGCGAGAAGCCTACGGACCGCTCATGGCCTTCCTCAGCGGCTGGACCTCGTTTACCATCGGCTTCGGCGCAGCTGTGGCGGCCTCGGCCATCAGCTTCTCCTCCTATGCCCTCCGCATCGTCCCGATCCAGGATGAACAAGGCTTGGTGGCGAAAGGCCTCTCGCTCACGCTCCTCTGGAGCGCGACCTTCATCCATTGTCGAGGCGTTGGAGCAGGCGGCCGCCTGCAGTTGCTCCTCACGACTACGAAAGTCCTCGCGATCGGAGGACTCATATTGGGCGGACTCTCGGCAGTGATCGGGCAGGGGCACCCTCTCTTCACCGAACCCACTGTACAGAAACCGACGCTTGGCGCAGCCGCCATCGCGCTGGTGATCGTGACCTACTGCTATCTCGGGTGGAACGTCGCCGGCTACATCGCCAGCGATATCGCCGACCCTCAGAGGACTTTGCCCAGGATCATGATCGGGGGAACGGCATTCGTCGGAGTCGTTTATCTCTTACTGAACGTTGTGTATGTGTCAACCCTCTCTATCACAGAGCTGGCCCGGGAGCCGATTGTGCCGGTGGCGGAGAAAGCCGCCGCGGCCCTGTGGGGGCCGCAGAGCGGGCGGTTGGTCGCCGCCATTCTCTGTCTCTCTATCGCGGGAGCGGTCAGCGCCATGACCTGGGCGGGACCCCGCGTCTATTGGGCCATGGCCCGTGACGGCATGATCAGCCCCTGGCTTGCCCAGGTCCATCCTAGAACCGGTGCGCCTGCCTGCGCGATCGTCTTCCAAAGCCTCTGGGCTTCGCTCTTGATTCTGAGCGGCACCTTCGAACAACTGCTGGTTTACAGCGGCCTCGTCCTCTCGCTCTTCATGGCCTTGACCCTCTCCACCATTTTCCGCCTCCGCCGAACATCCGCCCCGCACGGCCAGTCCTACTGCGCGCCGCTCTATCCCTTGTTACCCGCAATGCTCGTCACAGGAGCCGGCGCCCTGGTGATCTACAGCGTACTCGAACGACCGGCAGAATCGCTCTACGGCGCGGCAACCATTCTCAGCGGCATCCCGCTCTACTTCTTCTGGCGCAGCCCTCATAAGATCCACACTCGTAAGCTCTGATGAGGCTCGTCAAAAAGTTCTCCAAACAAGGCGGCAGCAAGCGAGGCAGGGTGAGGTTGAGCGATGATCGGCTTCTATTTTCTCAGCCCGACCTCAGCCTTTAGAAAAACTGGCGGGCTTTTTCAGCCTCCACAAAAAACAGCACGGGCGACCCTGCACTGTGGTTGGAGGTCGCCCGTGAGTGGCGCTTAGGACGCCGAGTGATTAGCTTTTGTGTGCGGCCCGTGAGACCTGCGCGAAGCAAGTTCAGAAGACTTCTCGTCTGGGGAGACTTGGTCAACCCCAGGGAATTGAGTTCCTTGCGCCGGTGAACGGCACTCCATAAAAGTCTGGCTGGAATCCTGTCGATTTCAGGTGCCGTGAGGCACAGCCAGTGGAGAACCGGCTGGCACAACCGACGAGAAGCCTACCCTTGCATCGGTAGGCCTGACGGACCAGGTGGCGTTGCGTCGCTCATACCCACCCTCCTCTCTGATGAAATCACCGGGAGACCTGGATAGCAGCCGCGCGGTCTGCCCGATCTCCCGCACTTCGGTAAATCATGGGCCGCAGTTCTCCTCCTACGCCCATTAGAAAACCCTGTCAATGGGAAGAAGAGACTTTTTCATAAAATAGTTTCGGCATACGCGATGCCATACAAGATCAGACCTTCACCGGGTAATTGCCGTCAGGAGATGCAGTCATGGGCAGGTTCCCCTACGACCAGAAAACACTACATAGATATGGGCACATCCGACCCGGCTGCCTCTAGACAATCTTGAGCTTGGAGAAGTCGACGCCTTCGGGCGCCGGCGGCGTCTTGAGATTCATGCCGTCCAGCGCTCCAACGACCTGATCCGCGACGACGAGGTTGCGATACCACTTCCGATTGGCAGGCACGACATACCAGGGCGCGCACTTCGTGCTCGTGGCTGAAATGACATCCTCAAAAGCCTTCATGTAGTCATCCCAGAACTTCCGTTCTTCCAAGTCCCCGGAGTCCCACTTCCAGCGCTTTTCTGGATCGGCGACGCGGGCTTCGAGTCGCTTTTTCTGTTCGTCTTTTGAGATGTGGAGGAAGAATTTCAGAATACCCGTCCCATTTTCATACAAGAGCTCCTCGAATTCCTTAATCTGGTTGAATCGCTGTTTCGTGACCTTTTCGGACACCAACCCATGCACCCGTGTGACGAGCACATCTTCATAGTGCGACCGATTGAAAATACCGATGTAGCCCTTCGGCGGAGCCTCGCGATGGACCCGCCAGAGAAAATCGTGCGACAATTCCTCCTGGGACGGGACCTTGAAGGCCACAACCTTGCATCCCTGCGGGTTCACACCCGACATCACGTGTCGAATCGTCCCGTCTTTGCCGCTGGTATCCATCCCCTGCAGCACGATGAGCAAGGACCTGGTGGCATTGGCGTACAGGCGCTCCTGTAATCCATCCAGTCTCGCGATGAGTTGAGCCGTTTCCGCCTTGGCCTTGTCTTTCTCCTGATCCGTGTTCTTGTAGTGTCCGGTCTCATCCGGATCAAAGTCCTTCAACAGCAATTTGCTTCCGGACTTCACCTGATAGTGGGTCATGGTGATGGTACCCCTTCCTCTTTCGTTCTTATAGAAGTCCTGAGCATGACTACCTTACGCCGAACACTTCAAAGATGGAACAGAAGGAGAGAACCGGAGGGGGAGCTGCTGTGTAAGACTTAGGGAAGCACACACCTGAATCACAAGGCCACGCACCCCACGAATTACGAGAACGGCCGGGCCTCATCCCTCATCAGGAAACATATCCGCCCGTAACAGCAAACGGCGGCACTTCGCCAAAGGACCAACTTAATGCGGACACAGGTGGTCCGCGAGAACTTTTTCTCAGCCCCGATTGACCACGCGGAGAAGAAGCCTTATTGATATGCGAACACTCATCACCTCAATAAGGAGTACGCAATGATCACAGAAGTGACAGGGGATTTGCTCTTATCCAAAGCGGCCGCGATTGCCCATGGGGTCGCGCCCCACGACGATTTCAAGCAAGGCCTGGCGTTATCGCTTCGTGAACAATGGCCCGGGATGTACAAAGACTTCCGGCACTATTGCCAAACCTACAATCCCAAACCGGGAACCTTGTGGAGCTGGAAGGGACCTGGGTCGCCCGTCATCATTAATCTGTTTACCCAGGAAGCGCCGGACGGCCATCAGAGCAAGCCGGGGAAAGCGACCATCCCTAATATCAATCACGTCCTCCAGGCCCTGAAGAAAGAAGTACAGGCACAACAAGTCACAAGCCTGGCTCTGCCGAGGCTGGCAACGGGAGTGGGAGGATTGACGTGGGATGAGGTGCAACCCCTGATCCAATCGACGCTGAAGGACCTTGGCATTCCCGTCTATGTGTACGCGACCTTTAAGAAGGGAGTCGCAGCGGCAGAGCAAGCCTGAGCCGAGGTAGCTGTATACGGACAGGCTAAGGAAGCTTGGGAACATCCTGCGCACAGCGGAAGCCGACATTCGGGTCCTGTTCCGTGGGATCTCCCTTGGTACGAAACGAAGACCGCAGCCGGTAGGGGTTGTTGATGTACGATCCGCCGCGCTGCGCCTTCGCCGTCCCTTCACTCGGACCGCGAGGGTTGATCGCCGGATTTTTCGCGAAGTTCGTGTAAAACTCCTCGTCGTACCAGTCCATCACCCATTCATAGAGATTCCCGGCCAGATCGTGCACGCCATAGGGGCTCTTTCCTTTATCGCGGTTGCCGATCGGCGAGACGGTCTCAGCGCCGCCTTCCTTCAGCCCAAACACCGCATGGGCTGGAGTGGGGGGGTCATTGCCCCAGGGATAGGTCCTTCCATCGGTACCACGAGCCGCCTTCTCCCATTCCGCTTCCGTCGGTAACCGTTTGCCCGCCCACAAGCAGTAGCCCGTCGCATCCATCCAGCTCACCCAACGCACCGGCCGATCCGCCTGGACAAGGGGCGTGTCCTTATCCGCAAACCCCCAGGGAGGCTCACTCTGAACGGCCTCGACAAATTTCGCAAAGCGCCCATTCGTCACTTCGAACTTATCCAGATAGAACGCATCCAGATAGACACGATGGATCGGGGCTTCGTCTTCATCACCCTTGTCGCTCCCCATCGTAAACTCACCCGCTGGCACCAAGACCATCGGTGCGCCATCCTTGCCGGTGATGTCGGCAGGAAGAGGCGGTGCGGGAACCGGTTTCGCTCCGCCAACATTGTTCGCGGGATGCTGTGGTTTCGTGGCCGGCTTCGGTTCCGCCTCGACCGCTTTTGGTTTCGGGACTATAGGCTGTGGGGCCTGAGCGGGAGCCGGCTCTGTCTTTGCGGGAGGAGGCACGGGAGTCGTATCGGTCTTTTGTGCCGCCGGCTCGTTCGCCAGTGCAGACACCGGTCCGGTTGAACCGGTCGAGACCAAGCCCGTTAATGCCAGGACCCCTATCGCTCTGATCCACACCATAGGCACTCCTACCGATCCGGGAAACGCCGCTCAGTCAGAGTACCCAAATAGGCGGGAACAAATCCAGCGCAGACAAAACATCAGCGAAGATTCTTGAGACCGGAAGAAGCACGGAAGCATCGTGGTTCTGGGGACACCCTTCGCAAGGTATCTGTACTGAACATGCGAGGCAAACAAGAGGGGTGTATGAAGAACACTGGTGGCACTTATCCGCTGGTCTCCATCGGAAGGCCAGCGGGCCGCACCAGGTGCGGCATCAACGCACGAACGACTGGATGGTTTTCTCCCGTCGCCCAGAGCCATCATAGTGGTTCCGGGTCGAGCGAATGTTGCCAGAGCGAGGGACTCACTGAAGGGTTTTATCCGGCGCCTTCAATCACGATAATTCGAAAAAGAGGCGCCGGGTCGCACGAAGTGCGGTTTGGTGGAGGCGAGGGGAGTTGAACCCCTGTCCGAAGATCGTCAGCGCACCGGATCTACATGTGTAGCCGATCGTTTTAATTTCGCGGCCACCCACGCCCATCGGCTGGCTTAGACTGGCCGCTAGCCCAGAAAGTTCTCGTCCTCAGCCGCTGAGCACCAGCCTTGGACCAGCCCGCTGCATCGCGCTCCAACCACCCCCGCGGGCATCAGGTGGAGGAACGTCGCAGTTAATTAAGCTGCGAGTGCCAGTTCTTGATTGGCAGTTGCATTTTCCTAGAGGTTTAACGAGTCCCCAGGAGCTCGACATGCACCGATGACTTCAGTATCCCCGTCGAAACCGGTCGCCCCCTTTCATTCAATTCATGAAACGTAAGGCATGGACTGTGAGAGGCGCAATCCACCGAAAGGATTCATCCGGGCGTTCTGCCACTCTTCACGCCTTTTAAATAGATGCTCATCATACCGCACGGATCAAGGGGATACCAGGACCGCGTGCAATGACTCCTGCCCCAACGTTAGACCGTGAATTGCATGGCTCTGCGATACAGAAGAGTCTATGCTGAACCGTGAATGGCTCTTCACCAACCAGGCTATGAGGTCGAAACCACCGGCTATCGGATGGGAGCGATCCCCTATCAGATTCGAACGCTTCTCGATCGCCGGCAATTCTCAGACCCTGACGGCTGCGCCGAACGGGCCGGCATTTCCTCCGCCTCCTGGCCGATCTTCGGCGTCGTATGGCCTTCAGGGCTGGCGCTCGCAGAAGAGATGTACCGGTTCCCGATCGAAGGCAAGAGCATCCTGGAAGTCGGGTGCGGCATCGGCCTTCCGAGTCTCGTACTGCAACAACGCGGCGCGAACATTACTGCGAGCGACCACCATCCGCTGGCGGAAGAGTTCCTGCGACACAATACCGACCTGAACGGCCTCGCGCCGATCCACTTTTTCAAAGCGGCGTGGATCGAGCCGAATCTGGATCTCGGCCGCTTTGACCTGATCATCGGCAGCGATCTCCTGTATGAGCGGGATCATCCCTCATTACTGGCGGGATTCCTCGCCGATCATGCCAACCCGTCCTGCCAAATTCTCCTGGCCGACCCCGGCCGCAGCCGTTGCGGCCAATTCAGCACCCACATGGCCTCCCAGGGCTATGCACGCACGGAGTGGCGTCTCCGGTTGCCCGAGAAAGAAATGCCATTTTTTCAGGGTCGACTCCTCAGCTTTGTTCGCGTACATGCGTAAGACGCCAGGCAAGAACAGCCCTGCCGGCCCTCGTCTGCCTCCGTACAGTCATAGGCCTGCCACACCTGAACGGCGCTCAAGCGGAAACTTCCGCTCTCGCCAGGCGTCAAGGCCGCCTTCGAGCGGGCGGACCCGATGGACGCCTTTCTTCTTAAGGAGAAACGCAGTCCGGGCGCTCGAAACCTCGTTCGGACAGGAACAATAGAGAACAATCTCGCGGTCGCGAGGAATCTCATGATGCCGATGCTCGATCTCCTCCAGCGTGAAATGGAGCGCGCCGGGGATTCTCTCAGGATCCAGCTCCAACGCGAAAGGATGTCGAACGTCCACAATCGTGATGGGATGCCCGGCATCCATGCGCTGCTTGAGTTCCTCCACGGAGATCTTCGCCATCCGCAGGTCTCGCAAGAACTTCTGTCGATGATAGAACCTGTACCCGATAAATCCGGCAAGACCGGCAGAGGCGACGGCCAGAAGCAATCCGCCGGCCTGGTCAAAGAGCTGAGCGAGCTGTTCCAACTGATTGCTGAAGAGCGCTCCGACTCCGGCACTGAGGCCTGCCCAGACGAGGGCTCCGGCCGTATCGTAGACGAGAAACGAGACGGCACCCATGCCGACGATCCCGGCCAGCGGTGGCGCAACAGTACTGAATCCTGGGACGAACTTCGCCATAAGCAGGGCGCGCGAGCCATGTTGCAGGAACAGGTTCTCGGTGCTCCTCACACATGAGTCCGGTTCGAGAGACATGCGGCAAAGAAACCCCAACACCTTTCCCCCCTTCACACGGCCCAAGTAGTACCAGGCAAGATCGGGAGGCAGCGATGCAGCGACAGGAATCAGCAGCGCCGTTGCCAGGCTCATCTTGCCGGCTCCGACCAGCGCGCCCGCCGCAACCAGCAGAGGGATGGCGGGTATCGGCAGGCCTACTTGCTCGACAAACACGACCCAAAAGAGAACGGAGGCGCCGTGATCGACGAGAAACTGCAAGGCATTCATACAGCCATCCTGTTTACGTCGTCATGCACTTTTGAAGCGCGTCACTTTGGCAAACATGATCGCGAGGAAGGGGAGGGCGAGGCCCAGGAGTAATTGGACGATGAGCAGCGACCCGAGCTGGCTGTAGTCTGCGGGCGTTTGGATCACACCAGTGGCCACATCCTTCACCTCCCGCGTGACAATAAAGATCTCGTTCAGATACTTGGTGCCGAGTTGACTGAAGGAGAGGGCCAGGTTCGTGAAGGAGGCCATCACCGCGAAGAAGGTGGCTTTCAAGTTGGCCGGCGCCGAGTTCGCAATCCAGGCCAGCATGGGGATCATGGAGATCTGACCGAGCGGCGACTCCAGCGCTGTGTCGATCAACGCGATGAACCGCGCATCGACGAATCCCCCGGTCATCCTCGCCGTCCATTCGTGCAAGCCATAGAACATGCTCACAATCGGCAGCGCGAGAAGGGTCCCGATGATGGTGAGAAAGCCCACGACGTACGCGATGGATCGCTCGGCCATGAACCGGCGGAACACAAACATGCCCACCAGCGTCAACGTGCTCCCGATCAGCGAGAGGACCGAGAGAAACTGCTGGTCGAACTTGAGTTGGTCGATCATCCACCAGGTCGCGCCGGGCCCGGAGCCGGGAATCGCGCGGAAGAGAAAGACCACCACCGCCGTACCCACCAACGTGAACCGCTTGTCCGGTTCCAGTTCGCGTACCAGCCTGGCCATGAGGAACAGGACGATGGACATCGAGCCCGCGAAGACGATCTCCTCGCTATAGGCGAAGCCCCCGAACCCGACCGTCAGCGTGAAGAGCACGAAGGCGAGGCTGCCGCCCAGAATCCACCAATTCGGCTTCGTCGGTTCGCCCGACTCTTCCCGCACCTGCACCATCTGCTCGGCCTGCTCGCGCGAGAATCCCTGTTGCAACAGCTGTTGCCGGTGCTGCCTTCTGAGCCACCAGGCCACCCCCAGACCGAGGACCGACACGAAAGGAATGACCAGCGCCATCAGGTAGACCTGCTTATAGAGCCGCACGATCTCTGTTTGCGGCAGCCCTTCGACACCCGTGAATACATAGACATTGATCATCGCCACCAGAATTCCGCCGCCGACAATCGCCACACGGCCCAGCGTCTGCATCGTCGTATGCATGAGCTTGCGCGTCGGCTCGTCGAACGGCCGGCCCCGTTCATCGACGCGTGGAACCGCCTCGACCGTCATCGCATCCGCCACCGCGTCCTGAATGACGTACCCGATGGGGGACAGCAGTGCGCTTATGACGAACCAGACCTCCGCGGGGAGGATGGCCGTCATCGCCTCGCGATTCCCGATCAGCGCCGCCATGATCCCGAGACTGAGGGCTAAGAATCCGGCACCCAACCCCACCAGCCAGCTTTTCCACCGCCACAGGAGATCGACCGTATGTCCGATCGGCATCTTCAGCGCCCAGGGAATGCCGGCCCAGAATCCCAGCGCCGCCAGGAAGGAGGCCGAGAGCCCCAAGTAGTCTTTCACGAAAAAGGTGCCGACGATACCGGTCAACCCGGAAATGCCGTAGGCCATGTAGACCATGAGCGGCGGCAGGTAGGACAACCGCATGTCACGTCCGAGCGAGAGGATATTGCGATCAATCCACTGGGCAAGCGGTGTGAACATCGTTAGCAGGCTACGGAATCCGTCTTATTTCGACCAATATGCTGCTGCATCGCACATCTACACTGAGGTTCCCTCACCCCACAGGAGGCTCAACAATTCCGGCCGGCAACGCGAGCACGCCCTGACGGACTTTTCAGCATCCTGTCAGGACAAGACCGGGGTGATCTGACGCCGTTCGACCAACGCCTGCAACTGCCTGTTCATCTCGTCGCTTGTAAGCCTGATCCGGTCGCCATGCCCGGCCAGGACCCATTCAAACGGGTAGTTGAGCAGTTTCTGGATGGAGTCCACCAGCACGCGCTTCCTCCAGACCAGCCGTTGCGGGGCGCCGAGCCGCTGCTGCGCAGCATCCCACCAGAGATGATCGCCGGTAAACAGAAACCGGTTTTTGTACAGCAAGGCCATGCTGCCGGCCGTATGACCCGGGACTGGAATCGCCAGAAAGTCCGGCGCGAGCAGGACTGCGTCCAGCCCTTCGAGAATCCGCTCGGCATCCGGCACGGCCTCCGCATCGCCGCTGTGAATGATCCGCGTAGCCCCGAAATGCCGGGCGTATTTATCGGCGTCGGCCACGTCGTCTTCGTGCGTGAGGAAGATGCAGGCGATCCCGCCTCTCTGTTCGAAGGCCTCAACCAGATGCTTCACGTAGCGCGGCGAATCGATCAGCCAGTTGCCCGCCGGATGCTCGACGAAGAAACTGTTGGCCCCGAACGACTTCTTCGCATTAAAGCCGCAGAAGAACACCCCGTCTTCGAGCAGGAGAGGAAAGCTCGCCATCGCCGCGTGCAGCGCGCCCTTGTCGCCCTGCTCCGTCCCGATCGAGCCGACCGGACAGGCCAGCAGCGCTTGATAGGCCTGATGGATTTGCCTCTCGCCTTCAGGCTGATGCCGCACGGCTGAGAACTCACCGAATTCCTCGAAGCTGGACGGGGCCAGCTGACGGCAGGTATCGCAGTTGATGCAGGTCGCATCCACGTAGAAGTTGCCCGCCACGTTGGACACCAGCCGGTTCTTCGGATCGGCCATGATCTATTTGATCCCTACCACCATCGAATCGGGTCCGGCAAGCGGCTCCACATAGGTCCTGCGGAACCCCGCCTCTTTCATCCAGCCCCGGCAATCTTTCCCCGTGTAATCGAACCCCCCCGGCGTCTCGATGAGCATATTCAGACTCATGAGGAGACCCAGCGTGTTCGTCTTCCGGTCGTCGTCGATCAGCGACTCGTGCACGATCAACGCCCCGCCTTTCGGCAAGGCATCGTAGGCTTTCCTGAGCAACATCCGTTTTTCTTCAAGATCCCAGTCGTGGAGGATATGACCCATGATGATCACATCCGCCTGAGGCAGGGGAGCGGTGAAGAAGTCCCCAAGATGGAACCGGAGACGCTTCTCCAGCCCCTGCTCCCGCACGTAGGATTCAAAGATCGGCTGCACCACCGGCAGGTCCATCCCGCCGCCGGTCAGATGCGGATGGGCCAGGGCGACCTGCACCGGCACGCCGCCCTGGGCGCAACCCACATCCACAAACGTCTTGTACTGTTTCCAGGGGAATCGTTTCGCAATCGCCCGGGCCGCGCCGAAACTCAACCCCGTCATGGCCTTGAGAAATCCCTCCAGCCTGACGGGATCCGCATAGAGCGCGGCAAAAAAGTTTCCTCCTTCTTTCGCCTCGTTCTGCGGCAACCCGGTGCGCAGTCCGTCCGTCAACGAGCCCCAAAACTTGTACAGCCGCGCATTGCACATCTCCAACATCCCCCCGGCATAGGAGGGTTTGTTCCGATCGAGAAACAGGTTGGTCTCCGGCGTGTTGGCATAGCGGCTGCCTCGTCGCTGCAACATGCCGAGGGACACCAGCGTATCCAGAAAATCCCGGACGCCGCGCGGATGGAGCGACAGACGATCCTGAATCGCGTCGGCGTCCAGCGCCCCCTTGGCCAGCTCCGTAAAGAGTCCCAACTCGATGGCGCTCAGGAGCGTTTTCGACCCCCAAAATCCCATCCCCAACTGCATAATCGCATCGGGCTTCACGGCCGGTTGCTTCCTGGCCTTCGTCGTGTTTGTCCTTCCACGCTGTTTGGCTGCCATAGTCTGCCCCCCTTCCTGCTCAATGAAGGATGTGCCGCGCACGTCTGCGCTCGTCCTCACGATTCGGTTGTGGCCCGATCGGCGGCGAGAAGCTCCTGAGGCCAAGGAGACCGACGAACGGAAACAGCGCGATGAGCCGCTTCCGGATACGCTCCGCGGCCTTCTCATGGAATTGCTGAAGGGCGGTCGCGCGGATGTTACCCCTGACTGACGATCGCGTCGGCTTCGATTTCGACCAGCATGTCCGGATCGATGAGCCGCTTCACTTCCACCATCGTCGTCGCAGGCCTGATATTGCCGAAGACTTCGCCGTGCGCGCGTCCGACTTCCTGCCACTGATCGATATTCGCCATGTAAATTCTGGTCCGCACCACATCGGCCAGGGAGGCGCCGGCCTGCTGCAGCGCCGCTTCGATCGTTTTGAAGGTTTGAATCGTCTGGGCATAGGGATCGCCCTTCCCCGCCAGGCCGGAAGGCGTCATCGCCGTCGAACCAGACACAGAAATATGGGCGCCCACGCGTACCGCCCGTGAATACCCGATTTTGCCTTCCCAGGGACCGCCGGTTGAAATGTTCTGTCGTGCCATCGTCACTCCTTTGGGATGTTCGCGTTATGTGAGAGGGATCCGGCTCTTGTTTTGCGCCAGCCACGCCTCAAACGTCAACAACCCGGGGTTCAAACTCCTCGCCACAGACGGGTTCCGCGCTCCGCAGAACAGGTCGTTGAAATCGCGCTTGAACTGAAACATGTTGCCTAGATCGTCGGCGCCGGGAAATCCGAATCCCCGATACACCTCCGGTGTCACCTCGTTGTAACGCACCGGCTGGCCCAAGGCCTTCGTCATCGCCTCGGCCATCTCAGCGCCCGTGAGGTGCTCGCCGGCAATCCCGACCCTCTTGCCGATATACTCGCGGCCTTGCTTGAAGATGCCGAGCGCGCACTTCCCGATATCCTCCGCGGCAATGCCCGGCAGCTTCTTGTCGGCCATCGGGAGCGTGAGGGCCAAGGCGCCGTCCGGCCCCTTCTTCGGCCCCATCCCGAAGAAAATCATATTGTCCCAATAGAACGAGGTCAGCAGGAACGTCGTCGGCACACCCAGCTTCGTGAACTCCTGGTCGGCCTCGCCCTTGGCATCGAAGTGCGGCACCTTGTACTTGCCCATCAACGTGGGCATCCGGTTGTCCGTCAACGGCACCCGCTTGCGCGTGTCCTCCAGCGTCGACCAGATAGCATGCTGCACGCCTGCCTGCTTCGCCGCGTCGGCCTGCGCCTTCACCTGCGCATATTCCTTTTCCGGCGAGAAATGCTCCCAGAAGTTCGTCAGGCAAAACGCGCCGTAAGCCCCGGTAAATGCCCGTTTCAGACTTTCGGCATCGTCCAGATTGGCCGCCACCACTTCCGCGCCGAGCTTGGCCAAGGCCTTGGCCTTGTCCGAATTCACATCCCGGGTCAGGGCCCGAGCGACGAATCCGCTGCCCGGATCGTTCACAATCGCCCGGACGAGCCCTCCGCCCTGCGCCCCGGTGGCACCCACCACCGCAATCACTTTTTTATCTGCCATTGTTCACCTCCTGAGAGAATGTTCACAAGTCCCGCCAGCCAGGCCAAGGCTGAGGTCAGGGTTGAGGAAGCATTCCGGCGATTTCCCTGAGCCTGAGCCTAAGCCTTGGCCTGCTTTACATCACGATGCCGCCGCCGGCCTGAATATTCTGCCCGGTCAGCCAGCGCGCGTCCTCGCTCACGAGGAAGGCCACAATATCCGCAATGTCGTTCGGCAAGCCGAGCCGTTTGAACGGCGACCACTGAATCCCGAACTGGCGATACTGCTCCGTCAGCACCCCTGTGTCCGTAATACCCGGCGAAACGGCATTGACCGTGATGCCTCGCGGCGCCAGCTCCAGCGCCAAACCCTTTGTGTATTGTTCCAGCGCGGCTTTGCTCCCGAGATGCGCCGTCGCTCCGTAGAAGGTCCTCTGTGTTCCGGCGGTCGAAATATTCACGATCCGACCGCCCTCCTTGAGCGCCTTCGCCGCCTCCTGCATCGCAAAATACGGTCCCTTCGCGTGCAGGGCCAGCACCTGATCGAACTCCGCTTCGGTCATCTCCGCAAGCAGCTTCGGGAGAAACTTCCCCGCATTGTTCACGAGAATGTCCAAGCGGCCGAATTGCTTCACCGTGTCGATCACGAGGCGGCGGGCCTCAGCCACGCGGCTCATGTCGGCCTGCACCGCCACCGCCTTTCCGCCCTTGGCTTGCATCCCCGTCACGACCTGTTGGGCCTTCTCAGCGCTCCTGGCGTAGTTGACCACGACGAGCGCGCCCTCTTCGGCCAGACGTTCGGCGATAGCCCGCCCGATCCCGCTGGACGCGCCGGTCACGATCGCCACCTTTCCGCTCAACGCCGCCATCGGTTCGTCCTCTCACGATCGGGGGAGCGGAAGGGGCACGCCCCACAGTCCTGCGTAGGTCATCTCCACCAGCGGCTTCCGTGCCCGTGGCTTCACCTCGCGCTGCTGCAAATAGTCCGGCAGCACGTTCAGATCGCCGGAATACCCGACCGCGATCATCGCAACCGGCTCATAGCCGGACGGAATCTTGAGCTCCCCGCGCGCCCGCTCGATATCGAATCCCGCCATGGGGTGCCCGATAAGTCCGAGCGCGGCCGCTTGGAGGAGAAGATTCTCAACGGCCATCCCGGTATCGTGAAAGGCATGCCGGTTCGGCTTCGCGTTATCGTTAAAATTCATGCATGCCACAGACAAGATCAAGACCGGCGCGCGGAAGGCCCACTTCCGGTTACCTTCCAGCAGACAGGCCAGGAGTCGATCATAGGCCGGCTGGTCGTGTTTGGTTGCGACGACAAACCGCCAGGGTTGCTCATTGCTGGAAGAGGGGGCCCAACGGGCCGCTTCGAACAGGCTGCGAAGCAACTCCGGTTCAACCGGTCGCTCCGCAAAGGCGCGGGGACTCCACCGGCGTGCAAGCAATTCGTGAATCGGGTAGACCGTCTCAGCCGGATTCTCCATCGGACTTATTCCTTGCCGGCCTCTTTTACCCGCTCCATGTCAGGCGACCAGCCGCCGCCGAGCGCCTTGTAGAGCTGGACCACCGAGACCAAGTGAAGCCGGCGCGACCCTGTCATGGCCAGTTCGGCTTCGAACAGATTGCGGCGAGCCACGAGCACGTCCAGATAGTTGGCGAGTCCGCCTTTATAGCGCAATTCGGCCAGACGCAGCGCGGACTGCAGCGCGTTGACTTGCTGCTGTTGCGCCTTGTTCTGATCACGAGCGGTCCGCACCGACACCAGCGAGTCTTCCACCTCACGCAAGGCGGTCAGGACCGTTTTCTCGTACTGCGCCAGGGCCTGTTTGGATTGGGCCTCCATGGCCTCCTGTTGATAGCCGAGCAACTGTCCGCTGAAGAGCGGGGCGGTAATGCCGCCGCCGCCGACCCCGAAGGACGCGGGATCGGTGAAGAACTTTGAGAGGTGCGGGCTGGCCGTGCCGAGCATGCCGGTCAGCGAGAATTTGGGGAACCGTTCCGCTTTGGCGGCGCCGATCCGGGCGGTCGCCGCGGCCAGTTGCTGCTCCGCGTCGAGCAGATCGGGGCGCCGTTGGAGCAGCTCCGACGGAAGTCCGGCGGGCACCTCCGGCGGAACCGGTTGTTCGTCCAACGACCGGCCGCGTGGGATCGCCTGGGGCTTCCGCCCGAGCAGCACGCTCAACTGATTTTCCGCTTGCACCATCTGCCGTTCGAGTTCGGCGGCCCGGGCCGCGGCGTTCGCCCGCTCGGCTTCAAACTGATCCGTATCCAGTCGGGACGTCAGGCCCTGCTTCAACCGGGCCTGAGCGATGCGGACGGATTCCTCCCACGATTGCAACGTGCGCTTCGCAATATCGAGCTGGGCATCGAACTGCAGCAGGTTGAAGTAGCTTTCCGCAACCCCGCTGACCAGCTGCAAGACGACGGCGCGCCGGTTCTCCTCTTTCGCGAACAGGTCCGCGAGCGCCGCCTCATTGGAGCGCCGGATGCGGCCCCAGAAATCCAGTTCCCAGGTAAGATTCGCCTGCAGATAATAGTTGAACGGGTTGGGAAAGCCGGGGACGAGGAAGACGGTTTTCCGCCCGAACGGCGCATTACCGGTAGCCGCCAGCCCTGGAAGGAAATCGGATTTCGCGAGGAGCGCGCGGGCCTGAAACTCATCGACCGCCGCCACCGCCCGCTGAAGATCTTTGTTCTCGGCCAGCGAGATCTTGATCAACCCCTGGAGCTCTTCATCTTGAAGCAACTCCCACCAGGGCAGGTTGGCCAGCGACGGCGCATCGGCGGGAGCTTCCGCCATCCGGAACCGGTCGCCGGTCTCGGTCTTAGGCCGTTCGTAATCCGGCCCCATCGCACAGGATGCCAGCAGGAACGACAGTCCGAGAGCTATGAACCTCTGCATATCAACGCTCCTCATCGGGTAACAGGTTCGGCGTCTCCGCCGGTCCGGCAGCAGCGACCGCAGCCCGGCGGCGGGTCGTCAGCTTCCGGATTAACACATAAAACAACGGCACGAAGAAGATCGCGAGGAAGGTGGCGGCCAGCATGCCCCCCAGCACGCCGGTCCCGATGGACTGGCGACTCGCGGCCCCGGCTCCCTGCGCCATGACAAGGGGAAACATGCCGAAAATGAAGGCCATCGAGGTCATGATGATCGGCCGGAACCGCAGCCTAGCGGCCTCCGTGGCCGCTTCGATGAGCGGGCGTCCCGCTTCGTAACGGGTGTTGGCAAACTCGACCATCAGGATCGCATTCTTGGCCGAGAGACCGATCAGGGTCACCAGCCCGATCTGGAAGTATATGTCGTTCTCAAATCCCCTGATCCACACCGCCGTCAGCGCGCCGAAAATGGCGAAGGGCACGGCCAGAATGACCGCGAAGGGAACGACCCAGCTCTCGAACTGCGCAGCCAGCACCAGGAACACCATTAAGAGGCCGACGGCGAAAACCACACCGGATTGGCCGCCCACCCGGCGCTCCTGAAAGGAAATGTTGCTGTAATCGATGGAGTACCCTTGCGGCACCAGCACTTCCTTTCCGACTCGCTCCAGCGCTTCGAGCGCCTGGCCGGAACTGTAACCCGGCGCGGCGGCACCCAGCACCATCGCCGTGTTGTACCCGTTGAAGTGATTCACCGGGTCCGGCCCGCTCTGATACTCCGTTGTCACAACGGTATCAAGCGGAATCATGTTCATGCCCTGGGGGCTCTGCGCGCGGACGTAGATTTTGCCAATGTCGTCGGGATTCGCCCGGAACTCGGCCTCGGCTTCCGTCTGCACGTGATAGACCCGCCCGAATTTCACAAAGTCGTTGATGTAGAAGTTCCCGAAGTAGGCTTGCAATGTATCGAAGACATCGGAGATCGGGATGCCGAGCGCTTTGGCCCGCTCCCGGTTCACGTGCGCATAGAGCCGCGGGGAGGAGACACGGAAATTCGTCCCGATGCGGCCTATGGCCGGCTCCTTCTGCGCCCGCTCGACAAACTGCTGCGCGACCGCCGCGAACTTCTTGAAGTCCCCGCCGCTGGGATCTTGCAACTGCGCCGAGAATCCCCCGACCGCACCCACACCGCGGATCGCCGGGGCGTTGAAGGCCAGCAGCAGCGCCTCGGGAATCTTCGCGAACTCGCCATAGGCCGCCCCGATCAGGGCCTTCACATGGTTCTGCGGCCCGGGGCGCTCGTCCCAGAGCTTCAGCGGCACGAACATCGTCGCCGCGTTCGGCCCTCTGGTCCCAAAGACGAAATTCTGGCCTGACATGGCGTCAGTCGAATGGACGGCGGGGTGCCCCTGGAAGAAATGTTCGATGCGGTCGAGCACGGCATCGGTCCGCTGCTTCGAGGCGCCGTCCGGCAATTGCGCCACAACGATGAAATAGCCCTGATCCTCCTCCGGCAGGAAGCTCTTGGGCAAAGCCTTGAAGAGCCCGGCCGACACCACCAGCAGGACCCCGAACAGCAACATGACCATGACGGGTCGTGACAGGAACAACCCGACCACGCGGGAAAATCCCTGTTGTGTTCGCCCGAAGTTTCGATCGAAGAAGGCCCAGAATCCGCCCCGCGCCCCATGCTGGGGCAGCAACACCATCGCGCAGAGGGCCGGGCTCAGCGTGAGCGCGACAAATCCCGACACCGTCACCGAAATCGCGATGGTGGCAGCGAACTGCTTATAGAGCGCCCCCGTGATACCGCCTACAAACCCGACCGGGACGAAGACGGACACGAGAACCAAGACGATCGCAATGATCGGAGACGTGACTTCGCTCATCGCCCGCTTGGCGGCTTCTTTTGCCGACACGCGGTCTTCGCGCATGTGGCGCTCGACGTTTTCCACCACGACGATCGCGTCGTCCACCACGATCCCGATAGCCAATACCATGCCGAACAGGGTGATGGTATTGATCGAGAAGCCCAGGACATACAGGCCGATGAAAGTCCCGATCAGCGACACCGGCACGGCGACGGTGGGGATGATCGTCGCGCGCCAGCTCTGGAGGAACACGTAGACGACGAGCACGACGAGGACCATGGCCTCGGCCAGGGTCTTCACCACTTCCTGAATCGAGACCTCGATAAACCGCGTCGTGTCATAGGGAATGTCGTAGGACACGCCGGGCGGGAAATTCTTCGCCAGCTCATCCAATTGCGCACGGGTCCGGCGCACGGTATCGAGGGCGTTGGCCCCCGGAGACAAAAAGGTCAGGATAAAGGTCGTGGGGGTGCTGTTCCAGCGCCCTTCCAGCGAATAGGACTGGGCGCCCAGTTCGATGCGGGCCACATCCTTGAGCCGGACCGTGGACCCGTCCGGCAGGGCCCGCACGATCAGCTCCTCGAAGTCCTTCACATCGGTCAGCCGGCCCTTGGTGATGATCGGGATCGTCAGCTCGGTGCCCTTCGGCGCGGGCTCCCGCCCGATCGTCCCGGCAGGATAATCGCGATTCTGCTCGCGGATGATCGCCGCGACGTCGCTCGGCATCAGTCCCAGCTTCGCCATCTGCAGCGGATTGAGGATGATCCGCATGCTGTAATTCTGCTGGCCGAATACCATCGCATCGCCCACGCCCTTGACCCGCTTGAGATCGTCCACGACCCGCAGCGTCGCGTAGTTCGAGAGGAAGACGGCATCGTGGCGGGGATCGGTCGACTTCAGCACGACCACCGCCACGAGGTCGGGAGACATCTTCTTGACGGACACCCCCTGCCGGATGACTTCCGTCGGCAGCTGCGTTTCCGCGAGCTTTTCCCGGTTCTGCGTCTGCACCTGAGCAATGTCCGGATCGGTGCCGATCTCGAAGGTCAGCTTGATCGTGACGTGGCCGTCGTTGCTGCTGGTGGAATCGAAATACAATAAATTGTCGATGCCGGGGAGGGTGACCTCGATCGGACGGGCGACCGATTCGGCCGCCACTTCCGCGCTGGCGCCGGGATAGTCCGCATCGATCTGCACGACGGGCGGCGTGATTTCCGGAAACTGCGCGACGGGCAGGAATTGCAACGCCAGCAACCCCATCACCACGATGATGATGGAGACCACAGAGGCCAGAATCGGCCGGTCGATGAAGACGTGTCCCTTCACGCGTTATCCTTGTTTCTGGGCGGGGGAGGGAGGAGCAGCCGCGGGAGCTTCCGCCGGGGCCGGCTCGGCGCCGACCGGGACGGCCGTCACCGGTGCACCAGGACCGATTTTCATGAGCCCGTTCACGACGACCCGGTCTCCGGCCTTCAGCCCTTCGTCGATAAGCCACTGGTCTCCCTTCCAGGTGGAAGCCACCACGTCGCGGATCTGCACTTTTTCATCAGGCCCCACGACATAGACAAACGGCCCCTGTGGTCCCTGCAACACGGCGCGTTGCGGAATCAGGATCGCGTCCGTCTTGGTGTCTCCGGTAAACCGGACCTTCACGAACTGACCGGGCAGCAGCATCCGTTGCGGATTCGGGATGGTGAGACGGGCCTGCCGGGCCCCGGTTTCGGTCCGCAGCCCCGGCTCAAGCAGGTCCAGAACGGCCTCTTCGGGGTATTCGGTCCCGTCCATCAATGTCAGGCGGCCGCGCAATTGATACACGCCCGGGTGATGGATCTTCTTCGATTCGATATCGCGCCGCCGCTTCAAGATGAAACTCTCCGGCACACTGACGACCACAAACATGGGATTGACTTGATGAATGGTCGTGAGCAAATCGGTTTGGGCGGAAACCAGCCGCCCTTCGTAGTAGCGGCTGCGCTCGATCAACCCGTCGATAGGCGCGGTGATCAGGGTGTTATCCAGATCGAACTGCGACTTGATGAGATCCGCCTTCGCGGCCTGCAGGAGCGCTTTCGCCGCCATATCCTCGGCGACCGCATCATCGACATCCTTCTGGCTCACGGCCTGCTCAGCCAGCAGGGGCTTCACCCGGGCCAGGTCCTGCTTGGCCTGCACCACCTTTGCTTCCGCCTGGGCGATCTTGGCCTTCGCACTGGCCACGGCGGCCTGGAAGGGCACCGGATCGATCTGATAGAGCCGGTCGCCTTTCCTGACATCCCGTCCTTCGGGATACAACACCGCCTTGAGCAGGCCCGTGACCTGGGAGCGAATCTCGACCGGACGCGAGGCTTCGGCCTGGCCGATAAATTCCGGCTCGTCGGGAATCGTTTGCGTCGTGACGGTCACCACCTCAACCTGCGCCATCGGCGGCGCGGGCGCTGAACCGGCGTCCGGTTTGCAGCCGGTCAGGGTCGCCAGGACACAAGAGAGAACAAGGGCCATCCTCACGTTTGTGCGCGTCATCATTGGCGTTCCGGCTTCTGTCGACAGGGACAAGTGGCTCTTCATGGATACGTTCTCCTGCGCTCCCGGCGCAATCTTAGTAGTCCGACGGCCAGCTTAGCAAGGCGTACTTCGTCGGCCAGGGACCGGCAATCGGGCGACCCGCTAGCACGAGGGATTCTTCGTGGGACGGTCCGATGGATTGGACCGGCCCGCCGACCGAATGTCCTCCACGATGGACCGGGAGCAACATCCGGCCGCCAGCAGTTCCGCCCCGTCCAGCCATATCCTGCTCAAGAGCCCCTTCCCCTCTTGCTCGATGAATGTGACGCCCGTCAGGTCCACGACAAGGGAGCCGGGGGTCGACTCCTTGCTGTCCCGCCAGGCCCGCTCGAGCTCCCCCACCCATGGACCGGCCAAACGTCCTTCCAGTATGAGCCTCGTGGAGTCCCCGGTCCTGAGTGACGTGATCTTCAACATGTCAGCTTCC
Organism: Nitrospira sp. NS4; assembly: GCF_049546785.1. Lineage (NCBI taxonomy): Bacteria > Pseudomonadati > Nitrospirota > Nitrospiria > Nitrospirales > Nitrospiraceae > Nitrospira > Nitrospira sp. NS4. The sequence goes on along the minus strand of NZ_JBMWAN010000002.1, from coordinate 690,493 downwards.
TCACACCCTCATTCCCACAACCACGGCAGGACCAGCCTCATACTCACGGCCCGCGCCCGTTCCGCTGTGCCTGCGCCAGGCCTCGATCCCACCGGCCAGCGGCCAGACGCGGGTGAACCCCCGCTTATGCAGGAGGATCGTGCCCTGGGCGCTCGTGACATCCTCCGGGCAGCCGCAGTACAGGACCAGATCGCGATGGCGCGGCAGTTCATGGTGGCGGCGAATCAACTCGTCCAGCGACATCAGGACCGCGCTCGGAATCCCCGGTTCCACCTCCGCACCGGCGCGCGGCCGCAGGTCGATCAGCAGGGGAGGCTCGTCCGTCCGCAGTTTTCCCCTCAGTTCCTCGACCGTGATACGGGGCACGTCGCGGAGCTGCCGGCGACGTGAAACGGCTTTGTGCGCAATGTAGAGGACGAGGGCGCCGATGGCCGCGCCGGTGGCAACCGGCGCGACCTGCTCCGCATAAGTGACGGCCTGTTCGATCTGATCGCTGAACAGATAGCCGATCCCCAGGCCGGACCAGGCCCAGATCAGCGCGCCGAGCCCGTCGTAGAGCAGAAAGAACGGAACTCCCAACCCGACGATGCCGGCGAGGGGCGGCGCAATCGTGCTCAACCCGGGAATGAACTTGGCCGCCACCAGCGAATGGGGGCCGTGCTTGGTGAAAAAATCCTCCGTCCGTCTCACGCAGGAATCCGGTTCCAGGGCGATGCGGCAGAGCACATCGAGCACCCGGCGACCCTGCCGACGGCCCAGCTCGAACCAGATCCAATCAGCCGCGAGCGCGGCTGACACCGTCACCCCGAGCGCGATCCAGAGATTCACATGCCCGGTTCCGGCCAGCACCCCGGCCGCGACCAGGACCGGGAGAGCCGGCAACGGCAGGCCGATCTGCTCGACGAACACGACGGCGAACAACACCAGCGGTCCGTACTCTGTCAAAAATTGAATGGTCTCGTTCATGATGCTCCCGCTGTCGCTGCCTTCAGGACCACCGGCCTCCCGCTGCCAGGGCGCCGACCAACGCCTCGGTGCCGAGCACCGGGTAATCCGTGTATCCCTTCGGTCCCGGCGTGTAGAACGTGGCGGCATCCGGTGGCGCCAGCGGCGCCCCCGACCGGAATCGCTCCACGAGGTCCGGATTCGTGATGAATAAGGCGGCAAAGCCGATGAGGTCCGCGCCTCCGTTGCTGAGCAGCCGATTCGCGCTGTCCCGGTCGAACCCCCCGGTCGCGATGATCGGCCCGTCGAAGATCGGCCTCAGCAGCTTCACCGGATCGAACACACCACCGGTATGGACATCTTTCGGCTGCTGTTGAATATGGAGGTAGGCCAGTCCCAGCGGGCTGACTTCCTCGGTCAGGTGGAGATGGGTCCCGACCGGATTGGCGTCGTGCATGTCGTTGAACGTATTGCCCGGGCTCACGCGGAGGCCGATCTTTGAGGCTGACCCGGCCCCGTCGATCATCGCCTCCAGCGTTTCGATGACGAAACGGGCGCGATTCTGCACGCTGCCGCCGTAGCGGTCGGTCCGTTGGTTGCTGTTCGAGGAAAGAAACTGCATCGGCAGGTACCCGTTCGCCGCATGCAGTTCGACCCCGTCGAAGCCGGCCGCCAGCGCGTTGATCGTCGCCCGACGATACTCCTCGATGACTGAGGGGATTTCTTCCGTGGCCAGCGCCCGTGGCAGACTGTGGGGTTGGGGACCCAACGAGTCCGTGTAGATCGTGCCCAGTGCCTGAATCGCGGACGGAGCCACCGGCGGCCTATAGACCGTCCGGTTGAGCCGGTGCGCGATCCGGCCCGTATGCATGATCTGCAGGAAGATCCGCCCTCCCTTCGCATGGACCGCGTCGGTGATCTTCCTCCAGGCTTCGATTTGCTCAGCCGAGTGAATGCCGGGTGTCCTGGGATAGCCCTGGCCATCCGGGCTCGGCTGGGTACCTTCGGTAATAATGAGGCCGGCCGAGGCCCGCTGTGCATAGTACGTCGCGGCCAGGTCGGACGGCACGCCCGCAACACTGGCCCTGTTCCTCGTCATGGGAGCCATGACAATCCGGTTCTTCAGAGTGAGTCCCCCGATATTCGTCGGTTCAAAGATCGTCGTGGCTGTCTGCATGTTTTTCTCCCCCTTGCTTGTCGTTCTGATCTCTTCTGAATAACCGGATATCTTGGCAAGGGCCGTTCCAGCCCACCTTTCCCGCTTCAATCACACAACTCAACGGAATTACGAATCTTTCTTATTCGATCCCGCGGCAGCCGATGAAGTGCCGAAACTCTTGCCGCCGATATTTCGGCACATGCCGAAGTCTCGGCACTTCTCGATTTCATTTGCACCATATGAACTCACTCACAGCACCCTGGCCTGTTGAAGCCGTAAACTATTGGCCACCACGCTCACGGAACTGACTGCCATTGCGGCGCTGGCCAGGATGGGACTGAGCAACAATCCGAAGTGCGGATAGAGCGCGCCTGCCGCAATCGGAATCCCGACGACATTGTAGACAAAGGCCCAGAACAGGTTCTGCTTCATCACCCCCATCGTCCGGCGCGCCAGCAGAATCGTGGAGACGACCGCCCGCAGATCCGGCCGCATCAAGGTGACGTCGCTCGCTTCCCGGGCAATGTCTGCCCCGGTCCCGACGGCGATACCGACATCGGCTTGAGCCAGCGCCGGCGCGTCATTGATACCGTCTCCGACCATCGCCACCACTTCTCCCGCCTCCTGCAGCCGTTTGATCTCCGCGACCTTCCCCTCCGGCAGAACGCCCGCCACCACCCGGCCGATCCCGCTGATCCGTGCAACCGCCTCCGCAGTCCCCCGATGGTCGCCCGTCAACATGGTAACGGTCAGGCCAAGCTGCTTCAGCCTCGCGATGGTTTCCGGCGAGCCGGGCTTCACCGCATCGGCAACGGCGATCACGGCTGCGAGCCGCCCGTCGATGGCGACATACACCGGCGTGTGTCCCTCCGCCGCACATTGCTCCGTCTTCCCCGCCACAGAGCCAGTGTCGACCGAATAGTCGGCCATCAGCGCGGCATTGCCCACGGCGACGGCATGTCCTTCGACGATCCCGACCGCGCCGCGCCCGCTCAGCGACTCGAACGATTCCACCGTCGTTTGGTCGATCGACCGGGCCTTCGCATAACGCACGATCGCATCGGCGAGCGGATGTTCCGACGAGGCTTCCACGGCCGCGACCAGTCGCAACAGGCTCTGTTCAGTCCAACGGGATCCGTCCTGCAGCGCCAGCTCGGTCACGGACGGAAATCCCTCCGTCACCGTGCCGGTCTTGTCGAAGACGACGGTGGTCACCTGACTGGCCCGCTGGAGCACCTCCCCGCCTTTCATCAGCACGCCGAGCTGAGCCCCTTTCCCGGTCGCCACCATCACGGCGGTCGGCACGGCCAGGCCCATGGCGCAGGGGCAGGCGATGATCAAGACCGCGACCGCGGCGGCGAAGGCCCGGACCGCCGGGGCATCTCCGGCTGAGACGAACCAGACCGCGAAGGTCGCCACCGCCAGCGACAGGACCACCGGCACGAAGATCCCGCTCACGCGATCGGCCAGTTTCTGAATCGGGGCGCGCGAGCCCTGCGCGGCGCGCATCAGCGCCATGATATGAGCGAGGACGCTCCCGGTTCCGACCGTGGTGGCTCTGTAACGGATCGCCCCGGTCTTGTTGATCGTGCCGCCGATGACGCGATCGCCCGCCCGTTTCACAACCGGCAGCGGCTCGCCGGTCAGCATCGACTCATCCACGGAGCCGCTCCCGGAAAGGACTTCGCCGTCCACCGGGATGCGCTCACCGGGGCGGACCAACACCAGGTCTCCGGGCCGGACCTCTTCAACGGGCACGTCGGTGTCGACCTGGTTTCTCAGCACCCGGGCACGTTTCGGCTGGAGAGAAGCGAGGCCCCGCAGGGCAAGGGATGTCTGCCGTTTAGCTCTGGATTCCAGCGCATTGCCCGTCAGAATCAGCGCGATGATCATGATGACGGCTTCGTAATAGAGGTCGGGAGAAACTCCCCGGGAGAGAAACAACCCTGGCGCCACGGTCGCAATGAGTGAATAGAGGAACGCGGCCACGGTGCCCACCGCGACCAGCGTATTCATGTCCGCCGAATGGTGGCGGAAGGAAGCCCAGGCCCGGACATAGAAGTGCCGCCCCGCCCAGGCCATGACCGCGAGCGTGGCCAGAAGCAACGTGAACGAAAGCAGCGCCGGCGCGATCGTGAAGAGCCGGGGAGCAACCGGGATCAGAATCGGTGCCAATGAGCCCATAGCCCATTGCATGACGGGATCATGAGCGGAGCCGGTTCCGGCCCCTCCCATCAGCGGCATCGAGAGGACCATCGCGAGGATGCCGATGGTCCCGCTCACCACCGCCTTGAATCTCAGATTCCGAAACTCTTCGTCCTGTTCCAGATCCCTGGCTTCCTGCTCTTCCACAGCGGTCCGGCCCGGTGCCCTGAGCTCCGCCTCGTACCCGGTGTTCCGCACCAGCTCAACGAGCCTGTCCGGCGACGTGGCGGCCGGATCGTACGTCACAGCGGCGGTCTTCAAGAGCAGGTTCACCGAGGCGTCGAGCACGCCCGGCTCCTGCTCGAGTGTCCGTTGGACCCTGACCTGGCAGGCGGCGCAGGTCATGCCTCCGATGGAGAAACTTGTGCGCTCATGTCCCGTCCGACCCTCGACCCTGGCCCTGTCTGTCTGTGGCCCGCGCCGTTTCGCGAGGAAAAAGTACCAATTGATCCAGGCAATGGCGGCGAGGCCGCCGATGATGACCAACCAATCCATCTTGGTCATGCGGCCCTCCCGGCGTCCTGAACCTCGTAGCCCGCCCGCTTCACCGCCTCAACAATCTCCGTCAGCGTCAGGGTCTCCGGATCGTAGCTCAGATCGGCCTCACCCACTTTCACTTGGCGGACCTGTACCCCGTCCAACCGCGCCAGGGCGTTCCGCACCTGTCCGACACAATGACCGCAGCTCATCCCTTCAATCTGCAGCGTGACCTGGTTCATCGGATCCTCCTTCCGTTGATGATGGACCCTCCCGGTAACCGGGAGGCTTCGTTACTCTTACAGACGGAGGAGTCGGTCGATTATTACAGTGGGGACAATCGGCGAGGGGAGACCCAGCCCAAGACCTCGCCACCCGGTGAAGTCCTGGAGAAGCACGGCGCGGAGACCGCCGACTGGAAGTGGATCTGACTCGGGGCGTCATTCAAGCCCTGGCGGCCTGAATGAACTGTCTGGTTCAAGAGGCTCAGCCGGGACGGGCAATCCCCAGCTTCTGCATCCTGGATTGGAGGGTGGTGCGTTTCATGCCGAGCCTGGCTGCGGCCCCTGAGGAACCTCCGATGACCCAGCCGGTTTCACTGAGGGCTTTCAGAATATGTTCCCGCTCCGCCTGCTCGAGCGTCGTGGTCGTGGAATGATTCGTATGGTTCTGCGTCCGTTTCAGCTCGGCAATCGGAACGGACAGATCCGGCCCCTGCGTCAGAATCACCGCGCGCTCGATAAAGTTTTCGAGTTCCCGCACGTTGCCCGGCCAGGCGTATTGCTGCAGAACCTTCATCGCCTCGGCGGGAATCGTCTCGATGCGCTTCTTCATGCGCAGCGCGAATTTCTGAGCAAAGTGTCGGACGAGCGCCGGAATGTCTTCAGCGCGCTCACGGAGGGGCGGCACAGTGATCGGAAACACGTTCAACCGGTAGTACAGGTCGCTGCGAAACTCCCGGTCTTCCACAAGCTGCGCCAGATCGCGATTCGTTGCGGAGATCACCCGGACATTGACGCGAATGGTGCGTGTGCTCCCCAGCCGCTCGAATTCCTGCTCTTGCAGCACCCGGAGCAGCTTCACTTGCAGCTCCAGGGGGATTTCACCCACTTCGTCGAGGAACAGGGTCCCGCGATCCGCCAATTCGAACCGTCCGATCTTCGTGGCGATGGCCCCGGTGAAGGCCCCTTTTTCATGTCCGAACAGTTCGCTTTCGAGCAGACCAGTTGGAATGGCCGCGCAGTTGAGCTTGACGAAGGTCCGTTCCCGCCGGTCGCTCAGATTATGGAGCGCCCGCGCGACCAGCTCCTTTCCGCTGCCCGTCTCGCCCAGAATCAATACGGTGGAATCGGTTGCCGCCACCGTCTGGACCTGATTGAGCACCCGTTTCAGTGCCTGACTGTCGCCGACGATTTCCTCGAAGTTGTATCCGGTCTGAATTTCCTCCTCGAGGTACAACTTTTCCTTCGCCAGCTTGTCTTTCAGCGCGGCGATCTCCTGATAGGCGATTGAATTGGCGACGGCCAGCGCGATCTGCTTCGCCACCTCGCTCAACATCTCGGCATCCGCCTGCGTGAACGCTGCGTCCTCAAGACTGCCGACGTTCAAGGCCCCGAGCGTCCGGTCCCGCAACAGCAGGGGAACGCAGCAGGCCGACTTGACCCCTTCGGCCACGAGCCGTTTGGAGACCGTGCTCTCCGACTGATCGAGGTCCTGCCGGTTGAGCACCACCGGTTCCCGCTGCGTGATCGCCGTGGTCGCCGGGCACCCGCACAGCGTGCAGGTGGTGCCTTCTTCGAGAAATCCCTTCCGTCCGGGAAAGTCCAAAGCGTACAGCTTCAATTGATTCAACTCGGGGTCCAGGATAGTCAGACTGATGACGTCCGCCTTCAGCACACGGCGGATACTGGCGGTGATGGACTCAAACAGATCCCGCACTTCCAGATGAGAGGCGACCGCATTGTTCGTCTCCAGCAGCAACTGCAGCCGGTCCCGCTCCCGGGCCAATTCCTGACGGGCTTTGAGGACCTGGCCGTAGTTCAGGGCGTTCTCGACGGCGATGGCGATCTGTTTGGCCGCCTCCCCCAGGAGTGCGAGGTCATCGGCCTCGAACGTTTTTTCGGTCAGACTACTGATCGTCAACACGCCCAGGACATGGTCGTGAGAGAGAAGGGGGAAACAGTAGGCCGATTGAATGCCTTCTGCCAACAGACGCTCGGCGACATCGGAACGAAACCCCTGGAGATCGGCTCTGGCATAATAGAACGGTTTGCGGGAGCGGAGAGCGATCCCTGCCGGGGACCCGTCGACGGGCGTCAGCCAGCCTTCAGAAAGAAACCCCTTCGTGAGATCAAAATTGAGGGCATGAAGCCTGAACTGCTCTTGATCCGGCTCGTACAAGAGCAACGCGGTCCGTTCGTGCGGCATGACGCGGCGAAGCGCCGTGGCAATCGCCCCCAGCAGTGCTTTTAGGTCGAGCGTCGCGTTGACCGCATGGTTGATTTCCAGCAGCAGATTCAGCCGGTCTCGTTCCCGGACCAGCGCCTGCTTCGACGCTTCCGCGCTGGCAAAATTGAGCACGTTGTCCACGGCCACGGCAACCTGTTTGGCCACCTGCTCGAGAAGGGCCAGGTCCTTGTCGCCGAAGGCCTGGGGCTTCAGGCTCCCGAATCCGATCGCCCCCAGCCGGCGCATCGCGGTGGTTAACGGCAGGAGACACACCGATTGGACGCCGATCCCCCGGAGGGCCGTCATGCCTTTTGAGAATCTGGTTTCATCGGCGAGCGACGGGATGATCAACGGTTGTTGATGGGTCCAGACCCAACCGGTAGCCGATTCCTCGATCGGCAGCTCAAGTCCGTCGAGTCTGCCGGTGTCGGGCCGGGCGGCCGCGGTTTCCAGCACATGGACCTGCATCACATATTTTGCCGGGTCATGGAGGACCAGGCCGATGAAATCGAACGGCGCCACGGCCGGAAGGCGCAGCGCGAGGTCCCGAAAGAGCGATTGGAGGTCACGGTGAGCCGCGACGGACTCGGAGACTTTCAGGAGAGCGCAGTATTGCGCCGTATCTGACTCAGCGGACTTTGCGGGTGATTCCTCATCCATACCGAATCGTAGTATGCCTTCGCCCATGCCCGTACGCAACGGCGGCGCATTCCTTTCACCCCGCCCGGCTCGCCGCAGCGTAAAAAGATTGCGGAACCTCGTCGACTCGCCTATCCTGAGGCCTCACTGTGCCTCAGGACCACCAACGATCGTCACACAGCGAGTCTGAACCGATCCTCGCCCACCGCCGATGAAATATCTCTGTGAGTATGTCCTGCTCCGATTTGTTGACCTGCTGTTGCAAGCCCTTCCAGGCACCTGGGCGATCGCGCTGGGCGAATGGCTTTGCCTGCGCTTGCCGACCATCATTCCCAAACGCCAGGCGCTGATCCTGGACAATCTCACCCGCGTCTTTCCCGACAAATCCGCAGAGGAGAAAGCCGGGATTGCGCAGGCGGTCTGGCGCAACCTCGGCCGGACGGCCGTCGAATTTGTGCGTATCGCGGACTTTGCCCGCCGCCCCATCGAAGACCTCGTGGAGGTGGAAGGACGCGAACATATGGAGCGGGCGATCGGGGAAGGGAAGGGTGTCATTCTGCTCACCGCCCATTTCACGAATTGGGAATTGACCGGCTCCTTCGTCCAGCGTCTGTTCGGCTCCATGACCGCGATCGCCCGCCCCGTGCACAACCCCTACGTCAATCGATGGGTGCAGCGCAAACGGCTGGCCGGGGGCATGAAGATCATTCCTGCGCAAGAGGCGGTGAAAGCCTCGCTCAAATGCTTGAAAGCCAAAACCATCGTCGGCATCCTGATCGACCAGAGTCTGTCGTCCGGCCTGTCCGTCGAGTTCTTCGGCCGGACAGCCGCCACCACCACGCTGCCGGCGCTGCTCCATGTGCGCACCGGCGCGCCTGTCCTCATTACGTACACCTTGCGTGAAGGCGACCGGTTCCGGCAGGTGTTCCAGCCCGTCGCCTTTCCGCCGGTCTCCGACGAGGCCGATCGCATCGCGATCTACACCAGGGCCATCAACGTCCTCTTTGAGGATCTCATCCGCCGCCATCCCGAAAACTGGTTCTGGATCCACAACCGCTGGAAACGCGCCTAGCCCCGGCGAACGAACCGGCTATCTGCTCACTCACTATCCAGGTGATGCGCCTTGCGGCCGCCGCGCGCCAGGGGATGCTCCGGCAGTTGCCCTTCGACCATCAACCTCGCCATGGCGGCCGCCCTCGTAACCAGCTCCTGCGCCCCTTCCCGGAGTTCCCGGCTGTTCTGCACCTCCCTCACGTTCCGTTCCATATCCTCCGCGCTCCAGCCCCGTGAATGGGCGATGAACGGGAATTGCGGGAACTGGCAGCCCACTTCGGAAAAGAAGGTCATGAGTTGACCGGCCACGCCCTGCACATTGTCCTGCCCGCCCATGATGATGAAGGCCGCGACTTTGTTCTTGAGCAGGTGTTTGTTCGCGATGGTGTCCTGATTCTGGATGCAGTTCATCCGCTCGACCATCTTGTAATACAGACTGCTGGCGTTGCCCCACCGGATCGGGGTCGCGATCAGGATGACGTCGGCCCAGTGCACGATGGCCTCGTACACACGATCGAGCTGGTCCTCCGGATCCATCTGCGTAATGGAACAGGGCCAGGTGCAGGCATAGGCCGATTTCGAATAGAACCCCTCGCACGCCCGAAAGCTCAGCTCGCGGAGCCTGATGCATTGCGTCTCAAGCAGGAGGGCGGTCTTGGCATGCTCCAATGCCGCATCGAGCAACGCATCCGATGCGCTGTAGCGCGGATGTTCCTGCGTCATCGATGTCGTCGAAATCCCCACCACGCGGATCGAGCCCGGCTGACGGACGACCGGACGGGCCAATGGATGAGGTTGGTGAGGTTGCTTCTTCCGTTTCGAGGCCGAGGAAAGGTCAATGAAGAGGCGGCCGTTCTCGATCTTGGTCGCATAGGCCGGAACCTGATCCTGTTCGTATCCCGGTTCCCCCTGGCCGGTTTGCCTATGGAACTTCCAGTAATGCCAGGGACAGACGACGTACTCGCCGTCAAGGGTGCCTTCGCCTAAGGGACCGCCGACGTGGTTACAGGCGCCGGATATCGCGGCAAACGACCCGTTCTTGTAGGTCAGGGCGATCGGCGTCGTGCCGCACATGATCTCCTGCAAAGGTTTGAGCTTCAGCTCTCCGACTGCGCCGATTTCAATCCATTGTTCATCCGGCATCAGAAGCCTCCCTCAGTTGCATCTGTTCATCGACCCTTCGCCGCTCGCAAACCGGTATCCGGATCGAAGGCAGGAACACACCGGCGCGAAAGATTTGTGCCCGACCTGCCTGCTCCCGCGGGGAGCGTTCAGTACCGTGATCCTCGACGTCCAGCTGTCCGCTCACGCCATCTGCCCGATCGTGTTCCGGAGGCGGCCCAGCGCGACACCGAAGAAGGCGGCGCCGATGACCGCGAGGCTGATGAGTTGTGGCCAGACTACCTCCAGGCCTGCGCCGCGATACAACACGGCCTGGGCCAGCGCGACGAAATGGGTGGTGGGCGCCACCAGCATCACGGTCTGCACGAACTCCGGCATGCTCTCGCGCGGCGTGGCCCCGCCGGACAGCATATTCAGCGGGATCAGGACCAGCATCAGCAGCAGACCGAACTGGGGCATCGAGCGTGCGACGGTGGCCATAAAGATGCCCAGGGAGGTGGTGGCAAACAGGTGCACGGCGGCGCCGGCGAAAAACAGGGCGAGCGAGCCCTCGATAGGCATCGCCAGCAGCCCTTGTACGATGAACAGGAGTGAGAAGGCGCAGGCGGCAAGGACGACCAACCCCATCGGCCAGACCTTGCTGGTCATAATCTCCAATGGCGTCACGGGCATGACCAACAGATGTTCGATGGTGCCGCGCTCCCGCTCGCGGATCAGCGCGGCCCCGGTGAGCACGAGGGACAGCATCGTGACGTTGTTGATGACCTGCATCACCGCGCCGAACCAGGTCTGGGTCAGCGAAGGGTTGAAGCGCGCCCGCAGCGTCAGATCCACCCGTGGCGCGGGGCTTCCGCGATAGCGCTGGGCGAACTCGCTCACTTCGTCACTGATAATGGCTTGGATGTAGCCGCTGCCGACAAAGGCCTGGCTCATGCGGGTGGCATCGACGTTGAGCTGGATCGTCGGCCCCCGTCCGGCCAGCAGGTCGCGCTGGAATTCCGGCGGAATGTTGAGCGCGAAGGTGAACAGGCCGGCGTCCATGCCTGAATCCATACCGGCCTGGGAGACCAACGCCGGGGTTATGAAGTGCGGGCGATAAAACGCGCCGACGATGCGCGCCGAGAGCGGCGACCGATCCTCGTCGTGGATGGCGATCGGGGCCTTGTTAAGCGTTTCCGGCATGGCCGTCGCCCCGATATAGATCGCAACGGAGAACGAGTAGACGATCAGGATCAGCAGCCTTGAGTCACGGGCCAGACTGTAGAGTTCTTTGATCCCCAGCTGCAGAATGTTCGCGGCGCGCATTCAGGCCTCCTGCTTTTTCAAGAGGGCGACGCAGAGCCCCATCAACACCGGCACGGCCAGCGCCAGGGCCAACAGGGCGGGCTGCAAGTCGGCGAAACCCAGCGCCTTGGAGAACGTCCCCCTGGAAATGGTCAGGAAATGGGTGGTCGGATAGAGACGGCCGATCAGGGCGCCGACGCCTTCCAGCGAGGAGACCGGATCGATCATGCCGGAGAACTGCGTCGCCGGCAGAATGGTGAGCACCGCGGTGCCGAAAATGGCGGCGATCTGGCTGCGCATGAAGGCGGAAATCAAGAGTCCCATGGCGGTGGCGGAGATGACATAGAGCAGCGCTGCGGCAGCCAGGGTGAGAAAACTGCCGGTCATGGGTACGCCGAAGACGGTGACCGCGAGCGCGGCCATGACCAGGAAGTTGAGCATGGCTAGCAAGATGTAGGGCAGTTGCTTGCCCAGCAGAAACTCCAACCTGGTCACCGGCGTGACATAGAGGTTCACGATCGAGCCCATCTCCTTGTCCCGCACAACGGAGAGCGCGGTGAGCATGGATGGAATCAGCATCAACAGCAGCGGGATCATTGCCGGCACCATCGAGACCAGACTCTTGACGTCGGGGTTATAGCGAAACCGGGTTTCGATGTTGACCAACCCGGCAGCCGGCTTTTGTCCGAACCGGCGAGAGGCCATATCGGCCAGCCAATGGGCGTGCATGCCGCGCACATAGCCCTGCACGGTTTCGGCACGTTGGGGCATGGCCCCGTCGATCCAGGCGCCGATTTCCACCCGTTCACCCCGGCCCAGATCGCGGGCGAAGCCGGGGGGAATTTCGAGCGCAAGGCTCAGCTCTCCGCTGCGCATGCGCCGGTCCAGCTCGGCATAGTCGGAGATGGGCGCGTGTTCGATAAAATAACGCGAGCCGGCGAGGTTGAGTACGTAGTCGCGGCTGGTGGAGGACTGGTCGCGGTCGAGCACGGCAAAGGACAAGTCCTCGACATCCATGCTGATGCCGTAGCCCATGACAAACATCAGCAGGATACTGCCGAGCAGCGCCAACGTGGCGCGAATCGGGTCACGACGCAGTCCGAGGGCCTCGACACGGGTGTAGCTGAACAGGCGGCCAAGATCGAACGCCCGCCTCTTGTCACGGGCCTTCGGGCCGGGTGTCGGAGGAGCGGAGGGGGCAGGGGCCGGAGACGGCACCCTGCCTGCGGGCAACGGCGACTCCTTCGTCTTGTCCTGTGCCACGACCTCTTCCAGAAAGCCGACGAACGCATCATCCAGGGTCTTCGCCCCGCGCTGCTCCGTCAGCGCGGCCGGTGAGCCGGTGACGAGCACCCGGCCCGCATGCATCAGCGAGATACGGTCGCAGCGATCGGCCTCGTTCATGAAATGGGTCGAGATGAAAATGGTGACTTTATCCCGGCGCGCCAGGTCGATCATGATCTGCCAGAAGGCATCGCGGGCGATCGGGTCGACGCCGGAGGTGGGTTCATCGAGGATCAGCATCTCCGGCCGATGGATCATCGACACCGCCAGGGACAGGCGTTGGCGGTGGCCCAGCGGCAAGGCATCGGGCCGCGCGTCGATCACGTCGGCCAGATCGAAGCGTGCAGCCACTGCCTCGACCCGGCCGCTGATCTCCTCTGCCGGCACATGGAACAGCTTGGCGTGCAGGGCCAGATTCTGGCGCACGGTCAGCTCTGAGTAGAGCGAGAAGGATTGCGACATATAGCCGACGCGTTGCCTGGTCTTGAGATCTTTCGGGTCCACCGCCTGGCCGAACAGCCAGGCTTGTCCCTCGCCGGCAGGCAGCAGGCCTGTCAGCATTTTCATGGTCGTGGTCTTGCCGCAGCCGTTGGAGCCGAGAAAGCCGAAGATTTCCCCGCGCTCAATGCGAAAGGTCACATGATCGACCGCGACGAAGTCGCCGAAGCGCATCGTCAGGTCTTTCGCCTCGATCGCAATGTCGCCGTCGTCCCCTGTGCGGGGCGGGATCACCACGGCCCGGTGGCCGCGTCGCTCTTCCTCCGGCAGCAGTGCGATAAAGGCTTCCTCAAGGGAGGCGGTGCCGCTGCGCGCGAGCAAATCTTGAGGCGTGCCGGTGGCCAGCACGCGGCCGGCGTCCATCGCCACCAGCCAGGCGAAACGCGCGGCCTCCTCCATATAGGCGGTCGACATGAGCACGCTCATGCCGGGCCGTCCGGTCCGGATGCGCTCGACCAGATCCCAGAATTGCCGTCGCGACAAAGGATCGACTCCGGTAGTCGGCTCGTCGAGAATCAGCAAATCCGGATCGTGAATGAGCGCGCAGCACAGTCCGAGTTTTTGTTTCATGCCGCCGGAAAGCTTGCCCGCCGGCCGATCGCGGAACGGCGTCAGCCCGGTGCTGTCGAGAAGGTCGTCGATGCGCCGCGCCCGCTCGGCGTCGTGCTGGCCGAACAGGCGGCCAAAGAAGTCGATGTTCTCGAACACCGACAGCGTCGGATAGAGGTTCTTGCCCAGACCCTGCGGCATGTAGGCGATGCGCGGGCACACGGCCAGACGGTGGCGCGCCTCGGCCATGTCGCCGCCGAGCACGTCGATCCGCCCTTCCTGGATCGCGCGGGCACCAGAGATCAATGAGAACAGGCTCGACTTGCCCACGCCGTCCGGTCCGATCAGCCCGACCATTTTCCCCGCCGGCAGATCGAGGGTGATGCCATCCAGGGCGAGTGTCTTGCCGTAGCGCAGGCTGACGTTGGAGATGCGTACGACCGACGCCTCCTCTGCTGCCATCGCGGTGGTAGATGGCCGGTCGTGGGTCATTACGGCAACTTTACCTGTAGAGCGGCAGGCCACTCGACGTTGGGATCGAGGCGCACATAGGCCATCCCCGGCAGGCCGGTCTTGACCTGATGGATATGCTTCTTGAGGAGCTCCGGGTCGATCTGCGCCTTCACCCGGAACATGAGCTTCTCACGTTCGATGGCAGTTTCCACGGTCTTGGGCGTGAACTGGGCGGCGTCGGCTACGAAGGACACCTTCGCGGGGATGACGTACTGGGGCACGGCATCGAGCACCAGGCGCACCTCGGAACCGATCGCGAGCCGGCCGGCGGCAGCCGTGGGGAGAAAAAAGGTCATGTAGACATCGGCCAGATCGAGGAGGTTGAGCACCTTGCCGCCGGCGCTGAGCACCTCGCTGGGCTGGGCGATGCGATGCTGCACACGGCCGTCCCGGGGTGTTTTCAGCGTACTGTCGTCGATATCCGCCTGGAGTCGTTCGATCGTCGCCCGCGCCGCTTCGACCACGGATTGGGCCTCGAGCACCTGAGTCTGAGCCGTCGCGATCGCGGCCTCCGCGGCCGCCACCTGCGCCTTTGCCGCGCTGACCGCCGACTGCGCACCACGGGCAGCGGCGCGAGCATCGTCCAGGTCCTGAAGGGCAATGGCCTGATCGGCCGCGAGCGGTTCGGAGCGCGCCTGGCGCTTTTGCGCCAGCTTCAGCTCCGTTTCGCGCTGCGCCACCACTGCCAGGGCCGCGACTTTCTCGGCCTCGCGCTGCGCCACCAGACTGTGGGATCGTTCCACCGCACTCTGAGCCTGTCGCAACTGCGCCTCGGCCTCCCGGCGTTGGGACTCGAGCACCTCGGTGTCCATGCGCGCGAGGACCTGCCCGGCGGTGACGAAGTCTCCCTCATTCACAAGAATGTCCTTGATACGGCCCGGGGTCTTGGCGGCGATGTCGATCTCCACTGCCTCGATGCGGCCGTTGCCGCTCGCAAAGCCATCACCCAGGTGTTTCGGTTGCAAATAGCGCCAGGCCAGAAAGATGAGCCCCGCCGCCACCGCAATGAATCCGATCCTCACGAGCCAAATCTTATTCAACTTCATCATTCCGGTATCCGGTGACTGCTGCCGCGTCGGCGGTGACGTATGGGATTTTTAGTAGTGGCGAACGGTGCGCCGACGTCCCTAAGGCTGAACCGGATAACGATCGAAAAGATCATCCGCTCTATCTTCTGCGCGTTGCCCACACACACTAGTGAGTGGGCGCCTCGCCGGAGCTCGACGAAGCGGCCCGTTGAGGAATACCCGTTGTCTGAGAATACCCACGATTCAACGCTTCCTGTCAAATAGCCGACCCGACAAAGCCGGTGGCTCCCATCAATGCGATCTTCAAGATTCCTTAACACTCCGGTCCAGCAGCCGAGACACAAGGAGAGATGCCCAGTGACCAGCGTTCACGATCCGATACGGACGATCGGTTTGATCGTGATGCCCTTCTCGCTGTCCTCCGCCGCCTGATTGATCTGGTCGAGGCTGTAGAATTTCACCAGCTTGTCGAACGGGAAACGTCCCTGCGTATAGAGTTCGACGAGGCTCGGGATGAAGAGATCCGGGACGCTGTCGCCCTCGATGATGCCGATGATCCGTTTGCCGGTCGTCATGACGCCGTTCACATCGAAGCTGGCTTCAGTACCCAACGCCGGAGCCCCGACGATGCCGCAGGCCCCGCGAATCGCGAGCGCGTCGATAGCCTGGCGCAGCACGGCAGGACGCCCGCTCGATTCGAGTGAAAAGTCGGCGCCGCCGCCGGTGATCTTGCGCACGGCCTCGACGGGATCCGTTTCACGGCTGTTGACGGTATGGGTCGCTCCGAGTTCCTTGGCCAGTGCAAGACGCGACGGGACAACATCAGCGGCAATGATGGTGGTCGCACCGGCCACACGGGCGGCCATCACGGCACTCAACCCGACGGCGCCGCCGCCGAACGCGGCGAAACTGCTGCCCGGCCTAACCTTCAAGGCATTCAGCACGGCTCCCGCGCCGGTTTGAATGCCGCAGCCGAGCGGGCCGAGTAATTCCAGCGGTGCAGTGGTCGGAACCTTGATTACGTTACGCTCGTGGGCGAGCGCAAAGGTGCCGAACGAAGACTGCCCGAAAAAGTGGTCGTGAACCGCGCCCTGTTTGTCGCGCGTGGCGGTGCTTCCGTCTTCACGGGCGCCGCCGAAATTCAATGAATAGAAATTCGCGCAGTAGGTCAGGTCGCCGCGCAGGCAGGGTTTGCAGTGGCCACACCACATGTAGGTGAGCACGACATGATCGCCCTGCGCGAGTTTCTTGACGTTGCTGCCGACCCCTTCGACGACACCGGCCCCCTCGTGGCCGAGGACAACCGGTAGCGGGACGGTATAGAGCTGGTCTCGTGCCACCATGTCGGTGTGGCACATGCCGGTCGCGACAATCCGGATCAGGACCTCGTCGGGACGGGGCGCTTCCAAGGTGAGTGTCTCGACCTGGAACGGTCCGCCTTTCTTGCGGACCACCGCCGCTTTAATCTCTCTGGTTTGCATCTTGGGTATGTTGGTCATGTGTCGCTCCTTCACGCGCGATATTCATCGCATCGGCTGAACGAAACGAGCCGCCGGGCTATCGGATGCCGGATTTCCCCGGCGCAAGAATCCCGTTGGGATCCAGTGCCTTTTTGAGCGTTTTGTGGACATGGCGCTGTACCGGACCATAGGTGTGCGCCACCTTGTCCATGAAGGCCGTATTGACGCGATAGGTGCCGTAGCCCTCCGCCGAGAACTCCGTGAGCAGTTCATCGAAGCACTGGTACGCGGCCTTCACGACGGCAGGATCGGTCCGGTCATAGAGCACGTCCACGATATGGTGCATGTCCCGCATGCCGACGATGAACTCGCCGGAATAGTCCAATCCGTATTTCCCCAGAATGCGTTTGGTCATGGCCATCTGTTTGAGCGTCTCGCTCCCGCGGGCCTGCGAGACCGGCGCAAACCACATGGAGCCGCCGCCGCCGCGCCAGTTGTAGAGGGAAAATTCCTTGAGGGTCATGTCGCCGCGCATCAAGGCCGCGCGATACTGGAAGGCCGGGTCATCGCCCGCTTCTTGCTCCGTCAGGATCTTCGCCTTGCTCGATTTGCTGAATGCCTCCGTCACGATCTTCCAGTTCACGTCAATCTGCTCCTGCGTGCCGTAGAGGGCCGCATAGACATTCCAGGCCCCCAGCTTGTGATCCTTCATGATCTGCCGCACGGCCTCATCGGTGATTGCCCCGGGCCCGGTGACATAGTCGCTCCGCTTGGCCTTCGTCGGCGCTTCATACAAAGCATGGGCGATCACGACCGCATTGGGAATGACCCCGCTGATACGGAGCGGCCTGATGGTCTCCACGATCTCCACGATGTCGTCTTCCTGCTCATACTGGATGACGAAAGGCTTGAACGCGGGAGGGGCGGGCATCAGCCAGAATCCGAACTTGGTGACGATGCCATAATTAGACTGGGTGAAGATCCCGTCCAGGTAGGGTCCGTATCCCCACTTGAAGACCTGCCAGGTGTTCGACTTCGGCAGCGATCCCATCCCGGTGCGCAGCACCTCGCCGTTTGCGAGAACGACTTCCATGCCGCAGGCGAAGAGAAAATGTTCTCCATAGGGCGTATAGCCGACCCCGCGATCCAGCGTATTGCCCGTCGGTCCGGCAATAGCGGATGGGGCGGGACAGGAGAGCCAGAGCGGATACTTGTGCTCCTGGATGTAGTCGTAGAGCTGTTTATACGTGACGCCCGGTTCGACCAGCGCAAAACAGAGGTCCGGATCGACCTCCAGAATGCGATTCATCCGTTTCAGATCGAGCACCACCTGGCCCCGTTCGGCCGGCGCCGCGGAACCGTAGCCGAAGTTCCGGCCGGTCGAGATCATCCAGATCGGGACTTTGTATTTATTACAGATCCCGACGATCTTCTGGATCTGTTCCACCGACTGCGCCAGGAGCGCCGCGGACGGGGTATGGTCCGCATCCGGGACCGGCATCATAGTCTTAATGTAAGGAGCAAGCTGCTCCGCCGTCACGAGGACGGAGTCCTGACCCACCACCCTCCGAAACTCCGCGATCGCCGCCGTAAAGGTTTTCTCGGAGACGCCTTTCGGTAACGCGATATATTTGCTGGCCATCGCTCGTCCTCCTCCTCGTTCTCTCGAGCCTAAATATCCATGACAAATGAAACGAATCGTGCGCTGCTCACTATCCGCTCATCAAGGCCGCCGGTTCGATGGACGAACGCGCGGGTGGAGCAGGACTCCTGAATCGAATGTACCCCGAGGGCCGAAGCCGCTACGGCATAACCCACGGATTCCACCCAGTGCGGAGACTGCCGCGAAACCGTCTCAAGCTTGCAGACATGCGGGGGTATCGACGTCCAGTCTTCGGGGCCGGTAAGGCCCAGTTCTCGACAGGCCTCTGAGACAGAGAGTCCCGAGCAGTGAAGATGCATCGATTCAGATCCGGCAGACCGATAGGAGGAAAATCCCGGTGCAGACCAACCGGTCAGATTGTTCGCGGCAGATGATTCGTTGAGGAAGCTTTCTGTGATCGCAAAACTCTCACGCGCGCCGCTGAGTTGCGCGGCAAGGAGCCCGCCGGCACCCTGAGCGGGCGAGGCCGCGAGCCACACATGCCGCGATGGACGGCCCTCGCTCCCCGACACATGAGAGCCGACGGAGAGCAGCCGACCCCCTGTCGTCCGCGCCAGTTCCTGAAAAACCGCCGCACTCGCATCGTCCATGACGGCAATCCAGCGAGCCCCTCCGGACTGTTCGAGTAACGTGGCCATCTTGCCAGGATCGGATAGAAGACCGCCGTTCACCTTCACGGTCTGCAGCCCGTCATATCCCATCTCCACACAGGCCGCGCGGACACCTTTCTCAAACAGGTCGTCCACGTTGTTGCCTCCCAAGAAGAGCAGGCACCGCCTGGGTTTCCGTGTAGGTGAATCCGCGAACGCCCAGGGAGGAGTGCCGAGCGCCAGCAACGCTCCGCCCGCCAACAGACCTTTCATGAGGCTGCGTCGATCAATCTCCATGGCGTGAGCCCTCCCTACTGGTTGGCTGCTGCTTTCGACACATACTCGGCCACCTTCGCCAGCGACTCGTCGTCGATTTCCGCTGCACGGAAGGCTGGCATGGCCCGGTTGCCGTGGCGGGCTATAAAGCGGATGTAGTTGGGATCGAGGCCGCGGCCGCGAATCGTCGGCCCGACCTTGGCTTCATGACAGAATGCGCAGACCTTGGCATAGACCTCGGCTCCGTCCCTCCAGACGAACCCTGTCGCAGGAGGTTCCTGAGGCGTCGCCCCTGCGATGCCTGCCGCTGCCCCCATCGCAAACAACACCGTCATGATCAACGCGGACGCAATCCCTTCTCCTCTGGTCGCTTTCATAGGGCCTCCTCTCCATCCGGCCTGACCTACGCCGCCCCGCGAGCCGCGTCCATGCTCCAGATGCCCGAGCCGTGAGACGAGATGTACAAGAACACAAAGCAATAGAGCGCGGCCAGCTCGCCCATGTTCTGAATGGGCAACAGTGCCTGCGTGCCGTGGGCCATCCAATAGGCAAAAGCCATAAGCCCGCTGCAGAGAAACGCCGCCCAGCCGGTGAATAGCCCGATCATCACGAGCATGCCGCCGATCAGCTCGATGGGCCCGGCAATGGCGATCACGAACGGCGGGACCTGCGGGGGCGGGGGCATCGGCACGCTGAGGAGTTTTTGGGTGCCGTGCCAGAGGAATAGGAATCCGGTGACGATGCGCATCAAGGCATAGGTATGGCTGGCATAAGAACGCACGAAAGACGGCATGGGCGCCTCCTCGGTTAATAGCCCGCGAACTTTTCAGTTCGAATGTCCGCATCGTCGATGTGGGCGTCTTTCAGCATGGTCCGCAACCCGGTCACCATGCCGGGCGGACCGACCACATAGTAGATCGGCTTCTCCACATTCACGAGATGTTTGGAGAGCAGGGCGGCGTTGATGTATCCCGTCTCGCCCTGCCAGGCACGAGAAGACTTCCCCGGCTCGGTCATGGTGCCCACGAACGTATAATGCGGATTCTTCTCTTGCAGGGCCTGCAGTTCATCCAGGAATGCCGCATCCTCCGGCCGCCGGTTGGAATAGAACAGCACTATGCGGTGCGGCGATCGCTGCAGCGCCGCATGGACTACCATGCTGCGGAACGGCGTAATCCCGATGCCTCCCGCCAGAAACACGGCGGGCCTGGTCTGGTCTGCATGCAGCACCAATTTCCCGAATGGCCCTTCCATCCGGAGGGTTGCGCCGATCGGCATCCGTTGCAATTCCCGTTTGAATGCCGTATCGCGCAACCGCGTCGCCACCATCAGGGTCGATTCCTGCGGCGCGCTCGCGATAGAAAAGGTTCTCGTATTGCCGGCCGCATCGGTCTCGGATGGCTGAAGCAGCGTGAAATCGA
Source organism: Nitrospira sp. NS4 (assembly GCF_049546785.1). Classification (NCBI taxonomy): domain Bacteria; kingdom Pseudomonadati; phylum Nitrospirota; class Nitrospiria; order Nitrospirales; family Nitrospiraceae; genus Nitrospira; species Nitrospira sp. NS4. The sequence continues at coordinate 669,879 of NZ_JBMWAN010000002.1, read as the reverse complement.
CAAACTGCCCCGGCGCGAACACAAACTGTGCCGGCTTTTCGAAATGGAACGCCATCGTCCCCTCCGCCACCAGCCGTCGCTCGGTCAGCCTTACCGTATATCCATCCTCGTTCAGCGCTTCGCTCATGGCTCACCTTTTGTCGCGCACCGTTCGTACTATTCAACCCGTCAGCTTAGAGCGTCTTGTGCGTCCCGTCACAGAACGGGGGGTTCTTGGTCTGCTTGCACTGGCACAACGCGACCGTCTTCTTCTCGGTCGTGGTGAACTCCATAGGCGTGAAACTGGTTTCCTTGTGAGACCCGTCACAAAACGGCTGCTTCTTCGAACGGCCGCACCGGCACCAATAGTACGTGCCGGGTTCCAACTCCAACACCGCCGGTTGCTTGGCTGCGACGACTGGTTTTTCCATGAGTTCTCCTCCTGGTTATTTGAATTACACCCCCCTGTCATCCCGTGAATCACTGTCTCAGACTTTTCACATAGGCCAGGACATCCTGAATCTCGGCATCCGACAGTTGTCCCTTCCAGCCCACCATCGCCGTTGGCGGGCGGCCGTGCTCGATCGTGTCGGGCAATTCTGCATCGGTTTTCTTCTTGCTCGCCGCGCTGGTGAAGTCGGCCGCGGGAGGATTGGTGGTCTTTCCGACGGAGCCGTCTCCTCGCCCTTGAGGACCGTGACAGAGCACACAGGTCTTCTCGTAAACGGCCTTGCCCTTTCGAGCATCTCCCGCTGCCGCATGCGCAGGTGTCGCAGTCATCCACGTTCCGAACGATACAAGAAGCAGTACCAGAGGAGCCACCCACAACAGATCATTTCTCATGATCGACCCTTCTCCAATGTTGGATGCTTCGGCAATCGACTTTGCCACACTTGTCGTGCGTCCTCCACCCAGGCGCCGGCAAGCTTGGCTTGCAACATCAACCTCACCGGTTGCCCGTTCTTCTGCATCGTGATCTTTGGCAGGCCAATCTCTTATTCCCCGTCTTCATGGCGTTCGATCCATTTCCGCAAGTGTTCCACCGCTTCCGCCTTTTGTTCTGGTCGCAGGCTGGCGTGCCATTCCGCTACCTTGGGTAACACACGCGTCAGCATGCGAGTTTGCCCCGCTTGGTGTTGTTCGAAAAGCTGGCTCACCTTCGCCTGATCCAATCGCTCGCTTTGCACCTGAGCGATCACCTCCTCCATCATCGCGCGACGCTCCTTCTTTGATTCGGCGCGAGCGGCCAACACTTCGTCTCTCACGGCAGCCAGCTTGGCTTTCTGCTGTTCGTCAAGTTTCAGCTCTTTGGCGATTTTGCCCGTCATCCAATCGGCTCGCTCCGCCGGCGTATGATGGCGGTGACAAGCCGCAGCTGCGAGCGCCCCGGCGATCACCAAAATCCCGACTACCACTCTAAATGTGCTGCGTATTACCATGCTGTCCTCCTTTTAGACCAGATGACCTTCATCAAGCTTTAGCCGTCAACACAAGCGCCTGGATGACACCCTCCTTCGCATGAACAGCCCTTTCACCGTGAGGAACGGTGAATCAGTACTCGAAGGCGACATGATAGAGAGCCGGCGTCATCTCAACCTCCAACTGCTGCAACTTCGCCTTCATGGGCGTGACGCTCTTCTCGTACGCTTTCCAGTAGATATCCTCATTTTCCCAGATCGCAACGTTAATGAAGTTAAACTTGCTGTCCGGCTTGATGCTCTTGTGGAACTTGCCGCTGATGAACCCCGGCTGCTTGGTGATGTTGTCCTTGACGTCTTGCCACCACTTCACAAATTCTTCTTCCTTCGCTTTCGGGACAGAAAACACGTTGATTAATGTTACCGGCATGGCACCCTCCATATTTGGCTGCAGGGGGGACAATCCGCTTCTCAGGAGCAGGTGACATCCTGAGGGAACTGGCCATCCCAGGACGACCAGTTCCTTCCGCCTACTTATTGGTTATTGGGCCTTCCTCGTTCAGCTCCACCACGATATTGGCGCCTCCGCGATGTGCTTGGTCTTCACCTCCATCCGCTCCAGCGGGAACACTTTCTCTCCTTCCGGAGTGGAGAACTTGACCTGATTCTTGTTGGGGCCGGTGCGGATCAACTTGCCAGAAATCAGGCGGTGAGTTCCTTTCATATGCTTTTCTTTTCCATCATTGTTCTCATTCACCTGCATTGCCACTTCTTCGCCGACTTCCAGATTGTTCAGCCCGGTGGAAGTAGAAAACGTCATCGACCCCCATGAGGTCTTCACAGTCGTATGACCTGACAGCAACTTCGAGACGACACCATCGACCTTCATGCGCGTCGATTTTCGGTGTTGCCCCCCTCGTCGGCAAACCCCTGGGATGCCAGCATCACCAGGCCAGGACCATCGCACCAAGAACCGTCGTCTTACTCATAATAGTTGCCCCTCTGTTGTGAGACTCTCGTCTCTTGATTCGTCTCGCCACCGTCCCCACATGCCATGGGATAAGTAATAGTGCGAAACCCTTGCCATGTACAAAGTCTGGTATTTCCATCACTTATAGAGCAACCTCACAAGAAGATCGGGGAGATCCGCGACAGTTCCCCCTTGGATCTGGGGAAAAAAGGGGCACATGACCATTGTGCTGCTAACGTCCGAATAAGATAGAGAGAATGGAAGATGCTTCGATTAAGAGGGTGACGCTCATCGCCGGCCTCGGCAGCACCAAGCGAATGAGAGACCGTCCCGGAGCTCGATCTGTCATCTCCCTTGGGATTCCTCCTAAGAGTTTTCTAGATGTGCAGCGGCTTGATCGGCGAGACAACTGCGGCCGGATTGTTCTTCCACACCGACTCATCCGCATCCACATACACTTCGACTTCGTTGCCGTCGGGATCGCGAAGATAGAGGCTTTGACTCACCGTGTGGTCGCTCATGCCGTCGATGGTCACACCGGCATCTTCCAGTTCACGCTTCGCGGCGCGCAGTTCATCAAGACTGTCGCCGACCTTGATGCCGATGTGATACAGCCCGCGCCTGCGGCCTTCCGGCGGGCCAGGCGCATCGCCCACTTGGATCAGCAACAACTCGTGATGCGTGCGGCCGGAGGTGAGTGCCGCCGCTGCGCCGTTGAAAATCCTCCCGACCTCCTTGAAGCCCAAGAGGTCTCGATAGAAGGCGAGGGAACGTTGCAGGTCCTTCACATAGAACACGACATGACCGAGATAGTGCGCTTTCATCATTCGCTCCTGTCGTCTGTGACGCGTTATTCGTCTCTCGCGAGACAATAGCCTGGCTTACATTCTCGACGGTTCACGCTTCACGAAATACGATTGACGTCACTTCGTTGATTTGAACGTGATGCCGGCTTTCTGGACTTCCTGGTAGGGGAGGAGCCAGACCAGCGACTCGTCGCTCAGGTCGCCGACTTGGATGCGATTGCCCCAGGGATCGCGAAAGTCGCAACGGAAACCCGGATGCAGCTTCAGCTTGTACTTCTTCGTCAGCTTCTGTCTGACTTCCTTGATCTGCTTGGCATCGCGGACCATCAGACCGAAGTGCTTCACGCGATCCGGCTGCAGCTGCTCGACCTCAAAGATGGCCATGAACTGATGTTCGCCGAGCTTGCACCAGGCGGCCCCCTCGCCCCCGCGGAGCATGGTGAGGCCGAACACGTCGGAATAGAATTTCACGGCCTTCTTCGCATCGGTCACTTCGATGACTACATGATTGCAACCATAGACCTGTACCGCCATCACACACCTGCCTTTCGTTCAGCCCGGTCCGCGACCACCCGCTTGAGCGCGGACACAAAGATGTCCACCGGTTGCGCTCCGGAAATCGCGTAGGCCCCGTCGACGACGAAATAGGGGACCCCGCGGATGCCGAGCTTGTGACCGGCCGCTTCTTCAGCCTTGACCTCCGCTGTTCCTTCATCGCTCCGGAAAACACGTTCCACAAGCTCCGCGCTCAATCCTGCACGAGAAGCGAGTTGAAGGAGGGTAGGGACCGAGCCGATATCCGCTCCCTCCTCGAAGTAGCCCCGGAAGAGCGAATCGACCACCGCGTCCTGGCAACCTTCCCGTTCACCAAGCCAGATCAACCGGTGCGCGGCAAACGTGTTCGGCGTCCGCGCGATCTTCTCGAAGGCGAAGGAAATCCGCTCCGACGCGCCCGCAGCCAGCACATGCTCCTCCAGTTGCCGGAATGCCTCCAGGCTCCCGAACTTCGCCTCAAGATAGGCCGTGCGATCCATGCCCTCTCTCGGCATTGTCGGATTCAGCTGAAACGGCCGCCAGGTCACGCGTGCGTCTCCGCCGAACGAGGCGAGCGCTCGTTCAAGCCGCCGCTTCCCGACGTAGCACCACGGGCAGACCACGTCGGAATACACCTCGATATGGAGTCCGCGATCCGTCATGACAAGTGCCCCATCTGGCCCGCTTGATAGTCCTGCACGGCCTGAATCAACTCTTCACGGGTATTCATGACGAACGGACCGTAGCGGGCAATCGGCTCCTCGATCGGTTCTCCGCTCATGACCAAGAGCCGGCTGTCTTCCCGGGCCTCCACCGTGACTTGTGACCCGCTCCGCTTGCACACAATCAATTCCGCTTCTCCCGCTTCATGCGATCCGTTCACCGAGGCGCGGCCTTGCAACACGAGGATCGAGGCGTTCTGCCCGCCCGGCAGGTCGAGCTGAACGTGATGGTCCTTGTTTAGTTGCAGGTCATACAACTCGACCGGGGTAAAGGTGTGAGCCGGGCCCTTGCGCCCGCGAAATGACCCGGCGATCACCCGCAACCGGCCGGCTCCGCTCTCAAGCTCAATCGCCGGAATGTCGCCGTTCAGAATCGTCTGATAGCCGGGCGCCGACATCTTCGAGGCCTTCGGCAGGTTTACCCACAGTTGGACGGCGTGGAGTGTGCCGCCCTTCCTGGCAAACTCCTTCTCATGAAACTCCTCATGCACGATGCCGGATGCCGCGGTCATCCATTGCACATCGCCCGGACCTATCACACCGGCGTTCCCGGCGGAATCGCGATGAGCCACCATGCCTTCGTATACGATGGTCACGGTTTCAAACCCCCGATGCGGATGTTCGCCGACGCCCCGCGGATGGTCCGTCGGCGGGAAGTACTGCGGCCCCGCATAGTCCAGCATGAGGAAAGGGCTGACGTCGCGATCGAGATCGTTGCTCGGGAAGAGATTGCGCACGGGAAACCCGTCCCCGACCATATGCGTCGACCCTGGCTGAAAGACTCCGAGAATTCCTTTTGCCTGTGCCGTCTCAGCGGTTGCATGTCTATTCATCGTCGTTCTCCTTCCGTTCGTCAGTGACCTCGTCTGGCAAGAGACGTAGTAACCGTCTCTCATTAGAATTCAATCGTTCCTTCGCTCTCCCAGATGAGCACCTCGGCGCCGTTCGCCCCGTCTGCCGTGAGCCTCCGGGCTCCCGCTGCCGTAAGTCGCGCGGCATCGCCTGCGTCCAGACGGCCGGCCTGCTCCAGCTGCGCCGAGCCTTTCGCTACATACAGATGAACGTGTGCATTATCCGGGACGGTCACGGTTTCTCCCGGTTGCAGCCGCCCGACCCACAGGACCGCTCCCTTCTGATGAATTGAGATCGCACTGTCCTGTCCCTTGCCGGAAGCAACCGGGACGAGCCCCCCCTTCGCCAGCTGCCCGTTGACGTCGAGCTGTTGATAACCGGGGGTCATCCGCTGGGTGTCAGGAACGACCCACATCTGAATGAAATGCACATCCTGATCGGCCCGCGGGTTCATCTCGGAGTGCCAGATGCCGGTGCCCGCGCTCATGCGCTGCGCCAGTCCCGGATAGATAATCCCCTTGTTGCCTTCGGAATCTTTATGTTCCAGCTCGCCGTCCAGCACCCAGGTGACGATTTCCATGTCCTGGTGCGGATGCGTGCGGAACCCGGTCCCGGCCTTTACGGTATCGTCGTTGCTCACCAGCAACAACCCATGATGGGTATTGGCCGGATCGTAGTGGTTCGAAAAGCTGAAGCTGTGCCAGGAATCGAGCCAGCTGATCTCCGTGTGGAAGCGCTCATGGGCTCGACGGATATCGATTTCGGAGAGCTTCCTGTCAATCCTGTTCATGGTGACGCCTCCCTTCGCGAGTCTTCCGCCACGTCTCTCGCTTATCTCCCGGCCTTCTCCGCGATCAGACGATCGGCCGACCACCGGCCTGCTCCCGTTACGAGCAACGCAGCCGCGATCCCGATGACCAACAGATGAAATTCGAATCCCTCGCCCTGTTGCTTGCCGAACCAGTTCATGAAGAACCCGTAGGGGAGATGGGCCATTGTAATCGCCCCCAGCATGATCACGATATAGCTGGCAGCCGTAAACCGCGTCAGCAGCCCCAACATCAGCGCCACACTGCCGAACGATTCCCCGACGATCACGAGGAACGCCACAAGCCAGGGAAGATGCAGGGTCTCCGTGAAATATCCCATTGTCCCGTTGAAGCCGAATCCGCCGAACCAGCCCAACAGCTTCTGCGCCCCATGAGGAAACATCACGAGCCCCGCCGTGAGTCGGAGGATCAGCCCGGTCCACTCGTCATCCGTTTGAAAGAACTTCCTCATGGCATCTCCTCCTAAGTTTGGGTCTGCATGAGTGCATGCCTCATGCAGCCAGGCGGCCATCCCGTCATGCGACCGTACAGACCATAATAGTACTAACTAGTACAAAGTCAAGGGCCCTCGTCGCACCATCCCACGACATGCTACGATAGGCGGCTTTTTGCGAGGTGGCCGCCGGGCCTCATCGCGGCAATGAGATTAAATCGGCAAAGCCACGGCGATTGTGCATGGCTCCTCCAAGGAGCCGGAATCGCGTATCGCCGTGAGAACATAGTGGACTGTGACAGGCTGGCAACAAGGACGTGACCATGCCGGACACCCGTTCCAGATTCGGCGATTCACCCTGCCAACGCATGCTGGTTCAGAAGAGGGGCTTGCGGTGGATCACCGCCTCGCTCTCTGTCATCAGCCTCCTGAACGCGGGATTTCCAGGGACAACTCGGGCGCAAGACCAGCTTCCAGGCAGTCCGCTCTTCGGCCCCACGAACATGCCACTAGCCTGGTTCGACCCCATCCCCATACGAATGGTCCTGGCGAATCCCGGCGATTACCACCTGCGACAGATCAGGATGACCGGGACGAGCAAGTCTGTTCAGACCGTTGTCCTCCCGCAAGGTTGTGGCCGACCCTACGAGCCGACGATCCTGAGGTTGGAAGGCGAGACGGGAACAATTGAGGTGTTCGATCAGGGAGCCTGTGGCGGGAATACCAGCCGGTTGCGCGCCTCGACGCTGGCAGCGGGTGATCCTATCGATCTCTTTGTGCGGGTGGTCGCGAACAAGGAGGCGGAGGGTTCAGGAAGGTCGGCCCAAGTCCTGGTGATATGGATCGGGCCTGCCCGCAAGTAGCCGCAGATTCGCGGCTTACTCGTCCCGCTTCCGGCCTTTGATCGCCCGTTCCATCTCTCGACCTGCTTCGCGGGTTTTCAGAGACTCCCGCCGGTCGTAGAGTTTCTTGCCTTTCGCCAGACCGAGTTCCACCTTGGCGTGGCCGTGTTTGGAAAAATAGATGCGGAGCGGAACGAGCGTGAGCCCCTTCTGCTGGGTCTTGCCCAGCAGCTTGTTGATCTCTTTCTTATGCAGCAGCAACTTTCTGACCCGCATCGGATCCTGGTTCATGATGTTGCCGTGGCTGTAGGGGCTGATATGGCAGTGATGGAGAAACATCTCGCCTTCATGGACGGACGCGTAACTGTCCTGAAGGTTCACCCGCCCCTCGCGCAGTGACTTGACTTCGGTTCCTTTGAGCACAATCCCGGCCTCGAACTTCTCTTCGATGAAATAGTCGTGGTAGGCCTTGCGATTCGTGGCGACGACTTTATATTGGTCTTCCGTCTCTTTGGTCATAGATGTCCTGGACGCCGCCTTGACCCGTTTCTCCGCTACGGCCTAAGATGCCCCATGGCTGGATCCGGTCCCCTCGATTCATTCGGCGCCATTCTCTCGGGGCTCGCCAAGCGGCTGGGTCTCGAGTCCCACTTGGTGGAACTGCGTCTGCAGCAGCATTGGCGCGAGATCGTCGGGGAGCCCATCGCGTCGCACACCTGGCCCGCTCAGCTTCGCGCCAAAACACTCTACCTCGTCGTCCCGAATTCCGTCTGGCTTCAACAACTCACGTTCTTGAAACCCACCTTGCTGGCCAAACTGAACGCGGAAGCCGGAACGGAGCTGGTCACCGACATTGTGCTGCGCCTGGGCGAGATCCCCGCGCGCGCCGCGGACTCTTCCGGAGCCTCTACCGCTACTGGACCGTCCCCCGTTCCCGGGGTCTCACAAGCCGAAGCCGCATCTCACACGGCCGTAATCCGGGACCCTGACATACGTCAGCGGTTTACAGAGGTGATATCGACTTATCCTGCTCGGACTCCGTCTCCACCGGGAGGGGATCCGTCACGCGTCCCTTGAACAGCACACGCGTCGCATCGGAAATCATGCCGGGCTTGGGCAGAGGACCGATTCCGCCCTCTTCGTCCTGATCGCGCAGCCAATAATAGCCCCGAACGGACTTCTCGAACTCTTTCGCAACTGCCGCATCCCCGGCCACATACTTCGCCAGCACCTCGGGATCGGTCCATCCGTCATCGTCAAAGACATAGATCAGAACTTGCCGATACCGGCCACCGGGATCTTCCGGCGTGGTGGGCCGGATCTTCATGGGACCGAAATCGTGTGTCTGGTGACCCACCTTTCGAAACCGGTTCAGCAAGGTCTCAATCTGCTGATCCGTCGTCGCGGGAGGGACATGCGTCGCGACGAGGTGGCCGTTTTGCGAGCCGACACTATAGGGAGGGATCGACCGGTCCGGGCGGCTGAGATACATCCCGCCCCAGATAAGCGCGAAGGAGCCCACGAACACGCTGAGCGCCAATTTGACAACCGTGTCCAGCCGCTTCTTGGGCGCCGGACTTGAGGAGGACGTTGGGGCGGAGGCCTGCTCGTGCATGGAAGAATGTGCGCAGCCCGGCGCGGTGGACCGCATGACCAGCCGGATCAGGCGCCGGGCGTCTCCTCCGCAGCCGGGTCTTCTCGTTCGACCACTTCCGCCAGCCTGGCGACGCCGATCACCCGATCGTCTTCGCCCTCGAGCTCGAGCACGCGGACGCCCTGCGTGTTCCGGCCGACTTCGCGAATGTCGTCCACCTTGCAGCGGAGCAACTTGCCTTTCGCGGCCATCAACATGATCTCGTCGCCCTCGCGGACCTGGAGGAAGCCCACCGCCAGCCCGTTCCGCTCGGTCGTCTTCACGCTGATGATGCCTTTTCCGCCACGGCCCTGGACACGGTAGTCATTCACCGGAGTCCGCTTGCCGTAACCGCCTTCGGTGACGGTCAGGATCGCCGTCGTCGAATCGGGTGTGATGGTTTCCATCCCGATGACTTCGTCGCCTTCTTCCAGCGTGATCCCGCGCACACCGTGGGCGGTCCGTCCCATGGGACGGGCGTCTTCTTCCTTGAAGCGGATCGTAATACCCTGTTTGGTTCCCAGGAGAATTTCCCGCTGGCCGTCCGTCACATGCACGGCGATGAGCTTGTCTCCCGGATCCAGAGAAAGCGCGATGATGCCGCCCTGCCGCGGGTTGCTGTAGGCCGAGAGTTCCGTTTTCTTGATCACGCCCTGTTTCGTCGCCATGACGACATACCGGTCGTCGCGATACTCCTTCACCGGCATGGTCGCCGTGACCTTCTCGTCCTTCGAGAGGGCGAGCAGATTCACCAGGGCCTTCCCCTTCGCGCCCCGGCTGGCTTCCGGAATCTCGTGAACTTTCAGCCAGAACACTTTTCCCGCATCGGTGAAGAACAGGAGGGAGTCGTGCGTCGAGGCGGTAAAGAGCGTTTCGACGAAGTCCTCGTCCTTGATCCCCATCCCGATCTTGCCCTTCCCGCCACGGCGCTGGGCGCGGTAGAGCGAGACCGCGTTCCGCTTGATATAGCCGGTATGGGAAATCGTGACGACGACCTCTTCTTCCGCGATGAGATCCTCCAGGGTGAACTCCGCTTCCTCTTTGACGATCTGCGTTCGCCGTTCGTCCTTGTACGCCTCGCGGACTTCGACCAGCTCGTCATGGATGATCTTGCGGACCAGGGCTTCGCTGGCCAGCACGGACTTGAGGTACTCGATCTGCTTCAGGACTTCCTGGTATTCCTCCACCAGCTTCTGGCGTTCGAGCTGGGTGAGGCGCTGCAGGCGCATCTCCAGAATCGCGGTCGCCTGGATTTCGCTCAGGCCGAACTGGCTCATGAGCCCGGCCCGCGCTTCGTCCGGCGACTGCGCGCGGCGGATGAGCGCGATGACGGAATCCAGATTGTCGAGGGCGATCTTGAGGCCTTCGAGGATATGGGCCCGCTCCTCGGCCTTGCGCAGCTCATAGGCGGTCCGGCGAACGATGACTTCCCGCCGGTGCTCGATAAAGTGGTGCAGAATCTGCTTCAGGTTCAGGACTTCCGGACGGTTGTTCACCAGCGCGAGCATGATGACGCCGAACGTGGTTTCCAGCTGCGTGTGCTTGTAGAGATTGTTCAACACGATGAGCGGGATCTCGCCGCGCTTCAATTCGATGACGACCCGCACCCCTTCGCGATCGGAGGATTCGTCGCGCAGGTCCGCGATGCCCTTGATCCGCTCCTCCTGCACCAGCTCCGCGATTTTCTCGATCAGCTTGGCTTTGTTCACCTGATAGGGGATTTCGGTGACGATCAGCCGCTCCCGGTCGGTCCGTTCGTCCGACTCCACGTTGACCTTCGCCCGCACTTTCAGGAGGCCGCGCCCCGTTTCGTAGGCGTCCTTGATGCCGCTCATCCCGTATATAAACCCTGCCGTGGGGAAATCCGGGCCGGGAATTTTCTTCATGAGCTGCGCGACGGTCACCTCGGGGTTCTCCAGCAACAGGAGCAACCCGTCGATCACCTCGCCGATATTGTGCGTGGGAATATTGGTCGCGTAGCCGACGGCGATGCCGCCCGCGCCGTTGATCAGCAGATTCGGGACTCTGGTCGGAAGGACCAGCGGCTCTTGCAGAGACTCGTCGTAGTTGGGGCCGAAGTCGACCGTTTCCTTGTCGATATCCGCCAGCAGATCTTCGGCCAGCCTGGTCATGCGCGCTTCCGTGTACCGCATGGCCGCCGCGGAATCGCCGTCCATCGAGCCATAGTTGCCCTGGCCGTCGACCAGGGGATAGCGCATGTTGAAGTCCTGCGCCATGCGCACGAGCGTGTCGTAAATCGCCGAGTCCCCATGGGGATGGTAGTTGCCCATGATTTCGCCGACGATCTTGGCCGACTTGCGGTAGGCCCGATTGTGGGCCAGGCCCATTTCGTTCATGCCGAAGAGGATGCGGCGGTGCACCGGCTTGAGCCCGTCGCGCACGTCCGGCAGCGCCCGTCCCACGATCACGCTCATGGCGTAATCGAGGTACGACGACTTCATCTCATCTTCAATGGCGATATAACCTAGGCGTTCATCAGGCGGCATTGCATCCTCGTGAAACGTATCTCGTGAAACGTGAAACGTACGGCGGGAAATCTCCGATCCGCCCTCACTTCACGCTGCACAAACGATGTTAGACGTCTAAGTTTCTGACCTCGAGCGCATGTTCTTGAATGAAGTTGCGGCGCGGCTCGACTTCGTCGCCCATCAGGATCGTAAAGATTTCGTCCACGCCGGGCACATCCTCCAGTTTCACCTTGAGGAGCGTCCGGGTTTCGGGATCCATGGTGGTTTCCCACAATTGGGAGGGATTCATTTCTCCCAGCCCTTTATAGCGCTGGATGCTCAACCCTTGTTTCCCGATGTCGATGATGGCTTTGACCAGCTCCGACGTCCCCGATACCACCTGCTCCTGCCCCTTGGCCTTGAGCTTGTATGGAGCGCGGCCCAACCCGATCGACGAGGGGGCCAGTTTCTGCAGTTCCCGGAAATCCGCCGAGCCGACCAGTTCGTGCGTGAGGTCCAGGGTATGCACCATGCCGGCTCCGGCGATGCGTACCACCACCTTGTTCGACTGATGCTCCTCATCCTCGACGATCTCGAGACTGGCCGTGGACTTGGGATAGACGGCTTCCAGCACCCGCTTGGCGTTGGCCACCACCTCCGCCAGCGCGGCCCGATTCTTCAGCATCTCGCGATCGAGCCCCGGCTCGTCCACGAAAGCCCGGAGAATCGTCGCCTCATGCTGTTTCTTGTTGAGGCGCAGCAGGAACGTTTCAAAGGCGATCAGCTTCTTCAGCACCGGCAGGAGACGGCGGCCCGTGACGTAGCCCTGGCTGCCCTCGACATACACTTCGACGTCCTCCACGGCCAGATCGGCGAGGTATTCGTTGAGCAAGCCTTCGTCCTTGAGATATTTCTCCGTCTTGCCCTTCTTCACTTTGAAGAGCGGCGGCTGCGCGATGTAAATGTAGCCGCGCTCGAGCAGCTCCGGCATCTGGCGGAAAAAGAACGTCAGCAAGAGCGTCCGGATGTGGCTGCCGTCCACGTCGGCGTCGGTCATGAGGATGATCTTGTGGTACCGCGCCTTGGCGATGTCGAAGGCGTCTTTTTCTGCCTTGTCGCCTTCCTCCCGCTTGCGGCCGATGCCGGTCCCGAGCGCCATGATGAGCGTGCGGATTTCATCGCTCGTCAGCATCTTGTCGAACCGGGCTTTCTCGACGTTGAGAATCTTGCCCTTGAGCGGGAGGATGGCCTGGTACTTCCGGTCGCGGCCCTGCTTGGCCGAACCGCCGGCCGAATCTCCCTCGACGATATACAGCTCGCTCTGCGCGGGATCTTTCTCGGAACAGTCGGCCAGCTTGCCGGGGAGCGAGCCTCCGTCCAGCGCGCTCTTCCGGCGAATCAGTTCCTTCGCCTTCCGGGCCGCCTCGCGCGCGCGCGCGGCGTCGATGGCTTTGCCGATGATCTTCCGGGCGACGGTCGGATTCTCCTCGAAATAGGTGCCGAGGGCGTCGTTCACCGCCGCCTCGACAATGCCCTTCACCTCGCTGTTGCCGAGCTTGGCCTTGGTCTGCCCTTCGAATTGAGGGTTGCGCACCTTCACGCTGACGACGGCCGTCAGGCCCTCGCGGACATCGTCGCCGCTGAGCGATTCGGTTTCTTTCTTGAGCAGATCGTTGGCGTTCGCATAGCTGTTGATCGTGCGCGTGAGCGCCGCTTTGAAACCGACCAGGTGCGTGCCGCCTTCTTTCGTATTGATGTTGTTGGCGAAAGAAAACAGGTTTTCCGCGTAGCTGTCGTTGTACTGCAGCGCCAGCTCCAGGATCATGTCCGGCTTTTCGACGTTCACATAAATCGGCTTATGGATCGGCGTCTTCGCCTCGTTGAGATGCTCGACGAAGGAGACGATGCCGCCCTTGTACTTGAAGACCTGTTCCTTTTCCTTGCGCTCGTCCTTCAGCGCGATCTCGAGCCCTTTGTTCAAGAAGGCCAGTTCGCGGAGCCGTTGCGCCAGGACGTCGAAGCTGAACTCGAGCGTTTCGAAGATCTGCCCGTCCGGCTTGAACGTGACCATCGTCCCGCGCCGCTTGGTCTTGCCGGTGACTTGCAGGGGCGCGCCGGGCTTGCCGCGCTCGTACCGCTGTTCGAACACCTGGCCGTCCTGCCAGATTTCGAGCTCCAGCCACTCGGAGAGCGCATTGACGACCGAAATGCCGACACCGTGCAGACCGCCCGACACGGTGTACGCGCCCTGCTCGAACTTGCCGCCGGCATGGAGGACCGTCAAGGCGACTTCGGCCGCCGATTTCTTCTGCGTGGAATGCATGCCGGTGGGAATGCCCCGGCCGTTATCGATCACCGTCACGCTGCCGTCAATGTGGATCGTGACCTCGATCGTCTCGCCGAACCCCGCCATGTGTTCATCGACGCTGTTATCGACGACTTCGTAGACGAGGTGGTGTAACCCGTCGACGCCCGTACTGCCGATATACATGGCCGGGCGCTTGCGCACGGCATCGAGGCCTTCGAGGACTTTGATCTGGTCGGCGCTGTAGCTGTCGGACTTGGGCTTGCTGATCGACTCGTTCGTGGTCATCCGTCTCCTAGATTTTAATCGGCATCACGACACACTTGAATCCGGGACTCTCGGACTCCTGGATCAAGCAGGGACTGAGGGGCGTATCCATCTGCAGGGAAATCGTCTCGCCATCCATGACGCTGAAGACGTCCAGGAGGTAGCGGGCATTGAATCCCGTGTTGAGCGCTTCACCCTCATAGGCGGCCGCCAGTTCTTCGGTGGCTTCCCCATAGTCCGGATTGCTCGAGAACAGCGTCATATTTCCCGGTGAGAAGGTGACCTTGACGGCATTCGCCTTGTCTTTCGACAGGACGGACACGCGGCGCAACGCGCTTTCCAGTTCGGCGCGGTTCACGGTGATCTTCTTGCCGCCGTCCTTCGGAATCACTTGCTGATAGTTGGGATAATTGCCCTCCATCAGGCGCGAGGTCATGAGCAGGCCGCTCTTGCGGAAGATCATCAAATTTTTCGTAAACCCGATCAGCGGTTCGCCATCGCCCCCCTCTTCCAGGAGACGCCGGATTTCCTGCGCGGCCTTCTTGGGAATGATGGCCTTGATCTCCTGCGGACCCCCCTTGCCGGCTTTCCCCACTTCCTGTTCCGCCACCGCCAGGCGATGACCGTCCGTGCCGACGAGGCGCAGCGCGGTCTTCTTGTCGGTGATGATCAGGGTCACGAGCAACCCGTTCAGGATATAGCGCGCGTCGTTGTCGCCTGCGGCAAAGAGGGTCTTCCGGATCAATTCCAGGAGCCCGGTGCCGGAGAGCGGAATGAGCCCTTCGCGGTCGATGGTCGGGAGGGCCGGATATTCGGCGCTGGGAAGGCCCACGATCTTGAACTGGCTCTTGCCGGCTTGAATCGTCGTCCAATTGTTGTCGCCCGCAGTGAGTTCGATCTCCCCGGACGGCAATTCTTTGATGATCTCGTACAGTTTCCTGGCCGACAGCGTCACGCCGCCGGGCTGCAGCACCGTCGCCTTGTAGAGCCCGCGCATTCCGATCTCCAGATCCGTCGCCACGATCTCGGCCCCGTCCTGTTTCGCCTCAAGAAGGATGTTGGACAGAATCGGCATCGTGTTCCGCTTCTCCACCACACCCTGCACACGCTGGAGCCCCGTCAACAATTCATCGCGCCCAATGCGTACTTTCATCGTCCCTTCTCCCTCGCAGAATACTCAGCCCCTCAGAATCTGCTCTTTCAAATTCTCCAGCGTAGCGTTCAGCGTCGTATCGGTGTCCTTCGCCTTCGCGACCTGACGGCAGGCATGGATGATGGTCGTGTGATCCTTCCCGCCGAAATGGCGGCCGATTTCCGGATAGGAGGCATCGGTCAGCTCGCGGCAGAGATACATGGCAATCTGCCGGGGATGCACCAGCGTTTTGCTGCGCCGCCGGGATTTCAGTTCCGTCATCTTCAAATGGAACTGGGTGCACACCGCTTCCTGGATATCTTCCATCGCGACGATCTTTTTCTTGTCCCCGATCAGATCGCGCAGCACGTTTTTCGCCATCTCGAGCGTGATCACCTGGCCGGTCAGCGACGCGTAGGCGCCCAATCGCACGAGGCTCCCTTCCAGTTCGCGGATATTGCTCTTCATCGTCGTCGCGAGGAACTGGATGACGTCTTCGGGCAGCTTGACCCCTTCATCCTCGGACTTCTTGCGCAAGATGGCGATGCGGGTTTCGACGTCGGGCGGCTGAAGGTCGGCGATGAGCCCCCATTCGAAGCGGGACCGCAGCCGTTCCTCGATGTCCGGCATGTCCTTCGGAAACCGGTCGCTGGAGAGGACGATCTGCTTGTGGCCTTCATACAAGGCGTTGAACGTGTGAAAAAATTCTTCCTGCGTCCGCTCTTTGCCGGCCAAAAACTGGATATCGTCGATCATCAGCATGTCGATATGCCGGTAACGCTTCCGCAGATCCATCATCTTGTCGTAGCGGATGGAGTTGATGACCTCGTTGGTGAACTGCTCGGTCGTCAGGTATGCAATACGGAGATCGGTCCCCTCGGCCACATGATTGCCGATGGCGTTCAGCAGGTGCGTCTTGCCGAGACCGACACCCCCGTAAATAAACAGGGGATTATAGGCCTTCCCCGGCTGCTCCGCGACGGCCATGCAGGCCGCGTGGGCAAACTGATTCCCTGCGCCGACCACGAAATTCTTGAAGGTATATTTCGGGTTGAGCTGGATGCCGCGACGCGATTTGGTTTGTGCCTGGCTCTTGGCCGCGGGAGGAACGGCCGGGGCTTCTGCCGGCTTGGACGTTCTTTGCGAGACTGAGAACGATACGGTCATCTCTCCGCCCCCGCGAGCAGAGGAGACAGCTTCCGCCAGAAGGGGACCGTAGTGATTACTCAGCCAATCTCCGAAGAATTTGTTCGGAACACCGATATGGGCCGTAGAGTTTTCTATACGATCCAGATGAACGGGAGTGAACCAGGTATCATAGACCTGCTTCGGCACCTTTCCCTGAATGTAATGAAGAGCCTCTTGCCAGACCGTATCGACGCTCATAACCCTTTAAATTTCCTATACACAGGGTTATACACACCTGTGGATAACCAATCACTTACCCCTGATTTCCCCGTCCCTGGCCCAGCAAACAGATCGCTGATTATCATGTAGCCGCCCTAATGTCGAGCCGGACTTTACCTCTTCCCAATCCGATCCACATCTTATCCCGATCAACTCTCTGACAAGTTCAGAGGAAATCCCCAATGTCATCCGCAGCGACCGGTCAATTATTGTCCTTATCTTCCAACAACGTAGCCTCTCTTCACACTGTACCCATGCACTACTACGACTCCGACTGCTCCGACTATCTTTCTCTCTTAAGCAAGCTATTAAGAAGTCAGAGCACAATAACCTTGGGGCAACTAAAGGCAAGTTCCAATAGATCATCCGCCGTCAGAGGCTGCCCGGAAAACTGGCTGGTTGCCTGATTTTCACAAAGAACTTCGGCAAAATTCGTTGAAGCAGGAGACAAGGCTTTCTCAATCCCGATCACCGGGGAAGCAACATCGCCCGGCACCAGCAAGCTCTGTTCAACCTGCTGAAGGGGACTCCTGACTAAATAAAGACTCGACGTCATATCACAATTCCTGACAGGTTAAAAAACCAGCGTCCGATCGACAGATTCGAGAAATGTCCTGATCGCATCAGGAGTCTCATATGTCGCGGCAAACTGGGATTGGACCAGAGACCGGTCTGTATCATGCTGAATAATAAATGGAATTTCGAGATGCTCAATTGAGGGAAGGTATTTTTCCAGAATATCGGCATCGACCACATCATCAAGGTCTTCTGATAAGAGTCGTACGGCATCATTGAGCAATACGACGGTCGTCTTATGCGTCCCGGCCACAAGACCAAGGGCAATCCGCAAGGCTTCCACCGGGCGGTGAGTCTTGCGGGGATCTTCTCGAATCACGACGGCGACTTTTTTTGCCATGATGCCAACTTCCGCGAGAGCGTTACGTGAAGGCTAAGAACTGGTCGCAAGCCTCAATGAGTCCTGAGAGCACCACCAGACCGCAGAGAGAGATCTTGTCGGATATCCCCTCTGTAGGGACCTGGTGTTGCTGGCATCCATAGGCGCAGGCAAAGAGTTTCACTCCGCCGGCTGCAAGCTCTTCATAACGGGCATCACGGATGTTCTTTACTCCCTCATCAATGAGGTACAAGTAGACCTCATCCCTTTGACGGAGTGCGGCTTGAGACAGTTGAAAAACGGTATCGACACTCTTGTGTGTCGGCGGGACAGAAAGAAGCAATCCAAGCTTCCGATTGCTCATAGGAAATCCACAGATATTTACATTAATTAATCAAACACTTATAAAATTACACACAGGTGTGAGACTACGAACTTTTAGGAGGAAAGTCAACCCTGAAAATGGGGGATCAAGAAGGAGAAATCAACGGCTTGATTGACGCAACAACGGCTGAAAGAGGGACATCGGATTGCCCCTTCGTTTCCATATTGCGCAGGAGCGCCAGGCCCTTAGTCACTTCGTCATCGCCGATCATGAGGGTATAGCGGCACTTCAGGCGATCAGCCTGACGAAGGTGAGCCTTGAGGGTGCCGGACCGGAAATCGACCACCGCGCGGATGCCAGATCGGCGGAGATCTTGAAGAACGGAGAAACCCACTGAAGCTCCCTGATCCCCAAATGCCGCCACATAGACCGTCCTATCCCCGGCAGGGGGAGGAGCCTGACTCTCCGGCAGCATCATGGAGACCCGTTCGATTCCAACGGCGAATCCAACGGCCGGAGTCGGAGGTCCCCCGAGAGTCTCAACCAGCCCGTCGTATCGTCCGCCGGCGCCGACTGCGTTCTGCGCGCCGAGGCTCGTCGTGGTCACCTCAAACGTCGTCAGACAGTAGTAGTCCAACCCGCGAACCAACCGGTGATTGAGATGGTAGGGAATGTCCAGGCTATCAAGCCCTTTTAGAACCGCGTCAAAATAGGTGCGGGCTTTGTCCGACATCGACTCGGCCAGTTTCGGCGCCGCTTCCGTGGCTGCTCTGCAATCCGGTACCTTGCAATCCAACACCCGCAGGGGATTCGTCTCGATCCGCCGCTGGCAGTTGGCGCAGAGCTTCGAAAGCTGCTGCTGGAGGTACGAAACCAGAACCGGTTTATAGGTCTCGCGGTCGCTGGTGTATCCCAGATTGTTGATTTCCAGGGTCAAGGCCGGAAGCGTGAGGTCCGAGAGGAGCTGCCAGAGCAGCGCGATGGCCTCGACATCGGCGCGCGGGTCGGCCATCCCGAACGACTCCACGCCGAATTGGTGGAACTGCCGCAGCCGGCCTGCTTGCGGCCGCTCATGGCGGAACATGGGCCCGAAGTAAAAATATTTCTGCGGCAGGGGATCCGCCGCGCGGTTGTGTTCGATATAGGCCCGGACCGTGCCGGCCGTGCCTTCAGGACGGAGCGTCAGCGACGTCCCGTCCCGGTCCTGAAACGTGTACATTTCTTTTTCGACGATGTCCGTCGAGGCGCCGATGCTGCGGGCGAACAATGTCGTCACTTCGAAAATCGGGACGCGGATTTCCTGAAACCCGAAGGTCGTAGCCCAATGCCGGGCCTTGTCCTCGATGAAACGCCAGCGCGGCGCTTCCTCGGGAAGCAGATCTTTGACGCCCTTGATGCCTTTGATCATCATGTGCTCCGCACAAGGCCAGAGGTTTCGAGGCGAGATCTCCTCTCGCCTGGCGCCTCTGGCCCCTCGCCAATGGGGACGGACTATAGCGGCGCATTCCGCGGCAAGTCAACGGATCGGACCTTGCGCCTCGCCGGCACGGGGGGTATAGTTCGGCCCTCGCGGATGTCGTCACCGAACCGGGGTCTGTCGTTCCATGAATCAGGATCAATCCAGCCGTCGCGTCATCGCCCTGGCCCCCATGCCGCCGGAGAAGTCCGCCTACGCCCTGGCGCGTTACAGCCGGTCCCCCGATTCGATCGAAAGCAGCATCAAGTGGGTCCACGGCCACTCGTCGGAAAAATTCTGGGACCAGTTCTATTTCGACTACGGCCACGCGTCGATCGCCGACCTCGGCCATGTCATCATCTGCTTTGAAGGCATCTCCGAACTGGCGGCCATTCGCCTCGAAGACGAGCCCCTCTGGGACGGGCAGGCCAAATCCAGCCGCTACCAGAACTTCGCCTCCGGCTCATGGTACATCCCGGATTCCCTGCGCGGATCGGAAACGGAAGGCACCTATGAAGGCATTCTGCGCAGCCTGTCCGAAGTCTATAAGCTTTTGCACCAGCCGCTGACCCAGTTTCTCACCGAACGGGAGCCCCGCCCCGAGTCGATGAAGCCGGCCGACTATCAACGGACGATCGCCGCCCGCGCCTTTGACGTCACGCGCTATCTGCTGCCGCTCGCCGCCCGGACGAACGTCGGGCAGGTCGTGAGCATCCGCACGCTGGAGAAGCAGATCACCAGACTCTTGTCCTCGCAGATGCCCGAGCTGCGGCTCATCGGGGACGATCTGAAAGAGGCCTGCCAGCGCCAGCCGGTGAATCTCTGGGGCGAACTCAGCGGCCAGGGGGCCGGGCTCAGCGAACCGCTGGCGCCGACGCTGGCGCGCCACGCCAGGCCGAACGACTATCAAGCGACGGTCTATACAGATCTGGCGCGGTACGCCAAAGAAGCATTGAAGGGCACAGGGCTGGATCAACCGGCGAACTGGGGCGAGCAAGAGCCGGTCGATCTGATCGAACCGCACGATCCCATGGACGAGATCGTCACGACGCTGCTGTACCGCGTCTCCCATGCGCCCTACCGCAGCATCCTCGCCGTCGTGCGGAACTGGTCGCAGAAGCAAAAGCAGGACACCATCGACGTCGCCATGAGCAAGCGCGGCCCCTACGACGAACTCATCAAGGAGTTCCGCAGCGGCTACGCCTTCACCTTCGACATCCTGATGGATATCGGCGGCTGGCGCGACATGCACCGGCACCGGCGCTGCCAGCAGATCCAGCAGAACTTTACGACGATCCACGGGTATGATGTCCCGCCGCCGCTTGTGCAGGCGGGATTGGATCAGGAATATCGGCAGGCGATGAACGCCGTCCGCAGCGACATCGAGCAGTTGAAGAAAACCAGCGCCGAAGGCTCGCTCTACGCGACCCCTTTCGGGTTCAAGGTCCGCTGCCTGTTCAAGATGGACTATGCCGAAGCTGAATACATCGCCAAGCTGCGTTCCGGCGTCAAAGGCCATTGGTCCTATCGCACCATCGCCTGGCTCATGAAACACAAGCTGGCGGCGCGCTATCCTGCGCTGGGTGACCGCATCCAAGCCACGTCGCCCGACATCGAAGACACCCTCACCAGATAACAACGCACACACTCATCTATGTCTGACCACCAAGCACAATGTGAAGCGGCCCTCATCGACGGACAGTGGGATCTGGCCGAATCAGAAGCCCGGGCCTGGGCCCGCCACCTCCCGGCTGGGGTCGAAAAAGATCCCCGGCCGCATTTCGTGCTCAACGTCGTGCACCTCGTTCGCGGCCAGTTCGCCGACGCCTGGCAGACCCATTCACGCTGTCTGCAAGAAGCCGACGACATCGCGGAAGTGCGGACATGGGTGGAAGGGTTCGTCGGGCAGAAGCAGGACAAAGCCAACGCCCATCTGGTCATGGGGCTGTTCCTCGCCCAGTCCGGCGAGTCGGAACAATCGATGAAGTCATACAAAGAGGCCGCGCGACTCGCTCCCGAGTCGGCCTATCCGCATTACTTCCTCGCCCAGATCCACGAACGGGCGAACCATCTGGAAATGGCGATCAAAGAATATCGCGAAGCCGTCCGCCTCGCGCCCGGCTATGCGCCGGCCCGCACGAATCTCGGCGTCGCCTATCAGGAGCAGGGCCGTCTCGAAATGGCCATCCCGCAATACCGCGAAGTCATCAAGCTCAACCCCGAGGACCACGTCGCCCACGCCAACCTCGCCTGCGCCCTGGCCGAACAGGGGAAGATGGAGCCGGCCGTGCAGTCCTACAAAACGGCTTTGAAGCTCAATCCGAAAGACGCCGAAGTCCACTTCGCGCTGGGCGGGTTGTACGAAACACGGGGGCGGCTCGATCTGGCCGACCGGTCCTATCGCGACGCGCTGGAGGCCAATCCCGACTTCGGTCCGGCACACTCAGCCCTGGGCTGGCTGGCCCTCAGAAAACAACGCTTCCAGGACGCGCAGGAAATGTTCAGCCGCGCCCTGAAGTGCAACGAAGAAGATCCCCGCGCCTACCACGGCATCGCCGAACTCTACGCCATCCGCGGCAAACGCCAGAGCGCGATGGAAAACTACTCCAAGGCGGTGAAGTACTACCGCGACCCCGAAATGCGCAACGCGCTCATGAATCAGCTCTTCCAAGAAGGCCAAGTGCCGGATTAGGGCCCGCGCTCTCTTCGTTCCTCGCTCGCTGAGCGCGCACGCAGGAACCATCGGATTTCTACATCATGGTCGGTGCTCGCTCAATGCGCGCGGTCGAACGAAAAGATCGCGGACCCTCTTGATGTGGGGGAGCTAGGAGGGAACGCGCAATGGAATTTCGACTTACCTACCGTGGCCCTCTCAAAGGGAACAATGCTAAGGCTAAAGACAAACAGCCGCTCCGTCGTTCTTTCCACCTGCAACTGAAACAGCTCTGGAGCCAAGAGCCGCTGAAATCGAGAGAAGACCTCTTAGCCAAACAAGACGTGATGGCGTCGTCAGTAATTTTCGAACATGCTGGCTTCAAGTTTGCGCCATTGATTTCTAAGCGACTATTTCTTCATGCCGAGTTGGAAGTATTGCTCCTGCGCCAAGAGCAAAAGGGTGTCATTCTCACGGGCGGAGGTGACATTGATAATCGGCTAAAAACACTATTGGACAGCCTTCGAATGCCGCACAATTCACAGGAATTGCCCAAGGGCGACAAGCCTACGGAATATGAAAACCCGTTCTTCTGTTTGCTTGAAGACGACTCCCTGGTTACTTCAGTATCCGTATCTGCCGATCAGTTGTTAGAGCCAATTGATCCAGGTCATGTATTGGCCATTATTAAAGTTAAGACGGTTAAAACGCGTGATACTTGGCAAAATTCTGGATTGTAAAATATCGGCTTGCCATGCTTTTAAGTTGTCGAAACGGAAACGAAGTTGGGCGCCTGTTTCAGCAGCCGACTAGGGCAGCCCCAGCGAGCGCATGAACGCTTCGACGGTCGTGGTGTAGTCGCTGGGGAGACCCAGCTCTTTGTTGAGCTCACCGTGTTTCATGTCCACCGGCAGCACCACGACTCGTCCGCCTAATTTGACGGCCTTAGCGGAAAACGCGCTCGCTTGCGGGCAGGCGTCGCTACGCTTCGTCGAGCAGACGGCTAACATCGGCGCCGGCGCTGTCGTCAGCCGGTGGTAGGGCGACGTGTCAGTCCAGAACGCAGGGTTCTTGCCGAAGACACGATCGTAAAACCCGTGGTGCTTGCCCTGCATGATCTCGACGACGTCGAAAGCGGCGCTGTCGAGCGAAATCGTGCCCAGCCACGGTGCGCCACCCTGGCTGGTGACGATGCGGGGGTCTGCCGTCACCAGGGAGACCAGATGCGCACCGGCCGAATGCCCCAGCAACAGCACCTTGCCTGGGTCGCCTCCCCACGACGAAGCTTTGGCTTGGACGAAGGCCAGGGCGCGGGCGAGGTCGTCGGCCTGTTCGAGCGGGTTGGGATGCTTCGACATGCAGTAGTTCGTCGAGACGAGGAGATAGCCCTTGGGCAGCCAGTGAGCGACTTTGTTGGAGACGAAGGGTGAAGTTGCCTTGTCGCCCAGCATCCAGGCGCCGCCGTGGACCATGAACAGGATCGGCGCAGCCTTGGCCTGGGCAGGGATATACGCATCCAGACGCTGCTGAGGATCGGTGCCATAGGAGAGGTCATGCTCAAACCTTGCGCCAGCTGGCAGCGGCACAGGGGACGAGGATGACTCGCCCATTTCCATTTCTGCGGCATCGTCTGACGCTGTCGCCGCGTGCCGCTCCTTGATCCGCTCCCGAAGCGGATCGCCACAGGCCGAGGTGACAAGTCCCAGCAACCCCAAGAGCAGTACCGCCGAAAGCAGAGTCTGTTTCATCAGTATCCCTCGGTTCACTTGTGGTCACAGTGTCAGCAGACCCATCATACCGTTGCGGGCTGAGGGGGCCACACAATTTCGCAACTGCAACCGGCAGGAAGTTCGTGCTACGACGAGAGCAAGGGAAGTATAGAAGGTGAGGATTTTACGAGATACGGGTCACGAACGACGAGCGACGCGTTCTTCTATAGATCGCGGATAGCGCCCTGCAGAACCGTAATCTGGGTCACCGGATCGCCGGAGGACTTCAGCTCGGTGCGGATCTGGTCTTTGAGATAGGAGGAATAGCCGACGCGGTCTACGAGGAGATCCAGGAAGCGTTCGGGCGTCAGCAGGCTCTGGTTTTTCAGCTCTTCGATCGTGTCGTCGCTCACCGGAATATAGGTGCTTCCGATGTGAAACACGACGTTGTAGTAGCGGTCCCGCCCGATCCGTTCAAACCGTAAGCCCTTCATGGCGTGCTCCCTTTCCCTGCAAGAGGGGCCCATTCTAGACAAGTCTTGGCGTGGAAGACAAGAGCAGGGCCCTCCAGCCGGGCCCTTCACCACCAGCCGGTTTCCGGACCCGGATCTGGCCTGGTCGGCAGTCGGTCAGGCCCCGCCGCTCTTCTTCGTGGTCTTGCCGAAATACTCCTGCCGGCTGACCGAGACGTCGGTCACGAACATCACCCCGGAATGGCGGTCGAAGAGCGGCCGCAGGCCGGCGAGGATCGGCTCGACCTTGTCCTCCGGCACGACGGTCATGATCATCTCGAGACTTTCCTGCTCGCTGAACATGAAGTGGGCTTCGCGGATCCCGTGGTGTCCCTTCCCGGACAGATTGCCGATGATCGTATAGCCGGTCGCTTTGACGCGGTCCAGCAACTCGGTCACGAATGCCCGGTGCTCCCCCGCGACGACCACGCGAATTTCCTTCATCGGATGCAATGTCAACGCGCCCATCTACGCACTCCTTTCCTGGCTATGCCCGTCTGTGACGTGTCCTTGTTCATGGAGCTTTGTCGAGGGGGATCCACTCGCCTGTGGGGCGATACCGATACCACACCTGGTCATCGGGGTCGAGGGCGACAAGATGCACCCACTCGTTATGATAATAGTGCCGCAACACTTCGTGCCGCTCGATCAGCTTGTCGATGCGCCCGCGCGGCGCCTCTACGATGGTCAGGAGCCGCATCGGTTCGTGGTACGGGACGTCGCCGTTCATCACGGTCTGTCTCGCCAGCCCCAACCGGAGGTCGCTCCAGGGCCCCGACATAATCCCGATCCGCCCGACGACGTTATGATAGATCTTGCTTCCGCTGCCGTACACGTCGTTGTCGACCGCGGAGAAATAATGTTCCATATTGATCCACTGGGCCACGACCTGCGGGCCGGTCAACAGCACTTCAAGGAGGCGGCTGCTCGGATCCTGGCGCGCGTCGTAGGATTGCAGGAACACCCGCCCTTCGAGATTGAGCCCCCTGGTCAGTTCCCGTCGCCCGATCACAAACGCGGTGTTGCCGGAGAGGCCCCACTCCGGCCGGACCTGGCTCCAGTCCACACTCCGTTGCCGCACGTGTGATCGCGCCTGACCCTCGTCGAGCGACTCCTGGATGTCGGGGAAGCGTGTGCACCGTTCCAGGCTCGTCAGGGCGGAGGCCTCCTTGAGATCCTCCTGCAACCGCCCCAGGTCCGCGCGATGCGTCGGGGGTACGTCCTCCAGATCGAAGAGTTGGACGTCGTCCGTCGTCGTATCCATCTGGCCGGCCAGAAAATGCGTATCGGGCGGAATCACCAGGTTGTTCTTGGCCAGGCGTTCCCGCACCAGCGGATTGTTCGCCATCATCGCCAGGACTCGGGCATTCGGTTTTCCCTCGTTGCCGCCGCAGGCGCCGCAGTCCAGGGCCGACTCATAGGGATTGTTCTCCGACGTGCTGCCGTGCGCGCAGAACAACACGAGCCGGGCGAAGTTTTTCGTCAGCCCCATCATCCGCAGCGCGGTGTCGACCGTGAGCGTCTGTTCTTCGACGGTGAACCCCATGCGGGTGATCCGCTCCTTCTGCCGGGACGCCGATCGCGCGGTGAGGTCGTATTGCCGGCGGAGGATCTCGACGAGTGTACGCAACAGATCCGGCGAAAGATCGGCGGGTTTCGCGGCGTCCACGAGTGATGATTCCAGCTCTCCTTGCCCGCCCAACGCCTGTTGGCGCAAGGCTTCCACGAGAGCCGGAGTGATGCGCGAGCTGCGCAATCCCGCACGTTCATGCAACACTTTTCTGATGATGGCGTGGTGCTCGGCCGCCAGCATCTCCGCCGTTTCGGCCGGGGCCATCTTGTCCACCGTGAGCGTCGTGGCGATGGCCGGCACAAACAGGCGCCGCAACCACGACGTCCAGCGTTGATAGAGCGACGGCCAGAGGGTCTTGCCGAAGATCGGAAGGCCGTAGAACCAGCCCAGCGATTCCACCATGACATAGGGCGTCACGACGTTTTCTTTCAAATCGTGCAGCAGCGTATGGCCGGCATGGACCCACTTGGTGCGGGCCTCGTGTTTCGAGACCTTGTGATCGAGATAACTCCGGGGAATCTCCCGCACCTCGTTCTTGGCGCGCATGATCACGGGGAACTGTTCAGTGTCGTGTTCCTTCCCCCAGGCCCGATAGCGAATGAAGGCGGCGAAGAATCCGGCGAAGCCGTAGGTTTCGTGCGGACCGGTGGACTCCAGGTGCCGGCGGAACGGCTCGGAGCGCACATCGATGCAATAGACCGATTGCGAATAAGGCCGGTTCGTGCCCGGCTGGTCCGCCGGTACGGTTCGCTGCTGCGCCGGCGTCTGCAACTGGGCGAGCAGGCGCTGCTGGTAGGCGGCTTCAAGCGCCTTGAGCCAGACCGGTCCATGGTCTGATTCGGGAAAGGACTCCATCCAATCGAAGAGCTGTTTGAGCGTGGCGTGCGGGGTCCCGGCCAGGACCGCCGGATCCAGCTCCAGGGAGCGAGCCAACGCGATCAACCGCTTGGCGGCGCCGCGGCGGGCGGCAATTTCCTGCCGCGGGACCACGTCCGTCCGGTAGCGCTCGATCACGCGTCCCCAGCCGTCTCCCTTGTGATGCCGGAGCCGGTCCACTTCCTCGGCATACAGGGCCGGCAACCGCCCGGCGACCCGCTGGCGTCGCAAGTAGTATTCGTCGGGATGCTCGCGCATATAGGCGACGATGGTATCGTAGCGGCCCTCGATGCCGAGTTCTTCACGGCAGGTTTTCCGGACCAACTCGCTGGCATACCAGAGGCGGATGGCGAGAAATTTGACGAGTCCGACCGGGTAGGCCTTCTGCCAGGGATAGTCCCGTTCTTCTGCGCGCCACTTGATGAAGCCGGCCCAGCCAGGCAGCGCCGTCAATTGCAGCGACAAATAATCCTGGCGCAGGTGTGAGGGAATGGCGAGCGCGTCCAGACTCTGCAGCAGGGCGTCTTCGGGATAGTCGGGGAGCTGCGAAATTTTTCTGCGGCTGTCCGCGATCCCGCAGGGCGACCATTCCTGAGCGGCCAGGTCTCTCCAGGCGTTGTACAGCCCTTTCTCCCGCTCCGGCATGGACCAGGTCGCATGGCCTTCGTCCAGGAAGGCCTCGCACCATTTGATCATTTGGTCGTTGATCTGCCGCACGATCTGTGTCCCGAAGGTGTCGTCGCACCAATGCGAGAGGGTGAGCCACCGGCCCAGCGCCGACTGGTCGCTTTCCACGATGAGGTGAATCCGTTTGCGGAGATCGGGGAACGCCCACTCGACAGACAGGCTCGCCGCGACCGCGTCGATCACCTCTTTCGCGGGATCGTGCAGTTGATCATCGAGCGGCTCTGCCACCGGCGCGCAGAGTCCTTCCGTGAGACAGGCCCGCAGGACCTCGCCGTGCGTGATCCGGCGCAAGCCGATCGTGACAGACTGATCCAGGACGAGTGGCTTCAAGGCGGCGTCGAGATGGGCCACCTGCATCCGGCCCGCCTTCAGATATTCGCGATAGAGCGCGCCGGGGAGATAACTATGCCCTCCCATGAATTGCTTGCCGCGCCGGGCGGTCTCTTCGAAGGGGAGATACTCAAGGCTATGGAGCGGATTGTGGTGGACGAAGGTCCGCATCGGCCAGTACTGCGCAATCACTTCGCCGGCGAGCTGGACGACGCCGCGCAGCTCCATCCGCCGGGATTCGATGTCGATCGACGGCTTTATCTGTTCCATGCGAGCGATCCTGAGGTGGCGCCGGCCGGTTGGGAGTTGGCACCGGTCGGTGCCGGAGTCCGGTCCGGCCCGAAGAGGCTGACCGGGACCACGCCCAGCGCGAGCAGAGTCAAGACGACAATCACCAGCGACGCCAGCTCGGTCTGGAGGAGATCGGCATAGCGCAAGTCGGAGCGGCGGGTTCCGAACAGGAGTCTCTGCACCAGGTCCAGGATGTACCAGGACGACGAGAGCCAGGCAGAGACCAGCACGATGATGCCGGCTGAAAAGGCGGCGGTGGACGACAGCAGCAAACCCATGAATCCCGCGAAGACGCCGAACGGCGGGAGCCCCATGGCCGCGAGCGCCAGCAGCGACAGCAGCACGGCGTATTGCGGCATGGTGGAGGCCAGTCCGCTGATGGCCTGCGGGTCCACGTCGTCTCCGTAGCGGGTGCGGATGATCTGCCAGGCCAGCAGGAGTCCGCACATCACCAGTCCCACGGCGCCCACGAAGAGCGCGGCGCGCGGCGTCGCGGAGCGTGTGGTGACCACGCACCACCAGAGCATCGAAAAGAACGAGAGACTGCTGTAGGCGAGCAGGAGCCGCACACGCGATTGCGCCAGCGCCTTGACCGCGCCGTAGACGGTACCGGCCAGGGCGAGGAAACTCATCATCCCGGCCACGGTATCCGGCAACGTTGCCGCGAGAGGGGCCAGACTATGCAGCCCGAGCGCCGGAAACAGCAGGACCATGAACGACGGAAGGTTTCCGGGCAATCGGGTGAGCGCGGTGAGATGGCCGTCGTGGAACGGCACGACGGGCAAGAGAATGGTGCAGGCCAGCAACGCCGCCATAGAAGACAGCGGCGGGGCGGCCACCAGCGTGAGCAGCAGGCAGAGCGCGCCGAGCGTATAGGCGCCCAGGCCCCACCAGGAGATGGGCCAGAGCGGCGTGTGATGTCGATAGAGCAGCACGATGACGAAACCATGGATCGCCAGCAGAAACAGTTTGCCGATGACCGGCTGGCTCGCGAGCGCGCCGAGTCCCAGGCTGAGAAACAGCAGGGTCATGACCCAGGATGCGCGATGGTCCTGGTGATGCGGTTGACCCAGGAGAGACACTCCGGCGGCCAGCGGAAGCAGAAAGAGCAGGAGGAGACCTTCTGGCGGAGTTGTCAGAAAGCCGGCGAATCCCGCGACGGAAGCCAGACTGACCGCGGAGACACCGACCGACCAGGCCATGAGCCGGTGCGGGTGTGCCCAGAAGGCCGGGCTCAACGCGGCACCCAGCAGGGGAATGCCCGCGAGGAGCCAGGGGATGAGGGTCGCGTCGATCATCGGGACCATCCGCGTTCACGCTTGTCGAAACGGTGGAGGATGCGCATGACCGTCCGTCCGAGCTGTTGGTAGAGTTCGTCGGCGTACAACCGGTTCATGAACAGGACATACGACCCGTTTCGTCCGCCTTCGACCCAGCGTGAGACCCGCCCCGGTATCCGGATCGTCCGGCCATGGGCGCGCATATAGAGATAGCACCAGCTGAGGACGGTCATGACCGTGGCCATGAGAACCAGGCCCTCAAAGAGCCATTTGGGCAGATGTGCGGCTTGAAAGTACGACGCGACCTCAGCCGGATCGGGATAGAGGAAGGCGGTAAACGACTCGACGGCGAACAAATAGACGAAGACCACGAAGAGCAGCGTCACGAGCATCGCAGACGACACCTTCCAGGA
This sequence comes from Nitrospira sp. NS4, assembly GCF_049546785.1. Lineage (NCBI taxonomy): Bacteria > Pseudomonadati > Nitrospirota > Nitrospiria > Nitrospirales > Nitrospiraceae > Nitrospira > Nitrospira sp. NS4. The sequence continues at coordinate 640,281 of NZ_JBMWAN010000002.1, read as the reverse complement.
GGCAATCGCGCGTAGCCGGGTGAGCGTCAGAATGGCTTGTGACGAAGTCAGCCAGATGAAGAAGAGAAAGATGACCGTTCCCTGCGATTCGAGCAGCGGGATGCGCAGGATCCCGTGGGTGACCAGCAGGATGGCCAGGGGAATCGCGAGCGTGGTCACGAATCCGGTCGACCAGGTGAGCGGGGAGAAGTGTTCCTCCTCTTCCTGGGGGTCCGCATGGGGGACATGCGGTTCCTGTCGGGCTTTATGAATCACGTTGCCGCAATTCAAGAAGACGGTGGCTTTGAAGAGGCCGTGGGCGATCAGATGAAACACGGCCAGCGAAAACGCCCCGAGCCCGCACTCCATGATCATGTAGCCCATTTGACCGATCGTGGAAAAGCCGAGCGTTTTCTTGATGTCGTTCTGCGCCAGCATCATCGTGGCGCCCAGCACGGCGGTCAACGTACCCACCACGAAGGCGACGTGCAGGGTCGTCGAACTCAGCCCGAACAGGGGAGCCAGGCGGTTGATCAGGAAGCCGCCCGCATTGATGATGCCGGCGTGGAGCAAGGCATGCACGGGCGTCGGCGCATAGAGCGACCGGGGCAGCCAGAAGTGGAGCGGAACCTGCGCGGACTTGCTCATCCCGCCGATGAACAGGAGCAGCGTCACCGCCGTCGGGCCGCTGATCTCCCATCCCGGCAGGGGCGAGAGTGTCACGGGGGTTTCGGCCGCTCTGGTGAAGAGTTCCCGGAACTCCAGCGTGCCGTAGAGGGTATGGGCCAGGACGACTCCCGCGAGAAATGCGACATCCCCGACCCGCAGGACCGTAAACGTTCTGAACGCGCCGTGCAGCGTCGCGGCATGGCCGTGATTGTGCGCCAGGAGGTACAGGAGATAGCTCAGGAGCTGCCAGAAGAGAAACAGCATCATGAGATTCGCGCTGGAGACCATGCAGAGCAGGACGAACGTCCCGATGCCGATGAGGGACAGATATCGCGGTTCGTGGGGATCCTGGTACATATACCCGACGGAATAGGCGTAGATGACCGTGCCGACGCCGGAAATCAACACCATCATGACGGCGCTGAGCCGGTCGATATAGAAGCCGATCGGAAACGTGAGCGACACCATCGAGGCGGGGTCGTAGAAGCGGATGCTGATCGGTCCCTGCGTGGCTACAATATAGAGGGTGGCGATGGCGCCGCAGAACGCCGCCCCGATCGGGAAGGCGGCGAGCTGTGTGCGGGCGCGGCGGGACTCATCGTTGCCCACTGCGACCATGAAGGCCGTCAGGAGCGGGAGGAGCGGGACAAGCAACGCAAACGACACAAACACCTCATCACCCCGGGATGGTGTGAAACCGTCTCAAACCCCTCACGGACAGGGCATCCGTCGATCGACGACCGCAGCGGATGTTTTCGCAGGGTCCATCATTAGTACGTTGTCTAGACCAGCGTCAAGCACCGGGCCGGCCCGAAGGCTCCCGGCAGATCTGTCGCAGTTCGGAAGCGTTCGCTCCATCAATCACGCGTCGGGAATCGAGCCCGTCATCGCGCCGGTGGTTTATCGAGACGATGGGCCATACGCATGATGGCCCGGCCGATTCGATCATAGAGTTCATCCACATAGAGCCGGTTCATAAACAGCACATAGAACCGGATCCGCAGGCCCTCGATCCAGGGCGGCATCCAGACGGTCCGGCCATGGGCACGCAGATAGAGATAGCACCAGCTGAGGACGGTCATGACCGTGGCCAGCAGGATCATGAGGTCAAAGAGTCCGCTGGGAAGAGCGGCGGCCTTGAAATACGACGCGACCTCCTCCGGGTTCGGATACAAGAACGCGGTGAAGGACTCGACGGCGAAGAGATACATGAACACGACAAACAGGAGCGTAACCAGCATGGCGGCCGATACTTCCCAGGAAGGCACCGCTCGCAGGCGGGTGAGGGTCAGAATCGCTTGTGACGAGGTGATCCAAATAAAAAAGAGGAAGATCACGGTGCCCTGGGATTCCAGCAATGGAATGCGCAGGACCCCGTGGGTGACCAGCAGGATGGCCAGGGGAATCGCGAGCGTGGTCACGAATCCGGTCGACCAGGTGAGCGGGGAAAAAGTCTGTTCCTCTTCCTCTTGGCGGGCATGGGGGAGATGCGCTTCTTGTCGGGCCTTGTGAATCACATTGCCGCTGTTCAGGAAGACGGTGGCTTTGAAGAGACCGTGGGCGATCAAATGAAACACGGCCAGCGAAAACGCCCCGAGCCCGCACTCCATGATCATGTAGCCCATTTGACCGACCGTGGAGAAACCGAGCGTTTTCTTGATGTCGTTCTGCGCCAGCATCATCGTGGCGCCCAGCACGGCGGTCAACGTGCCCACCACGAAGGCGACGTGCAGGGTTGTCGAACTGAGCCCGAACAGCGGGGCCAACCGGTTGATCAGAAACCCCCCGGCATTGATGATCCCGGCATGGAGCAAGGCCGTCGCGGGCGTCGGGGCATAGAGATAGTGGGGAAGCCAGATATGGAACGGGAATTGCGCGGACTTGCTCATCCCGCCGATGAACAGGAGGAGCGTCACGGCCGTGACGCCGCTGATATCGAGTCCCGGCAGGAGAGAAATGACGGCCGTCGACTCGGCGGCCCTGGCAAACAGGGCCGGAAATTCCAACGTGCCGTAGAGGGCATGGGCCAGGACGATTCCCGCAAGGAACGCGATGTCTCCGACCCGCAACAGCGTGAACGTCTTGAAGGCGCCTTCCAGCGTGCCCGCATGGGTATGGTTATGGGCCAGGAGATACAGCAGATAACTCAGGAGTTGCCAGAAGAGAAACAGCATCATGAGGTTCGCACTGGAGACCATGCAGAGCAGCACGAACATCACCAGGCCGATGAGAGCCAGGTACCGGGGTTCGTGGGGATCCTGGTACATGTAGTCGATGGAATAGGCGTAGATGACCGTGCCGACACCGGAAATCAGCACCATCATCACGGCGCTGAGCCGGTCAATATAGAAGCCGATCGGAAACGTGAGCGACACCATCGAGGCGGGGTCGTAGAAGCGGATGCTGATCGGTCCCTGCGTGGCCACCATATAGAGGGTGGCGATGGCGCCGCAGAACGCCGCCCCGATCGGGAAGGCGGCGAGCTGTGTGCGGGCGCGGCGCGACTCATCGCTGCCTGCTGCGACCATGAGCGTCGTCAGGAGCGGGAGGAACGGAAGCAGGATGGCGTACACGGGCACCTCACGGTTTCAGAAAACACAAAAGCCAACAGTGCTACGCGACGACAGGTCCACGCACCACGGTTGGCTTGTACTGCAACCGGCCCGAAACGTGCCGGTCACCCTACCGCCTCTGTCTTTTTTCATCGTGATGGTTCCGACTATCCCGCGCGACCCCGGCGGACAGCACACACCCTCAGATGAATACCTGGATCTCCTTATCAAGGATCCGTCTCAGAGGAGTCAAGCCATCGGGTACATTGCCCTGAGCTTTCTAGGCCTTCGGGCCCACGCGTCATGCCTTTTGGCCCACCGGGCTGCAGATTTGCTCTTGTGACCCCCGCAGAGGCACCTCTATACTTGGGTTCTACGATCTGGCTGGGGAAGGCTGTGTGATGAACAAGGCACTGACCAAAGGCGAAATCGAATCGGCGATTCGTAACGCCATCATCAAGTTCGAGCAGGAATTCATGGGGCGTGGCCCGGAGGATGTGCGGGCCTATATCGTGCGGGATCTTGTCGTCGTGCGCCTGAAGGGCGTGCTGACGCCGGCCGAACGGCAACTCGCCAAGAGCGCCGAAGGTGTGGACATGGTCAAACGAATCCGGCAAACCCTCATCGCCCAGGGACGCGAGCGGCTCTTCGAGCAGGTGAACGGCATCACCGGAGCCAAGGCGCTGGCGCTCTTTACCGATATCAATGCCCAGATCGGCGAGAAAGTTCTTGTCTTTACAGTAGATCGGGACCTGGAAGGGCTTGGTCGGTAATGGCCGGCCGTGCATTGGAAGCGCTGTCGTTCGATAATTCCTACGCCCGTCTGCCCGAAGCCTTTCATGCGAAGCTGAACCCCACGCCCTTCTCAAGCTCCCCCTATCTCATCAGCTTCAATGCCGCGGCGGCGGAACTCATCGACCTCGATCCGGCGGAAGCGGCGCGGCCGGAATTCGCCGGCGTGTTCGGCGGGAGCCTGCTCGTGCCGGGGATGGAGCCGTTGGCGATGCTCTATGCCGGCCATCAATTCGGCGTCTATGTCCCGCAGCTCGGCGACGGGCGCGCGATTCTCCTCGGAGAAGTCAGAAACGCGCGGGGCGAGAAATGGGATCTGCAACTCAAAGGCGCCGGCCTCACCCCGTTTTCGAGAGACGGAGACGGCCGGGCGGTCCTGCGTTCCACCATCCGCGAATATCTCTGCAGCGAAGCCATGCACGGCCTCGGCATTCCGACGACGCGGGCGCTCTGCATCGTCGGCAGCGACCACCAGGTCTATCGCGAACAGGTGGAGACCGGCGCGATCGTGGTGCGCATGGCGCCCTCGCATGTCCGCTTCGGCTCGTTCGAGGTCTTCTACTATCGGAAGCAACATGAGCAGCTCAAAGTCCTGGCCGACTATGTGATCGCCCGCCACTATCCGCATCTCGCCGGGGCGCCGGACCCATACGCCCGCTTCTTCGACGAGGTCGTCGAGCGCACGGCGAAGTTGATCGCCCAATGGCAGGCCGTCGGCTGGGCCCATGGCGTGATGAATACCGACAACATGTCGATCCTCGGGATCACGCTCGACTACGGCCCATTCGGCTTCATCGACGACTACGATCCCGGGTTCATCTGCAACCACTCCGACCACAACGGCCGCTATGCCTTCAGTCAGCAGCCCTACATCGGTCTCTGGAATCTGAGCTGTCTTGCCCAGGCGTTGCTGCCATTGGCCGGGAAGGACGAGCTGAAAGCGGCGCTGGACCGCTACACGCCGGTCTGCGAAGGATGGTACATGGAGCTGATGCGGGCCAAGGTCGGGCTGCTCGATAGGCAGGAAGAGGATGCGGAGTTGATCCAGGATCTGCTGGGGCTCATGCACCAGCACCGCGTCGACTACACGATCTTCTTTCGCGCGCTCGGAGATTTTCGCTCGGCGCCCGGAGACCCGAACGACGGGTTGCGCGACTTCTTCCTTGATCGCGACGCTTTTGACCGTTGGGCCCGCCGCTATGCGGAGCGATTGCGCGCGGCAGGGAGCCGGGATGAGGAGCGGCGCGCGCGCATGAATCGCGTCAATCCGAAATACGTGCTGCGCAACTATCTGGCGCAGCAGGCCATCGAAAAGGCGCAACAGAAAGAGTTCTCGGAGATCGACCGGCTGCTGACCCTGCTCCGGAATCCGTTCGACGACCAGCCGGGGATGGAAGCCTACGCCGCCGCTCCGCCGAACTGGGGCAAGCACCTCTCCGTCAGTTGCTCGTCGTGACCGTCGCGTGCTTGCGCGCTCCTCGTTTCTTGAGTAAGTATAGACCCGCCCCAGTTACGAACCGGACGCACGGCCCATCCTGAGCCTGCGCGCTCAACCTGCATACAGGGACTGATTACATGGCCAAGAAGGGCGGAGATTCCAAGCTGGCGGTGGCGGGGACGATTACGCTGGGACTGGCGATTGCCGGTGTGATGCTGGTTCAGCAGCCGTTGAAGAGCGCGCGGCCGCCCTCCATGGTGGGCGACGTCAAGCCGCAGGTCGCCGAAGGCGTCGTGCATGCCCGCCTGTGGGAGGACCCGCTGGAAGCCGCGCGCCGCGTGGCGAAATTCGACGGCGAAGTCAGGCCGGCCGTCGGAAACGGGAAAGACGACATCGATCGGGTCAGAGCCATCCGCCAGGAAGTGGATGACAAGATCGACCAGAACCAGGGACGGCCCATTACCGTCCTGCTGGTGACGACCGAAGGCGGATCATCGGGGGAAAGCAGGGAGACCCGCATCCGGGATCGCTATGCGATCGGCTCCGCCCTCGGCATTGCCTGTTATGTCCCTCAAAATGAAGACCAACTGTCCTACGTCGAATGGCGGGACCAAGCCGGGGCGAGCCGGGTGTTGCCCTATGAGTGGTACCGGGAAGGGCCGCGAAAATGTTCAGTTGAAAGCACCTGGGCGCAGGCCGTCCTCATCCTGTGGATCAGCAGTGAGGTCTCCGGCGATTATCCTATCGGCAACCTGCAGCGACTGACGCAGGCCATCCTCTGTGAGGAGAGCGCCATCGGACGCCATGCCTGTCAGACCGGTCGGGACGGGACGGTCTTGCTGGACCCTCGCCGGGAACAGCATGTGCGGTTCAAGATCATCGGGCCGCGGAGCTCGTCCGCTTTCCGGAATCTCCTCGAGGAAGCCGCGAGTCTGGTTCAGGGACGGGAGGATCACCTGATCTGGGCGAATGCCGGCGGTCGCGTGGAATTGTATTCGCCCTGGGCCACGGCCATGCCCAAACTCCTGACGCAGGAGCTCAGCGTGACGGCGAAGCCCCCGGAATCCACCGAGTGTGCGTCCTCCGATCCGAACCGGGAGCAACTCTGTTGGATTCTGCTGCGGGCCGGCATTGAGCTCAAATACAGCATCCGATCAGACGATCAGCTGTTCGGCGCCTTGACGCAGGAACTCGAGCGTCGCCGGGTGAAGTTCGAGCGGGATGCCGTCGTCCTCATTGCCGAATGGGATTCGTTCTACGGCCGGGTGCTGCCGGTCGAGTTTACCGCCGCTGTCTGCAACCGGATCGCCCATCGGTCCGACGAGGAGAATCGCACGATCGAGGCGGACCGCCTGGCGCGCATTCGATCGGAATGTCCCACGGTCAATCAGGCCGTCGAGCTGCAAGTCAGAAGCCCGGTCGGGACGAGGGGACTCGGCCTGAATGTGTGGCGGTACAGCTATCTCCGCGGGCTCGACGGAGAAATCCCTGGCGGAGACAAGGCGGACGCCTCAAAGGGGAGCGCGTCGAAGGCGGTCAAGAGCGCCTTGTTCGACAGCCGGGTGCTTGAGCGCCCGGTCGGCACGAGTCAGTTCGATTACGCGCAACGGCTGGCCGACCGCATCGAGCGGGATATGACCGAAGTGGCCAATGCCGCCGTGGATTCGGAAGACGACAACCGGAATCCCGTCGCGGCCATCGGCATCCTCGGCAGCGATGCCTACGACGCCCTGCTGATTCTGCAGGCCATGCGCGAGCGATTTCCCGGCGCCGTCTTCTTCACGACGGATCTGGATACCCGGCTGGTCTATGCAGACGAGTATCGCTGGACGAGGAACCTCGTGACCGCTTCCCATTACGGGTTGGAATTGTACGGCATGTTGCAGCGCGACGTGCCGCCCTTCCGAAGCAGCTATCAGACGTCCGGGTACTTCGCCACTCTCCAGGCCCTGGGGCATATCCGTCCGCTGGCCGCCTGTCCGCCCGGGGCCGCCGGCCAGCCGGGCTCGCGGTCCGAAACGCCCTTGTCGCCCTGCGGCTACAAGGCCAACTTGACGGCCGACCATGTCTGGTTCAGCGGGGTGGAGCTGCCCCGGATATTCGAAGTCGGACGTCACGGCGCGGTCGATATCTCAGTCGGGGCGACGGAAGAAGGGTATACCCTGCATGCCCCCCGCGTGGATCTGTCCGAGGACTCCCCGCAAACGACCGGGCGGCGTCCCTCAACCGGCGTCATCTACGGCAGCGCCGGTCTGGCCTACGTGATCGGGTTCCTCGTCTTATGGACCAAACCGAAGTCCCACCGGTGGATGACGGCGCACACGGGAATCCTTGTGTTCGGCGCCGGGGCCGCCTTCGGGCTCGCCTTCGTCGTCGACCGGTTTCTCCTGGATATCGTCCTGCAGAACCACGACCAGGGCGAACCGTTCTACTGGCTGGAGGGGGTCAGTCTTTGGCCGACGGAAATTCTGCGCGGAATCGCCACGCTGTTGGCGCTCATCTTTCTGGTCAAGACCTGGCGGGATCTCCAGTCGAATCTCGACGGCATGGCGGAGCGGTACGGGTTCGGCTCGCAGCCTGAAGAGGCTCGTCAGGAGGGATGGCGGCGGTACCTCGCCACGATGCAGTGGGTCTTGTCCCCTCGCGGCAGGCGGTCGGAAGAGCACGTCGGCGACTTGTGGCATCTCTACCGGGAGGCCGGGTCGGGGCGGCATCGGCTCCCGCGTATCCTCCTGCTCGCGATGGTCTATGCCGTGTGCTTCGTGCTGCTCTGGAAGGTCATGGGCGCGGAAGATTTCTCAGGCCCCTGCCGCGGGACGTTCAGCTGCCGCCTGGATCTGGTGTTCGTCCTGGCCAGTTATGTCTGTGCGGCTCTCCTCAATCTGTTTGTGTTCGACGCCGTGCTGCTGTGCCGGCGCTGGATCGGTTCTCTGGCGCAGGCGACGGAGGGGTGGCCGCAGGCCTTGACGGAGCGCTTGAAATTGCAGTCCGCCGAGAATGTGGCGAAAGCCCGGGAGTTGATGAAGATCGAACTGATTGCCAAACGGACCGACCTGGTGAATCGCCTCGTGCGGTATCCGTTCATCGTGCTGCTCATCATGATGGTGGCGCGCAACAGTTATTTCGACAACTGGCATTTTCCCCTGATGATGATGGTGGGATGGGCGGTGAACGTGTTCCTGGCCGTGGCTGCGGCGCTGCTGCTCTATCGGGCGGCGGAGCAGGCGCGCGATGCGGGTGTGGCGCGCCTCAATCACCTGGTTCTGCAGGGGCTGGATCGCGGGGCGGCGGGCGAGCCCGACGTGAAGTTGACCCGCCAGGTCATCGAGGACATTGAGGCGGTCGGCCAAGGGGCCTTCTCGCCCTTGTGGCAGCAGCCGGTGGTCGAATCGTCGTTTTATGGACTGCTGGCGCTCCTCCAATACTTGTATCTGAGCTAACAGAACCTGAAGGTACGCGGATCGCATGCGCACAGTTCAACTCGGGGGTCTCACCGTTCGCCTGGCCGGCGGCGTGGACGGGCAGGGTGGCGGACATGGTCCGGTCGTGATCCTGCTGCACGGGTTCGGCGCGCCGGGCGACGATCTGGTGCCGCTTGCCGACGTGATTGATGCCCCGTCCGGGACGCGCTGGCTGTTTCCGGAAGGGCCGCTCAATCTCGGATTCGGCGATGGCAAGGCACGCGCCTGGTGGATGATCGACATGGCGCGGATCCAGGCCGATCGGGAAGCGGGACGGGTGCGCGACCTGTCGCAGGAGATTCCAAAGGGGCTGGCGCCCATGCGCGAGAAGATGCTGGTCTTCTTGAAAGAGATCGAACAGAAGCTCGGCGCAGATCCGCGCAAGACCGTGCTGGGTGGCTTCTCACAGGGGGCCATGCTCTCCTGCGACGCCCTGCTCCACAGCGATCGTCCCTATGCCGGGCTCATCCAACTCTCCGGCAATTTATTGGCTCAGCCTGTATGGGACCCGCTCCTGCCGAAGCGCAAAGGGCTGCCGGTGTTTCAAAGCCACGGCCTGCAGGATCAAATTCTGCCCTACATCGGGGCAGAGCGACTCCGCGATGTGCTGAGCCAGGCCGGTCTCGCCGTCGAATGGCACAGTTTCCGCGGCGGGCATGAGATTCCAGAGCCGGTCGTTCATCGGCTCGGGTCTTTTCTCATCAAGCGGTTGATGAAATCCTCAACATGATGACCCGGTTTGAACTGAAGGGAGCCGATGGTAAGGCGATCCGTGGGGATCGAGCCGATGGAGAAGGCCGCCAGATACTGTTCATCACCGGCTTTCTCTCGAAGCGCTGGGGGAACAAGAGCAAGGCCCTGGCGCAATGGTGTCAGGAACAAGGCTGGGGATTCTGTTGCTACGATGTGCGCGGGTTCGGCGACTCGGAGGGAGCGTTCACGGACTACACGCTAGCGGATTGGATCGCCGATGCGCGGCTGGTCCTGAATGGGCTGAGGGACGGCCCGGCAACTACTATAGTCGGCAATTCGCTCGGCGGCTGGATCGCCTGGTTGATGGCGCAGGAATTCGAATTCGTGGATCGGCTCATCCTCATCGCCCCGGCTTTCAATATGATGGGAGTAAGGGCCGCGCAGATTCCGGCAGCCCGGCGGCAGGCCTGGCAGACGACGGGGTGGATGCCCTGGGACGACGAGCCCCTCCACAAAGACTGGCCGCTGTCATGGAAGTGGGTGGAGGAGAGTGAAGCCTATTGGAAGGCCAGCTTCGACCGGCTCAGGCCGGTGAGTACGGCCATCCTGCACGGAATGCAAGACAGCGTGATCCTGCCGGAAGGCAGCAGGCGGTTTGTGGAAACACTCTTGGAACGAGCTCCGGCGTTTCCAATCGAACTTGATCTGATCCCCGGCGATCATCGCTTAAGCAGCCCCGAGCATGTCGACATGTTCCGGCGTCTTGTGTTGGACTTACCGAAGTAGAATAGCCATGCAAGCATGGCGGGACTTGGGGGAAATGCGCGACAGGCTGAGTCAGGTGTTGCTCGTCTCGCGAGTCCCGCCCGTTCACGCCGCTAAATTAGGAGGGCAACGTGCTGGTTTTGATTCATAAAGAGTGCGGCGGCCCGGCGATGGAAGAGTCGCCAGTCGGGGAAGTCTGCGCAATTCCCATCGACCGCTTCCCGTTTTCCTGCTTCACGTGCCTGGAAGAAATCGACGACGAATCGGAACTCCGGCTGTCGCAAGAACTCGGCATCTGATCGGGTGGAGGCCGGCCGGGATGCCTCGATCTCTACTATTTTTCTCCGGCCTTGAGGAGCAGGGCCCGCAGGTGTTCGGAGTGAGGGTTCTTCACCTCTCTGCGGATCACAATGTCCCTGGGGCTGACGGGCCGGCCGTAATAGTCTCTGCTCCATTCGTCCCGGGCGGCGAGGACGGCGCCTTCCAAGGACACCCCCGCGAAGAGTCCCTTGGCCCGGACGAAGGACAAGAGATCCGCGCTCAAATTGGGCGTCGTCGCGCCGGCCATGCCGGCTCCAACCGGTCCCACCGCGACCGATCCATCCGCGCCGAGCTTGAACGTGCCGCTTAAGAGCGAATCGACGCCCCGCTGGGTCAGCACGAGCAGCACGACTTCGGAGGCTTGCGCGCCGAACTGAAAGCCGAAACTCCCCGCTCCCATGGTAAAGAACGCGGGTTCGCTCCATTCACCGGTTTTCTCGTCTTTGCCCAGAAAGACCCCGCTGCCGCCGGCCCCTCCGACAAAGAAGGCGGCTTTCAGAAACTGCGGCACGATAAATACGCCTTTGGCGTCCTTCACGTGATCGCGAAACCAGGTCATGTTGGGGTCTGCCATGAAATTATCGAGCGTCATCCTGGCCTGATCCACCAGGTCGCGCTGCTCCCGATCGGTATCCGACGCCTTCGCTATCGGCGCGATGGCCATCATCACCAGAACCAGCAGCAGGACCACGAGTCGATGACCGAATGTCGCAGCAGCTCGAGGGACCATAGCGGAACCTCCTCCTCTTTGGGGGAACGCGCATTGCCGATGGAACGGCACAGTGACCCACTGAAACCCGGCATCTCAGGTGTGTTCCATATAAGCAGGTATCCGGCCTCTCCATCAAGTCGCGGGTTCCGGCAACTGGTTGTGAATCGGGGCGGGCTTTGTTATCGTGACCCTTCCATTCAGGCTGATTACCAGGAGAACGAACGCGATATGGCAACGACCAACGATAAACAAGTCATTTTTTCCCTCGTCAATGTCGGCAAGGTCTATCCCCCGAAGCGGCAGGTGTTGCGCGAGATCTATCTCGGGTTTTACTACGGCGCCAAAATCGGCGTCCTGGGATTGAACGGGTCCGGCAAGAGCAGCCTGCTGAAGATCATTGCGGGGGTCGATCCCAACTATACCGGCGAGATCACCCGGTCGAAGGGCTACAGTGTCGGCCTGCTTGAACAGGAACCGCAGCTCGATCCGAACAAGACGGTGAAGGAAGTCGTCGAAGAAGGCAAAGCGGAGCTGGTCGCGCTGCTGCACGAGTACGAAGCGGTGAGCAACAAGATCGGCGAAGTCGGTCCCGACGAGATGGAAAAGCTCATCGACAAGCAAGCGCAGATCCAGGAGAAGATCGAAGCGGCCAACGGCTGGGAATTGGAAAACGAGCTGGAGATCGCCATGGACGCGCTGCGCTGTCCCCCGGCGGATGCCAAGATCAGCGTGCTTTCCGGCGGCGAGAAGCGCCGCGTGGCGCTGTGCCGTTTGATGATTCAGGAGCCGGATATTCTCCTGCTCGACGAGCCGACGAATCACCTCGATGCCGAATCCGTCCAGTGGCTGGAGCAACACCTGCAGCAATACAAGGGCACGGTCATCGCCGTCACGCACGACCGCTATTTCCTCGACAATGTGGCCGGCTGGATTCTGGAGCTCGATCGCGGCCACGGCATTCCCTTCCAGGGCAATTACACCTCCTGGCTGGAGCAGAAGAAGGACCGGCTCGAAAAGGAAGAGAAGGCCGAGTCGAAGCGCCAGAAGACGCTCGAGCATGAGTTGGAGTGGATTCGCATGTCGCCGAAGGCCCGCCAGTCCAAGGGCAGGGCGCGTCTGAACCGCTACGAGGAGTTGGTCAATCAGAAGCAGGAGCAGGTGGCGGAGGATCTTGAAATCTACATTCCGCCGGGACCGCGACTGGGCGATGTGGTGGTCGAAGCCAAGGGGATCAGCAAGGCGTTCGGCGATCGGCTGCTGTACGAGAACGTCAACTTCAATCTGCCGAAAGGCGGGATCGTCGGCGTGATCGGGCCGAACGGCGCCGGCAAGACCACCATGTTCAAGATGATCATCGGCAAAGAAAAGCCGGATGCCGGCACCATCAAGATCGGCGAAACCGTGAAGCTGGGCTATGTCGATCAGGATCGGAGCCTCGATCCGAACAAATCCGTCTACGACGTGATTTCTGAAGGCCAGGACACGATCAAGCTCGGCAAGGCCGAAGTGAATGCCCGCGGCTACTGCGCCCGGTTCAATTTTGCCGGGACCGATCAGCAGAAGAAGGTGAAAGACCTCTCCGGCGGCGAACGCAATCGCGTGCACCTCGCCCGCATGTTGAAGGAGGGGGCGAACCTCATCATTCTCGACGAGCCGACGAACGATCTCGATGTGAACACGTTGCGCGCCCTCGAAGAGGGACTTGAGAGCTTCGCCGGCTGCGCCGTGATCAGCAGCCATGATCGCTGGTTCCTCGACCGCATCGCCACCCACATCATGGCGTTCGAAGGCGACAGTAAAGTCGTGTGGTTCGAGGGGAACTACAGCGAGTACGAGGCAGACCGCAAAAAGCGTCTCGGCAAAGAAGCCGACCAGCCGCACCGGATCCGGTACCGGAAACTGACGCGGAGCTAAGGTTTGTCTGTGGCCGTTGCGTCCCCTGCGCGGCGTATCTATCTGACCGGCGGAACCGGCTATCTCGGCAGCCGCCTCATTCCATTGCTCGTCGAGCGAGGGCATCACGTGCGTGCCCTCGCTCGCGGGTCCTCACCGGACAGACTTCCTCCCGGCTGCGAATCCATGATCGGTGATCCTCTGAACGGCGCGATCTTGGCAGAGGGCATGCGAGGCAGCGACACCGTCGTCCAACTGGTCGGTGTCCCGAAGCCGGCGCCCTGGAAAGGTCCGCAGTTCAGGGCCGTCGATTTGCGGTCGGGTCGCGCCTCCATTGATGCCGCGAAGACCGCAGGCGTCGAACACTTCGTCTATGTCAGCGTGGCGCAGCCGGCCCCGATCATGAAACCCTACATCGACGTGCGTCGCGAGTGCGAAGACCAGTTGCGGGCCAGCGGCCTGCGTGCGACCATTCTCAGACCCTGGTATATCCTGGGGCCCGGTCATTGGTGGCCCTTGGTCTTGCAGCCGGCGTATCGACTCATGGAACTGATCCCGCCAACGCGTGACATGGCACTTCGCCTTGGTCTCGTGTCCATTCACGACATGCTCATGACACTCGTCTGGGCCGTCGAGCATCCTCCTGAGTCGGTTCGCGTGATCGAGGTGCCGGAGATCAGGCGATTAGGAGGCGCTCTGTGAAGCCGGTGGCATGGATTACCGGCGCGGGGGGACTGGTCGGAAGCTATCTCGTACGGACCGCCTCACGGTGGGGGCCTGACTGGGACGTGCGCGGGCTGACCAGAGAGGATGTGGATCTGACAGACGAGGCAACCGTCCGTCGGCTCTGGCGCGAGCATCAACCGGCGCTGGTCGTTCATTGCGCTGCGATCAGCCGCCCCGCCGTCTGTGAGCAGGATCCCGAACTGGCCCGGAAGATGAACGTCGACGCCACGGCTCTCCTCGTCTCGCTCGCAGGCGACCGGCCCCTCCTGTTCTTTTCGAGCGATCAGGTGTTCGACGGTCGGCAGGGCTGGTATGTCGAGACGGACCGGATCAATCCAATCAACCGGTATGGAGAAACCAAAGCCGCGGCCGAACAACTCGTCTTGAGCCATCCCAGGCACACGGTGATCCGCCTGGCACTGACGGCCGGCGCCTCGCCGACCGGCGACCGCAGTTTTGTGGAAGACATGCGTCGAAGCGCCGGCGCACATCAACGACTCACGCTGTTTACCGATGAGTTTCGCAGTCCTGTGCCGGCAGGGGTCGTGGCCCGCGCAGTCTGGGAATTGATCGGCCAAAAGCGGTCCGGCCTCTATCATCTTGGAGGGGCTGAACGGCTGTCGCGAATGGAAATCGGTGAAACGCTGACACAGTGGTACCCTGAGTTGGCGTCAGGCCTCCGGCCAGGATCAGTGAGTGCCTATCGCGGACCGCAGCGACCGCCCGATCTGTCGATGCGCTGCGACAAGCTTCAGCGCCTCTTGTCTTTCCGTATCGCAGGGCTACGCAGTTGGATGGCTTCCCGCCAGGGACAGGGCAGGGACCTCTGGGACTATCCCACAACGGATCTGAATCCATGACCACATTCGATCCCTTGACGCTTATTGAATTCGCCATGGTCGCGATGGCGGGCTGGATGAGCCTCCTGTGGGTGATCCAGCGGTACCGGCACAATGCCTCGCTCGCGGACGTGGGGTGGTGTTTCGGCCTCGTTGCTGTCGTGGCGGGATATGCCATGTTTGCGGCCGGTGAGGGGGAACGGAAACTTCTCCTGCTCGTGATGGCGTCAGTCTACGGTTTGCGCCTGGGCGGGTACATTCTTTTCAATCGGGTGATCGGCAAGGCAGAAGATCGTCGCTATCAACGGCTGCGCCGTGAATGGCGCTTGTCGGAGCCGATCAGGATGTTCGGGTACTTTCAGCTGCAGGCGGCCGCCGTCGTCCTTTTCTCGCTCCCGTTTCTAGCGGTGATGCTGAATCCACGGCCGCCGTTCGGGCTCTGGGAACTCGCCGGGGTCGTCGTGTGGCTGGTCGGAGTGGCGGGCGAAGCCGTCGCCGATCGGCAGCTCTCCCGGTTTCGATCCAAGCCCTGGAATCACGACCGGGTCTGCCGCGAGGGGCTGTGGTACTGGTCACGCCATCCCAACTACTTTTTCGAATGGGTCCATTGGTGGGCCTATGTAGTGATGGCGATCGGGAGTCCCGGCTGGCTGCTGACCTGGATCGGTCCGGTCGTGATGGGTGTGGCGCTGGTCAAGATCACCGGGATTCCCTGGGCGGAGGCGGAGGCGCTCAGAACGCGCGGAGAGGAGTATCGCCGTTATCAGGAAACCACGAACGCCTTCATTCCATGGTGGCCGAGATCGATCTCCGGTCAATCCGGCCGGTAGTTGCTCATTCCTCCGTGTCAAAGTCTAAATACTGGTGCAACCGTTCTCGGGTTGGCTCATCAATCCGCTTGACTTTCCAGCCGGCCGTCTTGCCGTCTGACCAGCAGAGGGTGGCAGAGTCCACGGTCATGTATTTCGAATCGCTCTCGTCGGGGAGGGCCAGGTAGACTGTAGTTTCTGATCCGGCCGGGAGAGGCTGCTCCATGGTCGCCCGCCATCCCGTTTCCGATAGGTCCCAAATTTTCCCCTGCGCCAGGGCCCCATTCCAGAAATACAGAAACGTGCATTGCGTCGGGATGCGTGGTCTTTTGCGCAGGGTGTAGGTTTTCGCCATTCGGTCCTCCTCGAACATAAGAGGCGCCCCGGTGATTCGGGTGCGCTGTCATGAGCAAGAGTACCCCGGGGCCAGGCCGAAGCCCATGCCTCAAAGGAGGGGGAATGCGAATCCCGGATGGGGGATAGCGCTCCGAACAGGAGTCCGTGGCTAGTGGCCGGTGTTGAGCTGGGCCAGGCGCGCACGGGCGGTTTCTGCTTCTTTGCTGTTTGGGTAGAGGCGGATCACGTCGTCGTACAGTTGCTTGGCGTGGGGGAGGTTGCGCTGCTGTTCTTCCAATTGCGCGGTGTCGAGCAGCTCTTGAGCCTTGTCGCCGGAGCAGGCCAGGAGGAGGGCGGGGAACAGGGCGTAGAGCATGAGGCGTAGGATGTTCATGACGGTCCTTTCAGCGGCCATACTACCGGGTTGGCGCCCTACTTTCCACTTCGCGGGACGGGGGATTCCAGCACATCAATGCCGGAGCGAAGAGCGGTAATGCGCTCGCTAGGATTGAATAGGACCAACCGGTCTGTCAAAATCACGACCTCTCCGGTCTTTGAATCAAGATCAGCTGTGCCGGCCAGACCGGCATTGTAGTCGGATCATCGGTGATAGCGGAAAATCAGCCCATCGATTTCCCTCAAGGAGGTTCGAGGCGATGAAATTTCTAGCCGTCCATCCCAGCCCCCTCATGTACACGAAAATCTACTTGCGCCTGGAGCCCCTCGGACTCGAACTGGTGGCCCAGGCGGTTCGACAAGAGGGACACGAGGTCCGCATCCTCGACCTGCAGGTCGAGGACCACAAGGCTTACCTGGCCTGTCTCAATAGCTGGAAACCCGATGTCGTGGCGTTTTCCTGCAATTATCTGGCGAACGTGCCGGAGATCGTGGATCTGGCCAAGTTGACCAAAGCCACGCGATCGAACACCTTCGTCTTCGTCGGCGGCCATAGCGCGTCGTTTGTCGCCCGGGAGTTCCTGGAACATGCGGAGGGCGCGATTGATTGTGTTGTCAAAGGCGAGGGGGAAGTGTCGGTCCCCATCTTGCTGACGGCCGTCGAGCATGACCGCAAGGCGATCACGAAAGTCCCCGGGGTCGTGACCCTCGACGGGGAAGGACCCGCAGCCCAATTCGTCGAGAGCCTCGACAACCTGCGGCCCGCGCGCGATCTGCTCCGGCACCGGCGCAAGTATTTCATCGGTGTGCTGGATCCCTGCGCCTCGATCGAGTTTGCGCGGGGCTGCCCCTGGGACTGCTCCTTCTGTAGCGCTTGGACCTTCTATGGCCGCAGCTATCGGATGGTCAGCCCTGAGAAGGCGGTGGACGAGCTGGCGCAGGTGCAGGAGCCGGGGATTTTTCTGGTCGACGACGTCGCCTTCATCCAGGCGAAACAGGGGCTTGAGATCGGTGAGGCCATCGCCCGGCGGGGCATCAAGAAGCAGTATTACTTGGAAACCCGAGGCGATGTGTTGCTCCGCAACAAGGAGGTCTTCAAGTTCTGGAAGACGATCGGGCTTCAGTACATGTTTATCGGGGTGGAGGCGATCGATGAGGAGGGCCTCCGGATGCATCGGAAGCGGATCTCCCTGGGGAAGAATTTTGAGGCGCTGGAATTCGCCCGTTCCCTGGGTATCACCGTGGCCATCAATTTGATCGCGGATCCGGACTGGGACCGGAAGCGCTTCGAGGTGATTCGTCAATGGTGCCTGGAGATCCCGGAAATCGTCAACATCAGCGTCAATACGCCCTATCCGGGAACCGAAAGCTGGCACACGGAGACGCGCGAGTTTCAGACGCGGGATTACCGTCTGTTCGACATTCAACATGCCGTGCTGCCGACAAGACTCCCGCTTCCCGAGTTTTACGATGAACTGGTCAGGACGCAACAGGTGCTCAATAAGAAGCATCTGGGTTGGGCCGCCTTGAAATCGACGGCAGGCCTCGCGGCCGGGCACCTGCTCCGGGGCCAGACCAACTTCGTGAAGATGCTCTGGAAGTTCAACAGCGTGTATAACCCGAAGCTTCAGATGGCCGACCATCAGCGCCCGGTGTCCTACGAGATGAGACTCCCCCCGCCGGCACAGGAGTGCATGAACGCGAAGAGCCTTTACATTCTTCCACCGAAAGGGCGGCAGGGACGGGCCATCGACGACTCGACCGAGCAGTTCGTCGAAACCACCCGCATGGGAAGCAGCCTCTAGCCGCGTCCCTGTTCTGGTCCAACCTGCAGCGCCTGGAAGGGGCTGTGTGCTCCATCCTCTCGAAAGGGGAAGCGCCGCGGGCGGCCGACTTCAACAGAACCCAATGCTCCCGGTGCCGATAGTAGGACTTATTGGCCATCGATGCCGTAGCGAGGTGCGGTAATGTCCTCGCTCCGGCATTTGGGGCAGCGGCTGGGGCGTGTGAGTCTCCGGCGGTTGCGAAACACGAACTCGCAATCCCGGCAGCGGGACGGCTCGAGGATGAATCGGCGGGTCTTGTCCCGGGCGAGCGATTTCACCACGTGGGTGAGATGATCCTCGACCTGCCGTTCCGCAATCCCCAGCATCTGCGCCAGTTGATGGGATGACAGCCTGGTGCCGGTGATCATGTCGATGATTCGTTGTCGGGGGGTCCGCTCCGGCGGCAACATAATGTCCCATCGTAGGGGATTCGGCTCACCGAAGCCAAGCACTGCGGCTTGACAGGGGTCGGAAAAAGGTAGAAAAGAGCGCTATGGGCTGGCTGAGAGTGCTCCTCACCGCGATTGCCGCTGCAGTTTTGGCTGTAATAATCGTACTGATTGTCTCCAGACTCATCAGTGACCCTTCCAGCGGCAGGACACTGGTCCGGGCCTTGGGGATTCCTCGACCCGCCGTGATTGCCCATCGTGGCGCTTCCTATCTCGCTCCGGAAGAAACGCGGCCGGCGTTCCTGATGGCCCGTGAGCTCGGCGCGGACTACCTTGAATTTGACATTCAGCGCACCAAAGACGGCGTGCTCATTGCCTTGCACGACGATGACCTCTCTCGCACCACCAATGTGGCCGAGGTCTTTCCCGGCCGCGAGAAGGACACGATCGACACCTTTACGTTCGCTGAATTGCAGCAGCTCGATGCCGGCTCCTGGTTCAATCGCCAGAACCCGGAGCGAGCCCGCGGTTCTTTCAAGGGCCTCGGCATTCTCCGACTCGAGGATATCATTGAAATAGCCGAGTCCGGCACGACTCGTCCCGGGATCTATATTGAGACCAAGGCGGCGCAGCGCTTTCCGGGGATCGAGCGGCAACTCGTTGAAGCCCTTGCCGCTCACGGGTGGATGAGTGGCAGAGGATCCCAGGGGCGCGCCCGGCTGATCTTTCAGTCCTTTGAGCCGGATAGTCTCGCCCGGTTGAAAGAGTTGGCTCCCGATGTTCCGCGACTGCTCCTGATCGACGAGGTCATGACGAGCAAGGACGGCTGGAAAGGTATCTTGAAGAAGGCGACAGAAGTCGGCGCAGGTATCGGGACATATGGATACCGATGGGCATTCGGA
Organism: Nitrospira sp. NS4; assembly: GCF_049546785.1. Classification (NCBI taxonomy): domain Bacteria; kingdom Pseudomonadati; phylum Nitrospirota; class Nitrospiria; order Nitrospirales; family Nitrospiraceae; genus Nitrospira; species Nitrospira sp. NS4. The sequence continues at coordinate 620,783 of NZ_JBMWAN010000002.1, read as the reverse complement.
CCTCATTGGTCGCTCCGGGACGCGCCCACCCGGCATATCATGACCTGGCCCTGGTACACGGGCGACGCGCATCGGGCCGGATTGTTCGTGCATGCCTGGACGATCGACGACCCGTGGGAAATGTGGATGGTGCGGGTCGGCGGCGCCGACGGGATCTTCACCAATCGAGCGGAGCTCGCCCTGGCGACATACGGCCGGGAACGGCATGAGGATCTCCACAGCCTCTGGAACAGGATCGGTTACCAATGAGGCGTTCGCCTCTCTAACTCACCGGCGTCCACAACCACCGGCTGTGTCATGCCGGGCCTTTCAGGTACCGGAGCGTCTCTCGTTCCCTGACCATCTGCGATCTCCTCCCGGATCCTGTTATACTGACGTCGTTCCACGTCCGTTCCTTCCTCACAAAGGCGGTCACGCGATGGGCGCTCCCAGCTGGGATGACTTCGCCGACCTGGCGCTGAAACGTCTGGCAGCCTCGGGCGCCGAATATGGCGACATCCGTATTGTCCACAGCACCACGCAGACCATCAGAGGCGAAGACCGCCGCATCGCGTCGATCCGCGACAACGACGACGTCGGATTCGGGGTGCGCGTCCTGTATCACGGGGCCTGGGGTTTCGCGGCCAGTTCGATTCTCTCTCTTGAAGAAGTGCCGCGTATCGCCGACCTGGCCGTCGAGATCGCCAAAGGCTCCGCCTCTATTGCCATCGAAAAGGTCGTCCTGGCCAGGGAGCCGCTCCATCGCGACCGGATCGCGACGCCCCTGCGGCTGGATCCCTTCACAGTCCCGCTCCAACAGAAAACCGACCTCCTCCTGGCGACGATGGAATCCCTCCACGGGCAATCGGGCGTAGTCCGCAGCAGCGCCGGATTGTGGGCACGTCGGGATCGGAAACTGTTTGCCTCCACGGAGCGCACTCATCTGGAGTTCGATCTGGTGGCGTCGAGTGGGGACTGTACCGCGACGGCCCTCCACGAGGGGCGATTCGCCAGCCGGTCGTTCAATACGCCGCATCTCCGGCGAGGCTATGAATTGATCGAAGAGGCCGACTTCTTGCAACAGGCTCCGCTGGTGGCGCGCGAGGCGGTCGAGAAGGTGCGGGCGCCGGCTGTCGAGGCGGGCCGGTACGATCTGGTGCTCGATCCAGAGCATCTGTCTCTGACCATGCACGAGTCCTGCGGCCATCCGAGCGAGCTGGATCGGGCCCTGGGCTATGAGGCCAACTATGCCGGCACCAGTTTCCTCACGACCGAGAAGCGCGGGACCTTTCGCTACGGGTCCACGCACGTCAACCTGGTGGCGGATAACACCGAACCGGAGACGCTGGCGGCGACCGGCTACGATGATGACGGCGTAGCCTGCCAGAAATGGGACATCGTGCGAGAGGGGATCTTCGTGGGCTATTGCACCAATCGCGAAGTCGCGCCGAAGATCGGTGAGGCCCGCTCGCGCGGGTCCAACCGGGCCGACGGTTGGGGGAGCGTGCCGATGGTCCGTATCGCCAATATCGGATTGGAGGCGGGACCGGCAACGCTCGACCAGTTGCTGGCCGATGTGAAGCGCGGGATCTACATCGCCGGCCACGGTTCCTACAGCATCGATCAGCGGCGCTACAATTTTCAGTTCGGCGGCGACGCCTTCTGGCTCATTGAAAACGGCCGGCGCACCCATATGCTGCGCGACGTGATCTACCACGGTATCACACCGGAATTCTGGAACAGCTGCGACGGCGTGGCCGACCGGTCGCATCGGCAACGCTACGGCTTCATCACGTGCGGCAAAGGTCAGCCCGGCCAGTCCGGCTGGATGACGCACGCCGCGTCGCACGCGCGTTTCCGCGACATCCAGGTGATCCGGGGCGAGGGGCGATCATGATGGCCACCGGCGCCAAACCCTGGCCGAAGATGACCAGCCGCGAGGAGTTTCAGTTTATCGCCGAGCTGGTCCTTAAGTGCTCGACGGCGGACCACACCCTGGTGACGCTGCAGGATCAGGATGGCGGCACCACGCGCTTTGCCAACAACCAGGTCGTGCAAAATGTGAATACCCGCCGGGGGAGCGTGGCGGTGACCGTGGCCTTTGGAAAACAGCAGGGAACGGCCACGACGACGGATTTTACCGCCGGCTCGTTGCGCGAGACCGTGAAGCGGGCGGAGGCCATTGCGCGCGTTTCTCCCGAGGATCCTGAATACCTGCCGCCCGTCGGTCCTCAGGAATACGGCGCCTGTCCGGCGGCGCGCAGCGAGACTATCAAAGCCGGTCCGGCCGTGCGCCTGGAATATGCCAATGAAGCGATCGGCCAATGCCGGATGGAAAACCTGTCGGCGGCGGGGATTCTTTCGTCATCCCGCGCCTCGGTCGGCGTGGCGGCGGGAACGGGGCTGCGCTCGTTCGAAGAACGGACGGAAGCGCGTTTCAGCATCACCGTGCAATCCGGAGACGCGACCGGCTGGGCCTCGGCGGCGCACCGGTCCATCGACCGGCTGAAGGTGCAGGAGCGCACGCTCTCTGCTATCCACAAGGCGGTAATGGGGGCTGAGCCGCAGGAGCTGCCTCCCGGCCGCTATCGGGTCATTCTCGAACCGGCGGCGGTGGCCGGTCTCTGGTCCTGGATCATCTGGATGCTGGACGCCAAGTCCTACTTGAAGGGAACCAGTCCCTTCGCCGGGAAGTTAAAACGGCGGATGCTCGACAAGCGGATCTCGCTGGACAATTCTCCGGGACACGCCGATCTCCTCGGCGTCGGCTTTACGTCCGAGGGATTGCCCTCCACCGCGTCATGCTGGATCCGCCACGGAGCCCTGCAACAACTCCTCTACGACCGGTTTACGGCGCAGGCGGAGCGGATCGGCGTCATTCCGACGATCGAGGCTCCCTGTCTGTCCCTAGAGGGCACGCCTGCCGGATCCCTCGCGCAACTGATCAAATCGACGGATCGGGCGATCCTCGTCACCAACTTCTGGTATCTCCGGACCGTGAACCAGACCGACCTTACCCTGACGGGGATGACGCGCGACGGGACGTTTCTGGTGGAAAAAGGCGAGATCGTCTCGGCGGTGAAGAACTTCCGTTTCCACGAGAGCCCGCTGCGGGCCTTTCAGCACGTGGACGCCTGGACTGCGCCTATGGAAGCGGTCACCTCGGAAACGGGCAAAATGCTGGTCCCCGCCATCGTCCTGCCGGAGTTCCACTTCTCCAGCGTGACGTGCTTTTAGCAGGGTCCACACCTTCAATGAACTGACTCATGGGTCACAGTTTACATGGACTCATAGGGCTCATTCTGGTTACCACCCGGCGCAACTATATCATCACGCTCACTGTGGCCAGACTGTGGCAGAACTATCTGGTTCGATCAGGTTTGACCGGTTCCTTCCCTGCCTCAGACTCCTCTGTAAGTGATTGAGAACGAACCGATGAGATACGATCGAGTCCTATAGTCTCTGGTCCTGTTGGGCTTCAAACCTCGCCTCCTCCGCCAAATTCCCCCCTAGCAGGGCGATTTTTTAGCCAAACAAGAACGGTGAGGTCGGGCATGAGCATGGCCGTAACTCTAACCCGTTGATGTCCTTGCGAATGGTGTCAGAAACCATGGTTTGACTGAACGGTCGTGAACGGAGGAGCGTGGACGGAACAGGGTTGCGCCCTGTGTTAGCGAAGGCAGGGGGAAATACAGTGGACCCAGTCCGGATCTTTCCCTGGAAATACAACTTTCCGGTGTTGCCATATTCTCGGCCTTAGCCTTTGGGATCCAAGTAGAACCTCTTATTTTCCTGTTAATCGGAAAAACCATTGACTCGTCAGGGTGGCAGGAGTAGAGAATTACGTAGTGGGCCGGTCGGTTCGCCCCTGACGGTGCCGAACCCACAGGATATTCGCGTCCCTCCAATCAGATTGTCGTGACAAGCTACACGGTGCCTCGGCGCTCTGGATGGTCCGCCGCTCAGCAAGGAGGTCTTCCCATGTCCCGCCGGTTTAGCGACGCTCCCATCAACCTGATCGCGCGCATTCCGACCCCGGAACAGATTTCCGCCGCACGGACTGAAAAACGATCATTTGGCGAGAACGTGAGAGAATCAGGAGCCATCTGCTTCCGCCGGGTCGCCGAGATGGTCGTGCAGCTAGGCCAGCTCGGTCGCAAGGTGGCGTCGTTCGTCGAAAGCAAGATGACCGGTAGCTCGTTCCTCAACCGGGCCTGGGAAAGGATGCACGGTAAGGCGGAGCCTGTTGAAAGTTCGGCTGCTGTGACTTCCGATGATTTTCCCGGAGGCATTGAAGGGACGGTTGCCGCCGCTCCGCTCGACAGACCGGTTCCGGCCCCTCGCCCGCCTGTCCCGCTGACGTTCACGGTTCCGGAGCCGGCTGAGACCGCCGTCGAATCAGTCTCTCTCGAAGACGTGGCGGCGTTACGCACCGAACTTCTGACCCAACGGCAGGAAGTGGCGCGGTTGTCGGCGCAACTGCAAGAGCTGAAAGCGCTGGTGGGGTCGCAGCAACAGGTGCTGAGATATTTGGGCCAGGAAATGGAGACCCGGCAGATGCCGATCCTTGCGGCGTCACTGGCGCCTCCCCCTCCGAAGAAAGCCAGAGTCGCGCGGGCTGCCAAGACGAGCGCCACCGTCGCCGCTGGTTTACAAAAGGCCTCTCAGAAGCCGGCGCTCAACCTGTAAGCGGGGGCACATCGCTTATGAGCAGGGGTCTCGTCATTGCCGTCTATGTCCTGGTTCTTGCCGGGTGCGCGTCAGGAGGAAGCGGCAGGGAAGAGTCCCTCGGTTTGGGGATAGTCCGGGGCACCCTGGGCGCCCATTCCGACGGCCACCTCCTTCCGGCTCAACCGGCGGGCAGGCATGCCACAAAGGGGTATGTACTGGCGATCGAAGGCGGGGCCTATGTGATTCGTCTCCCGGATGATACCGAGCGTCGTGTGGCGTTAGACGAAAATACCCGCATCGACCGGCCTGCCCATGTCGGAGACAGGATCGAAGTCTTTTTGGACGATCGTGAACGAGCGGTTCTCATTCGCAACATTGATTACCACACCGATTGATCCTCGCCCGGTCCTTGCCAGATCACGGTTCAGTCTGCCCCGACTCGCGCGCCGGCTGAGTTGTGCCGGACGCCTGGTTACCGGCGCGATGCTCTGTGTGGCCATCGTGTGCGCCGGCACCGTCGCCAACGCGTCTCCCGATGCGGTTCCGCTTTTTGCAAATCTCGGGTCTCTCCACCATCCGATCACGACGAGGTCGGAACAGGCGCAGCAGTATTTCGATCAAGGGCTGCGCTGGCTCTATGCGTTCAATCATGAGGAGGCGATTCTGGCCTTCGAGGAAGCGGCCCGCCGCGACTCGACCGCCGCGATGGCCTATTGGGGCATTGCCCTGGCTTTGGGGCCCAATATCAACGCGCCGATGGCCAAGGCCGATGAGCGCCGCGCGTGGGCCGCGTTGCAGAACGCCCGGGCGCAGGCCGGCCGCGTCAGTCCCGCGGAGCAACGGTACATCGAGGCCTTGAGCAAGCGGTACAGTGCGAAGGGCGGATCCCGCCCGGCGCTCGATAAGGCCTATGCGTCCGCCATGCGGACCCTGTGGCAGCAGTCGCCCCACGATCCGGATGCCGGGACGCTCTTCGCCGAAGCGCTGATGGATCTGCGCCCCTGGGATTTTTGGACGGCTGACGGACGGCCGCAACCGGGGACCGAGGAAATCGTCTCGACGCTGGAATCGGTGCTCGCCCGGCATCCTGACCATCCGGGGGCCTGCCACTATTACATTCATGCCGTGGAAGCTTCGCCGAAACCCGAGCGAGCCCTGGCCTGCGCCGAGCGTCTGCCCGGCCTCATGCCCGGTGCCGGCCACCTCGTGCACATGCCCTCTCATATCTATATCCGTCTCGGACAGTATCATGAGGCGGCGGAGCGGAACGCCGATGCGGTGCAGGTGGACAAGACCTACCTGTCAGGGCGCGACCTGACCGGCGAGTATGCCGACGGTTACTACACCCACAATCTGCACTTTCTCTGGGCATCGCTCGCCATGGAAGGCCGCCAGGGGGAAGCCCTGAAGGTCGCGCGGGAGTTGACCGGGACGATTACCGAAGGCGAAGCGCGAAAAGACACATGGAAGGAGTTCTATCTTCCGACGCCGCTCTTTTCGCTCATCCGGTTCGGCCGGTGGGAGGACTTGCTGCAGGAACCGGTTCCGGCCAAAGGGTTGCGGTTTCATGGGGGCATCTGGCGGATGGGCCGGGGATTGGCCCTGGCGGCGACCGGCCGGATTCCCGGAGCGGAAGGCGAGCACTTTGTGCTGGCGGGGCTGGCGAAGCAGTTCCGGCGCGACCGGAGCCCAGAGCAGAAGACGGAGCGGACCCTGCTGAATATCGCGGAACGGTTGCTGGCGGGTGACATTGCCGCGCGCAAGAAGCATTATGACGACGCGATCAAGATCCTACGGGAAGGGGTGCAGCTGGAAGAGGCGCTCCCGTATATGGAGCCTCCCTACTGGCCGATTCCCGTGCGCCACTATCTGGGTGCGATCCTGTTGCTGGCCGGTCAGCCGGGAGAGGCTGAGCGGGTCTATCGGGCGGACCTTCAGCGCAACCCGAACAACGGGTGGAGCTTGTTCGGGTTGAGCCAGAGCCTGCGGGCGCAGCAGAAGGGGAGCGAGGCCGACGCCGTTGAACAACAATTCACGTCTGCCTGGGCTCATACCGATGTCACATTAGCCGCGTCGCGGTTTTGAGCGAATCTGTGAGGAACGGGAGCAGTATGCGATTTATCGTCGGAGTGATGGGGCCGGCCAAGGCCAAGAAGAAGGACTTGGACAATGCGCGGGTGCTGGGAGAATTTATCGCGCGGCGGGGGTGGGTCGTGCTGACCGGCGGGCGCGACGTGGGCGTGATGGACGCCGCCTGCGAGGGCGCGAAACGGGTTGGGGGCAGCCTCACGGTCGGGATCTTGCCCACGGCAAAGGACAACGTGTCGCGGCATGTCGATGTGCCGATCATCACGGAGATGGGCAACGCCCGCAACAACATCAATGTGTTGACGAGCCATGTCGTCGTCGCCTGCGGGTTGAGCGGGTCGGGGACCGTGTCCGAGGTGGCGCTGGCGGTGAAGGCGGGGAAGCCCGTCATCCTGGTGGAGGCGTCCCCCGCCGATGTGGCGTTCTTTCGCAAGCTCGGCAAGCGGCAGGTCTCCGTGGCCTCCTCGCCGGAGGAGGCGATCGAGCTCATCATGAAGCAGATGGGCGGCGGCAAGCGGCCTGTTCGATCGGAAGAGCCGGTTGAATACCAGGAACTCTCGATGTAATCCCGGCGCAAGGGCCTGACGACCAGAGCCACTCTGTTTCTCCAGTCATATGCCGACCACTCCCCCACTCGTCCCGCGCGGATCGTGATTTGCCACATCCGACGGAGCACGATCTCCGTAATAGAATGTACGGGCCTGGCGGCGGGTCTGGCCGATCACGAGAGGAGATGCTGTCTATGAAACTGCGGGGCTCCGTCACCGGTGTCTGTGCGGCACTCATCATTGTTTTCGGAGGAGGGATCGGGTGGCTCTCTCCGGCAGCGACAGCGGCATCCGCTCCGGCCAAGGCCTACTTTGCCGGCGGATGTTTTTGGTGCATGGAGGAGGCCTTTGAGAAAGTGGATGGCGTGCTCTCCGCCGTCTCCGGCTACATGGGCGGAACCGCGGCCAATCCGACCTACGAACAGGTGTCGGCGGGAAAGACCGGCCATGCCGAATCGGTCGAGGTGACCTACGATCCGGCCAGGGTGAGCTACCAGAAACTCCTGGACGCCTTCTGGCACAACGTGGACCCGCTCACACCCAATGCGCAGTTCTGTGACCAGGGGAATCAGTACCGGGCGGCGATTTTCCCGAGTACTGTGGAGGAACAGAAATTGGCGGAGGACTCAAAAAAGGCGCTCGAACAGGCGAAGCGTTTCGCCGGACCGATTGTGACGCAGATCGTTCCCGCATCCGTGTTTTATCCTGCCGAGGACTATCATCAGGATTTCTACAAAAAGAACCCGGTCCGGTATAAGTTCTACAAATTCAACTGCGGGCGGGCCCAACGGTTGGAAGAACTGTGGGGGAATCCGTAGGACCGGCTCGTTCCGGCCATCAGGTCTACGCGGTTGTCCGGTTCGGTCGCGGCGGGGAATGACGCACAGGGCGACCGGCTGATGCGGCTATTTTACTTTCATCACCAGGGTTCTCAGCCGTTCCCGCTGAGCCATGGTGATGTTGACGAACTCCAGCCCGAACTCCTCCCCATCGATCCAGCGAACGACGGCTTCATTGATCCGTAGCGGCCATCGATGGTCGGAGAGAAACAGAGACAGGCGCAGCAGCATCCCCTTCTCGACGGGGATCGACGAGCTGGCGCGGCAGCCGTTCGCGGACAGGTCGAGCAAGGCAGCTTCGCCCTCGAAATCGTCGTCACCGAAGAAGAACAGGCGGCAGGAAAAGGGGATTCTCCTTCCTCGACGGTCCTTGTGGGGATCTTCGCCGGTGCCTTGTCCGGGAGAAGGTTGATGGTGCAGTGGCATTCGTCGCTCCTTCCAGAAACCTCGCTTAAGGAAAGCCTATCTCGTTCCCGCACGTTGCGCCTTCCCCGGAGGGGGTACCTCCGTTAGGGGGGAGGAGGCCACTAAGGCTCCGGGGGGCTGTACCCGCCGGAGAGTTGACCTTCGGCGGCGGCTCTGCGAAAAATGAGCGTAGTATGAAATATAGCAGGGCAACGACAGGCGGGAAGGAGTGTCGATGAAACGGACAGGCAACCGGCGGATGGCGCAGCTCGGGCCATCAGAAATCCGGGCGATGACCCAGGCTTGTGCCAAGGCGAAAGGGCTCAACATGGCCCAAGGGGTGTGCGACACGCCGGTGCCCTTGCCGGTCATCGATGGGGCAAAGCGGGCCATGGATCGCGGGGTGAATACCTACACGAGGTTCGACGGGCTGGCCGAACTCCGGCAGGCGCTGGCGGACAAGCTGGAACAGTACAACGGCATAGAGGCCAATCCGGAAACGGAGATCACCGTCAGCGCCGGGGCTACCGGGTCGTTCCATTGCGCCTGTGCCGCGCTCTTGAATCCGGGCGACGAAGTCATCCTGTTCGAGCCCTATTATCAGTATCACCTGACGGCGCTCCATGCGGTTGAAGCCGTGCCGGTGGTGGTGCGGATGCAGGCGCCGGAATGGACGTTCTCGCTCGACGACGTGGCGGGGGCCGTGACGGATCGGACCAGGGCGATCGTCGTGAACAGCCCCGGCAACCCGTCCGGAAAAGTCTACTCGCGCGCGGAGCTGGAAGGGATTGCGGCGATCGCGAAGCGCCATGATCTCTTTGTGTTCACGGATGAGATTTACGAATATTTTCTTTACGACGGTCGTCGGCACATCAGCATCGCGACGTTGCCCGACATGGCCGAGCGGACGATTACGATCGGCGGTTACTCGAAAACCTTCAGTATCACCGGATGGCGGATCGGCTACAGTGTGGCGGCGGAGCGCTGGGCGCAGCTCATCGGGGCGATGAACGATCTGCTCTATGTCTGCGCGCCCGCGCCCTTGCAGATGGGCGTGGCGGCCGGCATCACCGAGCTGCCGGAATCGTTCTATCGCCAGATGGCTCGGGAGTTCCAGCGGAAGCGGGATCGATTTTGCGCGGTGCTGACGCGCGCGGGACTGACTCCCTCAATACCGCAAGGGGCCTACTACGTGCTGGCCGACGTGTCGAGCTTGCCGGGGACGACGGGAAAAGAGCGGGCCATGTCGTTGTTGGACAAAATCGGTGTGGCAGGGGTCCCCGGGGAAGCCTTCTTCTCCGGACCGGAAGGGGCCCGGTTCCTCCGGTTCAGTTATGCCAAGACCGATGTCGATCTCGACGAGGCCTGCCGCCGGTTCGAGAAACTCTGCTGACCCAAGTCTGCGCGGTCTGTGCTTACCCCGGCACCTTGTCCATCGGCTATTCGCATGGTAGCTTGATTGGGTCGTTTCGGAGGCGAACAAGCTATGTCTGACAGGCGAATATCTATCACCGGGCTGATTCTTATCACAGGCCTCATCTCAGCCTGTGCTGCGACAGAGATGCACCGGCCCTTGCCGGCGCCGGATGCCCCGGCAGCGGTGTCCCAGGATCCGGGCGATCGCGGCGTGCTTGCCGGCGAGTGGGAATATGAAGACGGAGCCGTTCTCACCCTGAGGTTAGACGAGCAGGGCAATGGGACCTACGCCTGGAAGGACGGCCATTTTGAGACTCAAGCGCTCAACGGCCATCTCTGGCAGGGCATGTGGGTGCAGCGGGAGAACGATCGTGAGGGTGGATTTACCGTGGAGCTTTCACCGGACTATACCGAGGGTGAAGGTCGATGGTGGTACACCAGGATCGGGGCCAACCAGGCGCCCACCGAAAAAGGCGGCACATTTCATCTCACCAGGAAGTCGTCGCATGCGAGTTTGAGCGATACCCCGCCAGCTCCTTAGCAGGATGCTGAAAAAGTCCGCCAGCTTCGTTCCCTGCCTTCGCCGAAGCGCTTCGCGCAGGCAGGTCGCCACGCTCAGAGGCTCACCGGACGGCAGAGAGTACGATTCGCCTCTTCGCTTGCTGCGGCCTTGCCGGACGGCCTTTTTGAGCATCCTGTGGTGTATGTCGCGATTCTGCTAGTCCTTCGGGTTCATCGTTTCGAACAGGGCCGAATAATCCGCTTCCCCATATCCGCGCGCGATCGTGTCCTCCAGAATGGAGCGAAGACTCTCCACGCTGGTCACCGGGAGCCCGCGATGCCGGGCCTCTCCGGCAAACAGGTTCACATCCTTCAAGAGATGAGTCGTAGGGAAATTCGGGTTGTCGTATTGGCGTGTCAGCAAGCGGGGCAGTTTCTTCTCGAACGCGGGAGCAAACAACGCACTGGTTTTGAGGATTGCCATGAAGTGATCGACGGAGACCCCCGATCGCTGGATCAATCCGAGGCTTGAAGCAAAGGCGGTGAGTTCTGCTGCGATCAGGTGATTGAGCGCCAGCTTGAGTGTGGCGGCCTGTCCCACGGTCCCGATCAAGGTCGGGGCAGATGAGAGGGAGCGAAAGACGGGATTCCAGTGATCAAACTGGTCCTGTGTGCCGCCGGCCATCACAAGGAGGCTGCCTGCAAGGGCTTCGGCAATGCTTCCCAGGACGGGTGCTTCGCAGTAGTCGCCACCGGCTTTCGTCACGGACGCGAGCAGCGCCTGACTTTCTTCGGGGCTGATCGTGCCCATCTGAATGATGGTGCGGTTGCGGAGCGCCTCGGGAGGGGTAGCCTCGAAGAGGACGGATCGAATGGCTGCCGCATCGGTGAGGAACAACAACGCACAGTCGGCAGCGGCGAGGGCGTCGGAGGGCGAGGGGGCGACAGCGAGGCCTCGTGCGCGCAGCGGTTCCGTCTTGGCAGCGGTGCGATTGTAGACCGTGACGGCATGCCCCTGGTCATGCAGCCGTTCCGCAACCGCCCGTCCCAGCAATCCCATCCCTATCACGGCAATATGCATCGTAGTGTGTCCGTGTGAGCTTAATGGGGTACGCGCGGCAGGGTGAGGATCCGGGAGGTCAGGCTGTCCGGAAACCCGGAGGCGGTGGCGAAAAATCCCTGGCAGCGTGGAATAGGCCGGTTGAATTGCAGCGGCTGTCCCGCTGCGTCACAGACCGAGCCCCCGGCTTCTTCGATCAACAGGACCCCGGCGGCAACATCCCACTCGTTTTCCGGCTCGAAGGTCATTACCCCGTGAATGGCGCCCCCCGCGGCGCGTGCGATGGCCCAGGCAATCGAGTGCATAGGGCGGGGGGCGATACGGTCCTCTACCGGCTTAAAACGGCCGCTCTGGATCTCCGACTGGCCAAGCGCCACGATCGGCTGCGGGCGTGAGAGGCCTTCGGTCCTGGGCACCGGCGCCTCATTGAGGTGGAGGCCCTGTCCGCGCATGGCGGTATACAACTCGCCGGTTGAGGGATTAAAGATCGCGGCGAGAATCGGCCGGGTGCCTTCGATGAGCGCGACCGATATGCAGAACTCCGGCTCTCGCCGGATAAAGGCTTTCGTACCGTCGATCGGATCGATCACCCAGACACGCGGTTTGTTCAGCCGGACGGAGCTGTCGGGTGATTCTTCCGACAACCAGCCGTCATCGGGAAATTGCCCGAGCAGGCGATCCTGCAGGATGTCGTTCACCGCATGGTCGGCCGATGTGACGGGTGAATGATCCGGTTTGGTGAAGATTTGAAATCCGTCCCTGGCGCGCCGTAAAGCTTCCTCGCCGGCTTCGCGCATGGCCGAGGTGAGCGCACGATATTCGTGATCCCAATTCATGGGATCAGAGTATCAAGGTCACGGCCTGATTGAAAGGCATACGGGGGGGCCGCTTGACCTCCCGGGAGAATCTGCGTACAAGCAGAGCCGCCATGAAGCTGGTGCAAAAGCGATCCAGAAAAAGCGGTCTGCCTCCGGGCACCCTCGTCTATGTCGGCGAAAAGAAGGCCGATACCGTCCCCATGACGGTGTTCAATTATTCCGGCGGCCGGTGCGAGGAGCGGACCGTGACGAGGCCGGACGAACTGCAGCCGCCGTCCGATGAATCGGTCACCTGGGTGGATATCGGCGGTGTGCACAAGCTCGAGCTGCTCGAAGCCTTCGGGAAACAGTTTTCGCTCCATCCGTTGTTGCTCGAAGATATTGCGAACACGGATCAGCGGCCGAAACTCGACGATTACGACACCTATTTCTTTCTCGTCATGAAGGTGCTGTCGCTCACCGAGCGGCAGGATCTGCTCGTCGAGCAGGTCAGCCTGGTGCTCGGGCGGAATTTCGTCCTGTCGTTTCAAGAGAACGGCACCGACGTCTTCAAGCCGGTGCGGGACCGGCTCAAGGGCGGCAAAGGCCGCATGCGGCAGAGCGGCGCCGACTATCTGCTCTATGCGCTGGTGGATGCGATCGTCGACCAGTACTTTCTGGTGCTGGAAGCACTCGGGGAGAAAATCGAGTCGCTCCAGGAGAAAGTGGTGGCCGATCCGAAACCGGACACGCTGAAAGAGATTCATGCGCTGAAGCGGCAGTTGTTGTTCTTGCGCCGGGCCGTCTGGCCGCTCCGCGAAGCGACGAACGGCCTGTCGCGCTCAGACTGCCCCTTCCTGCACGAACCGACGAAGGTGTTCTTCCGCGACGTGTACGACCATGTCGTGCAAATCATCGATACCATCGAAACCCTGCGCGAGATGGTCTCAGCCAGCCTGGATATTTATCTCTCGAGCGTCAGCTATCGGCTGAACGCGGTCATGCGCGTGCTGACGGTCATTACGACCATTTTCATGCCCCTGAGTTTTATTGCGAGCATTTACGGGATGAATTTCGAATATATGCCGGAGCTGAAGTCCCAGTGGGGTTATCCGGCTGTGCTGGGGGCGATGGGACTGATCGCGGCGGGGATGTTGATGGCGTTTCGGGCGCGGCGCTGGCTGTGACGGTCTACTGAACCGCCGCCCGATTATTCCTGAACTTCGACCCGATCCACGTAATAGTCTGTTTCCCCGAAGCAGGTCGTGGGGAGGTAGCGGTATTCCTTGTAATGCAGAATCACCCGCTTGCCCATGACTTTCGTAAGATCGTCGGCCACATGCTTGTCCCACACGCTGAAGCTCCAGAGGACCGGCGCGACCCCAGGCACGGTTGTCATGGCGAGCTCTCCCTCCCACGTTTTGCAGACCCAGCCTTTTTGGGACAACTTCTGGATGTAGCCCGCCCGGCTCCCGTCCGAGTAACTCCAGTTGAAGGCGACGAGCAGATAGGCCGCCCCCAGAAACAGGAGAAACGTCAGCAGGAATTTCGGATGCAACAGCTTCATGGAGACCGTCCTCACGTCATGAGGGAAGATCGGCGAACAACCAGGGGGCTTCGGTCTTCCGTTTCGATTCGTATGAGGTGATCGCGGCCTCGTGTTGCAGGGTCAATCCAATGGAATCCAGCCCACGGTACAAACAATCCTTCCTGAACGGATCGATCTCGAATCCGTAGGACTTTCCGTCTTGCGTGGTTACGGTTTGCTTGCCGAGATCCACGGTGAGTTGGTAACCGGGTGTTGCGAGGACATCCCGCATCAAGGCTTGCACCTCGTCGGCCTTCAGGACCACCGGAAGAATGCCGTTCTGAAAGCAATTGTTGTAGAAAATATCCGCGAAGCTGGGCGCGATGACGCAGCGGAATCCCTGATCGAGCAAGGCCCAGGGCGCATGTTCGCGTGAGGAGCCGCAGCCGAAGTTGTCGCGGGTCAAGAGAATCGTGGCGCCCTGATAGCGGGCTTGATTGAGAAAGAAATTCGGGTCCGGCGATCCGTCCTTCTGCTTCTTCCAGTCGAAGAACAGTCCTTCGCGCAGCCCCGTGCGCTTGATCGTTTTCAAGTACTGCTTCGGGATGATCTGGTCCGTATCGACGTTGACCCGGTCCAACGCGGCTACTAAGCCGGTGAGTGTCGTAAAGGCCTGCATCATGATCCTCGTGAAACGTGAAACGTGAACCGTAAGGCGTGAGTCTTGGATTGTTCCCGATGCATTATGCGCCTTGTTCGTTCACGGGTGGTGATGTTTATGACCAATGGCGAATATCGATGAAATGTCCCTCGACGGCGGCGGCGACGGCCATGGCCGGCGACACCAGATGCGTGCGCCCGCCCGCGCCCTGCCGTCCTTCGAAGTTGCGATTGCTGGTGGAGGCGCAGCGCTCGCCCGGTTGCAGCACGTCGGCATTCATGGCGAGACACATGCTGCAGCCCGCTTCCCGCCATTCGAATCCGGCGTCGCGAAAGACCCGGTCGAGTCCTTCCTGCTCCGCCTGTTGCTTGACGAGGCCGGAGCCGGGCACCACCATCGCGTGCACGCCCTTCGCCACCTTTTTCCCTTTGGCAAGGGTGGCGGCGAGGCGCAGGTCTTCAATGCGCGAGTTCGTGCAGGAGCCGATGAAGACGGTGTCGATCTTGATGTCGGTGATCGGCATGTTGGGGGCGAGGCCCATGTATTCGAGCGCGCGCTCGGTGGCCTTGCGGGTTTTTTCATCGGTCATGGTCGAGGGGTCGGGCACGCGCTGATCCACGCCCAACACCATGCCGGGGCTGGTGCCCCAGCTGACCTGCGGGGCAATGTCTTCGGCCCGCAGGACGAGGGTGGCGTCGTACTTCGCGTTCGAATCCGTCTTCAGGTGCTCCCATGCGCGCACGGCCTGCTCGAACAGCTCGCCCTTCGGGGCCAGCGGGCGTCCCTTGATGTAGGCGATCGTCTTTTCATCGGGCGCGACCATGCCGGCACGGGCGCCGCCCTCGATCGACATGTTGCAGAGCGTCATGCGGCCTTCCATGCTCAAGGCGCGAATGGCCGATCCCGTATATTCGATCACGTAGCCGGTGCCGCCGGCCGTGCCGATCTTGCCGATGATGGCGAGGATGATGTCTTTGGCTGAGCACCGGTCGGAGAGGACGCCGTCCACCCGAATCTCCATCGTCTTGGGCCGCTTCTGCACCAAACACTGGGTCGCGAGCACATGCTCCACTTCGCTCGTCCCGATGCCGAAGGCCAGGGCCCCGAAGGCGCCATGGGTCGAGGTGTGGGAATCGCCGCAGACGATCGTCGTGCCGGGGAGCGTGAACCCTTGTTCGGGGCCGATGACGTGGACGACGCCCTGGCGGATGTCGTTCATGCCGAACAGGGTGATGCCGAAGTCCCGGCAATTTTCTTCCAGGGTCTGGATCTGCTTCGCGCTGACGGCGTCGGCGATGCCGAGCCGGCGGTCAGTCGTCGGCACATTGTGGTCGGGGACGGCGAGCGTCGCCGCCGGTCGGCGGGGGCGTCGCCCGGCCAGTTTCAGGCCCTCGAAGGCCTGCGGCGAGGTGACTTCGTGCACCAGCTGCCGGTCGATATACAACAGCGTCGTCCCGTCCGGCTCTTCACGGACCATGTGAGAATCCCAAATCTTATCGAATAAGGTCTTGCCTGCCATGACTTATTCCTCACTAACGATCATCAGTGGAGTTCAAACGAACATCCATTATACATAGGGCCTTCGCGGCATGCCAGGGCGGGCGCATCGAAAGGGAATGGGCTTCAGATTTTTCCGCCGGTGCCGATAGAGAGGTCATGGACGAACAGAGGCTGAACCCCGACAACATGTCAATTCCCCGCTGGACCATCGGCCGCGATCCCCGCTCCCCGGAATGCGCGTTTTGCCATTCGATGATCGTGCGCGTCACGACCGACGCCCGACAGATCGCTTTCTGCGGTTGCCGTCTCGTCGAGTACCGGCTGCTTCCGAAACCGGATACCCGCAAAGTCAAATCAGCCAAGCCCTGATCCCTCCGCTTGCCTTGCCCCTCCGGACGTGGTAGCAGCACAGCTATGCCCGCCTGACAGGAGGAGATGCCATGGCCAGTGCCTTGTGGACCCAGCCGGCGATCGTAACCTGGTCGCAATGCCTGCTCGAGAGCTTTCGCCGCTGGACCGGTCGGGAATTGCTGGATCGAACCGGTTCGCCGGAGGACCAGGCGCGGGCGCTGTTCACCGCGCCCTCTGTGGTTGTGTCGCACGGCACGGAAAGCGATCCGGTCCTGAATTACGGCAATCAGGCGGCGCTCGATCTGTGGGAAATGACCTGGGAGCAATTGACGACCACGCCGTCTCGTCTGACGGCGGAACCGATGAACCGCGATGAGCGCGCCCGCATGCTGGCCGTGGCGGCCGCGCAAGGCTTTTTCGCGGGCTATCGGGGAGTCAGGATTTCAGCCACCGGGAAGCGCTTTCTGGTCGAGGACGCGACGGTGTGGAATGTGGTGGAGGCTCGCGGCGCCCGGGTCGGTCAGGCGGCGACGTTTGCCCGATGGACGCCGATCGGGTGACGGCGTCTCAAAAGGGAAAATAAATCTCGACTCCTCCATAGACGCCGGTATGGAAGGAACTGCTGTATTGATATCCGGTTTTCGCAAGGAGAAAGACCTTGCCGATGGGGACTTCGACGAGCGGCCCTGATTGGACGGCACGAAAGTCGTCATTTTGCATGGCCGCCACATCCCATCCGACATAGGTCGTGCAACAGCCCTTGTCGGCTGTGTGTACCAGGAGTTTCCCGCGGAGGCGGCCCCAGAAGAATTTATCGAGGTCGGCATAGGAGGTGATGGCGTGGAAGCTGCCCTTCTCATGCCAGTAAAACGCTTCGAGTTGGCCATAGGCCCCGATTTGATTCTCGATCGACGGACTGGTATTCCACCGTTCTTCTTCGATGCGGCGCAACTGCGGCCCGGCGAGGGCCGAGAGTGTCCAGCCGCCGACGTTCCGGCTGATGCCGAGCGCCGGCACGATGAACTGCACGTTCGCATCCAACAGCTGTCCGTTGCTTTTGAAGCTGTACCCCAGTCCCGCGGTCATCGCCTGGACAAAGAGATTCGTCCCGCCCGCCATTTGATGCACCGGCACCCGCACTCCAAGATAGCCGAAGTACTGGCTCTTGTTATCGATCTGAAACCCGGTAAACACATCTCCCGCATGGCCGGCGGCCGGCTGGGCGATGAGGACAAGTGCCGCCAATAAGACTAGTGCCAATCGCGCCATCGATCCTCTCCTTACTGTACAAACCGCGGGGCGAACCACGTATAGCACAGCTCCTGCGTGAGCCGGTGTATTGAGAGCCGTCCGTCAGACATGGCCTGGCGTTCCTTCCAGGCGACGTTGTTGCCACTCGCACTCATGCCAATCGCGCCAGCGCAGCTCGCCGCGCTCGACGCTGTCGACGCGGAAGCGAACCAAGGTCGTTCTCCATCGGCGGACGATCGCGACCGGGCTGACCTTTAATGTGACCTGTGGCAACTCCAGCAGGCTTCCCGCCAGGGAGCCGGTCGGGGTGCGGCGGAACACGGCACTGACACCTGTAAAGGACATGTCCGTCAGGTACCCCGTCAGGAGCCGGTTCGAGGTGTGCAGGCGGCAGGGGGTGTGAGTCCGAAGACGGACCATGCGCCGCTGGTCCCATCGGTACCTTCGCCAGGGGACGGCCAGAGCGAGGAGCAGCGACCGCAGGCTGCTCGCGATTCCGGGGTGAAACCGGTCGCCCTCCCGCCACGGAGCAGGGTCACCGAACATCATTTCGGTCAGGGTCCGCCTGGCAAGCGGGGTCAATTCAGGGAAGAGGAGTCCGACGTCAACCTGTCCCGACGGCAAGGGAGCTTGTCGCGCGATGTGTCCGTTCAATCGGATGATGGTTCCGCGTGAGGCGGGCAGGATCAACGTCACGGAGTGTTGCGTGGAATAGAGCGGACGGTCGAGCACGAGGCCGGCGCCGCGCTCGCTGATGTTGGTGACGCGCGCCGGGACCGTATCTCCATCGATCAGGATCCTGCCGGCATAGTCGCGAGTGAGCCGGAACATCTGCCGGCCCTGGGTCTGTTCGCTCGCCACGAAGAGCGCAATGGTCACCATCAGCAGATTGACCGAGCCCCAGAACAGACTGACCGGCAACCCCGGATCACCGGTCCCCTGCCGCCATTGCTGAATCCCCCACACGAGCCCGACGATCAACAGGGCGAAGGTGAGCAGCAGGGGCCAGGCCAGCGACAGTTCCGTGGCCGTGTTCTTCCTGACTCGCTGCCCTTTCGGAGTCACCTCAAACGGCCGTTCTTTCCGCGGTGTGGCCAGCGTTTTGAGTACGACGGCACTGAGTGAAAAACACATCGCGGTCTCATAGATGTCCGACCAGAAGGGGTTGCGCGATCCGCGGCTCACCGGGCGCATGATCAGGGCGGAAGCAATGTAGAAGGAAAGGAAATAGGCCGAGAGGGCCCACACATCAGCTTTCATCGGCGGCGTGTGAAAGAGGAGGCTGGCCAAGGGAGCCACGAGACAAATCAGGCGCGGTGTGCCGAAGAAGAAATAGAAAATGGACCCGAAATAGTCGATCCGTTGCGCCAGCGTGAGGCCGCGCTTGGTGAGGGGGTTGTCATGTTGGAGGACCTGGATGCTTCCCATGGCCCACCGTTTACGCTGTTTGAGATAGCCCTCGAAGGTCTCCGGCATCAAGCCGGCCGCCAGCACGCGGTTGAGGTAACAGGACTTATAGCCCTTCGCGTGCAGCTGCATGCTGGTATGGATGTCTTCCGTGATGGTGGCGGTTTGAAAGCCGCCGATCTCCTCCAGCGGTTTCCGGCGGAAGAGGCCGCAGCTGCCGGCGAAGAACGCACTGTTATGCGCATCGCGTCCGGCTTGCAGCGACCTGAAGAAGAGGGCCTGTTCGTTCTTGACCTGGTCCCCGACACGGAGGTTCCGTTGAAAGATGTCCGGGTTGTAAAAATGATGGGGTGTCTGGACGATGGCCACCTGCGGGTCCGTGAAGAAGCCGACCGTGTCCTTCAAGAAGGCGCGCGTCGGGACGTGATCGACGTCGAAGACGGCAATGAGGTCGCCATCGGTCAGCCGCAGGGCATGATTCAGATTTCCGGCCTTGGCGTGGCGGGGGCGATCGGGACGCCGGAGGTAGCCGCAGCCGAGCGATCCGGCCAGCGCTTTCACTTCTTGCCGATGGCCGTCGTCCAGGACGTAGACCCGGAACCGGTCCTTGGGATAGTCCTGAGACAGGCAGCCCACCAGCGTTTGGGACAGAATCTCCAGCGGCTCGTCCACTACCGTGACCATGATATCAACGGTGGGAACGGTGGGATAGGCGGTCAGCGGAACCGGCTGGCGCTCGAGCGGCGTCCAGGATTGATAGGTGTAGAAGGCAAATTGGAAAAATCCGTAGAGTTCGGCCAGTACCACGATGCAGCCCACGATCATGCTCGCCAGATCGTCGGTCGGGAGCGTGTAGAGCAGGCGCCAGACGAGGTAGCGGGCATAGAGGAACAGGCTGAGGCCCAGCACCCAGCGTTGCCCGCGGGGGTGTTTCACCAACAGGCCGATTGCAAACAACACGAGGCCGGAGATCCCGAATGCCACCGGTGTGCTGAAGAATGAATTCATCGGAGTCATGGTGAGCCCTCTCTGTCCTCGCTCGTGAGTGGCGGGGTGACCGTCACATCACCCACTTCGCCGGTTATCACGCTAGGAAGAGTAGCTCGAATCCGAGCGTGGGCCTATTCCACAAAGGCAGGCCGTCTTTCGAGGGGGTGGCGCCGGAACCTGTTGATTGTGCGGGTTGACTGAGAGAAGGCTGATATCGACGGGAACCGCAGAAGTGGGGGATCAGGTCCAGAGCTCAAGCGGACCGTGGTTGGCAAGTGCGCGGAGCAGGTCCTGTTTCGAGACGATTCCAATGGGCCGCCGATCGGGATCCAGGATCGGCAGGGCGCCCACCTGTTCCTCCATCATCACCCGGGCGATGTCCCGAATGTCGGTCGTCGGGGTCGCCGACAAGACGCGCGGACTCATGATCTCCGCCAGTCTTCGACCGGCCGCCTGGGTAGAGGCGCCGATGGTGACCAGTTCAGGCATGTGGCGGATCAGATCCCGGTCCGAGACCATCCCGACCAGGGCGCCGTGGAATGACGTGACGGGCAGATGGCGGAAGGATCGGCGCGTCATGATGCCCCAGGCTTCGGCCAAGGTGCTGTCGGAGGGGAGGGTCAGAACCGGCGCCGTCATGAGGTCACGCGCCAGCATGGCTGGTTTTGAAGGACGGGTGTTTCTGTTGTGTTCCTCGCAGGCCTCTTGGGCTGCCAGCACAACCCGGCCGGCCGGCGGCTGGCGCTGGTCATTTTCCCCATCCGTATCGACGGTGTTGAGGCGTGGATCAGCGGGGTTCGCTGGTTCGGCCGGATTCGGTTCGACGACTCCATGGACAGCCCGGACGATGGACATCGAAGTGTCTCCTCGCTCCCCGTATCGGAACGCGGCGGCTTATACTTAAGCAGGAGGCATGAGGATGCCTCGGACCGGCCCGTGAATTCGGATGGTGAGGCTAGCGGTCCGGTAAAATGGGGCATTCTGCGACGAATTGGAAGCGCGGGCGGGGCTGTCCATTGACCAGGACCGTTTGCAGAAACATGGCGGCAGGACGAACCCAGAGTCCCCGCTCGCCGTACAGCGCGCGGTAGACGACGAATTCCTCTTCCGTTTCCGAATGCCGGGCGACGCCCAGTACCTCGTAGTCGTTCCCTTTGTAGTGTCGATAGCGGCCAAGTTGAATCATGGTGTATCCTCTTCGCAGGATGCTGAAAAAGTCCGCCAGCGGCGTTCTCGCCGCGCTCGGAGGCTCAACGTACGGCAGCGAGTACGCTTCGCCTCTTCGCTTGCTGCGGCCTTGCTGGACGGCCTTTTTGAACATCCTGCCGTAGTGTTTCGGCTCTCAACTATAGAAGGAAGTCTTGTGGCAACTCAACGGGTGCATGATGTCATCGTGATCGGCGGCGGATCGGCCGGCTATGCGGCGGCCAGGACGGCGAGGGAAGCCGGAGCGGATGTGGCCATCGTGGATCGCGGGCCGCTCGGCGGGCTCTGCATTTTGCGGGGCTGCATGCCGACCAAGACGATCTTGCGCTCGGCAGAGATTGCCGCGCTCATGCGGCGGGCGCCGGAGTTCGGTTTGGCTCCGGTTGACGTCCGGGCGGCGCTCTCGGCCATCGTGGATCGGAAAGAACGACTGGTCCGCGAGTTCGCCGACTATCGCATCCAGCAACTGCGCGATCCCGGTTATACCCTCTATGAAGCCCCGGCCTCTTTTCTCTCCCCGCATCTTCTCCAGGTCGGGAACGACCTGCTTACCGCGAAGGCCTTTATTATTGCCACCGGTTCGGTCCCGCGGCAGGACGTCATTCCCGATGTGACGCTTGAGGCGTGCGTGACCAGCGACACCTTGCTAGAGCGGCGGGACCAGCCGGAGTCCCTCATCGTGCTCGGGGCCGGGCCGGTCGGGTTAGAGTTCGCCCAGTTCTTTGCGCGCATCGGCACCGCGGTGACGATCGTCCAGCGCTCCGCCCATGTCCTCTCGCACCTCGATGCGGATGTCGGAGCCGCCGTCGGAGCCGCGCTGGAGGAAGAAGGGCTCTCGGTCATGTGCGGCGCGCAAGTGCGTCGGGTCGGCATCGACGGGGGAAAGCCGGTGGTCCGGGTGTCGCGCCAGGGAACAGAGCAGACGCTGTCCGGAGAGCTGGTGCTCAATGCGCTGGGGCGCGTCCCCGATATCGCCGGGTTGAATCTTCCCGCCGCCGGTGTCAGGGTGGACGAAGGTCGTGTGGTCGTGGACGGAGCCATGCGGACCTCGCAGCCCCATATGTTTGCGGTCGGCGATGTCACGAATCTGTACGACGTCGTGCATATTGCGATTCAACAAGGAGAACTGGCCGGGTGGAACGCCTGCCACCCGGAACAAGCTCCGAAGTCATTCGATGATCGGCTCGTGACGGAAGTCATCTTTACCGATCCGCAGGTCGCCGTCGTAGGGCTTACGGAGAAGGCCTGTCGGAGGCGCGGAATTCCCTATCTCACGGGTTCCTATCCCTTTGCCGATCATGGGAAAGCGATGTGTCTGGGCGCGACGCACGGGTTTGTGAAGCTGGTGGCCGAGCCGTCAACCGGGGCCTTGCTGGGCGCCCAGATCGTCGGGCCGGAGGCCGGCGAGCTGATTCATGAACTGATTGCCGTGATGTACTATCGCGGCACCGTGCACGATCTGCTCCGCATGCCGCATTATCACCCGACCCTGGCCGAAATTGTCACCTATCCGGCCGAATCCATCGCGGAGCAACTGAAGGCGTGATGCGCAAGGCCGTTTCACAGATGCTCGCCGTCCTCCTCGTGGCGTTATTCCTGTCCTGCGAACAGCAGAGCTGGGAATCGGCGATGGCCGCCGGTCAGCGCGCGATGCAGAAGGGGAATTACGAAGAGGCGGAGCGGATCTTCGCCGTCGCGGTGCGGAAGGCCGAGCAGCAAGACGGGCTGCATCATCGGCATGTGGGAGTGGCGCTTTCAAGCGAGGCGCAAGCCCTCGCCGCGCAGGGAAAATATGTCGAAGCCGAACCCCTCTATTTGCAGGCATTGAAGATTTATCAGGATGTCCATGGAGAGAACCACGTCGACGTCGCCGCCACGCTGAACAACCTCGGGGTGCTGCACCGGATGCACGGGCAATATACTCAGGCGGAGCCCTTGCTGGTTCGCGCGCTGACGATAAAAGAGCGGGTGCTTGGGCCGGATCATCCGGATGTCGCCCTCTCTCTGCATAATTTGGGACTGCTCTATGTTGCCCAAGGCCAACTGGAGAAGGCGGAGCCTGTATATCGACGTGCTTTGGCGATCAGAGAAAAGGCGTTAGGCCCGACTGACGGAGAAGTGGGGAAGAGTGTGGAAGCCCTCGCCGGTTTGTTGCACAAGATGCATCGCGAGGCCGATGCGGCTCTCTATGACGCCCGGCTCGCCGCCTTCCGTAAGCCGCAGAGTTGAAGTGGAGTTCCCGTCCAGAGTAGGGTAATCGGATGATGTCTGAACAAGAAGCGCCCTCCACTAATTGGCGCATGAATGCGATGATCGCCCGGGCGGTGGGGATCGTGGCGATCGCGTTGGGGTTCGTCTGCGGCATGCACGGCCTCGACCATCCGGGCACGAGCTGGCTGCCGACGGCGCTCGGGCTCCTGGTGACCGGCATGTTGGCGCAGGGCTACGCGTTGTATTGCTCGATCAAGCGCATGCAGCAGATCAATTCCCAATCATGACCTGGCGCATCGACGGGACCCGGCGGGCGCTATGCGGATTAGTCGTCATGCTGGCGCTCGCCCTTGGCGCCTGCGGCGCGCCATTGCGGGATACCTATCTCAAGAAGGGAGTGAACCGCCTGACCCAGGAGGAGATCCGCGAGCAGTTCGGAGCGCCGCATACGGCGAAGGCCCCGGCGTTGGGCGGGGATACGGTCTGGACCTATCGGGTGTCTATGAGCGACAAGGATCTTGACCCGTCGATGTTCGGCGAGGCGTCACAGTCCGTGGGAGCGCTCATGAGTAAGGGCGGGGAAGGGCCGAAACCCACGCTCTACTGTTACCGGTATACGCTCGTTTTTAACGAGCAGAAAATCCTGAAGTCCTGGAAGCGGGACGAATGTGTGCCGGGCACGCGTGACACGCTGTTGACTCACTAGCAGGCGGTTGGGAAATGCCGTCGGCGTCGTTCTTCTGCCGAAATAGTTCTTCACTACTCTGCGAGTGCCCTCCATCCGCCAGTGAGAGTCAGAATTTTCTGGCAGGTTTCCTCCGGGGCTGGTAAGCAAGGGCTCGATTCATCGAAAAGGGACTGCAGGGCCTGGCGTAGGAGGGCTGGGGGACGGCGGCAGGTCCCGGATCTGTGGACGGGGAGGAGGACGGATTCGGGTTCCGTATCGTGCTGTCCGCTGTGCCGGATGACCGGGATCGCACTTGAACTATCAGAGAGAGGGAAGAGCCGGGAGGAAGTATGCAGATCGGGTGGATGCAGTTTGACAGTTCCGTCGTATTGGACGGGCTCAAGTCCCTCATACTCCTCGTGTCGATCGTCTTGACGCGGACGCTGGTGGTGCGATGGATTTCGCGCAATCCGACCTTGTCGATGGAGGCGAAGCGCCGATGGGTCGTCACCACCAGAAATTCGATGGTCTTCGTGTTTCTGACCGGTCTGGTGGTTATTTGGGCGCACGAGCTGCAGGCCTTTGCCGTCTCTCTGGTGGCGCTTGCGGCGGCCCTGGTGTTGGCGACGAAGGAGTTGATTCTGTGCTGGAGCGGGGCTGCGCTTCGGGTGGGCAGCAAAGTGTACGCTGTCGGCGACCGGATTCAGATTGCCGGCTACCGGGGTGTGGTGCTGGACCATGACGTCTTCGCGACGAAGCTCTTGGAGATCGGTCCCGGCCAGGCGACCCATTTGTATACGGGACGCGTGACCAGCTTTCCCAACAGCCTGCTGCTCACAAACGCGCTGGTCAGAGAAAATCCGGACCAAGAATATGGTCTGTATACGCTGATCGTGCCTCTCAAGGCGGATGAAGATTGGCAGAAAGCGGAGCGCACGTTGCTGGCAGGGGCGAAGGCCGAATGCGGGCCCTTCATGGAGGAAGCGGCCCGGCACATGAAAATGCTCGAACAGACCAATTTGCTGGAAGCACCTTCGCCGGAACCGCGCATTACGATTCAGCTTCAGGAGCCGGGCAGAGTCCATCTGGTGCTCAGGTTCCCCGCCCCCGATCGAGGCCGGTCCCGCGTGGAGCAGGCGATTCTTCGGCGGTACCTGGTGGATATGGCTGCATCCTAAACAGAGACTGGAGAGGGCCTCGCGCGATGGTCCCGCGAGACCCTCTGACTTGACCGCCGGCCGGTACGTTACTTCGGAAAGGATTTTGGCGCGGTCACGTGCTGCCAGCCTTCTCCGTTGAGCCCCTTCAGCATGGCGACCAGATCCTGCTGTTCCTGGTCGGTCAGTTCGAGCGGGATGATGGTATTGTCCTGGTGGGGATTCTTGATCCCGCCCTGGTTGTAAAACTTCACCACTTCTTCCAGTGTCTTGAACCGGCCGTCGTGCATGTAGGGCGCAGTACGGGCGATTTCCCGCAAGGTCGGCGTCTTGAACGCTCCGATGTCCTCCGGGTTATTCGTGACCATATAGCGGCCGAGGTCCACCGTGTTGGTATCCCAGCCGATGCCTAGATTGTGAAATTTTTCATCCGTAAAGTTGAAGCTCGAATGGCAGCGCGTGCAGCGGGCCTTTCCCCGGAACAACTCGAGGCCGCGCCGCGCCGATTCGGACAAGGCTTTCTCGTCTCCTTCGAGATCGTACTTGTCGACGGCGCTGTTGCCCGACAGAATCGTCCGCTGGAAGCTGGCAATGGCCTTGCCGACGTCCTCGATCACGATCTCCCTGCCGAAGACCTCCTGGAACAATTTCCGGTAGCCGGCGATCTTCCGCATTTTGGCAACCATCTCATTGTGGTCGATGAAGCCATGTTCGACCGGGCTCACAAATGGTCCGATGGATTGGTCCTCCAGCGTGTCCGCCCGCCCGTCCCAGAACTGCCCTTTGCTGAACACGCGGTTCAGTGAGGCCGGCGCGCTCCGGCCGCCTGTGAGTCCGTTGATCCCCGTCGAGACGCGCTTGCCGTCGGTAAAGCCTTTGTCCGGCAGGTGGCAACTGACACAGGCGATTGTGTCATTCTTTGAAAGGCGCTTGTCGAAAAACAGCAGCCGGCCGAGTTCGACTTTCTTGGCCGTTAAGGGGTTCTCGGCCGGGACGAAGGTGTTCGGATCCTCCAGACCCAGGATCGTGGGGAGTTGGTAGGGCGCGGGTGTGGCTGATCCGGCGGGCTTCTCGCCGAACACCGGGCTCAGAGGGAGAGTCATGCCTACTCCCGCCAGCAACACAACCCCGCCGATCATTCGCCATCGTCGGATTGCCAGATTCATCTTCCACCTCCATGGAGTGTTGGTAGTACGATTCGACTCAATCTTCTATACGGACGAGGTCCTTCGTGCAAGCGCCCCGGGATGATCAGCGATACCGGAGCGTCGATCCTGGTTCAGCGGCGCTGGCGGCCTTCGTAGCCGGCCTCGCGTCTTCCCGACCAAGGGGCGGACGTAAGCGAAACGTCGACCCCGCCTCCCCGCGGTCGGTCGTCCCGGAGCCCGGCGTTGCACCGCCGGCGAACCTCAGGGTCGAACCGCCTGACGCCTCCGGTGCATCCGCAATGCGTACACTCTGACATCCCCCGAGCACGCCTGTGACCGCGATCAGGACCAATGCCATGAATAGTAATCTGGGTCTCATGGTTGCCTCCTTGTCCCCCTGATGGGGTTCTGCGGCCGGTTCGACCGGCACCTTCAGCGCGTCGTCCGGTTCGCTGTCTGAAATCATCGATCGTCTTGCCATCAAGTTAGCGACAAACAATTGATCAGTCCAATTGATTATATATAGAGTGATGATTTACGGTACTTATCGTAAACCAAATCGAGGGATGTCTATGACCCTGACGGAACTTCGATACATCGTCGCGGTAGCACAGGAGCGGCACTTCGGCCGGGCATCAGAGCGCTGCTGCATCACACAGCCGGCGCTCAGCCTGGCGATTCAGAAACTTGAGGAAGAGTTGAGCTGCACGATCTTTGAGCGACGGAAGAACCGTATTACCCTCACGCCCTTGGGAGAACAGATTGTCCATCAGGCGCAACGCGTGCTGGAGGATGCGGATCAGATCAGGCTCATTGCCTCCCAGGGGAAAGATCAACTGGCCGGGCTGCTTCGATTCGGGGTGATTGCGACGGTCGGTCCGTACATCCTGCCCGATCTGGTCCCCTTGCTCAATAAACGCGCGCCGAAGATGCCGCTGGAGATCGAGGAGAATTTGACGCTTAATCTCGTCGCCATGCTGAAGAGCGGGAAGCTCGACGTGATCATGATTGCGTTGCCCTTAGAGGAGCACGGGCTGATGACGCGGGCGCTCTATGATGAACCGTTCAAGGCGCTGGTGCCTGTGGGACATCCCTGGCAGAAAAAGAAAGTCATTGATTCGCGTGAATTGGGATCCGAGAAAGTGCTGTTGCCGCACGCTGGGCACTGCTTCAGGCAGCAGGTATTGGATTCCTGCCCGGAACTCAGCCGGTCAGACGCCGAAGGATGGCAGGGCAATTCCTTGGAAACCATCCGGCAGATGGTGGCGTCGGGGCTCGGCATCACAGTGCTACCCTGCAGCGCCCTGACGCCGAAATATCACAACAAGCGGCTGGTCGTGATTGATCTGGCCAAACCGGTGCCCGGACGGCGAATCGGACTGGCCTGGCGGCGAGGGTTTACCCGCCCTCAAGTGATCGATGCCATTGGCGATGCGGTGCGGTCATTGAACATTGCCGGGCTGAAGCAGGCAGCCGGATAACGCCGCCCGAATACATGGCTCGAGGCTTGTTCCCGCCGTCCTCATCTGTTAGCATCCCCGCCCGGCAGCCCTATTCATTGCTATGAAGATTGCAACCTTCAACGTCAATTCCCTGCGCAAGCGCCTCCAGATCGTGCTGGATTGGCTCGATCAACAGAAGCCGGACGTGCTGTGTCTGCAGGAAACGAAAGTGCAGGACAGCGAGTTCCCGCTACTGGCGCTGGCCCCTTCAGGTTATGAGATTACCTTTCGAGGCATGAAATCGTATAACGGCGTCGCGATTCTGAGCCGGAAGAAACCGGAGGCCGTGTTCCACGGATTCGACGACGGGGGGGAGTCGGAGGATGCGCGGCTCCTGCGCGTGGTGATCGACGGCATTCCGATCATCAACACTTATGTGCCGCAGGGGTATGAGATCGATTCACCCAAGTATCAATATAAATTAGGCTGGTACGACCGGCTGCGGAAGTATTTCGAGCGACATCTCTCTCCCTCTCAGCCTGCGATCTGGTGCGGTGACATGAATGTGGCGCCGCGACCGATGGATGTTCACAGTCCGGAGAAACACCTCAAGCATGTCTGTTATCACGAGGATGCACGAAAAGCCTATGAGCGGACGCTGGCATGGGGATTCGAGGACGTGTTTGTGAAGTTGTATCCGGATCGACAGCAGTACACATTTTGGGATTACCGGGCGCCGAGTTCGTTGGAGGCGAACAAGGGGTGGCGCATCGATCATATTCTGGCGACCGCACCCCTGGCGGAGAAATGTGTGAGGGTTGACGTGGACGTCGAGCCGCGGCGAGCGAAAGACCCTTCAGACCATACGTTTCTCTGGGCAGAGTTTTCGATCTAACCGCACGCGCGACGTCCACACCCGCCCGATCCGGTGGTAGGGCAAGTCCTCCGTCCCACCGGATGGGACCAGCTCAGAACTCTTCCTTTACGCCGCATGCAGGAGGCTGTCTTTCCCGCGACGGCTGGTGAGTCGGTTCTTCTGAATCAACGAATCGAGGACCAGGCCACAGTTCAGACATCGATGAACGAGCGCTTCGGGAGCGAGTTCAGGATGTTGCTCTTCGATCATGAGGCCCTTGCATTTCTGACAGGTCATGGGATCTACCTCCAGTAATCATGGACGAGGACGTTACCGGCCTCACCATACGAGGAGGAACGTAACATCGGCAGATTAATTCCGTGTTAACCGGTAGTTAAAAATGTCTAATCTTGAAAGTTGTCCGGGGTGCGATGTCGCGATCATCGGCGCTGGTGCAGCCGGATTGGCGGCGGCGATTTTCGCCGGAGAAGCGGTGGAGCAGTCAGGCCCGTCTCGCATCGTCGTTCTGGATGGGGCCAAGACCATTGGAGCGAAAATCCTTGTCTCCGGAGGAGGCCGCTGCAACGTCACGCACGACGAGGTGTCGCCCACCGACTTCTTCGGCAATCGCCGCATCATCAAGAATGTCCTCGCCGCCTTTTCCGTTGAAGAGACCATCTCGTGGTTTGCCTCCATGGGCGTCAACCTGAAGCGGGAAGAAACCGGCAAGCTCTTTCCTGTTACCGACAAGGCCCGGACCGTGCTCAATGCTCTCGTTGACCGCTGTCGTAAGGTGGGTGTGACCATTTGTCCGGACCATCGTGTGCAGAGGATCGAGCAAGTGACAGGGACGGAGGCGGGCTTCCGGGTGCATCATACCCATGGAACCCTCGTTGCGAAGAAGCTCATTCTGGCGACCGGCGGCCGCTCGATCCCCAAGTCGGGAAGCGATGGATTCGGCTACGAATTAGCCCGGCGGTTGGGTCATCAGGTGACTGTCACCGTCCCAGCACTCGTGCCGCTGGTGCTGGTCGACACGATGTTTCACAAGACGCTCTCCGGTCTCTCGCAAGAAGTCGAACTGACGACAATTGTAAATGGTCGAACTATTGATATCAGGACAGGCAGTCTGCTCTGGACACATTTCGGCATCAGCGGACCGGTGGTCATGGACGCGAGCCGTTTTTGGTGCCTGGCGCGGAAGCAGGGTGAATCGGCCGAGGTCTACGCCAACTTTCTGCCCGGTGAGACCCAGGAACAGCTCCGGCAGTGGTTCATGGAGCAAACGCGGGAACACCCCCGCCGCTCGCTCGGGAAGACCTTGGCCCAGCGGCTGCCCCAACGATTCGCCGATGCCGTCATCCGGCATGCGGGCTGCGACGGCCAGACGGCCAGTGCGCAACTGCCGCGGAAAGATCGCGACCATCTCCTCGCCCTGCTGACGAAGTTTCCGT
Organism: Nitrospira sp. NS4; assembly: GCF_049546785.1. Lineage (NCBI taxonomy): Bacteria > Pseudomonadati > Nitrospirota > Nitrospiria > Nitrospirales > Nitrospiraceae > Nitrospira > Nitrospira sp. NS4. The sequence goes on along the minus strand of NZ_JBMWAN010000002.1, from coordinate 590,650 downwards.
TCCCCGTCGTGCAGGATCGCGGCTGGAACTATGCAGAAGTCACGGCTGGTGGAGTGCCGCTCGAAGAGATCAACTTTCGGACGATGGAATCGAAGTTGGCACCCGGCCTCTATCTGGTGGGCGAAATCCTCGATTGCGATGGCCGCATCGGGGGCTTCAACTTTCAATGGGCCTGGGTGACGGGACGGCTGGCCGGGCGCGCGAGCGCCGTTAGAGGCCGAAGAGGCGACGGATCAACTGGCGACTGACGTCGGTGAGCTGTAGAAACTCCACTCCGCAGTGAATGCCATCGGTCCAGCGGACCAACCCCATCGGCACCGTGATGGGAATGTGCTCTCCGGGAATGAAAATCTGGATCTCGATTTGCGCGTGCAGCACGAGCGGAGAAAGGCTGTGGAACTTGCAGCCGCCGGCGGAGAGATCCAGGGTGGTGCCCTCTCCCGCCTCGCCGTCCGGCGAGGTAAAGGCGGCCTGCAGCGACGCAGTCTTCCGGGGGTGTTGGCGGCGCTCCCGGATGTTTTGGGAGGGGTGCTGAAGGGTCATCCGATCCACAGTTCTCCGATTACCGGCTCATCATCGTCTGAACGGTGAGAAGAGACAAGAAACTTCTGGGTTTTACACACCTGCCAGCGAGCCTGCTGCTCAGTCTACCTGGAGCCCTGCGGGAAACGACCCGCCGTGTTGCGCGAGTTGGCATTCCGCTTGACTGAGTGAGAAAGCTATCTATAGTGGACACAGGGGTTTCCGGCGCGTCGCAGGCCGACAACAGCGTACGGGAACATGACGCGAATCTGTTGTCTGCTTGTGCATCGCTGCGCGTTTCAGACACCTGGTAAGGATATTGTTTACCATGGCCCGTCGGCTCACCTGCCCGCAGTGTCAAACGGACCATGTGCTCCGTTCCTATCCGCAATCGCCGCGTGAACATGTGGCGTCGTGGCTGGGAATTGCGCCGTTTCATTGCCAGGAATGCAGCTTTCGATTTTTGACTTTCCGAATGAACTTCGACGGAGGGAAGCAGCGGGTCGATCGGCGCGAGCATCTCCGAATCCCGGTGCGGCTGTTTCTGTCGTTTTCAGGCGGGAAAGTCCGGGGCGAAGGGACCGTGATGGATCTCTCGGTGGGAGGCTGTATCATCAAGAGTGAGACGCAGGTTCGCATCGATGACATCTTCTATTTGCAGGTGGCCATTTCCGACCAGGGTCCTCCTCTCGAAGTGGCCGCCATGGTCCGCTCCGTGACGTCGCGCGGCATTGCCTTCAAGTTTTTGCGCAAAGCGCAGGATGACAAGCGCCTCCAGAGTTTCATTCAGTCCCATTCCCGCGGTCATTCGCCAGTCCCCGCCGAAGAAGTCGCACACAGCCCCTCTCGCTAACGGGATGCCGAACAAGCCTCTCTTCTCACCCGGCCGATCCCGCTGCGCCTTGCTCATCATCGGTAAAAGAAGGGCGTGAAAAGGTGAAACGCGGGGATGCCGGTGGATCTTCCTCCGGGCCCTTACACGTTTCACGTCTGACGGATTGCCCCTTCCGGCATTCTGTTACAGCGGGGTTTCCCAGGCGGAGGGAAGGGGGTGCTCGTTGATCAAGCGCTCGTGTTCATCCAGATCGTAGGGCTCGAGGGTGAAGTCGCTCCGATCCATCGGTTCCCCGCACAGCGGCGAGCAGAGAAAATCGACCAGGGCCTGCGCTTTGGTCTCCGTGGAGAAGCGGCACAGACCGTACTCCGGCATCCCGGAAGAAGGGTGCCAGAACGCCAACTCGATCGCGCTGCCTTGATAGACGCCCAGAGCGCGATGCCGGACTTGAAACCCGCCCGGCAAATGAGACGACGACTCCAGCGACATGGGGACCTCTTGACCGGCGTATATAAATGACTATGGGCATGATAGCATGATCGCCGGATCGGACGACAATGGCGTCCGGCGCTGTCGAAGGAGGGGGGGCTATGAGACGTGATCGATGGACGAATGTGGTAATGGCGGTCGTCATCGCCTGCGCGGGCCTTGTGTCCGGATGCGGCTATAACGATCTCCAGGGATTGGACGAAGACACCAAGGCCGCCTGGAGCGAGGTCATCAATCAGTATCAACGCCGGGCCGATCTCATTCCCAACCTCGTGGCGACGGTGAAGGGCTATGCCGAACATGAGAAAGAAACGCTCGAAGGCGTCGTGCAGGCGCGCGCCCAAGCCACCGGGATTCAGGTGACACCTGAAACGCTCAAAGACCCGGCGGCGTTTGAACAGTTTCAGAAATCGCAGGCCGGCTTGACCTCGGCCTTGGGGAGACTCCTGGCGGTGGCGGAAAACTATCCCAATTTGAAGGCGGACCAAAACTTCCGCGATCTCCAGAGCCAGCTGGAAGGGACAGAGAACCGTATCACCGTCGCGCGCAAGCGCTACATCGACCGGGTGGCGGAGTACAACAAGATGGTTCGTTTCTTCCCGACCAATCTGACGGCGAAATTCCTGCTCCATCTGGATGAGAAGCCCAACTTCACCGTGGCGGATGAGAAGGCTGTCGCCAAGCCACCAGAGGTCAAATTCTAGGGGATATCGGATCGATCATGAAGACGTTCACCATGAGCCGTGTCTGGCATGAGCCGGCGCGGCTCATGTTGTGTTTGGGCCTCGTGCTCTGGGTTGCCTCGGCCTGGGCGCTGGAGGTGCCGTCTCTCACAGGCCGCGTCGTCGATCCGTCTCACGTGCTGCCAGCTGCGACGATGGAGTCCCTGACCGCCAGCCTCGCGGCTCACGAAGCGAAGACGAGCAATCAAGTTGCCGTCCTCATTCTGCCCTCCCTCGAAGGCGAACCCCTTGAGCCGTTCTCCCATCGCATCGCCACGACCTGGAAGCTTGGCCAGAAGGGGACGGACAACGGGGCGCTCTTGCTGGTGGCGCTGAAGGAGCGCAAGGTCCGCATCGAAGTGGGCTATGGCCTTGAGGGCACCTTGACCGATGCCAGGTCGGCGCAGATCATTCGCAATGAAATCGTCCCGCGCTTTCGCGCCGGGGATCTGCCTGGCGGGGTCACCGCCGGTGTCGAGGCAATTTTGAAGACCATCGAAGGCACCTATCAGGCGCCCGAGCGGCCATCGAAGCCGGTTGGCGGTGAGGACATGGTCGGGCAGATCCTGACGGCCCTGCTCGTCGGAGTGGTCTTTGGTTTGGCCCTCTCGAATGTGAATCGCGTCGTCGGCGCTTTGGCTGGCACCGGCCTCGCCCTGTGGCTGTCACCCTGGCTGGTTCCGGCCATCGTCACGGGCCTGGTCACCTTGCTGCTGGTTTTATTATTAGGGACCGCGATGTCGGGCCGCCGGGGACATGGCTTTGACGACTGGACCTCCTACAGCAGCCGGGGCGGAGGCTGGGGAGGCGGCGGGTTTGGAGGTGGAGGAGGATTCAGCGGCGGGGGCGGCGATTTTGGAGGAGGAGGCGCCAGTGGGGACTGGTAAAGGGACGGCGTTGTCGGCAGAAGATCGTGAACGCATTACGCAGGCCGTGCAGGAAGCCGAGCAACACACGAGCGCGGAGATCGTGCCGATGATCGTCGCGCGGTCCGGGCTCTATCGCGACGCGCAACACGTGGCGGGCTTGATCGCAGCCTTCCTCACCCTGGCGGCGATGCTGACCATCGAGGTCTCCTGGGTTCCTTGGGGCTGGCATGCATCGAACGCCGCCTGGCTCGTCCTCGCCGTGACGCTCGCCTATGTGAGCGGGAGCGTGATCGGGAGGGCTCCGGCGGTCGTCCGGCTGTTGACCTCACACGAGCGCATGCAACAGAAAGTGGCGCTGAGGGCCGAGCGGGCCTTCGCGCAGCATGCGGTCTCGCAGACGCGCGAGCGTACGGGCGTGTTGATCATGCTGTCAATTCTGGAGAAGCAGATCTATGTCCTGCCGGATCGTTCATTAGTGGGGCTGGTGTCGGCGGAACGATGGCAGCAGGTGGTACAAGCGGCCGTCGCACGTTTGCATAACGGCGATATTGCCGAAGGGCTTTCCCGTGCGATTCAAGCCTGCGGGTTGGTGCTCGCTGAAGCCTGTCCAGGGCGTCCCGGCGACAATCCCAACGAGCTGCCCGATGAACCGATTCAGGAAGGATAGAGCGTTGTGAGCGTCGTCCACAAAATCCTCCCGACCTATCGCCATCACGGTCTCGAGACTTCTGCTCGTTAGAGGATCGGCCGGCTGTCCTTTATGATCGTCTCACGCGATGGAGGAAGGCCTCGCTCGCCGTGTTGAGCGTCGGGAAGATGGAATCGGACCCGATGCGTTCAAGTGCGCCGGCGTTTTCGAGTACGGTGCGCACATCACGGCGTACGTTGGCCAAGCCGAAGCGAAGGCCCCTTGCGGCCAGTTCTCCGGCGAGAGATTCGAGCGTTTCCGCCCCGGTGATGTCCACCAGGTTGATCGTGCTTCCATCCACAATGACCCATTCGATGCCGGCCTGGCTTGCGACAAGCTCCAGTACCCGCTTTTTGAAGTAGCCCGCATTGAAAAACATGATCCCGGACCTGAACCGGTAGACCAGAAGGCCGGGATGGGTGGCGGCCTTTGGGTGGTCGGCCACGTCGTGCCATCCTCTCATTCCCGGCACATGGGCCAACACAGCATCCGGCGGTCGCGACGCGCGCGTGAGCACAAGGAGCAACGCGCTCCCCACCGCCAGAAGAATGCCCTGCAGCAAATCCAGCCAGATGACCCCGACCGTCGTGAAAAGGGACAAGACGCACTCCGCCCGGTTCACACGCCACATCTTGCGGAGCGCGGCCACATCGAAGAGTCCGACGGCCGCATAGATCAGCACCGCGCCCAACGCCGCCACCGGCAGATACCGCAGAGGCCCGGTCAGGAAGAACAGCGCCGCTGCCATCGTGGCGGCCGCGATCAGCCCGACCATCTGCGTTTTGCCGCCCATGGCATCGTTGACGGCCGTTCTCGAATCGGCTCCGGTTACGGCGAACCCCTCCGACAAACCGGAGGCGATCTGACAGGCGCCCAGCGCGATGAACTCCTGGTCGGCGTCGATGTCGTAGCGATTCCGTTCGGCAAAGCTCCGCGCCGTCACCATCCCGCTGCTGAAACTCACGAGGGCCACGCTCAACGCGCCGCCGAGAAGGAGTTTCAGGCTGTCCGCATCGAAGCGGGGCCAGCTCAGGCTCGGCAGTCCTGCCGGCAACTCGCCGACAACCGCCACGCCCCTGTCTTCCAGGCCGAGGCCATAGACCAGCGCCACGGCTGCGACGGTGGCCAGCAACGGCGCCGGCGCACGAGGCGACCAGCGTTTGCTGCCCATGATGACCGCGAGGGTCGTCAATCCCACGGCCAGCGTCGGCAGATGGGTTTGATGCAGCTTTCCGGCAAGCTCGATGAGCATCTGGATGATGCCGCGCGACTGCATGGCGAAGCCGACCACTTTGCCGACCTGGCCGACAAAGATGCTGATGGCCACGCCGTTCAGATACCCGACCAGGATCGGTTTGGCGAGAAAGTCGGCCAGGAAGCCGAGTCGGAAGACCCCCGCCGCGATGCACACCAGCCCGGTCAAGACCGCCAGCGCCATGGAGAGTGACCGGAGGGTGCCGGAGTCGCCGCCGGCGAGCGGCAGCACGGTGGCGGCAAAGATGGCGCAGGTGGCCGCGTCGGGATTCACGATCAGCTGGCGCGAAGTCCCGAACAGCGCATACGCCACGAGCGGAAGAATGGCCGCATACAGCCCCACGACCGGCTCGAAGCCAATGAGTTGCGCGTAGGCAATCGCCGTGGGAATCGCCACGGCGGCAACCGAGAGGCCAGCCACGAGATCGACGTGGAGCCATTCCCGCCGGTAGTCCAGCAGTTGCCGAAGCCCGGGCGCAAACCGGCCAATCAGCGCATTGCGGTTGTTCTCCACTGGCGTTCGCCTCTCAGACATTTCTTGTTGAGCGGCTCTAGGATAGGTCAACTCCCTTGAGAAATCGACCAGCTTTATTGCTGTTCCGTATGATGATGTTGACCCAGGTGAATCGGGTGTACTCGAAGCGACTATTCATGGGGAGATGCGGCGGTCGTAAAACGGTCGTATAGCAGAGCGATTGTCCGCTTATCCCCTTTTACTCAATATCGCGCCATTATCAGATCTGAAGCTGTCGAAGTTCCGATACACAACCTGTGAACCATCATTGGTGTTGACGATGTCGAAATGCGCCCAAATCAAATCCCGGCTTAAGCAGCGAGCCTGTGTTGCCCTTGAACGTTGATTTCCCCGAAACGTCCGGCTCGAGAGACGCCCTGCCGTTGTCCGCATCCATGTCTGAATCGAGCGCACCAACGGCCTCCGCGCAAGCAGGCACAGGCTGATACTGAGAGCCGAGTGGGCCTTTGCACAACATGCGGTCTCGCAGACGCGCGAGCGCACGGGCGTGCTGATCATGCTGTCAATTGTGGAGAAGCAGATCCTATGTCTTGCCGGATCGTTCGCTAACGGGGCTGGTGTCGGATGAACGATGGAGGCAGGTGGTCCAAGCGGCCGTCGAGCGTTTGCAGCGCGGCGACATTGCCGAAGGGCTTTTCCATGCCATCGCCGCTTGCGGAGTTGTCCTTGCCGAAGCCTGCCCAGGCAGCTCCGGCGACAACCCCAACGAATTGCCGGATGAACCGATTCAGGAAGGATAGGAAGATTTGATCATCGTCCAGAAAAGCCGCAAGAATTCCGCTTCTCATACCATCGAAATTCAAGCTGGCCCAAAATAGTTTGCTGGTGTTCCTGAATCAGGTGGCTGGTGGACAGTGATTTGTATCCATAGGCCCCCGTGTTGCTGAGACGGGGGCGCATCGGGCGGCGCGCCGTCCGGTCTCTCTAAGGCCAACCGGCGCGACACCTCCCCACGCCAATACTGTTCAAAATGTTATCCATTACCCTCTCGATTTTCGCTAATGTCTCGCGTATCTTCTTCCTCGTGGAAGACCGCTATTCGCATCCCGCTCTTTTCGTCTAAAGGACCATCCTCTGGAGTTCCCCCACGTGTGACAACATGTCGGAAACCAACCAACCTCTTATTTTTATCTCATACGCCCATGAGGACAACCAGGGGGATATGCCCAGTAAGCGATGGCTGGATCGACTATCTCAACATCTCGAGCCCCTTATTCTTCAAAAACATATCGTAGTCTGGTCTGACCCGGCGCTAGAATCCGGTGACGAGTGGGAGAGCCAAATCCGCACACGACTTGAGCAGGCGACTGCTGCGGTCTTGTTAGTAAGTAAGGCCTTCCTGGCCTCCAGGTATATTCGCAACAGCGAATTGCCCGTGCTGCTCATGAACGCCAAGGATCGAGGCACGGTGATCATCCCCATCATCATCAGCCCCTGCCTCTTTCGGGAAACCTACTTCAAATACCCAGATCCGTCACAGGGACCTCATCAGCTCTCACTCTCGGCCCTGCAATCAGCCAATTCGCCCGAGGACCCGCTGAATGCGCTTACAGAGCCGGAACAGGATCTGGTCTTTCTCGCAGTCGCACAGCGCCTTCTTAAGCTTACGAGTAGTACCCTGTCCAACCGCCAAGAGCTCTCGGCTCCACCCCAGAAGTCTGTCTCTTCAACCGCAATGATCGGAAATCTTCCTCGGCGCAATCTGTTCTTTACGGGCCGCGAGGAGATTTGCCAGGAACTTAAGGTGGCCCTCTCCTCGGAACAGACGGTGGTTCTTAAAGGCCTTGGTGGGATTGGCAAGACCGACACCGCCGCCGAGTATGTGTACCAGCATGGATACGCGTACGAACGGGTATTCTGGGTCAGCGCAGAATCACGTGACACCCTTATCTCTGACCTCAGCGCTATCGCCTTACAGCTTAAACTTCCCAGCGCGGTAGGTAGGGACCAACTGGAAATTGTGCGCGGGGTTTTGCACTGGCTGGACACGCACCGAAACTGGCTGCTGGTGTTCGATAATGCCGATGACCTCGCAGTCACAACGGAATTTCTTCCTCGATCACGCAACGGACATGTTCTGGTCACCTCACGCGCCCACGCGACCGGGTTTCTCGGTCCCTGTATCCAGCTGAAGACGCTCAGCCCGGAACAAGGCGCTCGACTCCTACTGCGCCGAGCCCAACGCCTCAAGTCTAATGCAAACCTTGATGCGATACCTGAAAGCGTACGGCGGGACGCCTTACAGATTGCTGAAATCCTGGAAGGCCTCCCATTGGCACTAGACCAGGCCGGCGCTTTCCTTGAAGAAACTGGTTCGTCCCCAGCCGAATACCTCCGCCTCTATCAGACCGAACGCATGCGGCTCCTGGACCAACGAGGTGGAGATTTGCCTCAGCACCCCTCGGTCTTTGTGACATTCTCGCTCGCTTGTACCAGAACGATCAGCTGTCATCCTGCAGCCGAGGCTCTTTTTCGGCTGAGCGCGTTCTTGGCCCCGGAAGCCATCCCGGAGGACCTCTTCACCGGGGGGATCGTTTCTTTGGAAGAGCCACTCAGCCGCGTGGTCGGACAGCCACTGGAATTCGCCAACCTCTTCAAAGAGGTCGGGCGATGGTCGCTCATTCACCGCGATCCGCAGCAGCGATCCTTTAGCCTCCATCGGTTGGTACAGGCCGTGATCCAAGACATGATGGATAAGGAGACGCAACGGGTGTGGGCAGAGAAGGTAGTTCTTCTAGTCAACGAATGCTTACCACACCTCACCGTCGATTCCTGGCCCCGGTATGAGCAATTGATCCCCCATGCTCTGGCTTGCGCGACCGCCATAGAGCGATGGGAAATAGCAACCGAAAAGGCCGCGCACCTGCTAAACCAGGCTGGAGTATATCTCTCAAAGCGTGCTCGATACATTGAGGCCAAGCCGCTCTATCAACGCGCTCTCGCGATCCGGGAACAGGTGCTCGGTCCCGAGCATCCCGACACCGCCGCCAGTCTCAATGACCTCGCTAGCCTCTACGGCAGCCAAGGGCGATACGCCGAAGCCGAGCCGCTCTATCAACGCGCTCTCGCGATCCGGGAACAGGTGCTCGGTCCCGAGCATCCCGACACCGCCGCCAGTCTCAATAACCTCGCCAGCCTCTACCGCAGCCAAGGGAGGTATGCCGAGGCCGAACCGCTCTATCAGCGCGCCCTCGCGATCCGGGAACAGGTGCTCGGTCCCGAGCATCCCGACACAGCCGCCAGTCTCAATGACCTCGCTAGCCTCTACGGCAGCCAAGGGCGATACGCCGAAGCCGAGCCGCTCTATCAACGCGCTCTCGCGATCCGGGAACAGGTGCTCGGTCCCGAGCATCCCGACACCGCCACCAGTCTCAATGGCCTCGCCGGCCTTTACGAGAGCCAAGGGAGGTATGTCGAGGCCGAACCGCTCTATCAACGAACCCTCTTCATCAGCGAAAGAGTGCTCGGTCCCGAGCATCCCGACACCGCCGCCAGTCTCAATAACCTCGCCAGCCTCTACCGCAGCCAAGGGAGGTATGCCGAGGCCGAACCGCTCTATCAGCGCGCCCTCGCCATATGGGAGCGAGTCCTTGGGCCCGAGCATCCCCACACCGCCGCCAGTCTCAATAACCTCGCCAGCCTTTACGAGAGCCAAGGGAGGTATGCCGAAGCCGAGTCGCTCCATCGGCGCGCCCTCGCGATCTGCGAGCAGGTGCTTGGGCCCGAGCATCCCCACACCGCCATCAGTCTCAGTAATCTCGCTGGACTTTACAACTACCAAGGGAGGCATGCCGAAGCCAAGTCGCTCTATCTGCGCACCCTCGCTATCCAATTGCGAGTGTTTGGCCTCGAACATCCCCGCACCATCAGCCTTCTACAGAAGCTTTTGGGCTTCAAGGTTGATCGTAAGAAAAGAGGGCATGAGGGAGGAACCTGAGAGTAGCGAGAACGGTTTTCTGCCTCGTATCAAATCACAAGAATAGACTTACAAAGGTCTCAAGGTTTCGGTTCAGTACCAATTTTCCTCTTTCTATTGGGGCGACCAGAACTCGATCGAGATAGAAAATGCGGGTCGCAAAATGGTCGTATGGCAGAGCGATTTGCCGCTCATTCGCTCCCACTCAACCGCACCCCTTGTCATAGGGTAAGTCTTAGGCTTCGTGGTGAAAAGTCTGTGAAAGTTGCGTCAGGTTTGAGTGTGCTGATCAATCGCAAATCAAGTCCCGCCTTTGGCACCACGTGCGCCTTGCATCACGAAGAAAGTTAATCGCTTGCTCTAGAATGCTGATCGCCCGGAAACCTCCGGTTCCACAGACGCCCTGCCATTGTGCCGCTAGAATCTGTCTCCGCGACTGAGTCGAGCACCTCCGCACAAGCAGGCATGAGCGAACAGCCTGTTAGGTGCCGGTCATCTCCGGCGCGTGCCGCGGCTGCAGCACCATGCGGATACCGCCTTTCGGCCGCAAGGTCACTATGAGTTCAGGCTCGACGCTCTCCTGGGCCAGTCGCAGATCATAGCGGCGGCCGATCAGCGCCAGGAGCAGCGGCCCTTCCACCGTCGCGAAGTGCGTCCCCACGCAGGCCCGAGGCCCCGCGCCGAACGGCAGGTAGGCGCATCGGGCAGCCGGCCGTTCGCCGTCCAGCCAGCGCTCCGGCATAAACCGCTCGGGGTCGCGCCAATAGGCTGGATGCCTGTGAATATTGTATGCGCCGACGAGAACGATCGCGCCGGCCGGCAGTGACAGCCCGCCGACGGTGGCGCGGGTCGCCGCCTTCCGCTGGACGGCCGGGGCCGGCGGATACAGACGGAGCGCTTCATCGAACACCGCGCGTGTGTACGGGAGGTGTTGAAGATCGTCGGCGTTCGGGGTCCTCCCTTGGAGGACCCGGTCCACTTCCTCGTGAAACCGTGCTTTCGCCTCCGGATGGGTAGCGAGGAGGTACCACGTCCAGGCGAGTGCATTCGCGGTGGTCTCATGTCCGGCCGCGAAGATCGTCAGCGCTTCGTCCCGCAGCTCCAGATCGCTCAGCCCGGCGCCGGTCTCCTCATCGCGAGCCTGGAGCAGCAGATCGAGGAGATCGTCATGTTTCGCGCCGCTTCGGCGCCGCTCGGCGATCAATCCATAGATCAGCCCGTCCATAAACTGCATGACTGCACGAAATTCACGGTTGCGCGCGGTCGGTACCCACAGGGGCGGGCGTAGCGGATTGTGAAACGAGTCGAACGCGTACTTCAGGCTCACGCGCAGGGCATGGTTGATCTGATCGATATGGTGCGCCACGCTGGTGGTGAACATCGTTTGGGCGATCACTTCCAGGGCCAGCTGCATCATTTCGGCGGCGATGTCGACCGGCTGTCCCGCGTGATCCGCCCAGCCGGCGAGCCGCTGCTCGCCCACCTGCGCCATCCGGTCGGCCATCGCGGCCATGCGAGAGCGGTGAAAGACCGGCTGGATGATGCGCCGGTGTCGCTTCCAGACCTCGCCCGAGCTGGTCACCAACCCATTGCCCAGGACGAGCGCGAGGCCGACCGGCCGCCGAGGGTCGTACACTTTCACGAACCGGTCGGATTGCTGGACCAGAATCTCCTCGGCCAGCTCCGGATGACTGAAGAGATAGAGGGTCTTGGGACCGAGCCTGAAGCGGAGCGCATCGCCGTGCCGACGCCACCATGCCGACATCGTCTCCAACGGGCGCCCCTTGAACGCACGCAGGTGGCCGAGCAGGGGCACGCCGCCGGGAACATCGACAAGTGTGAAGGACTGAACCGGGTTCGGCATGATCGGCGGACCCTATCACACTCTGTCACCGGCCTCAAAATAACGTAGGACCATCTTTGCGAGGGACGATGCCAGCTCAATTGGGCGCAGCGAGAGCCGGACAACCATCCTCGATCAACCAATCTCGCTCTCTCAACCCCATTCTTGGCTTGAGCACCAAAGGCGCGGGCCTTGGAATCTTAAGAGTCTGGATACTTCCGCTTCCCTGGACGCCCCTCGATACTTCCGCTAGAATCCGCGTTCATGTCTGGTCCGATCGCATCTGCGCCATCAGCACAGACCGAGACCCGTGAGCAGCGCCGGGTGGTCGAAGCCGGGTTGATCGGTGCGGCGACGTTCTCCAGCCGTGTAGTCGCCCTCATCCTGGCGATCTGCCTGGCCTCGCCCTCTCTAGCGGTGCTTTCCGCTTCAGAAGACCATCCCGGTACAGACCATCATTCAATCACCGAACTACGCCCCATTGAAAAGATCGAGTACTCCGAGTTTAACCATCACGGGGCGGGTGCCGCTCTTTTCATCCTCGCACTGATCGCATTGGCAATGGAGCTCGGCGGGATCCTGAACCGTGGTCTGCGTGTCACCCGGTGGTTGTGGTCTGCGGCATGGCTGCTACTTGGCGCTTTCCTCTTCGTTCGAAGCGATCCGGATAATTGGCCATGGGGCCCTATCGGGTTCGTCGAGACCTTCACCGATGCCGAGACGCTCCAACATAAACTTTTCGCTGCCGTAGCCGTCGCCATCGGGATTGCCGAAGGCTCACCGGTTGCAGGCAGCCGGAGCGGGGACCGTCATGGCTCGCTCCGGGGTCTCACCTTCCCCATTCTTTGCATCGCCTCAGGTCTGCTGTTGGCGCTTCATTCCTTCGTTCATGCCCATATGCCGCGGGTCTATTGGCAGCACCTTGCTTTTGCCGTCATGGGCATTCTTGTGGGAACCGCCAAACTGCTGCGCGAGCGCGGTGGTGGAAACCGCCTTAGCCCTCTGGTGTGGCCCACGCTCCTTATGCTCTTCGCCGGCCTGCTCCTGTTGTACACAGAGCGTTAATGCAACAGGAAGCTGCCATGCGGGCGAGTTCCAGACGGGCTCGGTAATCAGCATTGAACGGTGTTCAGGATGCTTTTTGCCCTCGTCGCAGGATTCAGGCAACGCCGTGTTGTCCCGCCACGATGGCTGGTGACCCAGCGTCTCTCTGTGAGAGAATGTTGTCGGCTGCCGCCTTAATTGATTTGGGCCGGAAGCTTTCAAGCGAGTGTTGCCTCTTGAACATTGATTGCCCGGAAACTCGTGGTTCGATAGACGCCCTGCCGTGGTTCCGCTAGAATCCGCATCCATGTCCGAATCGAGCGCACCAACGGTCTCCGCGCAAGCAGGCACAAGCGAGCAGCATTCGGTGGTGAAAGCCGCCGGGCTGATCGGCCTCGGCACCTTTGCCAGCCGCATCCTCGGCTTCATCCGGGACATGGTACTGGCTCGCCTGTTCGGGGCCACGGCGGCGGCCGATGCGTTTTATGTCGCCTTCCGCATCCCTAGCCTGTTGCGAGAACTCTTTGCCGAGGGCTCGATGTCGTCGGCCTTTATTCCGGTCTTCACCGAGTACCATACGTTGCGCAGCAAGCGCGAAGCCTGGGAGTTGGCGAGCGCGGTCTTCACCACCTTGCTGACGATCGTCACCTTCGTGACGATGCTGGGGATCCTGGCCGCGCCCTGGCTGGTGTGGCTGCTGGCGCCGGGATTTCATGCCGATGCGAACAAGCTGGCGCTGGCGACTCTGTTGACGCGGGTGATGTTTCCGTATCTGCTGTTCATCAGCCTCGCAGCCTTGGCCATGGGAATTCTGAACTCCGTCCGCGCTTTTGCCGCGCCGGCCTTCTCGCCCTTGTTCCTCAATGTCTTCATCATCGGAGGCGCGCTGTTTCTTTCTCCCTATGTGACGGAGCCGATACTTGGCGTGGCCGTCGGCGTCGTGGCGGGGGGCGCGGCGCAGTTCGCGATGCAGGTGCCGGGGCTAAAGCTCCGCGGCCTCCTCTTCGGCATGCGCTTCGAGCCCGGCCATCCCGGCGTGCGCCGCATCGGCCAGCTCATGGTGCCGTCGCTCTTGGGGCTGTCGGTCACGCAGGTGAATTTGACGGTGAGCACGATTCTCGCCTCGTTCTTCGCGGGAGGCCCCACCTATCTGTTTTACGGGATGCGGCTTATTCAGTTTCCTCTCGGAATCTTCGGTGTCGCTTTGGCGACGGCGATTCTTCCCACGCTCTCGGCCCAGGCCGCGCGGGGTGCGCTCGATGAATTGCGCACGACGTTCGGGTTCGGCCTCCGAATGATCCTCTTCATCATCCTGCCGGCGATGGTCGGGCTGATTCTGCTCCGCACGCCGATCGTGCACCTGTTCTTTGAGCATGGCACGTTCACCGCCCACGACACGGCGGAGACTGCCCTGGCGGTCTTGTGCTATGCCGTGGGGCTCTGGGCGTTCGGCGGGGTGCGGATCATCGTCGCGGCCTTCTATTCGCTGCAAGATACGAAGCTGCCCGCCATCTCCGCGGCGATCGCGGTGGCGGCGAACATCGTCTTCTCGCTCGCGTTGATGCCGGTCCTGGGCGCGGCGGGGTTAGCACTGGCGACGGCCTTGGCTGCGATGGTGAACGGCGGTATCCTAGTCGTGGTACTGAATCGGCGGATCGGGGGCGTGGAGTGGCGGTCGGTCGGTCTCTCCTTGGGCCGGGCGCTGGTGGCCTGTCTCCCGCTGGTGGCGGCCTGTTGGTGGGTGGCCGATGCGGAGGTCTGGTCCAGACCCGATGAATGGATCGCCAAGACCGTGATGCTGATCGTAGCCATCGGCTTGAGTGTGAGCGGGTATCTCGGCGTTCACGCGCTATTGAAGTCGGAAGAATTGGATGTGGTGTGGGGCATGGCGAAACGGAAACTTGGGCGAGTGGCACGAGGCTAGGGGCGATGGGGAAGAGAGAAGAGAGACGCGCGATTCTGTTTCAGTCCCCTTGGGGCTGGATGGGTATTTCCGAGACGGACAAAGGCCTCGACGGGATTGCGCTGCCGAAGAAATCGAAGCGGGCGGTGGAAGCCTCGTTGCGCAGGCAGTCCACTGAGCCCTTCGTGAGCGAGGCGACGGCCCGACTGAAGGCCGCGCAGCAGCAACTGATCGAATATCTGGAGGGAACACGGCAGAAGTTCGAGCTTCCGCTCGATCTGTCCGGCGGCACGGCCTTTCAGCGCAAGGTGTGGCGGACGCTGTTGAATGTGCCTTATGCCAGGCTCCGCTCCTATCAATGGGTGGCCGCGCGCGTGGGTGGGCCGCAGTATGCCCGTGCGGTCGGCAATGCGGTGGGAGCCAATCCGCTGCCGATCGTGGTTCCCTGCCATCGGATCGTGGCGCAGGATGCCTCGCTGGGGGGGTTCTCCGGCGGCTTGCCGACGAAGCGCAGACTCCTCACGCTCGAAGGCACGCTGGCGCAACTGCAACGCGGACGGACGTGATCGATGAAGGCCGTTCTCCAGCGGGTCACGAGCGCCTCGGTTGAGGTGGACGGGAGAGTCGTCGGGCGGATCGCGACGGGATTGCTGGTGCTCTTGGGCGTGGCCAAGGGCGATGGGGAGGCGGATTGTCGCTATCTTGTCGAGAAGCTCAGGACCTTCCGGATCTTTTCGGATGAGCAGGGGAAGATGAATCGGTCGCTGGTTGATGTGGGCGGCTCGGTCCTGCTCGTGTCGCAATTTACCTTGCTGGGCCGCACGATGAACGGGCGCCGCCCCAGTTTCGACGAGGCCGCGCCTCCCGATGAAGCCAAGCGCCTCTACGAACAGGTCGCGGCGGACCTGCGGGCGTTCGGGACGCCGGTCGAAACCGGCGTGTTTGCCGCCCATATGCAGGTGTCACTCGTGAACGACGGGCCGGTCACGTTCGTGCTCGACAGCCGGGATCGGCCGTCGTCGTAAGCGAGGCTCAAGTCTGGGGACCGGGAACCGATAGGACAAACAAGAAGACCGAATTCGGCGCTGCGTGCGGATTTGGTATACTGCGGCAGGTGTCTTTGAATGTTGTAAGAGGTGGCGCATGGGAACAAGCGTATCTCCGCAGCATCCTCTCCGTCAGTTCTTCGGGGCGCTCACGGAGCGCAGTTTTACGGAACATCTCGGCTGGCCCGATCTCAATGTGACCAGCTACGTGTCCAATCTCCTCGTCGATTTCACCTCCACCGATCAGCTCTATAAGATACGAGATCGACAGGAGAAGCCGGTCGAGACGGTCGTGGATCTGCTGTATGAATCCGAAGTCCTGCTCGACGCCCAGTCGCTCGAACGCGAACGCGACGTGCACCGGCATATCGGCGATTTCACGCTGTTCATGGCCGGGCTCTTTCCGGAGTATTTACGCCGCCTGAAATCGGCGGGCTTGATCTATCACAAGGACTTTCTCGTGGATTACGTGAAGGCCGGCAAACGCTCCTACGGTATCGTGGCCCAGATCGGCGATCACGGGGCCGAGATCGATCCGCCCCTGTTCCGCAAGCTCTCGGAGAATTTCGAGCTCTGCGTCACCGGGTTGGGATTTGTCCGGTCCGACCTGGACCGGATGCAGGATCCCGCCTATCAACGAGCCAGGGATTTGTTGCTCAATTGAAGCCCGCCCGTCCTCTTCTTCTTGCCCACGGCGGCGCCGGCCTTCGCCGGATGACCGCTGCCCAGGCAGATTGCCTCACTGCGGCGTTGCAGATCGGCTACCACTGGCTCGATCGCGGGGCCCCTGCGCTCACCGCCGTCGAACAGACCATTCGCGTCTTGGAGCAGAGCGGACTCTTCAATGCCGGCAGAGGCTCGCACGTGCAGCTCGACGGCGTGCGGCGGATGGATGCGTCGATCATGGAAGGACGGGAACTGCTGGCCGGCGCGGTGGCGTCGATCGAGGGAATCGTCCATCCGATTTCGGCGGCCCGGCTGGTGATGGAGCAGACCCATCATGTGTTGCTGGTCGGGAAACCGGCCTCCGCTTTTGCAAAACACTTCCGGTTGGAACGGCAACCACGGCGACCAGCAGGTCACGTTCTGCGCAAGACGACAATGACGCGGGTCTTGTCGCCGAAGACCCTGCAGCTCTATCGCGCGATGACCTCTGGCGGTCTGGCGTTGCGCGAGCGCGCCGGGAAAGAGACGGTCGGTGCAGTGGCGCTCGATCGAACCGGGACTGTCGCTGCCGGGGCCTCCACCGGGGGCGTCGATCTGATGCTGCCGGGGCGGGTGGGCGACACGCCGATCATCGGTTGCGGCGTCTATGCCGACAATGAGAGCGGCGCCGTGTCGATGACCGGGCTGGGGGAAGGGATCGTCCGGATTGCCGTCGCGAAGGAGATCTGCGATCGGCTGGAGCGAGGCACGAGTCCGGCCATGGCAGCCCGCGCGGTGCTGCGTAAGCTGGTCACGAGAATCGACGGAGCCGCCGGGGCACTGGTCCTGTCGCCTGACGGCCGCTTCACTATCAGCCATGTGACGCCCCGCATGGCGGCGGGCTGGTGGGATGGAAAGGGTAAGCCGGTTGTGAAAGACCGTTTTTGACAGACTCCTCGTCCGTTCCGTTTAAATCCTCAACGCCCCGAAGAGATTGTCGGAATCTTGTTCATGCTCCTCAAAATGCGCAGGTGTCGTTTGGTCAGCGAGGTCGTCTTGCGGAGGGGATCGTAGCGGCGGGGTGACGGCAGGATCGCCGCCAGCCAGGCCGCTTCCTCTTGTGTCAGCTCCTGCGCCGATTTGGCGAAATGATGGCGGGCCGCCGCTTCCGCTCCATACACTCCGTTTCCCCATTCGGCGACGTTGAGATAGAGTTCAAGAATCCGCTCTTTGGTCAGATGGTGTTCCAGGGAGCGCGTAATCAGGGCCTCGCGCGCTTTCCGGAGCATCGACCGCTCAGCAGACAAGTAGAGGTTTTTCGCCAGTTGCTGGGTGATGGTACTGCCGCCCCGCTTCATCTCTCCGGCTTCGAGATTGTGAATCGCCGCGTCCTTGATGCCTTCCCAATCGAATCCTTCGTGGATGAAGAACGAGGCATCCTCGGCCGCGATCACGGCATGTTGCAGGTGAGGGGAAATGCGCGCGAGCGGCACCCATGACCATCGGCGTGGCATCTGGCGGTGCTCCGCACGGCTCATCTCCTGGCGATGTTCCATCAGCGCCGTCGGGCCGGGATTCGCTGTGGCGAGGACCGAGACATCCGGGAGCGTCAGCAGCCAGGTGAAGGCGAGCAGGCTTATCGGAATTCCGATCAGCAAGATTACCCACGCCAGGAGGCGCGTAAAGGTCCGGCGTCTGGTTGACTTGGGCATAGGGGGGTGTTTCTAGGGCGTTGTTCTGTTAGTGTGTACAACGATATGAGGCGGAATCCTTCGGCCTTCCACGTATGAGACGACCATGAAAATCCTCTCCGCCGAGTTTATCAAAAGTTGCGTGGCCCCAGAACATTTTCCTCAGGGCGACATACCCGAGATCGCCATCGTCGGGCGATCGAACGTCGGGAAGTCCTCCCTGATCAATTCCCTGCTGCATCGGAAGGGTTTGGCCAAAGTCAGCCGGACGCCGGGGAAAACCAGAGCCGTCAATCTGTTTCTGATCACGACCTCGGATCCCGGGCTGGCGAAGTTTTACCTGGTGGATCTGCCGGGGTACGGTTTCGCGCGGGTCTCCAAGTCGGTCCGCGCCGAATGGGGGCCGCTGATCGATTCCTACCTCACGGAACAACCCTCGTTGCTCGGCGTGGTACAGCTGGTCGAAAGCCGGGTGGTGACCGAACAGGATCGTCAGACGGTCGCCTGGCTGCGCTCCATCGGGCGCGAGCCGCTGGTCGTGGCCACGAAAGTCGACAAGCTCAAGCCAAGCGAGCGGGTCCGCACCCTGCGCGAGACGCATCGCGAGCTTCAGCTGCCGGAGGGCCAGATGCTTATTCCCTATTCGATCATGACCGGGGAGGGGCGGGATCATCTGTGGGGCAGCTTGCGGGACTTGGTCAAAACTTGATTTCGATGTAGGCTTTGTTTTTCAGGTTGACCAGCCAGGACTGGAAGACATCCTCGCTTTTCTGCTGAAACACCAGCCCCTGAATTTCAAACTTCACTTCCTCGAAGGGCCGGAACTGCTTGGGGGTTCGTTCATCGACGCGGACGATGTGAAAGCCCTCGGCGGTTTCCACGATGTCGGAGATGCCGCCCGGTACGAGCGGCGCAATCGCCCGTTCGATCGCGGGCATCAGTTCTCCCTGCCGCACGAGTCCGAGCCGCCCGCCCCGCGAGGCGTTCGGTCCGTCCGAGTAACGCACCGCGACATCCTCGAATTTCTCTCCGCGCTTGAGATCCGCCAGGGCGATGCGGGCTTTCTCCAGCGCTTCGGCCGTGCCGTCGGCCGGGCGGGGACGAATCAGAATCTGGCTCAGCGTGTATTCTTCGGGGAGGGCGAAGCGTGTCTGGTGTTCCTTGTAGTAGCGCTTCATTTCCGCCTCGCCCACCATCACGTTGTTGCGGACTTCTCGGTCGACCACTCTGAGGAGGGTCAGCTGGTCCCGGACGTTTCTGAAGGTGAAGGGATCGGTCTCGTCAACCTGTTCCCCCTGCTGCTTCATCTGCTGGAGGGCCTGTTTGACCTCTTGATCCGATACATCCACCCCCTTGTTTTTCGCTTCCTGGAGCTGCAAACGCCGCTCGATCATCTTGGTCAGGGCCATGTATTCGGCCATCTTGAGCCGCTGCGCCAATTCGTCTCCCTGGTGCTGTTTCCTGAGGCGTTCCTGCTCAGGAGCCAGCTCACGTTTGACGTCCGACAGCATGATGAGATCGGAGTTTACGACGGCGACGATCCGGTCCTCGAGGTGCGGTGCCGACAAGACGGGGGGCGCCGGTGTCAGCCAGAGGAGGCCGAGCAGGCCCGAGAGGGGGAACAGGCAGCTTCTCCGGAGCCAACGAATGTGACGCACGACACCCTTCTCCTCAGCGAGGCGCAGATGAGCAATCGACCGATTGTACACGAAACCGACAGGTGTTGAGGAGTGGCGAAGGCGGGCGTTAGGGGGTGCCCGTGTCTTCGGTGATGTAGCGGGAGCCTTCGGCGAGGCGCACCGTGGCTTTTGCGCGGATATCGGAGATGACTTCTTCGAACCGTTTGCGCCGTTTGTCGGCCAGCAGTTCCTGGCGGAGGCGTTCGCGTGTGGCGAAATCCGCCTGGATCGTTTCCGGGGCGAGCGGGCTGACCATTACCAGGTAATAACCTGCGTCGGTCTTGATCGGATCGCTGACCACGCCGGGCTTCAGCGTTTGGACCACGGTATCGACGTCCGGGTCGAGCGCGCTTTTCCGGTACGGACCCAGGTCGCCGCCTTTCGCTTTGGTCTTCTCGTCGAGAGAATAGCGTTGCGCGAACCGGGCGAAATCGGTTCCGTTGTCGATTTGCTTCTTCAAATCCTTGGCGGCGGGCAGGTTCGCCAACAGCATCTGGGACACTTGGACTTTCAGCGGCGCAAGCAGTTCATCGGCATGCTTGTCGTAATAGGCCGTGAGTTCGGCCGGTGTCAGTTCCACTTTTTCGCGGAGCCGTTCTTTCAGGAGCTCGTCGAGAATGAGCTGTTCTTTGTAGCGCTGCGTGCGATCGCGAATGGCGTCGTTCTGGTCCAGGCCCTGGCGCCGGGCTTCCTGCATCAGCAGTTCGCGCGTGATCAATTCGTCGAGGAAGCGGCGCTTGCCCCCCTCCTTGTTGTACCGGGCGCGCGTGGCCTCGGAGAGCTCGTTCCAACGGATGTCAAACTCGGCCTGCGTAATCATGCGCCCGTTCACCAGGGCCAGCACCGCCTCTTCCTGCGGCGGCGTGCAGCCGGCCAGGAGCCACACCAGGCTGCCGAGCAGAGCGGCAAGGCCGACCGACACGTGCCTGACGGGGATGTGAGGAGTGTTCGCGGGGCTCGGTGTCATCGTGCGGGGGATTGCGCCTTTCTCGTCGGTGTCATGTGGTGGATTTGTTGGTATCACAGTGTCCGAGGCTTTGCAAGGTTGTGTTGAGTTCTGCAAAGGTCGCAGGCCAGTCGTCATGCGGCATCTGGATCTCGAAGGAGACGGGTGAGATGAATCGCAGTCGTTTCTTGAGCCGATCCATCAGGCCGTGGATGGCGGACTCGGAGATCGAAGCTTTGGGGCTCAAGGTGATGATGGCCGATTGATGGGTCACGTCGATGGCGCTGAGCCTGAGTAGCTTTGCCAGGACGCGCAGCTGCATGATTTCCAGCAGCCGTTCGACCGGTTCCGGCGGTAATCCATACCGGTCCTGGATTTCCCCGTGCAGCAGCGCGAGCTCTCCCACCTGGGTGCAGGCGCTGAGTCGCTTGTAGAACGAGAGGCGCTGGTGCGGGTCCTCGACGTAGGTTTCCGGAATAAAGGCCGAGACCGGCACCCGCAGGGTCGGATCGGGCTCTTCCTCCACGACGTGGCCCTTGAGCCGCTGGACGGCCTGCTCGACCATGGTCATGTAGAGATCGAGCCCGATGGCCGCAATGTGCCCGGACTGCGCTTTGCCGAGCAGGTTGCCGGCGCCGCGGATTTCGAGATCCGCCGCGGCGATCCGGAACCCGGACCCGAGTTCCGTGAACTGTTGAATGGCCGTCAACCGTTTCTGCGCGTCGTCCGACAGCCTTCCTTCGTCGGGGATCAGCAGATAGGCATAGGCCTGTTCGCCGCCGCGCCCGACCCGCCCGCGCAATTGATAGAGCTGGGCCAAGCCGAACGTGTCGGCGCGGTTGACGATGATCGTATTGGCGGTGGGGACGTCGATGCCTGATTGGATAATGGCTGACGCGATCAGCACGTCGGCTTCGTGTTTGACGAATTTCAGCATGATCGCTTCGAGCAGCGTCGGGTCCATCTGTCCGTGGGCCATGACCATGCGGGCCTCCGGGATCAGCTGCTGCAGCCACGCGCCGGTCGCCGGCATCGTCTCCACGCGGTTGTGGATGAAGTAGACCTGGCCGCCACGGCCCAGCTCGCGGAGGATCGCGTCGCGGATCGCCTTGTCGTTCGACTTGATGACCGTGGTGCGGATGGCGAGCCGGCCGGCCGGCGGCGTGTCGATGATCGAGAGGTCCCGCACGCTCGACATGGCCATCTGCAGCGTGCGCGGGATCGGCGTCGCGGTCAGCGTCAGCACGTCGACCTGCGTGCGCAACTGCTTCAGCCGCTCCTTGTGCTTGACGCCGAACCATTGCTCCTCGTCGATGATGACGAGGCCGAGGTTCCTGAAGACGACGTTTTTCTGCAGGAGGCGGTGGGTGCCGATCACGACATCGATGACGCCGGAGGCGACCTCCTTCAGGATCGTTTTGGAATCCTTCGGCGACTGCATGCGGGAGAGAACCGCGACCTTGGCGGGAAACGGCGCGAACCGCTCCGCGAAGTTCTCGTAATGCTGATGGGCGAGGAGCGTCGTGGGCACCAGCACGGCCACCTGGCGTCCGCTCTCGACCGCCTTGAAGGCCGCGCGCATGGCCACTTCCGTCTTGCCGTAGCCGACGTCGCCGCAGACGAGCCGATCCATCGGTTTGGGCGACTCCAAGTCCCGCAGGATGTCCTTGATGGCGGTCAACTGATCCGGCGTCTCTTCATATTCGAATGCCGCTTCGAACTCGTGATACAGCATGCTGGCGCTGCCGTAGCCGTCCCGCTTGACCAGTTCGCGGTTGGCGTAGAGGTCGATGAGATCCTGCGCCATTTCCTCGATATCTTTTTTGACGCGGGCCGTCGTCTTGGCCCAACTGGTGCCGCCGAGCCGGTCGAGCCGGGGGACATGCCCCTCGGCGCCGCTGTAGCGTTGCACCTGGCTGAGGCGGTCCAGCGGCACATACAGCGTGTCGCTGCCGGCAAATTCCAGGATCAGGAAATCGCTTTCGAAGTCCTGTACAGTCAGCCGCTTCAGGCCGAGATACCGGGCGATGCCGTGCTGCACATGGACGACGTAGTCGCCCACGTTGAGGTCTTCGAGCGACGAGAGAAACGTGGCCGTCTTGCTCTTGGGCTGCGGCTTATGCCGGGCGCCTTTCGCAAAAAGCTCTTCTTCCGTGAGCAGGGCAAGACGGAGATCGCCGGAGAGCCAGCCGGCCGACAGTTCGCCCTGCACGACGGCAAACGGGGGTTTTCCCGCCTCTGTTCGCGGCCAGGCGGAGGGCTGCCACTCCACGGCCGGGAGATCGTGTTCGCGGAACAAGGCGAGCAGCCGTTCGACCTGGCCGTGGCTGCGCGCGATCAGGATGACACGGTGGCCGTCGCGCAGTTGGTTCAGGATGGTCAAGGTCTGGCTGAAGGGGGTGCCGCGGACACCCAATCCCGCGGCGGCCGGAGTCTGGGCCGGAAAAGGACATACCGGTTCCCAGGAGTCGTCCGCCGGTGTCAGCGGCTCCAACGCCAGGGTCGGCCAGCCGGCCGACAAAATTTCGATCTCGTCCCAGGCCATGAACAGACGATCGGGGGACGGGTAGGGGTTGGCGGCGTCCCGTTCACCGTGGCGCAGATACCCGTCGTCGATCTTCTCCCGGAGATCGGCGCAGGCGGCTTGCAAGGCATCAGGCCGGTCGAGGATCAGTACCGGCTCCGCCGAAAGATAGTCGAAGAGCGTGCCCATCTGCGGATACAGGTCCGGAGAGCGCCATTCGGCATCGGGGGGAACCGGGGCGCAGGCGTCGGGATGATCGGCCGGGCGCAGGTATTCCCGGGCCGGCAGAATCCAGGCCTCGTCCAATTTGCTCACCGAGGTCTGTGTGGCGGCGTCGAACAAGCGGATCGCCTCGACCGTGTCGCCCAGAAATTCGACGCGGAGCGGGTCGGCATAGGCCGTCGAAAAAATATCCACCAGCCCGCCGCGGATGCTGAACTCGCCGGGAATCTCCACGACCGACACGCGCCGGTAGCCCAGGCGCAGGAGTCCGCTGGTGAGCGCCTCCCGCTCGATGGTGCCGTTGCGTGTGAGCTGCAGGGTGGCTTGCGTCCAGGCGTCTACCGGGAGCAGTCGCTGGATTAAGGCGGCGACCGATGTGACCAGGATGGTGCCCGGCGTGGTGCGCACGCGATGGAGGGTCTGCATGCGGCGGGCGACCAGGCCGATGTGGGGCGCCGTCGCTTCGTAGGGGAGTGTTTCCCATTGGGGAAACAATGTCACCCGGTCGGCCGGCGCGCCGATCAGCTGATGACAAAACCGGAGATCCGCAAACAGCCGCTCGGCGGCGTCGTTGTCCGCGGTCACGATCAGCCAGGGGGTGGCCCGGCGTGCCGCCATCGCCGGCGCGTTGGCAAGAAAAGTGAGGACGAAGGCGCCCGTCGATCCATGGAGCCCCGTCACACAGGGGCGTGCCGACGCGCGGCCGAGCGCGGACACCAGCGGGGCGATCCATTCATTTGCGGGGGGTGATGTGCGTGACACGGATTACGCGTGGGTTGAGCGAATACGGTGAATCAAGGCGGTCGTCGAGTGACCGGGGACCAACGGGATCGTGGTCACCAGACCTCCCCGCGCCTCCACAATGTCGCGGCCGACGATGCGATCCGGAGGCCAGTCGCCGCCCTTGACCAGGATGTCCGGTTGGACGGCGGCGATCAGCGCGCGGGGATCGGGTTCGGGAAACAGGACGACGAAATCGACACACCCCAACGCCGCCAGGACTTCGGCACGTTGGGCCTCCGGCACGATCGGGCGCTCGGGAGCCTTCTCCAGGCTCCTGACCGAGGCGTCGCTGTTCACCCCGACGATCAAGAGGTCGCCCAGGGCTCTGGCGGCCTGGAGATAGCGGGTGTGGCCGATGTGCATGAGATCGAAACACCCGTTGGTAAAGACGATTTTGGCTCCTCCCGCGCGGAGAGCCGGCAGCCGGCTGACCAGTTGTTCGCGTGTCACTATCTTGTGTGGCATGGGGCCATCATACCTGGCCGCTCTTCCCATGGGAAGCGGCACGTTTTGGTGTGGCCCGGCCGGCACAATTTCCCATCGCGTTTCTTAAGTTTCTGAAAAATCAGCCCGATAAAGAAGAGGCCCGAAGACAGGGCACGGGGCTGCGCAGGGAATGGCGTGCCTCTCCGTAGTCCGGCCGGAGGCCCGGGGTGTCAGGCAGATACAAGCAGAAGGGAGCCCATGGTGTCAGGGCCTGATGCGGCGGCACAAGCCGGAGGACAATGGTCAAGGCTGAGCTACCGCCGGCAATTCACATTGATCGGGCTGATCACGCTTGCCACCGTGGTGGCTGCCACGGTCAGCTTTACCTGGCTGCAACGGCAGATGGTCGCCGCCTCCGGTGAGACGATTGCCATCATGGCGGCGGAAATCGCCGCGAAGCTCGATATTCTCCTCAACGAGCGAGCGGGCGACATTCAGATCCTCTCGGAAACCATGGGGATGAGCGGGGGCACCTCCTCCTCCAGACAGCATATCCTGCAAGCATTTCATCAGGCCTATCCTCTCTATTCGTGGATCGGGGTGACCGATGCCACGGGCCGCATTACAGAGGCGACGGATCCTTCGACGCGAGGACTCGACGTCCACGCGGAGGATTGGTTCCGGGCGGCGGAGCAGGGAGGAAATTCCTATATCGGCGATATCGGGACCGACGAGGTGAGTGACGGGCTCGAGGCCATCTCCTTCACGGCTCCGATTGTGGACCATCGGACCGATGCCGGGCAGCGTCACTTCCGTGGGGTGGTGTCCACCCGGGTGGGGGCCGGACGGCTGGAACATTTGGTCACGGACGCGATCCGGCTGTTTCAAAAGCGCACCTCCTTCTTTCATACGGTCGAATATCAGGTGATGCGGAACGACGGGACCGTCTTTCTCGATTCGGACGCGTTCCATACAGGCGATGTGAATTTAGCCACGAGCGGGCTGCCGTCGGTCCGCTATGCGCAGTCAGGGGAGTCGGGGTTCGTCGAAGAAGAGCATCTGCGACGTGGGGTGCCGATGCTCACGGGGTATGCCCGCACGCATGCACGGACCGACGCGAACGGGCCGGGGTGGACGGTGCTCTTGCGTGTGGAGCGTTCGGAAGTGGTGGCGCCGGTCCGGAACTTTTTGTGGACGGTGGGGGCGGCCGGTGTGCTGATTGTCATGCCGCTGATCGGACTGTTGGTCAGGGCCACCAGCCGGGCTCAGACGGAGTGGCAGGAAGCCCAGGACGAGCGGATACACTCGCGTGAGAAGGAACGACGGTTGCACGCGATCCTCGAAGCCGAACCTGCGGGGGTGTTGGTCGCGGGCATCGACCGGCGCGTGTTGCAGGTGAATCCTGCAGGGTGCGCGCTATTCGATGCGGGGGTTCCCGAGGCGATTGTCGGACGCGATATTGCGGACTTCGTGCATGAGGATGATCGCGAGCGGTACGAAGATGCGCATGCGGCGGCGCTGCAGGGGCAGAGCGTGCTGTGCAAATGCCGGTTCACGGGGCTCCTGGGGCAGTCGCGCTGGTTTGAAATGACCGCGGTCCCCTTGCCGGGAGAAGGAGAGGCGCCGCTTTCCGTGCTCAGCGTCATTCGCGATATCACGGAGCAGAAAAGGGCGGAGTGTCGCCAGGCACTGCAGCATGCGGTCGCCAAAGTCCTCGCGGAGGCGTCGACGGTGGAGCACGCGCTTCCGGATCTTCTGCGGGTGATTGCGGCCGGTCTGGAATGGGAGGTGGGCGTATTCTGGCAGGTCGATGACCGGACACGATCGTTGACCTGTGTGCAGGCCTGGGGCGCGCATCCGGGTCCGGTGCAGGAGTTTCTGGCGGCCAGCCGTCGGGAGGTGTTCGCTTCAGGGATCGGGTTTCCCGGCCGCTGTTGGGCGCGGGGGGAACCGATCTGGGAAGCGGATGTGACACAGGATCGGGAGTTCATCCGGGCCGCCGCCGCGGCGCTCAACCACATCCACGCGGGCTGCGCCTTTCCGGTCTGGTTGCGCGCGAGCGTCTTCGGCATCATGGAGTTCTTCAGCCGGGAGAGCCTTCCCCGCGATCCCGATCTGTTGCGCACGCTCGGCACCATCGGCAGTCAGATCGGATTGTTTCTCGAACGCGCCGAGGCGGAAGCCGCCTTACGGGAGAATGAAAGCCGGACGCGGCTGATCATCGATACGGCGCTCGACGCGGTGGTGACGATGGATCAAGACGGGTCCATTACCGAATGGAATGCCCAGGCAGAACAGCTCTTCGGCTGGCCGGCGCATGAGGCCATCGGGCGGGATCTGGCGGACACGATTATCCCGGAATCCATGCGATCGGCGCACCGGGAGGGAATGAGCCGGTATTTCCGGACGGGCGAAACCAGGATTCTGGGACAGCTGGTGGAATTCCAGGCCCAGCATCGCGACGGCCGGTCCTTTTCCGTCGAAGTCTCGATTGCGCCGCTGCGGTTGGCTGAGACGGTCGTGTTCAGCGCGTTCATCCGCGACATTTCGCTCCGCAAGGAGTCGGAACAAGCGCTATCGTCCTATGCGCAGAAGCTGGAGCGGAGCAACCACGATTTGGACGAAGCCCTCGCCCGGGCCCGCGCCGCGACCGAGGCCAAATCGGCGTTCCTGGCGACGATGAGCCATGAGATACGGACACCGATGAACGGCGTGATCGGCATGACGGAGCTGCTGCTCGAGACCGAGCTCACGGCCGAGCAACGCGAGTATGCGGAGGCGGTTCGCAACTGCGGCGACCATCTGCTGACGATCATCAACGAAATCCTGGATTTCTCGAAGATCGAAGCGGGCAAGATGAGTCTGGAACTCATCGACTTTGATCTGCGCCATACGGTCGAGGATTCCCTCGACTTGCTGAGCGAACGGGCCTCCTCCAAACATCTGAACCTTGCCTGTCTCTTTCATGCGGAGGTGCCGAGCGCCGTCCGGGGCGATCCGGGCCGCCTGCGACAGGTGCTGACCAATCTGGTGGGCAATGCGATCAAGTTCACGGAGAAGGGCGATGTCGTGATTCAAGTGAGTCTTGTGTCCCGGCAAGGGAGCGCCGTCGTGGTCCGGTTCGACATCACCGACACCGGCATCGGTCTTTCGGAGGAGCAACAGGCCAGGCTGTTTCAAGCCTTCAGCCAGGCCGACGGGTCGACGACGCGGAAATACGGCGGCACCGGATTGGGGCTGGCGATCTGCAAGCGGCTCGTGGAGATCATGGGCGGCGAGATCGGCGTCACGAGTCAACCGGGATCGGGGAGCACCTTTTGGTTCACGGTGCGGGTTGACCAGCTTCCCGTCCAGCCCGGTATGCCGGCCGGCGAGGGAGCAACCCTGCAGGGGGTGCGGGTCTTGATTGTCGATGACAGGCCGATCAACTGCCGGATCCTGGATCTCTTGATGAAGAAGTGGGGGCTGATTCCCACCGTGATGAGTGACAGCGCCGCGGCCCTTGAGCATGTGCAGAAGCAGAGCCGGACCGGGACAGGATACGATCTGGCGATTCTTGATTTCGATCTGGCCCGGCTCAATGGCCTGCAACTGGCGCGAGCCATCGTCAGGACCGTGGCCTCGCCGCCGGGCATCGTGCTGTTAACGTCGGTGGGCCGGCGGGGAGACGCGAAAAGCGCCAAGGAGATGGGGGTATCGGCCTATCTGACCAAGCCGATCCGGGAGAGCCAGCTCCATCGCTGCCTCTTACTGGTGCTGGACCAGCACCGTCACGCCGTCGCAGGGGGGGCGTCGCCGGCAGGGCAGGATCTCGTGACGCGGCACACCCTCGCAGAGGCGAGCGGGTCACCGGGGATGAAGATTCTCCTGGCCGAAGACAACGTCATTAATCAAAAAGTGGCGGTACGGATGTTCGAACGGCTTGGCTATCGCGTGGATGTGGTGGCCAACGGGTTGGACGTGATCAAGGCTTTGTCCCGCATCCCCTATGACATGGTCTTCATGGATTGTCAGATGCCGGAGATGGACGGCTATCAGGCCACGCGTGAAATCCGCATGTTGGAGGCGCGAGGCCGAAGGCAGGAGGGCACGGATTCGGAGACCCCTGTCTTCCCGTACCCCTCTCGCCGCATCCCCATCATCGCCATGACGGCCAATGTGATGCAGGGCGATCGTGAAGAGTGTCTTCAGGCGGGGATGGACGACTATCTGTCCAAGCCGGTCACGACCGAGGCGTTGGCTGCGGTGTTTGAACGATGGCACCGGACCGGACCCATGATCCCGCCGCCGGCAGAGACGCTCCCGTCCGGAGCCGTCTTCCCGAGCGATCCCCTCGTCCTCGGCGGGCTGCACATGTTGAGCGAAGACGATGATCCGGGATTCCTGGGGAGACTCATCCGTCATTTCCTCGCGGACACGCCCACCCGGTTGAGCACGATCGGGATGGCGTCCCGTCAGGGACGGGCCGAGGATGTCCGGCGGATGGCGCACAGCCTCAAGATAAGCGCCGCTCATCTTGGGGCGGCCGGCATGGCAAGAGTCTGTGAGCGGATTTCTCTTTCGGCGGCCAAAGATCCGGAGGCGGTACCGGCACTCCTGAGGGAACTGGATCTGGAATTCCAGCGAGCGCGGCGACAGATGGAGGAAGATCCCGGGGAGGCTGCGTAAGGCCGATCTTCCAGCGGCTGCAAGGAGTCTTATCCGATGGGGCGGTAATCCTCTGTCGGCGGCCCGCCACGACGCAATTCCGGCCCTGAGACCATCCGGGTCCATCGTGAGTTGCTGCCCGAGTCTATCCGGCGTCTGCGCGGTTGGCGGTGACGGATCGCATTGGCCGCAGAGCCGGTCGTCCGGCAAGAACGAGACGGTGGGGCGCTGACTGCGGTCGTGTTGTGTTTCCCGATCAACATCCCGACGCTCAACGGCCGGAGGAGAAGACGAAGGCGGCCTAGGGAACGAGGCTGTCGGAGCCGGTCACCGCGTCCCAATTCAGCGCCAGTTGAGCCGCCGGATGTGGAGTGGAGCAGGCCGGCAGGATGTCCGGTTCGACAGGGGCCGGCGGCGCGGCGGCCGCAGGTTGGCGGCGCGGCAGTTCCTGTAGGGGGCCGCGGCAGGACCCGCATACATGCCGCCGCGGTTCGATGGTTTTGCGCTGGCGGCGATACACCCGTCCGCAGCCTGTGCAGCGCCAGGCAAACCGGGCCAGGGCCAGCACTTCCTTCTGCAGCGAATGGTAGGTCGTAATCGACACCAGCCCGCTGCGATTCATCTCCGTCATCTTCCGCAGAAAATCGGGGCCGTGGTTCGGCTTCCGCTTCAGCACATCGAACTGCCACTGGTGAATCATCTCGTGCGCGAGGGTGTTGAGCAGCTCTTGCTCGGCGTGCGGCGTCCGTTCAGCCAGTTGGGTCAGCAGTGGTTCGGAGAGGCGAATTTCCCGCCTGATCCGATGCGGGGAGATGAGATTCGCCACTCGCGGGCGAGGTCCGCCGCGACTGACAAACATGCCCGCCGAGGAGGTGAGGCGGCGGCTCCATACGATGGCGATTGCCGGCAGGAGTCCGCTGAAATAGCGCTCGTTCAGCGTGTCCCACTCGGCCTGCAATCGGTCAGGGCTCCATTTTATGGAGTCGGGCTGCGGTCTCTCGGGGGAGGGCGTTGTCATGACGCAGGCGCCGGACTAGCGGAATTGCTCAAGGACCGCCGCCGCCAAGAGCGGCAGCATGATTTCATGGTGGCCGGTCAGCTGGTAGCCCTTGCCGCCCTTTTGGGTCGGGCGGCGGACGACATTGGTCAGGGGCCGATAGTGCGACAGGAAATCCATATTGACGGTGGTGATCCTGGCCAAAGGATGGCCGAGGTTCCGGCCTAAGGAGACGGCCTTCAAAAACACTTCCGGCAGAATCACGGCCGATCCCACGTTCAGGTACACGCCGCCTTCCATGCCCGCCACGACGGCGGCGAGCCGGCGAAAATCCAGCAGCGAGGTCGCGCCGGTCGCGGCGCCATCCGCCGAAGGATGCATGTGGATGATGTCGGTGCCGATGGCGACATGGACGGTGACCGGAATGCCGAGCCGTGCGCCGGTCGCCAGAATGCTCGTGGCTTTGTGGCGGAACTGGCCCTGCGCGCGATTGATGTAGTGGCCGACCGCTTCGCCGAGGCCCTGCCCGTTCTCGGCGCCGCGCGCGATGGCCTCATTCAGCAGGCGGCCGGTGTCCTCGGCCATGCCGAAGCGGCCTTCGTCGATTTCGGCATCGACCTCTTCGGACGTGTGGCCCAGCAGCGCAAGCTCGAAATCGTGGATGATCCCGGCGCCGTTCATCGCCACGGCGGTGACGATGCCCCGCTCCATGAGATCGACGAGCAAGGGCGTGAGCCCCACCTTGATCACATGCGCGCCGATGCCCAGGATGACCGGGCGACGCCGGCGGTGGGCCGTCGCGATTGCGGCGGCCACGGCGCGCAGCGTCTTCACGGCCAGAATGTCCGGCAGCGACGCATAGAACCGGGCAAACGAGCCGCCGCGTTGCCAGGGTTGCGCGAAGTCGGAGACCCGCACTTTGCTGTGACGTTTCTTCAGAGGATAGGTCGTGAGATCCGATACATCGATCGGCGGAACCTGTCGGGGCGCCGGGCGCTGCGGGGGAGTCCGGTTAGGACGCGTGGCCAAGGAGTGATTCCTCTACGAGTTCGCACAATACATGGCCGAGCGTGATGTGGCTTTCTTGAATGCGGGCGGTGACGGTCGAGGGCACGACGAACGGATGATCGACGAGTCCCGCCAGCTTCCCGCCGCTGCCGCCGGTCCAGGCGACGGTGATCATCCCGCAGGCGCGGGCCGCCTCGACGCCCTTCAACACGTTCGGTGAATTGCCGCTGGTGCTGATGGCGATGGCGATATCGCCTGGCCGGCCATGGGCGCGCACCTGCCGGGCGAAGAGTTCATCATATCCGTAGTCGTTGGCAATGCAGGTGATGGCGGCGATGTCGGTGGCGAGAGCGAGGGCCGGCAGAGGCTGGCGTTCGCGTTTATAGCGGCCGACAAACTCGGCGGCGATGTGCGCGGCGTCGGTGGCGCTGCCTCCGTTGCCGAACAGCAGCACTTTGCGGCCCTCGCGGAAAGCCGTCACCATCAGGGCGGCGACCCGGGCGATCCGGTCGGCGTGGTCGCGGGCAAACTGCTGTTTCACGTTCGCGCTGTCGGCAAACGCTTTGAGGGCGAAGTCCTTCATGGAGCGGGATTCTAGGCGAGGGCGGGGGTCCTGTCAAACGGGGCGCACAGGTGTCACGGGCTCTTTCAAGGTGATTTGAACAGGCCCGGAGGCAATGTTATAGTCCGCGCGCGATGGCGCACGAACAACCGACAAAAGCTCTCGTGGTGGCGTTCACCGACGACGCGGCGGCCGCCGTCTATGTGATCAATCGTCTCCAGCCTGAGGCGCTCTGCTTTGTCCTGCCGGAGTCGGCGAAAGGGCTGGTGGAGTCGGCCATTCAGCCGAAAATCGAGCATATGCCGCGGCGCTGGGATTGGATCACGCTGACCGACGCGGCCGATGTCAGCGCCTGTCACCATGCCCTGGCGATCGCCCTTCCGGAATTGTTGAGGACGTGGGAGGTGCATCCCGGCGAACTGGTCGTGGATCTCACCGGGGCCACGCCCGCGATGGCCGGATCCCTGACGCTCGTTGCGCTGCCCGCGAGTTCCCGAACGGTGTCGCTCGTACCCTGGAGCGAGGGCCAGGATGGCGATGCGATCGATCTCGGCGGCCGGCAGGTCCGGTGGGTCCAGAGCAATCTCTGGGACGACGTGGCGGCCGTGTCGCGGCGCGAGGCCTCCGAGCTGTTCAATCGGGGATTGTTTTCAGCGTCGGCCCGGGTGTTTCACGAGATCGAAGCCAGAGTCAGCGGCGGGCAGAAGCCGACCTACCGCGCCTTCGCCGATCTCGCAGAGGGATACGATCTCTG
Organism: Nitrospira sp. NS4; assembly: GCF_049546785.1. Lineage (NCBI taxonomy): Bacteria > Pseudomonadati > Nitrospirota > Nitrospiria > Nitrospirales > Nitrospiraceae > Nitrospira > Nitrospira sp. NS4. The sequence continues at coordinate 558,100 of NZ_JBMWAN010000002.1, read as the reverse complement.
GGAGCGTTTCCACTACCGGCAGGCGTGGGACAAATTGAAAACGGCCGCCAAGGCGCTGGAGATGGCCTCCCTCTGGGGCGGGCCGCCGGGATTGAAAGCGGTCTTGCCGGCGATCAAAGCCAATGCGGGATTCCTCGAACGGCTCGTGCTGGATCCCGCCGCGGTCAAGGACTCGCTCGCGACGGATCTGCTCGCCCATGCCGACCGCCGGGTCCACGTGGCCCATGATCCGGAGGGTGCGATGATCGCCCTGGTGCGGGCGCTCGAGGCCTTTGCGCAGCGCCAGCTGTTCAAGCAATACAAAATCAAGAGTTGGGACGTCCAGCCGGAGCAACTTCCGCAGGCGCTTCAGGAAACCTGCCGCACCTGTTGGCTGGAAGACCTCGACGGCAAATACAAGCTGCCGTTGCAGAGTCAGTTCCGCGCCCTCGCCGGACTCGGCGACCAGCTGGGCCAAGCCTTTCTGCGCGACTGGCCCACGATGAAACCGCTCCTCGACGCGGCCCACCATGCCGTGCTCGGCCATGGCTTCGAGCCCATCAAGGCCGAGCGGGTGCATCAGTTGTACGACATCGTCCTCAAGCTCACCGGCGCCGCTGAAAGCTCCTTGCCGAAATTCCCGACGCTGAGCTTGTAGGCGCCGTCGTTCGTGAAACGTGAAGCGTATCTCTTCGGGCCAGGAGAGCCGGATGGAAAGGATACGGAACTTTCGTGACCTTGAGGTGTGGAAGCTCGGTAAAGCCCTGGTTATCCTCGTGTATCAAGTTACCAAAGGATTTCCGCAGCAAGAACTGTATGGGTTAGTTTCTCAGATGCGTCGGGCCGCTGTGTCGATTCCGTCAAACATTGCGGAAGGTTTTAATCGGAAACATAACTCCGAATATAGACAGTTTCTTTATATCGCGCTGGGCTCTTGTGCAGAGCTGGAAACTCACATCGAAATTGCCTGTGACCTGAATCTTCTCACGGGAATTGAGACCGACGATCTCCTGGAACAGCTTGATCACGAGTCCAAGATGCTCAGAAATCTCATCAAACGGCTCTGACGAGATACGCTTCACGAGGTACGAGCGACGAGCTTCTATGGAAATTAGGATCTACTACGAGGACACCGACTGCGGCGGAGTGGTGTACTACGCCAATTACCTGAAGTACTTTGAGCGGGCACGGACGCAATTTCTTGAACAGCGTGGATTCTCCGTTGCGGGATTGATGGAAGAAGGCACGGTGTTCGTCGTCGTGCGAGCGGAAGTGGATTACCGGTCGCCGGCCCGTTATGGCGAGACGATTCTGGTTGAGACGGTCGTGTCCGATGTGACGCCGGCCTCGTTCACGTTCTCCCATGTGTTGCGCGAGAAGACGAGCGGACGTGTGGTGGTCGAAGGTTCGGCGCGATTGGCGGCAACCGATGGCAAGGGGAAAGTGAAACGCCTCGACAAGGGGCTGGTGGCCGCGCTACAGTCTGGCCCGCGCTCTGTTTAAAGCCGTCGTTCGTGAAGCGCGAAACGGAAGCGGCTGTCATGCTTGGCGAGATACGAGAGACGCTTCACGAGAGACGTGTGAGGCGAAGGAGTCACAAAATGGATAAGCTTGGAACCTGGCTGGCCGTCACCGGTGTGGCGATCGGATTCATCGTGCTCGGCTGGTTGCTGTTTTCGGAGAATCCCTCGGACAAGAACAAGAAGAAGCCGTAACTCACCGGCAGTGTTTCCTTTCTTGTCAGTCCTCACCCTCTGAATGGCATCTAACGTGCGACCTACGCGGCACTCACCGGCTTGCCGGCGGTTAGTGTGGCAAGTACTGCTGTTCGTGGATGTATATCGTTGTCCAGCAAGTGTTACGTGTCGGCGCCTCTCTGTGACGATGCTAGAGCCACTCTTTCAATTTCTTGTCAGCGAGTGTCCGCCGCGCTCGCGTATTCTTGTTCTTGCCGGTCATGATCGCGATCTCTTCCGGGGTCGCCCGCTGGAGCGCGACTAACTTAGTCGTCGGCGGCCGCGCCTCGGTCATGCACACGTCCTTGAATTCCCCGCTTCCCTCCTCGATGGTCCCGTTTGCTGAGATCCTGAATTGGATCGAACACTTACCCCCGAACAGCAAGTTCGGTGCGTGGGTATGACGGCCTTCCCAGTAATACTCCAGGATCGGCTCAGGCAGGTGCGCCTGGACTGAGACGAGAATGGTTTCCCACTGGGAGGCGAATGAGCCTCCTTTGCTGAAGCCGTGACCGGTAATCGTCTGACCGGTCCCGTCGTCGGATGGCTCAAACCACATCCAGCTCAGCTTCGTCGTGTCTTTTTCCGACCAGAGGCGTTCCCACCAGCCGCCGGCCACGGCATGGATGAACCCTCGCGTCGTGTGCACCCCGTCGTCCGGCTGACGCAATGCATGTTCGACGTTCCTTTTTAGCTGCAGCCAGCTCTTATCAAAAGCCCGTTGGCGCTTCGTCGTCCAGCGAGACGTCTGGCCCGTGAGGTTTATGACACTCTTGGCCAGGCGCCTGAAATCCTCTTGGTTGAAGTGCGTCATTTGGAACGCCCGCAAGGGCTCAGGGACATCCTTCTCCCGGATGTGGAAGCAGAGCGGGAATAGCCCGCTGCTTCCGGCCGCTTTCCAGATCGCCCCCGCCTCAACCAGCTGCCAGTCGCTCGCAACTCGAGGCGGGGCAAGACACATGAAACCCATATCCGCGTCCTTGAGTTCCTTCGCCAGCTCGGCAAACCAGGGTTTGCCTTTCTGCAGATCGGGGCTGACAAAGGATTGCACCTCAGGAACGACCGCCCCCAGCCACTCCTTCACGGCCTTGGCGATCAGCAACTCGCGGCTTCCGGACCAACTGATGAATGCGTTCATGGATCAGTCTCCGTCTACCATCCGCATGACGAAACGTTCGCCAAAGTCCCCACAAGGATGTCCGGCACATGTTCTGTCCATGTCTCTCACTCGCGCAACCAGGCGAGGGCTGCCTCGCGATCGTTCGCGTTGAAGTGGCGAAACTCGGCTTTGACGAAGTGTTTGGTGATGTGCGGGATGATTGAGAGGACTGCGCTGTCCGAGACCGCCGCGATCTTCGCGATGTGCCGGTGATGGTCGCGAACGAACCGCAGGTGCGACACGAGCGCGGCAAAGCTGTCCCAACCTGGGAACGACGGTGCCTCTATCAGGACGCCGCGCAGCTCTTCTGTTTGTTCGATGTAGGGATCGACGAGTTTTGCAACAGACTCGAAATCACCGGCTTGGATCGGGCCCTGCGGCCGAAGCAGCAGAATGCCTTCCTTGCGCAGTAGTTCATGAGCGAGCATCGAGATCTCCCTTTAGTTGTGATTCCGTGGAGGTAGGAGCAGTCACATTCTGAACTCTCGGCGGTCGCCGCTCAAGGCACTCCACAAGAAAAGAATCCCTTTCCCTCGCTCAAATGACGTGTGGCCTGAGCGGTGACGACTGTTCGGTCGGTCGAACAGAACCAGTGTCCTTATGCAATCCGGAGGAGCAGACGCTTGCCGCAAGCTTTGAGGTATTTTCGTAAGGTCGAAATTGATGGGGAGTGGTTCTCGCTGGCGAGGGCCCGCTCCAGGCGAGCGACGGCGGGGGTGCCCATGCGTTCGGCCACTTGCGCTTGCGTCAGACCCGCTTCTTGCCGCGCCTTGAGCAAGGCGTTGAGCAGTGCGGATTCCTCCCGCTCAATGCGCTCGACCTCCGCGCGTATATCCGGACGACGCATGAGTGTCTTGACGAGTTGATCATGGGAGTACAAGCGGGCCATAGCTAGAAAGACTCCCGGTACATTTTCTGCTTTTTGACAGCGCCAGCCGAACCGATCCACGACCCAGGCCATGGTGCTCAGGAACGTCTCGCGGTCCTCGTCATCGCGAAAGATTCGCTGCCGCGCGTTGCCACGTGAGGTGACGTGATAGAGGGCCCCGGGGAATTCGATGCGCAGCGGACGAGCCATGAGAGATCCTGCATCAACCAAATATAATATTACAAGATGTGACCCCATTTGATGGCCCCCACATTTGAATTGGGATGGCTAACGCATGGTGATAAGCCGGCGGCGAACGGCAAGCGAAGGGCGGCTGTTCTGCCGGTCGGCTTCATCGCGGGGTTCGGCAGCAATGCATCGACCAAGCACCGAAGCTTGAAGCAAACCTTCTCATGGCCTACCGCGGTCGACGTTTCCTGCTCTTATGTGTGCCCTCTCCAGTCGTACACGCCTGTTGCTTCGGTATTGGACTGAACTCCAGCCCATATCGGCGTGGACTCAAGCTTGCCTGCACTAAACGCACATGAGCAAAGGCCGGTAGCTCGCGGCATTGCATCAGCATCTTGCGATCAGCGACAGAGATTCGTGCGCCGAGGATGATAGAGGAAATTGCGGTATGGGGAACTTCGAACAGCTGCACGTGACTTGTAGGCGTTGACAGTGTCTTTGTCGCTTTATCCAGCCGCAATACAAGTCGCCATTCGCCTTCGTAGGACCATTCAGCGCCCTTAGCGAAATAATTATCGATCGGGTTAGACTGCAGCGATATGGTGGGCCGCTCGTCACTGTAGGTAATTTTGCGCACGACCCCGACACCTACTTCCCCGGGATTTGCCGTCCCCTGATTGAACCACGCGTGCGAGACGTCGAACTCCACGACGAACCCCTTGTGATCGCTCGCGTAGTGGGCCCACATGAGGAGACTGTCATACCTCTCAGACAAGCAAAGAACACCATAGGTGATGCTCAGGTATTCTTGAAGGAGGCCACGGCGGTTGAAGAGACTATCGGCCATTCGTTCCCCGAGCGCATGTATGTCCGACAACACACTTCCAAGAGTTCCGGGACGCGGCTTTGCAGCATTTGTGGCTCGTTTTGTGCGAAATACCGACTCGACGACTGGCAACATGTCGAAAGGATCGTTGAATGCAGTCGGAGGCGTTAGCCGAACCAGTCGGTGGTGAACGAAGTCAACGCGGTCATTGGGAAAGAACTTGTACAGCCTCATGCCTATTGGGGGCCGACTCTGTAGCCCAGTCGTCCCGCATGTATCGTGCAGTCATTTCGTCGATGACGCCGAACGGTTGAGGTAAGGGGCACGGAGCCGGCTTGCCGGCGGAGCGTCCCTCTTGACCGAGAGGTTAGACACCGCGGAGATAGCCATCGACAACGCCCCAAGTTGCCGTGAATAGTTTCGCGCGGTCTTCTGAACTGCCTCCCGCCGCCTCACCGTGACGTAAAGGATCGGCGGCTACCTTGATTTGGCGGAGAACCTCCTCTGTACATCCCGAAACTTCACGAAACTTCTCCCACTGCGCGGTTTTGCTTGCACCAGACAGATTGTGTTCTGCAGCACAGTGGTGACGCAGAGATTCAATTGCCCTGTAGCAGTAGAAGGCAGTGTCGTCAGCATGTTTCATTGAAGCCGTAAGATCGGAGAAGCAGCGATTCAGAAACATTCCGTTCGGGCCAATAGTCTTCTCACGAAGGCTTGCCAAGGCAACGGCTAAATCAATATCTTTGTTTCGCTCCGCAAGGCAGGGAATGTCAATGCCAAAAACGTAATCGATTTCGCGGCTTTGATTTAGGACGCGGGTTACCTCGAAATCGTAGGCGTAGCCCATGAGATAGCCAACCATAGCCAGATGATTTTGGACAATGTTCTTGACGAGATTCCGAAGGTCGAAGATATCCCAGTTGTGCTCGCTTTCAACAGTGACAGCAGTCTGGTTCAGGATGATGCTTACCTTCGCTGTGCCTTCAACTCCGGAAGCGATGTGAGAAAAGCCGACACTGAATTGAAGTGTTAGCTGGGCTCTTTCGGGTAGCACAACTCCATAGAAGAGATACGGTTCCATGGCGTCGGTGTCTAACTAATAAGTCTGTTGCAGGCTACCCGTGCAACATAGCGCGGGAACCTACGCAGCTCACTGGACGGCAAGTCTAAAAGGAAATCCGACTCTTATCAAGAGATCGTTCCCTGTTGTTGTTCGAGATAGACTGCGAATCCTGCAGTCTATCCGGCGATCAGCCCGCAGTATTGGATCAGGCCGTTTTTGTTCAGTCGGATTACTGGGCGTTGTACCACAGGGTTGCTGCTTCGATAACAAGTTCAGCCCAGGGCTGGAAGATGACTCGGTGCGTCATCGGTGAGGTCAGCGATCCCGAATCTTCTGTTCGATATCTTTCCGTAAATCCGCCCAAAGCCGACCTGGGGTTGGATTCATCTGGTAGGCCTCCAGGCGTTCACGGATGACGCGTGTGTGCCACTCCGGCACAGGGATTTGGTCGGGGCTTGCGGCAATCCGATCCCACAGCGCCTGCACGTAATCGATTTGTTCGGCAACCGGGAGTTTGTCGAATTCAGGCGGAGGGGAGGGGAGTGTCTTCGCCACGGTGAGTCCTCCTAGTCGTTGCCAGTATAGCGCAACCTGCGTACCATGCAAAACGGGAATTCAGAGAGCGCTACAACTTGCACTGCGTTGACACACTCTACTGACTACTCAGCCACAAAATTGAGCGACCTGAGATCGCCTTTGATTCTTTGAGAACTCTTCGCAGGCTGTTCAGAAGGCCTACCCAGCAAGGCCGCAATCAACGAAGGCAGGTCGCGGCGACGGCGGATTTTATCAACAGCTCCGGTAATCGTCAGCTTGCTTGCGCTCGCTTGTGTCGGCGTTCAGGTAGCGTCGAAATGACGGAGCGAAGGAAGGAGTTGACAGCATCGGACGAACGAAAGACCTCCGCAACATCGGGATCGAGGATCACTGCGATCGCACCTTTCTTGATACGAGTCGCAAACCGATTCGGTTTCGCTTTTGCGTAGTCGAACCGGTATTCTGCTCGCATCTCATCCTTAGGTTTGCGCGGTCGTTTAGGGCTTTCCTCTTTCTTCATAATCCTGACGTTCCAGTTTCGTCGCTTTTCTGGCGCTGAAAAGACGGATCACATGGTTACTTTCAATAAAGCACGCGAGCAGCAGCCGTTGTTTTCGAGACAGCCCGATAATGATTTCCCTGAACTCTGAAACCGAATGATCCGGGTCGTCGAGGATACCTGCGAGCGGATCGGCGAAGACAGTTGTTGCCTCTTCGAACGATACTCCGTGTTTGACTCGGTTCGTGAGCGCCTTGCGTGCGTCCCACTCAAACCTCAGTTTCATCCGGCGGCCTCACATTACCATAGCTGTCGTTTTCTTGTCCTGCCGTTGAGCCACGGGTGACAGAATCACGATCCCGGCTTTGCAAATCCTTCACTCCGCAGCACCTCCGCCACATTCCTCCCGTTCACAAACACGTCGGCGACGGTGCGGCCGTAGACATCCTGCCCGTGGGGTACGATGCGAATGGGGCCGTCGTGCAGCAGTTGCTCCAGCCGCTGTTTCGCCTCCAGACCGCCCGGCTCCGATAACTCCGGCGTGTCGAGGCCTCGGAGCCGGATCCGCTGGGATCCTACCCGAAGCGTATCGCCATCAATAGTGTGGATAGGCTGGTTGGCCGGCATTCTCGGTCTGGCCATCCGTCCGAGCACGGAAGGCCGGACCTGTTTCTGGGAAGGTGTGATCTTGTAACGGCCCTTGGGAAATCGATGGGGGCGGCTCCCTGGAGGATGATGCCGGCGAGAGGGTTGTCGATAGGGTTGTAAGGTGGATGGAAGAGGAGCGGAATCGTTTGCCGACGGGCTCCAGCAGAGGTCGCACTTCTGTTGAAAAGTCGAATCGCTATTGGAAGTCGAGAGCCGCGCGGCCTGGGCACTTTCCCACGCCGGAACAATGCTATTCAGACAGAGGACAAGGCAGGCGAGAAGGAAGGCTGTTTGGCGCCGCATGCCTGGATCGGCATCGCACAGCCCGTGCCAGAAGCGGTTCGGTTGACAACGGGGAAAACGGCGTGGCATTTTCAGAGCCGACAGTCGATGGCTGATAGCTCATAAGCGACATCGTCGCGGAGGGATAGATCATGGAAATGTTTGGTCGAGTCGGCTTGGTGGAAGTCCCGATTCTGATCGCCCCGGATCAGAAGGTGTGGATGGATAAGATGATCAAGGAAGGCAAGATCGCGATTCCCCCGGGCGGCACGCTCGAAAAAGGCTCGCTCTATTCGATGTTTATCCGCATGCTGCTCCATAACGCGATGGAGGAGCAGAAGCGTCAGGAGGCGCTGGAAGCGGACGACGAGGACGACGAATAGAGAAGCTCTTGAAAACGCCCGCCAGCGTCGTTCTCGCTTCGCTCACGGGCTCAACGTACTAGCGTCGCTGCGGCCTTGCTGGACGATCGTTTTGATCAACCCGCAAGGCCGCAGCTGTATCGAATCGGCAGCTTTCTTGTATCTGGCGAGATACGAACGACGGTCGAGTTTAGAGGCTCTTAAAGGCTGAATGCGCGGCCCGGATGGTCTTTTCGATATCCTGAAAAGTGTGGGCGGTGGAGAGGAACGCGGCTTCGAATTGTGACGGAGCCAGATAGACGCCCTGCTCGAGCATCTTGTGGAAGAACTGGCCGTAGCGTTTGGTGTCGGACTGCTTCACGGTATTCCAATCGGTCACCGGGCCTGAGACGAAGAACGAAGTGAGCATGGAACCCACGCGCGTCTGCGTGAGGGGAATGCCGGCCTTCTTCGCCGCTTCGCCGATACCCTTCGCGAGGGCGGCCGATAGGGTCTCGAGCTTCTTGTAGACGCCCTTCTTTTTCAACTGCTTCAGCGTTTCAATGCCTGCGGAGACCGCCAGTGGGTTGCCCGAGAGGGTGCCCGCCTGGTAGACCGGCCCCGACGGGGCGATCAAGTCCATAATCTCTTTCCGTCCGCCATAGGCACCGACCGGCAAGCCCCCGCCGATGATTTTTCCTAGGATGGTGAGATCCGGCTTGATGCCGTAGAGCCCTTGCGCGCCTCCGAATCCCACACGGAATCCGGAAATCACTTCGTCGAACACGAGCAGGATGTCATTTTCTTCCGTCAACCGGCGCAACCCGGACAAGAACTCCGGCGCCGGCGGCACGACCCCCATGTTCCCCGCGATCGGTTCCAGGATGATGCAGGCCAGGTTCCGGCGCTGTCCGGCGATAATTTTCCGAACGGCTTCGATGTCGTTGTACGGGGCGGTGAGGGTGTGTTTGGCAAAATCTTCCGGGACGCCGGGAGAATCGGGAATGCCTAAGGTGGCAAGCCCGGACCCGGCCTTGGCCAGCAGGTAGTCGCTGTGCCCGTGATAGCACCCCTCGAATTTCAAGATGTTGTCCCGCTTCGTGAAGCCGCGGGCCACGCGAATGGCGCTCATCACCGCTTCGGTGCCGGAGCTGACCAGGCGGACCTTTTCCATCGACGGGAAGGCATCGCGGATCATGCGGGCGAGCGTGACTTCCAGTTCCGTCGGCGCGCCATAGCTGGTGCCGTTGTCGGCGGCTTTCTTGATCACGCGGGTGACGGCGGGATTTGCATGTCCCAGGATCATCGGGCCCCACGACAGCACATAGTCGAGATAGGTGTTGCCGTCGACGTCGTAGAGCCTGGCGCCTTTTGCGCGTTTGATGAACCGTGGCTGTCCGCCGACCGAACGGAAGGCGCGAACGGGGCTGTTCACCCCACCGGGAATGAGCTGCTGAGCGTCGGCAAAGAGTTTCGCGGAGCGGCTGGTCTTCATAATGGGGGCGCACCCTAACATGCTCTCTCGTGCCGGTCAAGGAAGTCTCAGTCGAATTGAGAGAGATGCCGAGGAACGCCCCATGTGGGGACAAAAAGTGTCACAAAAGGATACGCCCGGCCGATTGGATACAACGACAGAGTCATTGCAGGCCGTGAGGAATGTGGATTCTGGCCATATTCTGAAGGCCGGCGATCTCTCACGTTACGGCCCGACTCTTGCTGTTGTTACGAGTACTTGTTTGGTTTTTTCTCTAAGGGAGCTGGTATGACGATCGTCTGTTCATGGTGTCGGCAGGAGGGACAAGCCGCCATCGTTGGAGAAAAGGCCCCTTTCGAGGATCGGCGGGAAACTCACGGAATCTGCAAGGCCCATCGCATCCAGGTGCGGGCCAGCTGGAATGAGTTACTCCGTTCAACGCGACCGGGCGATACCTCCGCCGCGCAGGAAATGAGCGGGTATGTCGTGCGTTCCGCCTCCCATTTCTGGAGCAGTCTGCTGACTCTTTCCCGTAAAGCCGGCCTCTAGGGGCAGCGTCTCACCAAAGCCGGATGTTTGTACAGCATCCCGCTCAGCGGCCTTGAATTTGCCATCCGGCGTTCAGTTGTCTGCCTGGCGTCTGCTCACACGATTGTAGGTTAATGGCAGACCACGTCCCTATGTACGGATTCCGGTTTCTGCCGCCGGAAGGAAATCAGCGGATAGCGTGGTCCGCGGTCCAGCTGATCAAACAGGCTAGGAGGATTTCTTCCGCGACGGTTTCTGATGTGGAGCTTGCGTGTTCCCCGTCGGTGCTGTTTCAAGGTCCCAATGGGCTCGCCTGAGCCGTTCCTGTTCCGACACCGCAAAGAGGGCATGAAAAGGAACTGCTTGCGACCCTCCGGCCTGTCCTTTGCTCCACGCTTCGCCGGCGTCGCTCAGAATCTCCAACAGGGTCTCGTATTCCTCCTCATCCTCGGGAATGACCGCCTGCGCGTCTGTGATGAGCAACACATAGCCTTTGGCCGGCAGCCATTCCAGATCCGCGAGACATTCCTCCATCGCATCCCAGTTGTGGCCGAAGTAGTCGGGAAAGCCAAGGGCCCGCGCGAATTCGGCAAAGACGCCTGCCGGTGTCGAGCATTTCTTCCCGTTGATGACGCGGAGCGCGAATCCGGGCGGGGCCTTCACCAGGCCGGCCGCGGTTTTTCCCGCCGGCACCACGAGCAAGGACGACCAGGGGGGCTTCGGAGTTTGAAGATAACCGGCCAAGGTGTGGGATTGCGTCATGGGTTCCTTCGGTTCTAGTTGAGGGGAGTAAACGACCGGTAATGGTCGCCCGTATAGTAGGCCTTGCCCGTGCGTTGCTCGATCACAATTCGTTCCGCGTCGCGCGAACGGCCCCGGATCTTCGGGTTCACGTCATATTCCCGGTACCGGCCGGGAGGCAACCGCCGCTCACGGTTTTTGAAGTCCCGGCCTCCGACATAACCGGGCAGGGGAACACCCTGTCGATCCTGCAGGATCCGGAGCAGATCGCGCGCTTTCTGGGGCGCGTTCTCCTGCGAGGGCTGCAGGACCTGTTCCGATGCGAGTGCGCCTGCGGAGGTGTCTGGCGCCGGCGCAGCGAGCGCAATCAGCCCGAGAAAGAAACACGCGAAGAGCGGACCGGCAACACGGTGAAGCCATCGATTCCAACACACGGAGAGTATGTCCTTGTCCTGCGGGAGGTAAATGACCGTACCACGCAGGCCGGAGCAGGTCAAACGAGCCGGATTCTGTTCGGGCAAGTCCTTTGCGGTCATCCAATGCCTGGGTTAGAATGTCTTCCTATGCTGGATATGTGGATGTAGAGTCAGCGTGAGTCGCCGATCCAGTCGACACACTATCCTGTTAGACCAGACTCCAATCCGAAGTGAGCGCGTGACGCATGACCGTTGCCATGCGGAGAGCCAAAATCGTCTGTACGATCGGCCCGGCCAGCCGTGAACCGGCCATGCTGGACCGGCTGATTGCGGCCGGCATGAATGTCGCGCGCCTGAATTTTTCCCACGGCTCGCCGGAGAGCCACGCTGCCACGCTGGAAGCCATTCGAACAGTGGCGGACCGTCGTCAGGCGACGATCGCCGTGCTCCAGGATTTGCAGGGCCCGCGCATTCGCCTCGGGACCCTACCGGATGCGGGGGTCGAACTCGCTGTCGATCAACGCGTCAGACTGGTGGGGGGCCTGCTGCGTTCGGGCGGACAGATCGGCGCGCAAACCGTATCCCCTTCCCTGACCATCGATCTTCCCGTCACCTATCCGCAACTGGCCAGAGATGTCCGCCCCGGCGCCAAAATCTTGATCGACGACGGCCGCATCGAATTGCTGGCATCGTCGGTGTCGGGAGGCACGGTCGAATGCCGGGTGATCACCGGCGGTCTGGTGACCTCGCAGAAGGGCATGAATCTTCCGGGCACCGTGGTCAGCGCCCCCACGTTGACGGAGAAGGACCGGGCGGACATCCGGTTCGGCGTCGCCCATCAGGTCGATTACCTGGCCCTCTCGTTCGTCCGGGGGCCTGAGGATATTCAGGCGGCCCGCGAGTTCGTCCGGGCCTGTGGCGGCGATCAACCGATTATCGCCAAGATCGAACGGGCCGAAGCCATTGCCTCGCTCGGCGCGATCCTGGATGAGGCCGACGGCGTGATGATCGCGCGCGGCGACTTAGGCGTGGAAATGGGGCCGGAGGCGGTGCCGGTCCTCCAAAAGCGGATTATCCTGGACGCCAACCGGCGCCGCCGGGTTGTTATTACGGCCACGCAGATGTTGGAATCGATGATGACGCAACCGGTGCCGACCAGGGCCGAAGCGTCCGATGTGGCCAACGCGATTTTCGACGGGACCGATGCAGTCATGTTGTCCGGGGAGACGGCGCGCGGTCAGTATCCGGTGGAGACGGTCGCCGTGATGGATCGCATTGTGCAGGCGGCCGAAGCGGGACCGCGTCTCGCGCCGGCCGCCGACCGTTCGCCGGGGCAGACGGAGACGATCGCCGAAGCGATGTGCAGCGCGGCCGCGTCTGCTGCGGCGGCAACAGGGGCCGTTGCCCTGGCGGTGTTGACGGAATCGGGCATGACGGCCAGGCTGCTGTCCAAGCATCAACCGGCGGCGCCGATTGTGGCGTTCACGCCGCACGAGCCGATCCGCCGCCGCATGGCGCTGTATTGGGGGGTGACTCCGCGGCTGATGCAGTGGGTGCCGGACCCCGACGAGCAGATTGCGGACATCGATCGCCGGCTCAAGGCCGACCGGCTGGCCGTCGTGGGCGATCGGGTCGTTTTGCTGGCCGGGACCGTGGCCGGGAGGCCCGGCGGAACGAATGTGATGAAGCTGCATGCCATCCAATAGGAGCGAGTTCTCGTAATGCGACCGATGCGCCATCTTCTCTTCCTGCTGGTTTTGCTGAGTTGTCCCCTTGTGGCGCTGGCGCAGAGCGGGTCGCTCGATCAATCACCGACCACCATCGTCAAGCGGTACGTGACCCTCGACAAGAAGGGGGCGCGGATGGATGCCATGTCGTTCGAGACGCTGGTGCCGTATATTGATTGGCGGGACGAACCGGTTTGGGGCCGGGTGGTCGTGATCAGCGACGTCACAGTTCCCGAGGACTACCGGCAGTGGGAGGTGGTCAACAAGCTCGAGGTCGTGATCCCGGTCACCTTTCAGGTGCTCGGGGCGGTCTACCTCGAAACGGCCGCCTTTGTGCCGGAGGAAATGACTGAGGAAGTGCGGTTTCGCGTCAAAGCCGTCCGGAACAAGTGGCGGATTATGGAGCCGGTGATTCCGCCGCATGTCGGGCTGAAACGCATGATCGACTTGGTCCGGGAAGCCGAACTGAAGGAAACAGACGCCGAGAAGGGCCGCATCCTGGCGGAACTGGGCGAGACATTGCGAAAGGTTGCACCATGACGAAGACCCCGGTCGATCTCCTGATTTTCGATCTCGACGGCACGCTCATCGAATCCAAATGGGACATCGCCCATTCGGTCAATCTCACGCTGGTTGAGTTGGGGCTGCCGGAACGTCCGCTGGAGGAAATTTTCGGCTTTGTCGGCGACGGGGTGAAGAAGCTGTTGCGGCTGGCGGTCGGCGAGAGCGAGCGCGTCAGCTTCGACGAGGCCTTGAAAGTCTTTCGCGGCCACTATCTCGAACACTGCCTGGACCGGACGGTCTTCTTCCCCGGCATCGAGCCCATGCTGCGGCATTTCTCCGACAAGCAGAAGGCGGTCGCGACGAACAAAGCGATCGAGTACACGACCGCCATTTTGAACGGGCTGGGCGCGCAGCATTTTCATTACGTCGTCGGCGGCGACAACGGATTCGGGCTCAAGCCGGAGCCCGGCATGTTGCTGCACATTCTCGAGCAGATGAACGTGCCCAAGGAACGCGCGGTTCTGGTGGGGGATAGCACGAACGATATTAACGGCGGGCACAATGCCGGCATCCGGGTCTGCGCCGTCGGATACGGCATGGGCAACCGGGAAAAGATGGCGGCCTGCCAGCCCGATTGGTTCATTGAACGGCCGGAACAACTGATGGAGATCTTTCAATGACAACTCGAACGTCTCTCGTCTCTCGTCAAGCGTATCTCGTGCAAGGAAGGATTTCGTACAACACCGGAGTGACCAGTTCGGCCTGGTTTTCACGCGGTCGTTTCTTGGCTTTTCCTGCGCTTCACGCTTCATGCTTCACCGTGGTCCTCCTGGTTCTGGTCCTGGGCCTTGGCCTGAACCTCGACCTGCTGTTCGCGGCTTCGCCGAGCCTGGCCGACCGGGTCATCGAGCATAAGCTCGCCAACGGCCTGACCATCCTGATGGTCGAGCGTCATCAAACGCCGGTCGTGTCGATCAACATCACCTTCGGGGTGGGCGGCGTCAACGAGCAAGCGGGGCAGACCGGCATCGCCCATCTGTACGAGCACATGGCGTTCAAAGGGACGCGCACCGTCGGGACGAAAGACTATGAAAAAGAGAAACCGCTGCTCGACGAACAGCACCGCGTCGGGACGCTCCTCGACGAGCGGCAGCGCGCTCTGGCGAAGAGAAGCACCCCGGCGACGGCGGAGGAGCAGGCCGAGATCGAGGCGCTGCAAAAGCGCGTCGCCGACTTGCAGGCCCAGGCCGGACAATATGTGGTCGGCAATGAAATGGCGCTGCTCTATCAGCGCCACGGCGGGGTCGGCCTCAACGCCTCCACGGGGAAAGATCTGACGCGGTATACGATCAGCCTGCCGGCGAACCGCCTGCCGCTGTGGGCGGCGATCGAAGCGGACCGCATGGCGAATCCGGTGCTTCGCGAATTCTACAAAGAGCGCGGGGTCGTGATGGAAGAGCGCCGGTTGCGGAATGACGACAGTCCCAACGGCCTGCTGTTCGAGACCTTCACCTCCGCGGCCTTCCGCGCGCACCCCTACGGGATTCCGACCATCGGCTGGGGGTCGGACATTCTCTCGCTGACCCCGGCGGCGACCGAAGCCTTCTTCAAGACCTACTACGGGCCGAACAATGCGACGATCGCGCTGGTCGGCGACGTGAATCCGAAAGAGGTCATCGCCCTCATCGACAATACGTTCGGCAGGATTCCCGCGGCTCCGCAGGCTCCGGCCATCGTGACGGTGGAACCGGAACAGCGCGGGGAACGGCGCGTGGAAGTGGAGTTCGAGGCCGAACCGGTCGTGGCGATCGGCTACCACAAGCCGAGTCTGGGCCATCCCGACGACGAGGTGTTCGACGTGATCGATGAAGTGCTGACCGACGGCCTCACCTCCCGCTTGCAGACGAAGCTGGTGCGCGAGAAGCGGCTCGCCGCCTCCGTCGGCTCCGACGCCAACTATCCGGGCGTGGGCGCGCCCAATCTCTTCATCCTCACCGCGACGCCGCTGGCTCCCCACACGGCCGCCGAGGTGGAAGCGGCGCTCTACGAAGAATTGGACCGGCTGAAGACCGAACCGGTGCCGGCCAAAGAATTGGAAAAGATCCTGAACAACATCGATGCCGATATGGTGCGGACGCTTCGCTCGAACGGCGGGCTCGCGTCGCAACTGGCCTTGTATCAGACCGTGGCGGGGGATTGGCGCCATGTCTTGAAATCGCGGGATCGGGTCGCGGCCGTCACGGCGGCGGACATCCAGCGGGTCGCGAAAGAATATTTTACGAAATCCAATCGCACGGTGGGGACGCTGGTGAAAAAACCGAACGGGAAGAAGATGGCTTCAGTGCCGGGCAGCGAGGTGACGCGATGAGGTGGATGAGAGGCAAGGGGCAAGAGGCGAAGGGCGTTGGAATGCCGTATCTATTCACGGCGGCTGTGCTGTTGGCGGGTTCTGTGACAACCGCCTGTGCGGGAGAGCTCGTGCTCGGCGATCCGCGCACGATGACGTTCAAGCCGGTCGAGTTTACTCCGCCGGAGCCCGATCGAGTGGTGCTCGACAACGGGATGGTGGTGTACCTCCTGGAGGATCATGAGCTGCCGCTCGTCACGGTGTCGGCCACGATGAAGACCGGATCCTGGCTTGATCCGGCGGACAAGATCGGCCTGGCCTCTCTGACCGGGGCGCTGATGAGGACCGGCGGCGGCGGCGGTCTGTCGGCGGAGCAGGTGGACGAAGAGTTGGAACACTTCGCCGGGAATGTCGGCATTTCGATCGGACACGAATCCGGCTCCGCCTCGCTGGATGTGCTCAAGAAGGATCTCAAGCGGGGGCTCCAGATCTTTGCGGGATTGCTGCGGGCGCCGGCGTTCGATCCGGAACGGGTCGAAATTGCGAAGCTGCAGGCCCTCGAAGGGATACGCCGCCGGCAGGATAGTCCCGGTTCCATCGTAGGCCGGGAGTTCATGAAACTGTTGTACGGGCCGGATCATCCGACCGCCAGGGAAACCTCCATCGCCTCGATCACACGCATCACCCGCGACGATCTGGCGGCGTTTCACCGGAACACGATCCATCCCAACGGCATCATCCTGGGGGTGACCGGAGACTTCGAGAAAGCCGAGATGCTGGCGGCTTTGCGCGAGGTGTTCGGCGATTGGGCGAAGGGGACCCTGCCGGATCTGAAGATTGCCGACGTGCCGGACAGCGAGATGGCCAAGCCGGCGATCCGGTTCGTGAACAAAGAAACCTCCCAAACCCATCTTCGGGTCGGCCATTTGACGATCAAAGAGAACGATCCGGACTATGTCGCCCTGGCGATCGCCAACGACATTCTGGGCGGGAGTTCCTTCCGCAGCCGGCTATTCAACGACGTGCGGACCAAACGCGGCCTGGCCTACTCCGTGGGCAGCCGGTTGAATTCCGGCATACATGATCAGGGCGTGTGGCTCATGCGGGCGGAAACGAAACTGGTCTCGACGCAGGAAGTGGTGAGCCGCTTCGTGGCCAACATCGAGCGGATGCGCACCGAACCGGTCACCGACCAGGAGTTGGCCGAGGCGAAAGAGGCCTACGTCAACTCGTTCATCTTCTCGTTCAGCAGTCCCTCGGCAATCGTCAGCCGCCTGGTGGACCTGGAGTACGACGGACTGCCCAAGGATTTTCTCCAGCAGATCCGTGAGAAGGTGCTCAAGCTGACCAGGGAGGACGTGCTGGCAGCGGCCAAGAAGCACCTCCATCCCGATCGTCTCAAGATCGTCGCCGTCGGCTCCGGCGAATCGCTGCCGAAGGTGCTTTCGACCTTCGGTGAAGTGAAAGAGATCGAGCTGAGTCCGGAGGGGTGAAGGAGTGGCCGGCGGCGGGGGCGTTCTCTTGCTCGCGCCCCGCGCACGTAGGATCAATTTCATTCTCATCAATGCGGTTAGTGCTCGGTGCATGCGCGCAGTAAGAACGACCCCCACCGCCGGCCTTGGAGAGGACAGGGGAAGAATGATAATAAACGGAGTGATCGCTTGGCATGCCCTTAGAAGACGAGCTGTGTGACATTCTGAAAAAATCCCGGACGGGCCAGGGCCTCTCGGTTGTGGATCTCGCGCGGTTGACGGGCTTGCCCGGTGGCGACATCACGGCGCTGGAGCGCGGCGATCAGCCGCGCGATCGCATGGAGGTGCGGGCTTTGGCGAAAGCCCTCGGCCTTCGTCCCGGGCCGTTGGAGCAGATCGCGATCGAGAAGTGGGAGCCGGCTGCGCAGCGTCCGCCTGTCTGGGTGGACACGATCCAGGGATCGATCAATGGCTATGGGGTGCAGGGCTATGTCGTCCATGACGGCGGCGAGGCGCTGCTGATCGACACGGCCTACAATCCCGCGGCCATGATCGAGTTCTTATCGGCGCACCGTTTGAGCCTGGTCGGGATTTGCCTGACGCACGGTCATGCGGACCATGCCGACGGGATCGAGCAGATTCTGAAGTTTCGCGAGGCGCCGGTGTATCTTGGAGCGGAGGATGTCGAGCTGCTGAGTTGGCAGCCTCCCGCGGCGCAGCTGAAAGTGCCGCAGCATGGACAGACGATCGCCGTCGGCCGTCGGCTCGTACGCTGTCTGGCAACGCCCGGCCATACCCCCGGAGGGATCTGCTATCGAGTGGATGATCCGGAGACGCCGCTCTGCTTCGTCGGCGATACCTTGTTCGCCGGGTCCATCGGCCGTTCGAATCCTCACACGCTCTATCAGACCCATCTGACATCGGTCCGGACCGGAGTGCTCGGGTTGCCGCAGGCCTATCGCCTGCTGCCGGGCCATGGACCAGCCACGACCGTCGAAGAAGAGCTGGCCCACAATCCTTTCTACGCCACCGCCTAGGAGCCCTCATGGATCGTGACCGGCGGTCGGCAGATGCTCCTATTGATGAGGACATGGACCGGTCGTTCGTCAGCGAGCCCGCGGAGGAGGATGCCGGCGACTATGTCGAATCGACCTTCTCGCGCTATGTGCTACCGATCGGATTGTTCGCCCTCACCATTTTTACGACCCTCTGGGCCGGGGCCTACCAGGATCATCCCAACCTCTTTCGTCCGATGCGCGGAGCCTGGGATCTGCTGGTTGAACGTCCCGAGGAATTGTTGCAGGGAATCCCTTTTGCCGCGACGTTGTTGTTGATCCTGGGCACGCACGAGCTGGCGCATTTTCTCTGCTCGAAATGGCACCGTGTTCCGGCCTCGCTGCCGCTCTTTATTCCTGGGCTGCCGGTGCTGGTGGGCACGTTTGGGGCGATCATCCGTGTGCGCGGGCAAATCGTGGAGCGGAAGGCCCTGTTCGATATCGGCATCTCTGGTCCTCTCGCGGGGTTTGCCGTCGCGCTCACCGCGTTGGTGGTGGGGCTGCATTGGTCGCAGGTGGAGATCGGGATCAGCCCAACCAGTCCCTTTCTGGTCGGCCGATCGCTGCTCGTCGACTGGGGTGTGTCATGGGCATTTGGCGATTTGCCCAGAGGCGCGAGCGTGAATTTGCACCCGGTCGCCGAGGCGGCCTGGTTCGGGCTCTTCGTCACCTGTCTCAATCTCATTCCCATCGGCCAGCTTGACGGAGGGCATGTGGCCTATGCCTTGTGGGGGAAGACCCAGCGGACCGTTGCGCTGGGCGTGATCCCCATTCTGCTGGTGCTGGGCTACTTCGGCTGGCAGGGATGGTGGCTCTGGGCGCTCCTGTCGAGCCTGTTGGGTGTGGCCCACCCGCCGATTCCTTCCCCCCGGTCTCCGCTCGGCGCTGTGCGAATCGGGCTCGGGTGGGCGACGGTCGTCCTCTTCGTCCTGATTTTCCCGCCATTTCCCATTGTGACCCGCTGAGACCGAGTGATCGGTGATCAGTGTGGGGGGACGAGTGGGAACTCCAATAGCGGCGTGGAGAATCCGACAAGTAGGTTCCCGCTAAATTCTTGCCGGATCGATGGCTTCACCCTAGCATGCAGGCATGGACGCTCTCGAAGCCGAGACCCGCTTGTGTCCCAAGTGCCAGGCCGATCGGCCCGATGCGACGATCGAGTGTGTGAGGTGCGGGATCATCTTCGCGAAGTATCGTCCATTGCCGGCTCATGTCGTCGCACCGGCTCCAGTGGCGAGCGAGGCTCGGTGGATTCTCATGGTGCGAGAGTGGCTGATCGAATCGGATCATGTGTCCGATTCCATGACCCTCGTGGGTCGCGGGCTGGTCTTTATTATGCTCGCCTGGTGGGGCATGAAGTTCATCGTCACGCCCCTCGAAACCAACTATACGGGGGAGTCGTTCCTGCATCTCATCAATCTCCCGTTCCACGAAGCCGGTCATCTGTTCTTCAGCCCCTTCGGATGGTTCATGATGATTCTCGGGGGAAGCCTGGGGCAGGTGCTGATGCCGCTGATCTGCCTCGGCACGTTCGTCCTGAAGACCCGCGATCCGTTCGGCGGATCTGTGGCGCTCTGGTGGACGGCGGAAAGCCTCATGGACGTGGCGCCCTATATCAACGACGCGCGAGCCATGGACCTCATCCTGCTAGGGGGCGTGACGGGGAAGGAAACCGACGGCCACGACTGGAACAATCTGCTCACGATGCTTGGTTGCTTGGAGTGGGACCATCGCCTGGCGCATCTGGTCTACAACGTCGGCATGGTGCTGATGCTGGGCTCGTTCGTGTGGGGCGGTTGGCTGCTCACCCGGCATTATGAACGATCCAGGCGCTAGATTGTGACCTGTTTGAGTCAGCGTGCCGGAACCGGCTGGTCGGTGACACGCCGCATCGGAGAACCATTCCGGTGCAGCAACGGCGGGCCCAGCGGGACCAACTGATGCCCGGTAAAGGCTTGCGTCAAGCTCGCCACCGCATGATAGAAGGCCATGAATCCGACAACGATATGAAGGATGCCGGGCAAGGTTTCCCCGATCACATTAAGCCGCTCCAGGACGGTCGACGAGAAGGTCACGGCAATCACGATGTGGAGAATGCAGAGCGTGGCGTTGCGATAGGCGGTGAGGTAGACCATCACCAATGAAAAGGCTGCATACACAAGATTAATGGGGGCGAACAGCACCATGTCGAGATGGAAGGAGGTGCTTTCGCTCACGAGCGTTGCGATGCAGACCGTCGTCCAGAAGAATCCGTACATCGTCAGGGCGGTGCCGCCCAGTTGCTCGTGATAGCGGATGTCGGTGATGCCGGCCAGAATTTGCACAATCCCTCCGAACATCAGGGCGATCACCAGGGTGCCGACTTTGTTCGAATTGGGAATGCCGCCGAGTTGTGCCACGCCGAGCGTCAAGGCTCCGACCGCGAGACCGAACAACCCGATCGCCAACACATCGATTCGACGATGATGCTCCGCACCGCTCATAGGCTTCCTCCCTCGATAGTCTTCAGGCCGGATGACCGTTCCCGTTTTGAAGCGCCCCCGGGCCCTGTCAATCGGCGCCCAGCATGCCCCACGGACTCTTGAAAAGACAAGCGGCCTGGGGCAGACTGCGCGCAATCTCCCATCGAACGCGCCGCGACCTTGCGGAAGAAAGGACCACCATGACGAGGCGAGCCTACCTCCATGCGGGTATCCGGCTGATCGGATTCGGGTGCGCCCTTCTGTTCCTTTCGGGAGAGTGTCTTGCGGACGAGAGCGCGGCGCGATTCACGCTGGTCCTGAACGGAGCGGGAGTGAAGGACGGCAAGACCGGGCTCATCTGGGAGCAGGAGCCGGATCGGGAACATGATGTCTGGAGCCGCTCCAATGAACGGTGCACGACGAAGGAGGTTGGCGGAATAAAAGGCTGGCGCGGTCCGACCATCGATGAGCTCAAGACCTTGATCGATATCTCACAGCACGATCCGGCTCTGCCGGCCGGTCATCCCTTCTCCAACATCCGCTCTGAAATCTATTGGACCGCGACGCCGGACCCCAAAGACGACATCGTCGCCTGGCAGGTCAGTTTCTTCAGCGGCGAACCGGTCACCGACCAGAAATCCGGGACGCGCCGGATGTGGTGTGTGCTGGGAGAGTCGCGCCGGTAGCGAATCCTGGACCGACCTTCTGTGGTTCAGCGGGATTCTGTATGCTGCACTATTGAGCCATGACTGGCTCATTCCATGTCTCTCTCCCATCCAAGCGAGTTTTGATCCCCTCTTGACGATCCGTCCCTTGGTTTTAACACCGTTTTTACTCTGTGGGTGCTACATCACTCCTTAGGGAATACTGGTAGGGAGGGTGACCGGTGGATTTCCTGTACCTCAGCATCATGCTGCTCTTCTTTGCGGTTTCAGGTTGCCTGCTGCACGGTCTGGACCGCCTGTAAGAAGGAGGATGACATGGCAGGGTCCTATCTCATCGGCGGCATCCTCGCGCTCGGGTTACTGATCTATCTGATGATTGCCTTGTTGAAGCCGGAGAGGTTCTGATGACGATCAATGGACTGGCGCAAATCGCACTCTACTTTCTCGTGCTGCTCGCTCTGGTCAAACCGATGGGTTGGTACATGGCACGGGTGTACGAAGGCCAAGTCTGTGGACTCGACCGGGTGGTGGGCCCGCTTGAGCGGCTGGTGTATCGTCTGTGCGGCGTGCGTGAAACCGAAGAGATGGATTGGAAGACGTATGGGATCGCCATGCTGGCATTCAACGTCATGGGGCTGGTCCTGCTGTACGGGCTGCAGCGATTTCAAAACTTCCTGCTGCTGAATCCGGCAGGGGCGGGCGCCGTTCCGCCGGATCTCGCCTTCAACACGGCGGCGAGCTTCGTGACCAATACCAATTGGCAGGCCTACGGAGGCGAAACCACCCTGAGCTATCTGACTCAAATGTTGGGGCTCACCGTGCAGAATTTTGTGTCCGCTGCAACCGGCATGGCGATCCTGGTCGCCTTGATCAGAGGCCTCGCGCGACGCAGCGCCCTGACCATCGGCAACTTTTGGACCGATCTCGTCCGCAGTACGCTGTATATTCTCCTGCCGCTGGCCCTGCTCTTGTCCCTGTTGTTGGTGTCACAAGGCGTCGTGCAGACGTTTGCCTCATACCAGCCGGTCACCATGCTTCAGCCGGTCAGCTATGCCAAGCCCGTGATGGATGCAAATGGGCAGCCGGTGCTGGATGAACAGGGGAAACCCAAGACAGAGCCCGCGACGGCTGTCGAGCAAGTGTTAGCGGTCGGACCGGCGGCCTCTCAGATCGCGATCAAGCAACTCGGGACGAACGGCGGCGGATTCTTCAACGTGAATTCGGCCCATCCGTTCGAGAACCCAACGCCTTGGAGCAATTTCCTCGAGATGTTGGCGATCCTCCTGATCCCTGCGGCGCTCTGTTACACGTTCGGGATGATGGTCGGGGATACGCGTCAGGGTTGGGCGGTCCTGGCAGCGATGACCATTCTCTTGATCCCGTTCGTCACACTCGCTGTCTGGGCGGAACAGAGCGGGAATCCTGCCTTCGTGACAATGGGAATCGATCAGGCCGCCAGCCCGGATCAGGCGGGTGGAAACATGGAGGGCAAGGAGGCGCGGTTTGGCATTGTGAATTCCAGCCTCTGGGCGGCGGTCACCACGGCCGCGTCGAACGGGTCCGTCAATTCCATGCATGACTCCTACACCCCTTTGGGCGGACTGGTTCCGATGTTCCTGATGCAGTTCGGAGAAGTGGTATTCGGCGGGGTCGGCTCGGGCCTCTACGGCATGGTGGTCTTTGCCATTGTCGCGGTGTTTCTCGCAGGGCTGATGGTGGGGCGTACTCCGGAATATCTCGGCAAGAAGATCGAGCCGTACGAGATGAAGATGGCTGCGCTGCTGATCCTGATCATGCCGATTCTCGTGTTGGGGTGCACGGCGATCGCCGTGGCCACCGAGTCCGGTACCTCGTCGATTCTCAATCTGGGCGCACATGGCTTCAGCGAGATTCTGTACGCCTATACCTCTCAGGGCAACAATAACGGGAGCGCCTTTGCCGGTCTGAATGTGAACACCCCCTTCTACAATCTCAGCGGGGGGATCGCCATGCTGATTTCCCGATTCTGGCTGGCGATCCCGACATTGGCGCTCGCCGGCTCGCTGGCTCGAAAACAGATTGTGCCGGCTGGACCGGGCACGCTCCCGACGCACACGCCGTTGTTTGTGGGGTTGTTGATCGGAGTGGTGGTGATGGTCGGCGCCTTGACGTTTGTGCCGGCCTTGGCGTTAGGGCCGGTCGTGGAACATTTGATGATGGTGGGTCGCTAGCCACTAGGCAGAGGCAATCACATGTCGACATCGACGAAAGCGCGCCCGCTCTTCGATCCCCCGCTTGTCCGACACGCGATGCTGGAGGCGCTGCGCAAGCTCGACCCTCGGCTACAGGTCCGCAACCCGGTGATGTTCGTGGTGCTCGTGGGGAGCCTCCTCAGCACCCTCTTACTTGTCCAAGCGCTGGTCGGGAACGGAGAAGCGCCGGCTTGGTTCATTTTCTCGATTGCGCTGTGGCTCTGGTTCACCGTGCTGTTCGCCAACTTTGCGGAAGCCATGGCGGAAGGCCGCGGCAAAGCTCAGGCCGATTCGCTTCGTCGGGCGCGCCGGGATATCATCGCAAGGCAGCTCGGGCGTGTGGAGCCAGGCGTTGATGATGAGGCCGCCACGAACAAACAATTCCAGCGGGGCGATCTGTCCAATGCGGTTTCCGCGAGTGCGTTGAAGAAAGGCGATGTGGTGCTGGTGGAGGCCGGAGAGTTCATTCCAGCTGACGGCGAGGTGATCGAAGGGGTGGCGTCGGTGAATGAGAGCGCGATCACCGGTGAGAGTGCGCCGGTGATCAGGGAAAGCGGCGGCGATCGCAGTGCCGTGACAGGGGGCACGAAGGTGCTCTCAGACTGGCTCATCGTTCGTGTCACGGCGAGCCCGGGCGAGAGTTTTCTCGACCGGATGATCGCGATGGTGGAAGGGGCCAAGCGTCAGAAGACGCCGAATGAGATCGCCCTTACAATTTTGCTGGCCGCGCTCACCATCATCTTTCTCTTGGCAACGGTGACGTTGTTACCCTTTTCTCTGTATAGCGTGCAGGCCATCGAGCAAGGAACGCCGGTGACCGTGACGGTGTTGGTGGCACTGCTCGTCTGTCTCATTCCTACGACGATCGGGGCTCTCCTCTCGGCCATCGGTATCGCCGGCATGGATCGCATGGTGCAAGCCAACGTCATCGCCATGTCGGGAAAGGCGGTCGAGGCGGCGGGCGATGTGGATGTGTTGCTCCTCGACAAGACCGGGACCATCACGCTGGGCAACCGTCAGGCGACCGCCTTTCATCCTGCAGAAGGGGTGAGTGATCAGGCGCTGGCCGATGCGGCCCAGCTCTCGTCGCTGGCGGACGAGACGCCGGAAGGCCGAAGCATCGTCGTGCTTGCGAAAGAGATGTATGGATTACGCGCCCGCGACATCCACGAGCTGGGCGCCATGTTTATTCCCTTTTCGGCTCAAACCCGCATGAGCGGCGTCAATCTCAACGGGAGGGAAATCCGCAAGGGGTCTGCGGATGCCATTGAAGCCTATGTGACGGATCGGGGCGGGCATTTTTCCCGTGCGACCCGCGCACAAGTGGAAATCATTGCGAAGCAGGGGGGGACACCGTTGGTGGTCGCGGAGGGGCCAAAAGTGTTGGGCGTCATCGATCTCAAAGATGTTGTGAAAGGCGGGATCAAGGAACGATTCGGGGAGCTGCGACGCATGGGCATCAAGACGGTGATGATCACCGGCGACAATCCGCAGACTGCGGCGGCTGTGGCCGCGGAGGCCGGCGTAGACGATTTCCTGGCACAGGCCACGCCTGAAGCCAAGCTCCAGCTCATTCGCGAGATGCAGGCCGGCGGCCGGCTCGTCGCCATGACGGGGGACGGCACCAACGATGCCCCGGCACTGGCTCAGGCTGACGTCGCCGTGGCGATGAACACCGGCACGCAGGCCGCCAAAGAAGCGGGCAATCTGGTCGATCTGGATTCGAACCCCACGAAGCTCATCGAGATCGTGGAAATCGGCAAGCAGTTGCTCATGACCCGCGGAGCCTTGACCACATTCAGCATCGCCAACGATGTCGCGAAGTACTTCGCCATTATTCCCGCAGCCTTTGCCACGACCTATCCGGCTCTGAATGCGCTCAACGTGATGCGATTGGCAACTCCGCAAAGCGCGGTCCTGTCCGCGGTCATTTTCAACGCGCTGATTATCATTGCGCTCATTCCGCTCGCTTTAAAAGGAATCGCGTATCGCCCCATCGGCGCGGGTCCATTGTTGCGGCGTCATCTTCTGATCTACGGGTTGGGCGGTGTCGTGGTGCCGTTTATCGGTATTAAGCTGATTGACATGATCTTAGTCGCGCTTCATTTGATCTGAGGCAGTCATGAGAGACCACATAAGACCTGCGCTGACGATGTTACTGATCCTGACGATCCTCACCGGATTGGTCTATCCGCTCACGGTCACCGGGCTGGCTCACCTGTTCTTTCCCGATCAAGCGAACGGCAGCCTGATCGTCCGCGACGGAATGGTCGTGGGCTCCAGGTTGATCGGACAGTATTTCGACAAGCCGGAGTATTTCTGGGGCCGCCCGTCGGCGTCCTCGCCCTTTCCCTATCGCGCCGCTGCGTCGGGCGGATCGAACCTCGGGCCTACGAACCCGGCATTCATCGCGGCGGTGCAAGCCAGAGTGGACGCCTTGCGGGCGGCTCATCCGGGCAACGAGATGCCGATCCCGGTGGACCTTGTCACCGCTTCCGGCAGCGGGCTAGATCCTCACATGAGCCCGGCTGCGGCTCTGTACCAAGTGAAGCGAGTAGCCGGGGCGCGAGGCCTGGATGAGAGCACCGTGGGAGCGCTGGTGGCCCGGCACACCGAAGGCCGCCAGTTCGGATTGTTGGGGGAGCCACGAGTCAATGTCTTCCAGCTGAATGTTGCACTGGATGAAGGGCGCTAGTCACCGATCGTGATCGCCCGGCAGTCATGATTCAGGAACGGTGCCGACAGCCTGTTGAACTCCGACGGCCGCTTGTCTCGTTGACGCCCTTCCCGCCCTTCCCTAGAATTCAGGCGTCATTTGAGCGAGCAACCGCGACGCCGAGAGAGGATCTGACCCTTGAACCAGAAACGACCGGATCCCGACGCGCTCCTCAAGCGTGTGCAGGCGGAGGAAGCCCGGCAGGCGGAGGGCAAACTGAAAGTCTTCCTCGGCGCCAACCCCGGCGTCGGCAAGACGTACGCCATGCTGGAGGCGGCGCACGAGCAGCGGCGCGACGGCGTGGACGTCGTCATCGGCGTGGTGGAGACCCACGGACGAGCGGAAACCGAAGCCTTGGTGAGCGGACTGGACGTGCTGGCCCGCCGCACCGTGGACTATCGGGGAACCCTGCTCCAGGAATTCGATCTCGACGCGGCCCTGGCTCGCCGTCCCGCCCTCATCCTCATCGACGAACTGGCACACACCAACGCCCCGGGCCTGCGCCACGCCAAGCGGTGGCAGGACGTTCAGGAATTGCTGAAGGCAGGCATCCATGTCTATACCACGGTGAACGTGCAGCACCTGGAAAGCTTGAACGACGTGGTGGCCCAAATTACCGGCGTGCGGGTTCGCGAGACGGTACCGGATTCTATGCTCGAACGGGCAGATGATGTGGAGCTGATCGACCTTCCGCCCGACGATCTTCTGCAGCGGCTCAAAGACGGGAAAGTCTATGTTCCCGAGCAGATTCAGCACGCCATCCAGAACTTTTTCTCCAAAGGCAATCTCATTGCGTTGCGCGAACTGGCGCTACGCCGCACGGCAGAGCGGGTGGACCAGCAGATGGAAGTCTACCGCCGCGATCACGCGGTGGTGCGGACCTGGCCGGCCGCGGAAACCGTCATGGTGTGCGTCAACACGAAACCGCGCGGCCCCCGCCTCGTGAGGGCCGCGCGCCAGATGGCGGCAGACCTGCATGCCAAATGGATTGCGGTCTACGTGCAGATTCCCCGGCACCTCCGCTTGCCGCAGGCGGAACGGGATCGATTGGGGCAGACCCTGCGGTTGGCCGAGCAGCTGGGAGCCGAAGCGGTCACGTTGATCGGCGAGAACGTGGCCCAGGAACTCTTGAGTTATGCGCGCAGCCGCAACGTGACGAAGATCATCGTCGGGAAGCCGGTCAGGTCCCGGTGGAAGGAATGGATCTTCGGATCCGTCGTGTCGGAGCTCATCCAGCAAAGCGGGGAGATCGACATCTATGTCATTACGGGCGAGGCCGGCGAGGGACAGCCGCTCGTCCGCCGGAGTCTCCGGAGAACCAGCGACGTCTCAGGGTATGCCCATGCGACCCTCGGGGTGTTGTGCGCGAGCGGGGTCGCCTGGCTGATGTTCCCGTACTTCTCGGCGGCGAACTTGATCATGATGTATCTCATCGCGGTGATCGTCATCGCGATTCGCCTCGGGCGCGGGCCGTCGGTGCTCGCATCGGTCCTCAGCGTGGCGTTCTTCGACTTTTTCTTCGTCCCGCCCTACTACTCCTTCGCTGTCTCCGACCTTCAATACCTGTTGACGTTCGGGGTGATGCTGGTCGTGGCCTTGGTCATCAGTAATCTCGCCGTGCGTCTCCACCAGCAAGCCGAACTGGCCCGCTATCGGGAACGGCGTACCGGCGTGCTGTACACGATGAGCCGCGATCTCGCCACGCACCGGGGAACCGGGATGCTG
The DNA here is from genome assembly GCF_049546785.1 of Nitrospira sp. NS4. NCBI lineage: Bacteria > Pseudomonadati > Nitrospirota > Nitrospiria > Nitrospirales > Nitrospiraceae > Nitrospira > Nitrospira sp. NS4. Next base: position 529,907 of record NZ_JBMWAN010000002.1, on the reverse strand, counting down.
ACCCAGCTCGCGGCGAAGCATCTTCGAGACGTGTTCGATGCCCAGGTCGCGATCTTTCTGGCGGATCTCGACAAACGGGTGCAAGTCCAACGCAGTGAAGGGCTGCATTTTGAATTCGATCCCAAGGAGTCGGGTGTGGCCCAATGGGTATTCGACCACAACGAGCGCGCCGGGCTTGGAACCGATACGCTTCCGGGAACCAGCGCCCTCTATATGCCCCTGGCCGGTTCCGCCGGGGCGATCGGGGTGGTGGCGCTACGGCCGACCGACTCCAGCCGGCTCTTGGACCCCGATCAGCTGCATCTGCTCGAATCTCTCCTGAACCAGGTGGCGTTGGCGATCGAACGGACGCGTCTGTCCGAAGAAGCGGAGAAGGCTCACGTGCGGGTAGAAACGGAGCGCATGCGGAATGCCATCCTGAGTTCCGTCTCCCATGACCTGCGCACCCCGCTGGCGGCCATCACCGGCGCCGCCAGTAGCTTAATGGTAGAACAGGGCGAACTGGATTCCGCCGCCCGGCGCGAGCTCTCTCGATCTATTTTCCGGGAGGCCGACCGCCTGGACCGCTTGCTCAAGAATCTGCTCGACATGATGCGCATCGAGGCCGGGGCCGTCCAACTCAACAAGGAATGGCACCCTGTGGATGAGGTGGTGGGAGCGGCCCTGGCCAGATTGGAGGGCCGGTTGCGCGAGCATACCGTCAATACGGCGTTTCCTGCCGATCTGCCGCTGTTGCTGGTCGACGGGGTGCTTCTGGAACAGGTGGTGATTAATCTCGTGGAGAACGCCGTGAAGTACGCGCCGCCGGGAACCCCTATCGATCTATCCGCGTCGGCCGGCGATCGCGAAGTGATCGTCGAAATCGGAGATCGAGGGCCGGGGATCCCGTTCGGTGATGAGGCGCGCATCTTCGACAAGTTCTATCGCGCCAAGCCTGCACGAGAGGGAGGGGTCGGGCTGGGGCTGACGATTTGTCGCGGCATCGTGGAGGCGCATGGCGGCCGTATCTGGGCGGAGCATCGCTCAGGGGGCGGTGCTCTCTTTCGGTTTGCGATCCCCTTGCCGGATCAGCAGCCTCCAGTGGAAACAGAGCAGAGCGAGGCCCGGCAAGCAGAGTCCTGATCAATCGAAGCGCGGCAATCGAGGTCGCAGGGCCCTATGTCACAGGAAGCCACGATACTTTTAATTGAAGACGAGCCGGAAATCCGGCGTTTCCTCCGGACAACACTGCCCGCACACGGATTTCGGCTCTATGAGGCTGCGACGGGGCGGGAGGGCCTGACCGAAGCCAAGGCCAGAAACCCCGACCTGATCCTGTTGGACCTCGGTCTGCCGGATCTTGAGGGGAGCGAGGTCATTCGCCGGGTGCGGGAATGGACCGCTACGCCGATCATCGTGCTGTCGGCCCGCGATCAGGAACAGGTCAAGGTGGCCGCGCTCGACCTCGGTGCCGACGACTACGTGACCAAACCGTTCGGGGTCCATGAGCTGCTCGCACGGATGCGAGCGGCGCTTCGCCACGCCTCTCAATCTGCCGATGTCTCCGAGCCGGTGTTTACGCTCGGCGATCTTACGGTGGATCTCGGACGGCGGCAGGTGCACGTCTCAGGGAAGGAAATTCATTTCACGCCGATCGAATACAAGCTGCTGACCACGCTGATCCGCCACGCGGGAAAAGTATTGACCCATCGGCAGTTACTGAAAGAGGTCTGGGGTCCGCTTCATGTGGAGGAAGGCCACTATCTACGGGTCTACATGCGGCAGTTGAGAAATAAACTGGAGAGAAACCCGGCCCATCCCCGTTATCTGGTGACGGAGTTGGGAGTCGGCTATCGGCTCCGGACGGAATGACCAACGGCCATTATCTTGTACGATTTCTTTACATCGACGCACTCCGTTGTGATCCCGTCTTGATGAGGCACGGGATGATAGTTGGCGGCGAAGGGGCGTGAATCTTGTGCGAACGTGAGAAGACGGATGGAGCGCGTTGTGGGAGAAAAAGAGTTTCTTGACCCTGCCAGGAAGAACGGTGTGGGCCGTTCAAGTCACTGGGTGATTCGTGTGTGCGGGCTCACGATCGGATTCGCATTGGTCGTCCCGGTCTATGCCGTCGAGTCTCAGAGTTCTGGCCAGGTATCGGACGAACCGGTCAAACCGTTGTCGGCTCCAGCCGGTGCGCCTGAGACAGCTACAAGTGACTGGCATTACGGCGCCTACTTCGATCTCAGCTACGTCGTGAATTTCAACTTCCCCGAGAATCATCTCTGGCGGAGCCGGGCCACAGCTTCCCGTCACAACGAATTGGCGCCGAACATGGGCTATGTGTACGTGCGCAAAGATGCCGGCGAGACCTCACGATGGGGGATGGAATTCGGTCTGCAGGGAGGTTACGACTCGAAAGACTTTGCCTATCTCCAGGGAGAGCCGAAGGTCGACGGGGCTGATACCTGGCGGCATCTGCACCGGGCGAATGTCTCGTACCTCGCTCCCGTGGGGAACGGCCTGACGGTGACAGCCGGCCTGTTCAACAGTTTGATCGGGTATGAATCGCTCTACGCGAAAGACAATAACAACTACACACGCTCCTGGATTGCCGACTACACGCCCTACATGATGTTCGGCGTCAATGCGAAGTATCCGGTGAACGAACGGCTCACCGTCGCGGCGTTCGTGATCAACGGCTATTTTCATCTGTCCCGTCCGAACGACCAGCCGTCCTATGGAGGCCAGTGGGCTTACAAGATCACCCCGCGTCTCACGGCCACCCAGACAATCTATTGGGGGCCCGATCAGAACAAGACCTCTCTGGAATTCTGGCGCCTCTATGGCAACCACATTTTGGAATGGAAAGGCGACGACCTGACTCTCGCGGCGTCGTATGACATCGGCACGGAGAGCATTGCCGATCAACCAGGCAGTCCGCGCACCTTCGCCATGGGAGGCAACCTGGTGGCGAAGTGGCACGTGTCCGGTCCCTGGAGCCTGGCTGTGCGGCCGGAATTCTACTGGGACCGCAACGGACGATGGACGGGACAGGAGCAGTTTGTGAAGGCGATTACGTCAACCGTGGAATACAAGTTCCCCTACCGTTGGACCACTACGATGGTACGGCTGGAGTACCGGTACGACGAGTCGACGGGAGTCGGAGGAGGGTTCTTCAAGGGTGGCGAGGTCAGCCCCGGGATAAGCGGATTAGCGTCGACGCAGCAGCTCCTGTTATTGGGGATTCTCTGGTCGTTTGACTCACCGTAAACTCTTGCCGGTATGTGCGGCGAGACCAACCAGGTCGTCAAGACGCTCCCCGAAATTCCGGAGTGCCGCGGCCTTGGCCTCGGTCAGGACCTCTTGATCCTCAAGCGAGGTGGCGGGTCCGGCCTTCGTTGCCGTGCCTTCCGCTCCTTCTGTGCCATAGCCGACGCCGGACCGCACATCCCACAGGCTGCCTTCGATCAGGAACAGCGCCTCGCTGACCGTCCCCGGCGCCAGATAGGCGCCGATGATCGTCGGATACAAGGCGGCATACCCGTTGTTGTAGCGATCCACGGAACCGACTCCGGTCACGATCATGAGCACGTCCGCACCGTAGCGCGCGGCGGCTTTCCGGAGTTCCGTCAGGGAGGCATGCTGCACGGACGAGTCGGCAATGACGATGCTTTCGCGCAGGATCTGTTGGTCTTGCAAGGGAACGAGCGAGCGAAGCAGCGCCTCCTTATCCCGGCTCAGCCATTCGACCCGCTGAATGGCACGTCGGGTCGGAAACTCCCGGCGCGCGAAAAAGATACCCAGGCGGAAGGGGACGGCCAATGCCGGTCCGGGCCGCTCTGTGACGCCCGGCGCCGTTTGCTGCTGCGACAGGTTCACCGTCTGGCGCAGCACTTCGCGCATGTCCGCCCGGTCGAACCCTTTGCTGCCGGCGCAGGCCGACAACGTGACCAGTGCGAGAGGGAGGAGGAGGAAGGATCGAGGTCGAGTCATGGCATCCTCACGTGCTGGAGTCCGTCATGCCGGACAGGTCTTCCAGGGCCAACAACAGGGCATGAGTCCCGCTGCGTCCGTGGCCGAGCGCCTCCACCCGCTGATACAGGCCATGGACCAGCGTCAATCCGGGGAGCGTCAGGCCCATGCGCGCGGTTTCTTCCAGTGCGATGCCCATGTCTTTCACAAAATGCTCGACGAAGAATCCGGGGTCGAAATTGCGCTGGAGCATGCGCGGAGCGAGATGATCCAGGGTCCAGCAGGCTGCCGCGCCGCCCCTGATCGATTCGAGCATCTGATGCAGGTCGAGCCCGGCCCTATATCCGTAGAGCAGACTCTCGCAGACACCCGCCATGGTGCCGGCGATGACGATCTGATTGCAGAGTTTCGTGTGCTGGCCGGCGCCCGCCGGTCCTTGATAGACGATCTTTCTGCCCAGGCATGCGAGGAGCGGCCGCACGACCTCAACCGTGCGGCGATCTCCGCCGACCATGATCGAGAGGGTCGCGTGTTTCGCGCCGACATCGCCGCCGGAGACCGGCGCATCGATGGCCGACAGCCCTTTCGCCGACGCGGCTGCGGCGATCTCGCGGCTCAGCGAGGGCTCGGTCGTCGTCATATCGATCAGGATCGAGCCCGGCCTGGCTCCGGCAAGGATGCCGTCAGGCGCAAGATAGACGTCGCGCACGTCACGGGGAAATCCGACCATTGTGACGACGATGTCGGCGCGGTCGGCGGCGGCGCGAAGCGATTCGGCCCATGCGGCGCCCTGACCGAGCAAGGGTTGGGCCTTGGCCGGCGTGCGGGTGTGGACGGAGACGCGATAGCCGGCCTTCAAGACGTGTCCGCACATGGCGGCGCCCATCACTCCGGTGCCGATCCAGGCGACCGTCGTCTGTGATGGATGTACCGGTGCCGGCATGTTCGTCATTCGATAACCGGGAGAATGCGGGTGGCCACGGCTTGCACCAGGCCTTCTTCCTCGGTCACGACCTTGAGTCCCTGAAAGCTCAGGTAGTAGCCGCCATGGCTGGGCGCTTGAATCGTGGCGCTCACTTCCACACGCTGGCCGTCCTCGATTTCAGGGTCGCGCACCAGCGGCCTCCCGCAGATGCCGAGCACGGCCACGGACATGACGCCCGTATCGTCTTCGAGTTTAAAGAGGTAGGCGCCGTAGCACACATTCTCGTTCGGGAGTTTATAGGGATCGAGCGGCTGCACATCGCGCGCGACGCCCTGCATGGTCACCTGCCGCAAATGAAAGATGCGCGGCTCTTCCAGGATAGCCTGAATCGGAACCGGCTCCTCGGCCCACGCTGGCAAGGGTGGAGCGATGACGGCCGTGCAGAGCAGAAGCCCAGAGATGAATCCGAATGCCGGTATCAATGCGTGCGCCATCACGGGCGTATTCTACCATTGTTCGGAGCATGATCGCGCGCCCGCCTTCTTTCGCTTCCGGCGTCTCGTCGTTATAATCCCTCTGCATGAGACCGGAGGCAGACGACTATGACGAATGACGAACAGCTCAAACAGTATGTAAATGACAGCCGGGCGAGCTTCGAAGACCTGCTGGGTCAGCTGGTGGAAGTGCCGTCGATCAGCATGGATCCGGCGCGGGCGGGCGAGATGCCGCGCGCCGCGACGCTCGCGGTGCAATACTTGAAGAGTGTTGGCGCGGAGGCGCAGGTCGTCGAAACCGGCGGCTATCCGATCATCTCCGGAGGGTGGACGACGGGCGCCGATCATCCGACGGTGACCATCTACAATCATCTCGACGTGCAGCCGGCGCAGGAGCCGGAATGGAAAGAAGCGCCCTTCGCCTTCCGCAAGGAAGACGGCATCTATCATGGCCGGGGCGCGACGGACGACAAGGGACCGGCGCTGGCGGCGTTGCTCGGCGCGCGCTTTGCGATCGAGCAGGGAGTGCCGATCAACATTCGCTTTCTGTGGGAACTCGAAGAAGAGATCGGCAGTCCGCATTTTGCGGCCGGGCTCAACAATCGCGCGGCGATTCCCCGGCCCGACTCGGTCGTCGTGTCGGATACGATCTGGCTTGCCAAAGGCAGGCCCGCCATGCCCTACGGCTTGCGCGGATTGCTCGGCGCGCGGCTCACGCTCAAAACCGGCACGAAGGACGCCCATTCCGGCGTCACCGGCGGCGCCGCGCGCAATCCCCTGGCGGAACTCATGGAAGTCGCGCAGACCTGCGTGGATGCCAGGACGGGGAAGGTGAAGATTCCCGGATTCTACGACGATGTGGTGGAGCCGACGAAAGCGGAGATCAAGAGCTTCCTCAAGTCGGGCTTTCAGGTCGCCCGGTTCAAGCAGGCCTACGGGTTTCGGACGCTGCGCACGCAGGACCCCGCCGAGATCATGCGCCGCATCTGGGCCGCGCCGACCTTTGAGGTGCACGGCCTCACCGGCGGCTATCACGGCCCCGGCGTCAAGACCGTCGTGCCGGGCCAGGGCGAGCTCAAAGTGAGCATGCGGCTGGTGCCGAACCAGACTCCCGAAAAGGCGTTCGCGCTGCTCAGGAAACATGTCGCCAAGGTGAATCCCGATGTGAAGGTGGAACGGGAAGGGATGCTCCAGCCGTTCAAGGGGCTGTTCGAGGGACCCTACGTCGAAGCGGTGAAGCGGGCGGCGAAGGCGGGATTCGGAAAAGAACCGGCTTTCATTCGCGAAGGCGGGTCGATCGGCGCCGTGGTGACCATGCAGAAAGCCTGGAAGGTGCCGATCCTCTTTCTGGGCCTCAGTCTCCCCGAGCATGGCTACCATGCGCCGAACGAATACTTCGACTGGGGCCAGGCTTCCAGCGGGATGAAAGCCTTCGCGCATTATTTCGACGAGCTGGCGAAGATGGGGAAGAGGTAGAGCAGCCTGGTGGTCCTCCTGCTCGCGGGGCCTGCATGCTTCGGCCCTTTTGACGGTTCCTGCCGGGACTAGCCCTTCTTTTCTTCCGCCGTGGCCAGGACCGGTTGGAACATCGGATCGGCGTCGAGCACGGCCTTCAGCAGTTCCGAATGGAGGAAGTACCGCCAGATTTCGTCGGTCTTGCCGGGCACCTCGTCGAACCACCGCTTCGCTTCCGTCACATGGTGGAGCAGCTTGGCCTTGTCCCCGTAGTCCGGCATGAAGATCATGCTGTAGGCCATGGTGTATTCGGCGAGAAATTTATCGAGCGGCAGATCGGCGACCGCCAACGATGCGTCGGCGTCGGCATAGGCGCGGTTGATTTCCGGATCGTGGAGGATCCGGTTCCACGCCGATTTATGCAGGCGGGACCAGGCCAGTTGCAGCAGGGCTTCGGCCTTGGCCGACCGGCGGCTGTCGGGAATTTCTTTGACCAGGGCTTCATGGGTCTCGATGGCGGCCTGCTGGTCGTTGTTCCAGCGATAGGCGACGCCCAGGCGGAACCGGTTGTCGAGCTGCTCCGGCCGGACCTTGGCGAGGGCTTCAGCCGCCGGCAGGAGACGGAAGAGAAAATCGGCCGGGGTCGGTTGCGAGAACCCTCCCATTTCCATCCCGTTCGACAGATCGGTTCTGGTCGATTGCGCATAGATGTTCCAGTAGAACTCGCTGACGACCAGCGACAGGGCCGGATCCTTGACGATGAGATCGTGGCCCTTGCCGCCTTCTCGCAGGAGGACCGCATAGAGGTTGCGCGTCAGGACGGTCAGCGCGTCCACCTGGTTCGGGTCGATGATCAGGATGCGGTTGAGGAGCGCCACCCGATCGCGCAATTCGGGAAACGTGGCGGCGCGTGCGGCGGCGGCCGTTAATGTGCCCGGCTGGTCCTCGGGTCCCCACCATACCATTGACTCGGGGAGGACGCGGCTGATCTCGGTGGTAAAGGGAATTTTCTCGGGCTGCATGCCCGGTACCGCCGGCGGCGTCACAACCGGGAGATTGAGCACGGCGGCATCGCCGGGGAAACCGTGTTTCTTCAGCCCGGTGAACACCACCCACTGCGTCGCGACCGACTTCAGAGATTTTCGCGCGCGCTTGATCGTATTGGTCCACTTGACCGTGCCGGACGCATAGGTCACCGGCGAGGCGAGCGGATCCTGATACGTCACGGTCAAGGTGACGAGCGTGGTCGGTACGGCGAGCACCTTTCCGTTCGCGCTCAGGCGGAACGAACCGGAGGGCAGGGACCGGCTCCCGGTCACGGCGACATGCAGGCCGCTTCCCGGAGGTGACACGCCCAGCTCATTCATGACAAACGCCGAGGCCGGCATGCGCGGCAGCTCGTCGCCGAAGAACACCAGCGGGCCGGCACTCGGCCAGAGCACGGCCATGCCGATATCGTCCCGCTTCAATGCGGGGGCATGGGCGGTTTTCAATTCCTGCCAGCAGGCCTCGTACGACGGATCGTCGGCCGGGGGATAGGACTTCAGCCCAGACGGCGCGGCGGACACGAGACGAAACTGGCAGGCAAAGTCCACCTGCCCGGCCTTTGTCCGGTCTCCTTTGGCGACGGCTTCGGCATACAGGCGGGCGGTTTCCGTGGCCGGACTTTTCGGCGGGCTCGCCGGTTTCTGCTTGTGTCCCGGAGCCGCGAGCGCCTGGCCGGCGCCAACCCATCCCGAGAGGGGGAGCGCGACCAGCATGAGCAGGATGAAGGAATATAGGCCCGTAAAAGTACGACGAATCATAGTCATCACCTGTCCCCTGGCAAGAGTCAAAGAGGTCTAAAAGCCGGTACTGTAGCATGGGCTTTGACGAATCCGAAAGGGGCCAGAGGCGTGGGGTCCCCGTCGTTACGGCGCGGGGGGAGGCGGGGTCAAAGGGCGAGTGAAGCGGATGAGTGAGCGGACATATTGCAGGACGGCCCGCTGGTCTTCCTCGGACAGGTGATCCTTCCAGGCCGGCATGGCCGTGTGCGGGCGGCCGTTCGCGATGATCTTGAGCAGGTCCTTGTCGGACTTGGCGGAGGTCGCGGCCGAGACGAGGTTGCCGGGTCTGGGGGATAAGAACGGCGCCTTCATCCCGTCGCCCCGCCCTTCGGCTCCGTGACATTCAAGGCAGCGTTGTTCATAGATGCTGCGTCCCCGGTCCAGGCCCGGCTCAGAGGGGCCTGTTGTGGCCATGGCCGAGGAGATTGCGAATAGGGCCGACAGTGCGAATAGGATGATGCCATTCACGACAACGTGTCTCTCCGGTCATGCGGCGATACGCGAGACGATCCTGTCCCATGGGAGTCCTGAATCCTGAAAAGGATTCGGAGCGGCTACCGGGCGCGGGCGGCCTTGAGAATCTGGTCTCGCATGCGGGCCCGTTCTGTCGCGGAGAGGGACGGGGTCGGCTGATGCCGGCAGAGCGTGACCGTCTGTCTGAGCGAGGCGACGAATTCTTCGCAATTGGGACAGCCGCCGAGGTGCTTGCGCAGCTCGGCGCACAGGGTGCCCGGCAGTTCATCATCGATGTAGGCGGACAGCTTCCGCAAGACGGCCACACAGCGTGCTTTGCCGTGACGATGGGGCCGGGCCGGTTCCTGTCGAGCCGATTGAGCAGTCGCGCGTTTAACCATGGTTATGCTCCTCTGTGCGTCAACCGGTGACCGTTATGGGTCTCTTCGGGCTCCGCGATGCCGCGCGCGCTGAGTTCCCGCCGGACGAACAAGCGGGCTCGATGGAGGCGGGATTTCACCGCGCGCTCATTGAGGCCGACGACGCTGCCGACTTCTTTCGCGCTGAGCCCTTCCATGTCCCGCAGGATCAGCACCATCCGGTATTTCTTGGGCAGCTTGGCAATGGCCTGATCGAGAGCCTGCCGGAGCTGCTTGTTTTGCAGCGCCTCTTCCGGGCTGAGGCCCTCAACCGGAATCTGAAGACGAAATTCTCCGTCCGAAGTCGGGATGAACTCCTCCAGCGAGAGTTCATGGTCCGGCTCCCCTTTGCGCTTGCGCCGCATCCGCATGCAGGCGCGGGACGCAATCGTATAGAGCCAGGTCGAGACCTGGGCGTCTCCGCGAAACGCCTTGTAGCCCCGGTACGCGTTGAGGAAGGTTTCCTGGACCAGATCTTTCGCCGCTTCGGATTCCCCGCACAGCCGCGTGGCGAAGCGGTACATGAGGTCGACATGATCGCGATAGAGCGTGTCGAAGCTGGCCGTCGTGCGCGACAGATCGGCGGAGGATCGATCCGGACCGGTTTTGGTGGCGGTGATGGCCATGGTGTTCAATGGAGTCTACGGAGGGAATGAAAACGCTGTCAAGGAAGGCCGGCCGAAAGGCCGCCGCCGGCCTGTATCAACAGCCTGCTAATTGAGCCGGTGAAATCCGACGACGGCCCCCTCTGCGTCAAGCTCGACGGTAATGGGCGCGCCTTCCTTCGCGCTGGCCAGCACGGATTTCCCTTGGTCCGCGGGGAACGTCTGTTCTCCTTCGGGGGTCCAGAGTTTCACACCGGTCCGGTCCGGCGTCGCAAATTCGAGGGGGCCGGTGACAAAGCGATGGGTCGGGGGTGCGGCCCGGGAGGGCCCCAAATCGGCGACGACATGCTGTTGATGGATATGGAGCGTCATGGTCTGCCCCACTTTGGCGTTCTTGATGCCGATCTTCGCATTCACGTTGATCACGCCGACGGGGGTTCTGAAAAAAATGAAGTTGGATTTGAGCTTGGACACCGTGCCGCTCAACAACAGATGGGTCTGGGAGCTGCCGGCCGGAATCTGCCCCACCTGCAGGTCGAACAGCAGATCGTGCAGGCCGATGACCGTGCCCGTGTCGTCCACTTCCACGGTCACGGGATCACCCTGACGCAGGGCAGCGAGACGCGCGTCATGGGTTCCGTAGTGAAACGACTGGTCGCCTTCCGGGGTCCAGCGCGGCAATTTCCTGTCCTCTCCCGTTGTGAAGGGGCCGCTAAGGTAGCGGTGGACCAGTGAGCCGTCAGCCCGCTTGCGGATGTCGATGGCCATGCTGGAGCCGTGCACCCAAAACGAGACCTCTTGAGAGCCGCGCAGATCTTTCAGCGTCGTCTTCGAGCTGAGCGTCATCAGGCCGACGGGCGTTTTCAAAAACACGATGCCCGGCTTCGTTCGCCACACCGATCCCTTCAGCGTAATGGAGGGGTTGATCTCGTCGGAATTCGCGGGAGACTGACCGGAGGCCTGTTCCGTGGCTGGTTCTGCGGAGGAGGCGGGCGCCTCTTCCGCAAACGCGGGGGCGGATGTACTCAGGGCCGTGGTGCCCGTCGAGCAGGCCACGATCAACAGAAGGCGCAGACCGATGTGTGCTGGCATCATAGTGGAGTCAACCTGTTCGTGCTTCGGTTCCGGGAGCTATCGAGTTCCCTGCGGGAAGGCGGTCCGAACACCCGGCACATAGGTCGCAGATAATCTGCGAATAACATGCGATCGAAGGGGAGTCAAGATGAAAACCGTTCACCTCGTAGTCTTACGGGGATGAGCGCCGAGCGAACGCTTGTGAAGGAGCGCGCTATTTCTTGCGCGCGAGGATGCGGATCGGGGTGCCGGAAAATCCGTAGGTTTCTCTCAGACGGCTTTCGAGAAATTTCAGATAGGAGGGCGTGATGTCCTGCGGATGCCCCACGAACAAGGCAAAGACCGGCGGCTTCGTGGCGACCTGCGTCATGAAGGCCGATTTGGTGACTTTCGACGGCTTGCCTTTGCGCACCGGCAGCGGATGGGTGATCAGGAGTTCCTGCAGGAATTGATTCAGTTGTCCGGTCGGCACCCGTTTGGTGAACGAGCCGTAGGCTTCGTCGATCTGCGGAAACAGTTGACGTAGCGAGTCCGGCTTGGCCGCGGCGCCGTAGAAGACCGGGGCCCAGGTGAGAAAGGGAAAGCGCCGGTTGAATTCCCGCTCATACTCTTTCCGCGCCTCGGCATCGCCCGCGCGGAGGTCCCACTTGTTGACGAGGAGGGCGCAGGCCCGGCCCTGCTTGAGGATGGCGCCGGCGATCTTCGTATCCTGCTCGGTCACGCCTTCCACCCCGTCGAGCAGCAGGACGGCCACGTCGGACCGCCCGATGGCCCGGAGCGACCGCATGACGCTGTAGCCTTCGATGCCCCGGTCGATGCGGCCGCGCCGCCGGATGCCGGCGGTATCGGTGAACACATAGCGTTTGCCGTTGTGGGTGACGAGCGAATCGATCGGGTCCCGCGTCGTGCCGGGCACGTCGCTGACCACCACGCGTTCTTCACCCATGACGGCATTGATGAGCGTGGACTTGCCGACGTTCGGCCGGCCGACGATGGCGATCCGCGGGAGCTGCGCGAGCTCCCCGGCCTGGTCCGCCGGCGGCAGCAGCGGGTAGAGCGCGTCCAGCAGCTCGGCGACACCGATGCCGTGTTCGGCGGAAAGGGGGTACAGCTCGTCCGCGCCCAGTTGATAGAAATCGGCCACGAGGGGATCGGCCTTCGGCGTGTCGATCTTGTTCACCGCATAGAAGATCGGTTTCGTCACGCCGCGCAGCAGCCGCATCACTTCATGGTCCGGCGGGGTCAGCCCCGAGCGGCCGTCCAGGAGGAAAATCAGGATGTCGGCTTCCGCGATCGCCAGCTCGGACTGCCGGCGAATCAACGACAGCATGCCGTCCGAGGTGGAGAGATCCAGGCCGCCGGTATCGACCAGCCGGAATTTGCGCTCCCGATAAACTGCGTCCGCATAGTTCCGGTCGCGGGTGACGCCCGGCACGTCATCGACGATGGCGGTCTTGACGCCGAGGATTTTGTTGAACAGCGTCGATTTGCCCACGTTCGGCCGGCCGATGATCGCCACGAGCGGCATCGGGGCGTCGGATCTGAAGGGCAGGGCGTTCGTGGTCGTGACGGAGTCGCGTTTGGTTCTCATAGGTGGACTGGACCGTATCATACAGGTTTTCATAAGCACAACAGGCCTCGCCGCTCCCGGCCGGGTCAGGTATACTGAGATCCCGATGGCGCATCACTCATCACCCGTCACCGATCACTCGATCGATTGGTCCCGAATCGACGACGTGCTGCTCGACATGGACGGCACGCTCCTCGACCGGCATTTCGACAACTTCTTTTTCGAGGAGGAGCTGCCGCGACGCTATGCGGCGCTCCACCGCCTCACCTTCGAAGACTCGCGCGACCGGCTGATGGCCATGTACCGATCCGTCGAAGGCGAACTGGCCTGGACCGACCTGCATTACTGGACGGAGCGCGTGGGGATCGACGTGGTGGCGCTGCATCGCGAGCTGGATCACATGATCGGCTTTCTGCCGGGGGCGGAAGAATTCCTGCGGGATCTGCGGAAGCTCGGGAAGCGCGTGACGATCGTCACGAATGCGCACGAGGCGGGGGTGTCGGTGAAGGCCGCCAAGACCGGCCTCGACCGGCAGGTGGATCGCATTCTCGACGCGTTCGAGGTCGGCTATCTCAAGATGCGGCCAGAATACTGGCCGGCCTGTCAGCGGCTCCTGGGCTTTGATCCGGATCGATCACTGTATGTCGATGACGATGAGGGCTGTCTCACGGCCGCGCGGCAGTTCGGCATCGGCCATATTGTCCATAGCGCCAAATCCAGCTCTCAATTGCCGTCCGCCGCATCCGCCGGGTTTCCTTCGGTTGAGAGCATGCTGGCCCTGCTCAACGGCCGTCCAGAGTCTGCGGCCGGGTAGCTGCTGATACAGCACTCCGGCGGGACATTTGGATGCGCAAGGACGCAGCCGCACTCCGTGCCGCGAGGCGATCGCGGCAACAGGGGGGAACCACCGCGGGTACCCGCAACACAGCGAATTAGGCAGCGGCGGTCTCGCCTTTCAGAAAACTCATCATAATGTAATGTCCGCGGTGCTTGACCGCCCACCCATCCAATTTCTCTCTTTTTCGTTTCTCGTTACTTATTTCCCGAATTTGACCGTCGTTTGGTTAGAGCAGTCTGTCGTTCCTGCATAGCACACTTGGTACACATAGGAAGCCTTGTTGCCCTTGGTCCCGATGTTGTCTGTGTAGACGCCGCTGTCAGGCACCGTGGTCATCACAGTGGAGTCGCGCTTGATGTCGACGTTGCCGCCTGGAATCGCGGATATCCAAGATAGATTCGCAGACTGTGCCCCCTTTTGCTTAAACCCAGTTGCCGTCAAGATAAGGTGAGGTGGCACATCAGTGACCCGATCAAAGTAAACATCCTGCTGAGGGACTCCGCTGATGGCCACTCTCCCGTCGACCCAAGCCGTGAAGAACGCACTGCCATCGGCAAAGCTCCGATCGTAATCTCCCGCATAGCATGAATTGACGGTTGAATCGGGCTGAAGGGGCAGGGGACTGGGGGCGTCACTGATCACGTCGTCGGTCTGCCATGTCAGGCCATTGTCGTTTGATACCCTTCCCCAGCGTTCGTACGCATTGCCGGTCGTATTCCGGGCGTCGTACCAACTCACGAACACATGACCTGCCGGTGAGACCGATAGCGAAGGTTGCCACTGCAATCGGGTTCCACTGTCGGTGTTCAGTCTGATCGCTGTGCTCCAGGTCGCACCGTTGTCCGTCGAGCTCGTGTAGTAAATGTCCCCTGCGTCGCCAGCGGCTCCTTGCGCGTAGGCGTAATGGATGACCCCACCTGGTCCCGCTCCGATGTCGCCCCACCCCATGTGCCGCCAGTAGGAAGGAAACATGGCGGCGAAATACCCGCAGAATGACGTACCCGGAGGCGTAAAGCTCGACCCCATCGAAAACTCCAACCAGGATGTGCCGCCGTTCGTAGAACGATAGACAAGGTTAAGGCGTGGGCTCAACCCGCCACCGCCTTCATTCATGCCAGCAATAAACACGGCTCCGTCAGGACCGGTCGTCAATTGAACATTGCGGATGAAGGTCGCATTCGCCACGACTTGGACCGGAACGCTCCAAGTGACGCCTCCATCATCTGAATAAGTGGCAAAGATGGGAGAGTTGGCAACTGCAAAATTGTTCCAACTGATATACACACGACCGTAGAACGGACTTACAGGGTTATTGTCAACCCAGCCCGATTCGCGGTCATCGGACGTGCCGCTATGCGCGCAAGATCCGGCCGACCAGGTGATCCCATCAGGCGAACTCCACATCCCGATACCCTGGCCACCACAGCCGGTTGCAAGAAATGCCGCCAGCCATCGTGTATGCTTCCTGTCGTAAACCAGCACTGGGTCGCCGTAATTGGTGCCGTGACCGGAACAGAAGGGTCTCGAGTTCAGATTCGTCCACGTGGCCCCGCCGTCAGTGGAGTAGGAACCGCCTCCATAACAGGTCGGTGCCGTGCGGGAATCGTTGTAGGCCACAACGCTCGTGTTTCCCTCAGTCCAGACCTGGGTTTCCGATTGAGTCACATGGGGATAGGTCCCTTCTCCCCCAAGCACGACGTCCTGATCAATCCCACCTAAATTACTTGGAGCAGAAGAACTGAAAGCGCTGCTGATCTCTACTGGCGCGGATGCGGGCACACGTCCACAGGCGGCGAGTATTTCGTGGGCGTGCTGGTTGATTTGCTTATCCAAGCCGAGCGCATCGATAAGTCTACAGGCCTCGGGCGAACTTTGTGCCGCCACTGGGCCAGGTCCAACCCAAGCCGAGAACGCCAGAAGCAAGACGACGAACCATGGAATTGAACCCCCCATCTTCATTTTCATGATAGTCCCTCCCAAGCATGAAACAATCGATTAGGTTGGTCACAACTCTTTAAGCAGAGGTCAAAATAAAATTGCGCGTCCAATTTGCTTATGTCAAACGGACGGTAGGTAGAATGTGTGGTCAAACCCGCTACTAGACGTTTCTACAGCGTCTCTTTCTTGCAGCAGCGCTCAAAAAAATGAATTAGAAGCAGTTTCGCCTGTCATGTGAAAGAGGCACAGAGGGAATGGCCGATTCGATTATGAAGAAAGCAGGAAAAGACAAGCTCGATCTCAGATAACGCTCGAAAAGATCGTGAGCCTGTGCGGATGAACGTGGTGGTGCCCGAGTGGGTGCGCCGAGATGATCGAGAGTCTTGTCATCACGCTGGATTCCAGGATGGCCATGAGGATTTGCATTGTGCCGTTAGAGTGTCGGCAGTGTTCGATGTTAATTCCTCTATGCCTTTGGGTTTCTAAGTGCCGTTGTCTACGTCTACGGGATTGCCTTCTGTCGAAAGCATGCTGGTCCAGCTCAACGGGCATCCGGGCTCTCGGGCGCGCTGACGACGGCCGTGCCCCGGTACATGGTCCCTCCGATGCGCGGCACTGAGTCCATGGTGAAGCGATCCAGTTTCGTAATGGTGAGCCCGGCTTCCACGATGAGCCGGTCGATCTTGCGGTTCAAGTGGCACCCGCAGCCGACCACGTTCTGAATCGGGTTCAAGCGATCCTGCCAGGCGGCGATCTTTCGATTCTCGCTTCGCCCATGCTCCAGAAACAAAAAGGTTCCATCCGGCTTGAGCACGCGGCGGATTTCCCGCAGTGCGGCAACCGGGTCGGGGATCGTGCAAAGGGTCCAGGTGCTCACCACGCAGTCGAACGTCCGGTCCTCATACGGGAGCCGTTCGGCGCTGATGCGGGATACTTCAATGGGGAACGAGGCGGCCGCGCTCCGCTCCGCCAGGCGAGCAGGCAGCAGGGGGGCGGGATCCACCGCGCGCAGTTGCGAGACGCTGCCGGGATAGTGCGGCAGATTGAGCCCGGTACCCAGACCGATTTCCAGGACATGGCCATGCGCCGCTTGCAGCAGCTCCGCACGAAGTTGTTGAAACTCCGTCCCGCTCATGAACCGGTCCATGAGCCGGGGGAAAATGTAGCGGCTGTAGAGTCCCATGAGAGCCCGCAGTATAACAAACCGCGCGCGGCATGGCCCGCCGCGAATCTTGTGACCCTTGGGGGGCTGTGTTAGAGTCCTCCGTCTTTTTCAGTATCCTATTTAAAGACCGGATGACGATGAGCTTATGAGCAAAGGTTACGATCATCACGCCATCGAGGCGAAGTGGCAGGCCTATTGGGAAGAACATCGCCCGTTCCGGGCCCTGGACGATTCCTCGAAGCCCAAGTTCTATTGCCTGGACATGTTTCCTTACCCCTCGGGGTCCGGTCTCCACGTCGGACATCTCGAAGGGTATACGGCGACGGACATTGTCTCGCGCTACAAGCGGATGAAGGGCTTCAATGTGCTGCATCCGATGGGCTGGGACGCGTTCGGCCTGCCGGCTGAGCAATATGCGGTGAAGACCGGTGTGCATCCGGCCCTCACCACCGCGCAAAACATCGCCACGTTCAAACGGCAGATGAAGCGGGTGGGGCTCTCCTACGACTGGGAGCGGGAGATCAGCACCACCGATCCCGACTACTACCGCTGGACGCAATGGATCTTCCTCCAGCTCTATAAGCGCGGCCTGGCCTACGTGGCAGAAGTGCCGGTGAACTGGTGCCCCGCGCTGGGCACCGTGCTGGCGAACGAAGAAATCGTCGACGGCAAGAGCGAAGTCGGCGGGTTCGACGTCGTTCGCAAACCCATGCGCCAGTGGGTCTTGAAGATCACCGCCTACGCCGACCGCCTGCTCGAAGACTTGAAACTCGTCGAATGGCCCCCCAGCACGCTGGAGATGCAAAAGAACTGGATCGGCCGCTCCATCGGCGCGGAAGTGGATTTCGCCCTGGCCGACAGCAACGGTTCGATCCGCGTCTTTACCACCAGGCCGGACACCCTCTTCGGCGCGACCTATATGGTGCTGGCTCCCGAGCATCCGCTGGTCGAGGTCGTGACCAGTTCGTCGCAGAAAGCGGCTGTCGCAGCCTATCGCGACGCCACCGTCCGCAAAAGCGATCTGCAGCGGACCGAACTCGACAAGGAGAAGACCGGCTGCTTCACCGGCGGGTACGCCGTCAATCCGGTGAACGGCGAGCGGCTGCCGGTCTGGATCGCCGATTACGTCCTCATGAGCTACGGGACCGGCGCGATCATGGCGGTGCCGGCGCACGACGAGCGGGACTGGGCTTTTGCCAAGACCTATCAGCTGCCCGTTCGCGAAGTGATTCAGGGCGGCAAGGTCGACGAAGCGGCCTTCGTCGCGACGGATCGCGGCACGGTGGTGAATTCCGCCTCGGCCGACGGTTCGCTTTCGCTCAACGGCATGAAGCCGGCCGACGCGATCCCGGCGATCACGGCCTGGCTGGAACGGCAGGGCAAGGGCAGGAAAGCGATCAACTATAAGCTGCGCGATTGGCTCTTCGCCCGCCAGCGTTACTGGGGTGAGCCGTTTCCGATCGTCTGGGTGGAGGGAGAATCCCGCCCCCTGCCGGAAGAGCAGCTGCCGCTCATCCTGCCGGAGACCAGCAACTTCAAACCGTCCGGCACAGGGGAAAGCCCCCTGGCGAATCTGGAGGACTGGCTGGTGACGACCGATCCCGCGACCGGCCGGCCGGCGCGGCGGGAAACGAATACGATGCCGCAGTGGGCCGGGTCCTGCTGGTACTACCTCCGCTTCATCGACCCGAAGAATCAGGCGCAGCTCGTCGATCCGGCGAAGGAACAGTATTGGATGCCGGTGGATCTCTACGTCGGCGGCAGCGAACACGCGGTGCTGCATCTGCTCTACTCCCGCTTCTGGCACAAGGTGCTGCACGACATCGGGGTGGTGAGCACGCCGGAGCCCTTCAAGAAGCTGGTGCATCAGGGGATCGTGCTCGGCGAGGACAATCAGAAGATGTCCAAGTCGCGCGGCAACGTGGTGAATCCCGACGAGATGATGGATCAGTTCGGCGCCGACGCGGTGCGGCTCTACGAAATGTTCATGGGCCCGCTGGAGGCCATGAAGCCCTGGAGCAGCAGA
The DNA here is from genome assembly GCF_049546785.1 of Nitrospira sp. NS4. Taxonomy (NCBI): domain Bacteria; kingdom Pseudomonadati; phylum Nitrospirota; class Nitrospiria; order Nitrospirales; family Nitrospiraceae; genus Nitrospira; species Nitrospira sp. NS4. Next base: position 511,165 of record NZ_JBMWAN010000002.1, on the reverse strand, counting down.
GGCGTGGAGGGGATCACCCGATTTTTAGAACGGGTGTGGCGTCTCATGGTGACGGAAGAGGGCGGCCTGTCGCCCTCCGTCGTGGCCTCGGCGCCCGCCCTTGAGCAGCAGCGCCTCCTGCATCAGACCATCAAGAAAGTGACAGAGGATATCGAGGAGCTGCATTTCAATACGGCCATCGCGCAGATGATGGTGTTCACGAACGAGATGACCAAGGCCGAGCAGCGTCCAAGAGCCTTGCTGGAACCCTTCGTCCTGCTCCTCTCGCCCTTTGCGCCGCATGTGGCCGAAGAGCTCTGGGCGGTGCTCGGGCATCGACCGAGCGTCTCGCAGCAGCCCTGGCCGGTATTCGATCCATCGCTCACGGTCAGCGACCGGCTGACGATCCCCGTGCAAGTGAACGGGAAGCTGCGCGGCAAGATCGAGGTCGCGGCGGATGCGGCGCGCGACGCGGTCGAGCGGGCCTCCCGCGAAGTCGTGGCCGAATGGCTGCAGGGAAAAGAGCCGAAGAAAGTAATCTACGTCGAGAAGAAGCTGATGAATTTCGTGGTGTGATGATGGATCGGCGAAGGGCAAGGGGCGAGGGGGGAGGGGGCGGAGATGTGGGGAAGGGCAACGCGTCATCGCGTATGACGGGTCTTGCCGCATGCCTTGTGCCTCTCGCCTTCAGCCTGTTGTTACCGTCGTGCGGCTATCAATTCCGCGTGGAGGGAGCCGGCCCGACCATCGGCGGGACGACGGCGAAGACCTCCGACGTGCCTCCGCCGCGCCTGGTGATCCGCACCTTGGAGAATAAAAGTTTTGAGCCCAATCTGGAGACGCGCTATACGAACTATCTGCGGCGCGAATTCTCGTCCGGAAGCGGCGCCCAGGTGGTGCCGGATTCCGAGGCGGCCGACCTGGTCCTGACCGGGCAGATCCTGTCGGTGAGCGTTCCCACGTTGAGCTTCACCCTGACTCCGACGCCGGAGAATCCCACGGGATCAGCCACGACGTTGGAAAGCCGGACGGAAGTCGTGGTGGCGGTGAAGGTGGAAGAGACCAGGACGAAGAAAATGGTCTGGTCGCAGATCGCCAAGGGGTCGTCGGAGTTTTACGTCACCTCCGACCTGCAATTTAACCGCTCGTTGCAAAACCGCGCGCTGGAACAGGCGGGCCGCTTCGTCGCGGAGGATTTGGCCTCGCGGTTTCTGTTGCAGCTGGAATCCGGCGGGCTGAAGAAGCCGGCTCCTTCAGAGCCTGCTGCTGTCCCGGCAGCCAAATAAGACTCTTAGGCGAACCTATGGGAACGGCCGTCAATCCGACACAATTGCAGTCCGCGCTGAAGCAGGGTCCGCCCGCGCCGGTCTACCTCGTCGCGGGAGAAGAGGACTTGCTGCGCGACGAGGCGGTGGCCACGCTCAAGGCGGCGCTGCTGGGCGAGGGCGGCGAATTCAACTTCGACCTGTTCTATGGCGACGAAGCGGAGGGGTCGGAGATTCTCAATTGCGCGTCGGAAGTGCCGGTGTTTGCCGAGCGCCGGGTGGTGCTCGTGAAGACAGCCGAGAAGCTTCCGGCCCGCGAGGCGGAGAAGCTGCTGCCCTATCTGGCGGCGCCGGTGGAGAGCACGACCCTGGTGTTTGTCGCCGTCAAGCTGGACGGGCGGCTGAAATTTTCCCAGGCGCTCACGCGCGCGGCGGTGACGGTCGATTGCTCGCCCCTGCGGGAAATGCAGCTGGGGCCCTGGCTGGGCCGCGACGCGCAGCGGCTCGGGCTGCGGCTGGATGACAAGGCGGTCGAGGTGCTGAAGGAAACCTGCGGCGGATCGCTCTACGCGGCCCGCCGGGAGATGGAAAAGCTGGCGTCCTATATCGATTCGGACCGGCCCGCGACCGCCGCCGACGTGTACCAGCTGCGGGGCGTCGAGCCAGGCGCGTCGGTCTTCGACCTGACGCTGGCGATCGCCGACGGGCATCGGGGGCGCGTCCTGTCGATCCTGGCCAGGAATCTGGAAGCGGGCGAGGCGCCGCTCCGCATCCTGGGATCGCTGGCCTGGCAGTATCGCCGGATCTGGAAAGTGAAGGAGCAGGTCCGTGAAGGGGGCCGCGAAGGCGACGCCGCGCGGACCTTGCGGATGGATCCGCTGAAAGTGCGGTCGTTCCTCAACCGGTTTTCCGAGGAGCATCTGCAGCAGGCGTTGCGGTTGTTTCTGGAGGCGGACGGGCAGCTCAAGGGCGGCAGCAGCAGCCATCCTAAAATGGTGATGGAGCGGGTGCTGCTGAGGCTCTGCGGCTTTGCGACGGGGGAGCCGACCGATGCCCCGCGCCGACCGCCGGCCACAACCGGACGGGGATCGGCACGAGTGGTCTCGAATGTCAGAACGATTACGAGCGGGAAGCGGTCAGGCCGTTGACATGCTTCGTCAAGCGGGACACACGACGGGATGCGGTATTGGGCTTCAGGGCGCCTTTCGTCACGGCCTTGCTGATGGCCGAGGTGGCAGTGAGCAGGGCGGTCTTGGCGTCGTCCGCCTTCTTCTCGGCCACCGCCGTCTGCACCTTCTTGACCAGTGTCTTCACCGCGCTCATGATGGCGTGGTTGCGCTTGTGCCGGAGTTCGGCCCGACGGGCCTGGCGAATCGTCGACTTGTGAATGACAGGCATTGTAGAGTCCTCCAAAAAGAATGGAACTTGTATCATAGAAATCCGCGCATCGTCAAGAATGCGCGGGGGTTGTCGTGAGTAAGGAGCATTTCTATGGGAAAGATCGTCGCACGTGACCGGCTCATCTTCGCGCTCGATGTGCCCTCTGCGGCCGAAGCCGAGCGTCTGTTAGACCGGCTGCAAGGCCACATTTCCTTCGTGAAAATCGGGCTGGAACTCTACACCGCCGCCGGGCCGGACATGATCAAGCGGGTGCTCGACCGGAACATGCGGGTTTTCCTCGATCTGAAATTCTTGGACATCGAAGAAACCGTTCGCCGCGCCACCGCGCGGGTCGCGGCCATGGGGGTCGATTTCCTCACCGTCCATGCCAACCGCAAGGCGCTGACCGCGGCGGTGCAGGGGCGCGAGGGCTCTTCCCTGAAATTGCTGGCCGTCACCGTGCTCACGAACTTCGACAGCAACGATTTGCGCGAAATGGGGATCCAGCGGACCGTGCAGGACCTGGTGACCGCGCGGGCGCTCCTGGCCTCGGAAGTCGGTTGCGACGGCGTCGTGGCGTCCGGCGAAGAGCCGGCGGCGATCCGGCAGAAAGTCGGGCCGCGGTTCGTCATCGTGACGCCCGGCGTGCGGCCGGCGGGAAAAGGGGTGGATGACCACGCGCGGGCGACCACGCCGACCCAGACCATCGCCGCCGGGGCCGATTATCTGGTCATCGGCCGGCCCATCAGGGACGCCGCCGATCCTTCCGCCACCGTGACGGAGATCGTGAATGAGATGCAGGCCGCTTTCGACGCCCGGACCGCGTGAGCGCGTCAACCGTCAGGCGGGGCCCGGGTCACCGGCTTGTCGCTTCACGGATGACGAGTGACGGTGCGGAGCCGGTTGCGGGGCCTTGCTCCTCTTTGCTAAGATCCCCCTTCCACATTGCCTCCAAACCTCTCCCTGGATGGTGGGTGTAGCTCAGTTGGTTAGAGCGCCGGATTGTGGATCCGGAGGTCGCGGGTTCGAAACCCGTCATCCACCCCATGCCTTCTCATCATCGTCGCCGGTTGCACGTTGGACCAAAGCGCAAGAACTTTGAGCCGTCCGGCTCCGGTCGAATCCCTGTTGGCCGCCGGGCAGATCAACGGCTCACCTTGGCTCATCAGCCTGCCGACCGGTCTGATTCCCTGAAGCCGGCCCGAAAGGGCTCGTGCGGCGTCCGAGAGAACGCTTTCCGATGTTCTCTGTTTGTGGCATGGTACGACCTCAGTACCAGCAGGGTGTTCTATGCCGCGCAATGACCAGGTCACACGTCAATGGCATCTGCTGCAGCGCCTCGGCGCGGCCCGTAACGGCCTGACCCTGGCGCAGTTGGTGGAGGCGATCCCGGACGATCTGAGCCGCCACCCTCGCACGGTCCGCCGTGATCTGGCGGCGCTGGAAGCCTCCCATTTCCCGCTCCTGACCGAACGGATCGACGGCGAAGTCCGGTGGCGGCTCCTCGACGGATTCAAAAACATTCCAGCCCTCCGTCTGTCCCCGACCGAATTGATGGCCCTGGCCTTCAGCCGGCAGCTGCTGAGCCCGCTTCAGGGCACCCTCATCGCGACGTCCCTGAACTCGGCCCTCTCGAAGATCTCCGCCGCGATTCCCTCAGGCGCCACCGAGTATCTTCAGCGGCTGGACCAGTGGTTTTCCGTCGGCCTGGGCCCGCACAAGAACTACCGGCACCATCGCGAGACGATCGACATCCTGTCGCAGGCCATCGCCCACCGGCATACGGTGCAAATGCGCTATTTCTCCGCCGGACGCAATGTGACCACGAGGCGGGAAGTCGATCCCTATCGGTTACGCTATGTGGACGGCGGTCTCTACCTGATCGCCTATTGCCACTGGCGAAAAGAGGTGCGGATGTTCGCCGTGGAGCGGGTCAAATCCCTCACGCCCACCGACCATCCTTATCAGATGCCGCTGCATTTCGATCTGGAGGCCTATGTGGAAGACGCGCTGGTCGTCATGCGCGGCGAACGCATCACCGTCGAGCTCCAGTTCGACAAAGGCACGGCCGCCTGGGTGAAGGACCGGACCTGGCATCCCAGCCAGCAGGTGACGCAACTCAAGACCGGCCAGCTCCTCATGACCCTCCAGGTGGCCGATACACCGGAATTGCTCGGATGGATCCTCAGTTTTGGAAGCGGTGTCCAGGTTTTGAAGCCCGAGCGGCTGCGGGTAGCGGTCGAATCTGAGGCGCGCAATATCATTCGAGCCTCGGTCAGAGAACCGGGGGGCTGATCGATCGGTACGAGCACTGGAGACCGGGGAATGACTTCCCCTGGTATCTTGGCTATACTTTTGGAAACTCGCCTGGTCCAGGGGACAGAGGAGGAGGTATGGATTACCGCCAGTACATCGTGCGCGATCCGAAGGTATGTGGGGGGGGGGAACCGCTGGTGAAGGGTAGCGCGTGACCGTCCGCACTATCCTGGCCAGCCTGGCTGAGGGAGATAGCGTCCAGGAACTGTTGCAGGACTTTCCGACTCTCAAGGAAGAGGATATACGGGCGATTGTGGCATTTGCCGCGGCATCGGCAGAAGAAGACCTTCCGCTTCAGAGCGTGCCGGACGTGGCGTGAACATCAAACAAGTGCGGCGCCCTCCGCAATCCAATCCGTCTCCGTGACCCCGGATGTCACGGCATCCAGGACTTTCCGGCCGCCTGTTGTCGCATAACCATTTGGAGTCACAATAGTTTCGCTCCCCCGGCAGGGTCTGTCCGGAGTGACCTGCCCTGTCACGGTCATCGCATAGGATGGCGCCTATCCACCACCCCTTGGAAGGAGGTCGCCATCATGGACAGGCCAGCGCATCAGCAACCGGACCAGGCAGTCCGCCCCCTCTACATCACCCTCATTCTGGACGAAAGCGGCTCCATGCAATCCTGCAAAGGCGCCGCCCTCGCAGGCTTCAATCACTACCTCGCCACCCTCAGGCGGGAGCCGGCCGGGACGCATTTCACCCTCACCCTCTTCAATGCAGCCAGGACCGAGGTGCGCTACCGGGCCGTGCCGCTGTCAGCCGTGCAGGACCTGGACGAGGAAACCTATCGCCCTCAGGACGGCACGCCGCTCTATGACGCCATCGGGCGCACCTTGTCTCTGGCAAGACAGGAAGCGCCGGCGGAGGCCAGGAAACTCTGCGTCATCCTGACCGACGGGGAGGAGAATGCCTCGCAGGAATACAGCCGGCAGCAGGTGTTCGACCTCATCAAGTCCCGCGAGAAACAGGGCTGGGCGTTTCTCTACCTCGGGGCCGACCACGACGTGTGGGCCGCCGGCGGCGATCTCGGCATCGCGGGCGAGAGCCGCATCTCCTTCTCCCGCCGCAGGGTCGATCACACCTTCGATCAACTGAGCGAGGCCACCGCGCGCTACCGGCGCGGCGAAGGGGAGTCGGCCGCCGAGGCCTTCACGCCCCAGGAGAGGCCGCCCTCACCGGCATCGCCGTCCGGTAATCAGGAACCGCCTGACTGGTTGAGCTGACCGGTGAGAAAGGAGAAGGCGATGCCGTATTCCGAACGAGACAGGCTGATCGAGACCCGCGCACAGCATGATGAGATCCCACTCACCTGGAAGCTCGCCGCCTGTGCCGCGATCCTTCTCGTCGTGAGCGGCTTGGCGGTCCTGCTGACTATCCCTTTTTCCTGCATGCTGAACCATTGGCCCCAGCCGGTCTGTCGCATCTTGCAGCCCGTCCTCGGCCAGGCGGAACAAGGAGAGGAGTCCCTGCCCGCGACGACAGGCCCGACAGAAAGGAGGGAACCATGAAGATCACCGTTGTGTTGGTGCTCGTGCTGCTCTGGACCCCAGTTGCACTCCAGGCCGAAGACCTGGGCAACCTCAGCGCGAACCAGTTCGATGCCGATTCAACGGCCAATCCCTTCGGCAAAGGCAGCCCCTTCGCGCCCAACGGGATCAACAATCCCTTCAGCCCCTACGGCAGCCCGTTCAGCAACAGGTCGGCCACCAATCCCTTCGCCACGGAGGCGCCCAGGCTCTACGACCAGCAGGGGAACTATCGCGGCAAGCTGAGCGCCAATCCGTTCGACCCGGATTCGACCAGCAACCGGTTCGGCCGGTACGGCTCGCCCTTTTCACCGGAGTCACTGAACAACCAGTTCGGCGCCGGGAGCCCGTTCCGGTATGACTCACCGAACAACCCCTATGGCAAGGGCTGGAGAATCGAAGGACGGTAACGCACAAGCAAGACAGGAGGGGAACATGAAACAGTTCGTGTTGGGCCTGCTCGTTGGGAGCGTGGTGACCGGCACGGTCGTCGGGGCGGGCACCTTCTACGACTCCAAAGGGAACATCAAGGCGCCGGGCGGGGCTGTGCAACAATTCGACTACTTCCGGCAGCGGCAGCAGCAATTGGACATTCAACGGATGCGTAAACAGATGGAGCAACAGGACTTGGATCGCAAACTGGACCATCACCCTTGCTGACATCATCACCCGTGGCCATGCTCACACCCCCGCCGAATCATTGCGTTGGCGGTGAGAACCCGGTATGGGGATGGGCCTGGCCGAGCAAAATCTGAGGGGCTCGAATGAAGAAGAATGGCTCAGGACAACTGTTGTACTCGCCGAGCGATCTTGTGCGTTATCTGGCCTCGCCGTTTTCGTCCTGGATGGACCGGTACCGTTTGGAGAATCCCGGCGCGGTGAGGCCGGATGAGGCCACGGAGGATGAAACACTGATCGCCCAAACCGGCGAAGAACACGAACGGGCGGTGCTGGAGGACCTCAAGTCGTCAGGCGCCGCCCTAATCGAGATCTCCAAAAACGATCCCGCCGGCGCCCGGGAGCAGACCTTGGCCGCCATCAGGGCGAAGGTCCCCGTCATTTATCAGGCGGCGCTAGGAAGCGGGCCATTCGCCGGGTTTGCCGACTTTCTGATGCTGGATGGTGCCGGACGTTATCAGGTGTGGGACACGAAGCTCGCCCGCTCCCCCAAGCCCTACTATGCCGTTCAGCTCTGCTGCTATTCCGACATGTTGGCAGACATGACCGGTTCGCCGATGCCGGAGAAGTTCGGGATCATCCTGGGCACCAGGGAGAAGGTCGAGTTCCGCGTCGAAGATTTCATTCATTACTATCGCAGCCTCAAGGCCGGCTTTTTGGCCATGCAGGAGGGCTTCACCGGCAACCTGGCAGATCGTCCGGAGCCGCTGCCGCGCGCCGATCACGGTCGCTGGACCTCCCATGCGGAGCAGTTCTTCCACGAGCGGGACCACCTCGTGCTGGTGGCCGGCATTACGGTCGGCCAGATCAAGAAGCTCAAGCGGGCGGGGATCGCCAGGGTGGAGGATCTGGCCGCAGCCTCAGGCAGGAGGGTTCCCAAACTCGACCAGGACTCGCTGGAGACGCTTGTCGGGCAGGCGCGCCTCCAACGCCAGACGCGCCTCGACCGGCTGGCCAGGCCCGAGGCTCCGCCGCGCTACGAACTGCTGCCGCAAGCCGGCGTGACCGGCGAACCGGTGGGCCTTGCTGCTCTACCGCCGGATCATCCGGCGGACGTCTTCTTCGACATGGAGGGGTACCCCCTGGCGCCAGGCGGGTTGGAATATTTGTTCGGGGTCTGCACGAGCAACGGACAGCCCGGTTCATGGGACTTCATGGATTGGTGGGCCCACGACCGCGAGGAGGAAAAGCGCGCCTTCGAAGGGTTTGTGGACTGGGTGGTCACCCGCTGGAAGGAGCATCCGGGCCTGCACATCTACCACTACGCCGCCTACGAGGTCAGCGCGGTGAGGCGGTTGAGCACCTACCACGACACCCGTCAGGACGAGGTGGATGAGCTGCTCCGGAAGAACGTGTTTGTGGACCTCTATCAGGTCGTCCGCCACGGGCTGCGCATCGGGGAGGACAGCTATTCCATCAAGTCCGTGGAGCGGCTTTACCGGCCGAAGCGCACCACGGAGGTCGCCACGGCCGCCGACTCGATCGTGCAGTACGCCCGCTGGATCGAGAGCGGACAGCCGAAGGATTGGAACAAGAGCCCCATCCTGAAGGGCATCCGCGACTACAACGAGGACGACTGCAAGTCCACGGCGGAGTTGCTGCAATGGCTGAGGAAGGCAGCGGGGGAACACAAGATCGCTGCGGCCCAGGCTGTGGCTGTCCCTGCCCCATCGACGCCACCGGAATTGCCGCCGGAGATCGTGGCTCGACTGGACACAGCGGCCAAGCTCCGTAAGCGGCAGGACGCGTTGTCGGTGGCCCTCGCCAACCTGATCGACTTCCACCGGCGGGAAGAAAAGCCCATGTGGTGGCGCATGTTCGACCGGGCGGCCGCCACGGCCGACGTGCTCCGCGACGATCCTGCCTGCATCGAGGGCCTGCAAGCCATTGGATCTCCATTGCCCGACAAGCAGTCGCTCGTGCAAGCCTACCGGTTCGATCCGTCACAGGAATGCAAGCTGGCAGCCGGTGACAAGTCCAGAGTGATGTTCACGCATAATTTAGACGCGAAGCTCACTCTGTCTTCGTTGGATATTTCTACCGGGACGCTGGCGCTCAAGATAGGCAGGAAGGGGCTGAACGAGAAGCTGGGAGGCGCGTTCCCGTCGCGAGGGTCACTGCTCCCGGACGAATACGTCTCGGCGAAACCCATTCAGGATGCGCTGGCTGACGTGGCTTCGCGGCATTTGTCTGACGCTCTCCCTGCTCCGGTGGCTGCGCTCTTCAACCGTCTGCCGCCCGCCACACAGCTGCAATTCGACGGAGAATCCACGGCCCTGGCCGCCATCCGGGTTGCCGGTTCCATGGCCGGCGGGTGCCTGGTCATCCAGGGGCCTCCCGGCACCGGCAAGACCTTTACCGCCTCCCAGGTCATCGTCTCCCTCCTCGGCGCCGGAAAGAAGATCGGCATCGCCTCCAACAGCCACAAGGCCGTCGTGAACCTGCTCCTGGCCTGCGGCGACACGGCAAGGGAGGCCGGAAGGAATCTGGAGGGAATCAAAGTCGGGGGGGAAGCGGAAGGCCCGCTGTTTTCTGCTAACCCTGGTCTGCAGTACGTCCAAGATACAAGTGAGGCGCGCGGGGCCTATACAGCAGGCGTCGTGGGGGGAACGGCCTGGCTCTTTACCAGGCCCGAGTGGGAAGGGGCACTCGATTTCCTGTTCATCGATGAAGCAGGCCAGGTGGCTCTGGCCAACGCCGTGGCCATGGCTCGATGCGCGAAGAACCTGGTGCTCCTCGGCGACCAGATGCAGCTCGAACAACCGGTGCAGGGCTCCCATCCTGGCGATGCAGGATTGTCCGCCTTGCAATATGCGCTTAAGGACACAACGGCAAGCCTGCCCGATGCGCCGGTGTTTCATGCGGTCGTCCCGGCAGGCTACGGCCTGTTCCTCGGCGAGTCCCGCCGGATGCACCCCTCCGTCTGCCGCTTCATCTCCGAGAGCATCTACGAGAAACGGCTCGTGTCCCATCCGGACTGTGCCAGGCAGAAGATCGCGGTCCCATCCGGTGCGAGCGGACTCATCACCAGCGAAAGCGGGATCCTCTTCAGCGCGGTCGAGCATGATGGGAACATCCAGCAGAGCGAGGAGGAGGTCGAGCGGGTCAAGGCGATCTACGATGAGCTGTCTGGTCGTCGTTATACGGATAAAGAAGGCAAGACGAGGCCACTGGCGCTGGACGACTTTCTCTTCATCGCCCCCTACAACGCGCAGGTCCGCGCACTGCAAGCTGCATTGCCCCAAGGAGCACGGGTGGGGAGCGTGGACAAGTTTCAAGGGCAGGAAGCCCCGGTCTGCATCCTGTCCCTCTGCTCCAGTTATGGCGAATACGGCTCCCGGGGCTTGGCGTTCATTTTGGACCGGAACCGCATCAACGTGGCGATCTCACGGGCACAATGTCTGGCGGTGGTGGTGGCCGATCCCCGGATCGCTTGCGCCATTCCAGGGTCTCTTGACGAAATGATGCTCCTGAATCTGTTCTGCAAATTGGCGGATCGTCCAGCCCAGCAGGCCGGTGGATGACCAAGCCGATGCGACCGACGGGCGGCTGAGAGAAGAGTTCAGGTTCATTTGTTCTGACATTCGGCCGCTACGGCTCGCCGTTTTCGCCTGACTCGTTGAATAACCAATCAGGCGCGGGGAATCCGTTCAGGCCCGACTCACCGGATAATCCCTACGGGAAGGGTGGAGGATTGAAGGGGGGAGGTGAGGTGATGGCAAGAAAGCGCCGGTAGAGACCCTGATGGGGGCTCGTTCAGTTGTGTGGGCGAGGGTGTTCCTCATGACCTGAACGCGGGGTGATTTTCTCTGCGGAAAGAGGTAGCCTGCGCCAGAATTGTTCGGAATGCAGCCGACTGAAAGGACGTGATAATGGCAGGTAAGAAGAGGGGGGCTCCCATCGCAAAGGCCGCGACCGGACAGGTTGAGAAGCTGCTGGCTGATATCCGCGACCTGATCCTCTCAGCGCGCCGGGCGATCGTCCGCAGCGTGGATACTCTCCAAGTCTTGACCAGCTTCGAGATCGGCCGCCGTATCGTCGAGCATGAACAGCAGGGTGCCGCGAGGGCCGAATATGGAAAGCGTGTGCTCGGTGAATTGGCGGATCGGCTCACGGAGGAGTTCGGGAGAGGGTATTCTCGGTCGAACCTCCAAAATATGCGGAACTTCTTTCTCGTGTATCGGGACCGCAGCTCGCAGATTCGCCAGATGACATCTGGCAAATGGAAGGCCGGCTTCAGCGAAAAACGCCAGACCGCGTCTGGTAAATCGGCACCGAGTACCCCTTTCGTGCCGGGACCACCGGCACAATTCCCTCAACCATTTCCGCTGGGTTGGTCCCAGTACGTCTTCCTCCTGGGCATCGACGACGCGGACGAACGCGCGTTCTACGAGATTGAATCGTCACGAAGCAGTTGGACCTTGCCGGAACTCAAGCGCCAGTTCAACGCCAGTCTCTACGAACGTCTCGCGCTAAGCCGGGACAAGAGCGGCATCCGCAAGTTGGCGCAGCACGGCCAGATCGTCGGAAGGCCGCAAGACCTGCTGAAAGAACCGTACGTCCTGGAGTTTCTCGGGCTCGATGAAAAGGCCGCCTATTCAGAAACCGACCTGGAATCGGCGATCATCGACAAGCTCGAACAGTTCCTGTTGGAACTCGGCAAGGGGGTTTCTTTTCGAAGCTCGCCAGAAGCGCTTTACCTTCGAGACGGACCATTTCTTCGTCGATCTGGTCTTCTATAACAGACTGCTGCGTTGTTACGTGCTGATCGACTTGAAGATCGGCAAGGTGACCCATCAAGACCTCGGGCAGATGCAGATGTACGTGAACTATTTCGACCGGTATGTGAAGGCCGCAGACGAACATCCGACGGTCGGGATCATTCTGTGCAAGAAAAAGCACGACGCGCTGGTCACCATTACCCTGCCGAAGGGCGCGAATATCCATGCCAAGGAATATCGGTTGTACCTGCCGTCGAAGGACCAATTGCGGCGCAAGCTCGTTGAGTGGGCTGAGGAACAGCTGGCGAAGCCGTGAAATCCGATCGAGAGGAATGAACATGGCAAAACGAAAACGTACGGCCACCTCGGACGCGGTCCAGATACTCTACCGTCGGTACTACGAGGGGAGGCCCGAGCGTGTCAGGGGACTAGAGGAAGCCCGGGCAAACGACAGCGTGGCACGGAAGCTGACCGTGCTACGCCTTCGAGCGGGTCTCACACAACGGCAATTGGCCAAGCTGGTGGGCACGACGGCCTCAGCCATCTGTCGGCTGGAGGATGCCGAGTATGAAGGACATTCCCTTGCCATGCTGAATCGGATCGCATCCGCCTTGAAGCAGCGGGTGGAAATCCGGTTTGTCCCCGTCACCCAAGGCAAGGCGTTGAAATCGGCCTGAGGCGTGACGAGAGCCGAAGGCGTCGCGTCATGGATTCTTGCCCTTCGCAAGCCTGGTTCCTATGGCAACTCCTTCGTCGATAAGTCGGTGTTCGATCCCGATTCGACCAGCAACCAGTTCGGCCGGTATGGCTCGCCTTTTTCACCCGACTCGCTCAACAACCAATCAGGAGCGGGGAGTCCCGATCGCAGACGATGGATGAGAAAGAGACTGTCCGTGAGATGACATTCAACGCGGGGTTGCGCTAGACTCCACATACGAAAATACACGGGATTGCCTGGCAGGGGGCGCGAGAGCATGAGCCAATTTCGTCTGGTCTTCCGGGTTCACGCCATTCAAAGGATGTTTCAACGAAAGATTAGTCAGGAAGAGGTCAAGCGAGTGGTCGAAGCAGGCGAGACCATTGCGACTTATCCGGCAGACAAGCCCTTTCCCAGTCGCCTCATCTTGGGATGGAACGGGACTCGCCCCATACATGTGGTGGCGGCCGATAATGTGCCGGACCAGGAAACGATCATCGTGACCGTCTATCAGCCGGATGCCGGAGAGTGGGGCGGAGAATTCAAGAAGAGGAGATCTCGATGAATTGTATGATTTGTAAAACCGGGGAAACCCATCCGGGGGCAGCGACAGTCACTCTTGAGCGCGATAACGCCACCGTCGTCATCAAGGGCGTACCGGCACGGGTGTGTGCGAATTGCGGCGAAGAGTACATTGAAGAACTGGTCACGGCGAGTCTCCTCAAGACAGCAGAAGAGGCCGTCCGCGCGGGAGTACAAGTGGACGTGAGGACCTACGCAGCCGCCTAGCGCGATCCGTCGCTCCCTCACGCGTGAGAATCCCTCGGCTCCCATCCTCAACGATCAGCACGTCCTTGCCCCCTCCACAGGCTTCGCGAATCCTTCGCCTCTGCGGCAAGCTGAGCGCCAATCCGTTCGATCCCGATTCGACGAGCAACCAGTTCGGCCGGTATGGCTCGCCCTTCTCGCCAGACTCGCTGAATAACCAATTTGGAGCAGGAAGTCCGATCAGGCCCGATTCGCCGAACAATCCCTATGGGAGAGGGTGGAGGATTGAAGGGAGAGTGAAGCATGACCACTAAAGCGGCGCGGGCGCGCAAGGGGTGGCTGGAGAGCAAACTGGCAAGTCCAAGGTTCCGCAAAGGATTTGACGAGGAAGTGCAGAAGTTGGCCATCGGCGAGCAGCTCTCCCGGCTGCGCCAGGAGGCGGGACTCACTCAGGCACAAGTGGCGCAGCGGGCGAAGACTATGGCCTCTGCCATCAGCCGGTACGAAAACGCGGAGTACGATCGCTACCAACTCCGCACCCTGCAGAGAATCGTCCTGGCCTGCGGAGGGCGACTCGATATTGTCATGGAGCCGGGTCCGAACACTCACCGGGCTGCGTAGGGCCGGATGCCGCGCACGGACTTGTCTGTCTAGAACCTATCTCACAATCTTCCTCCCCTTTATAAGGAGAGGCTAGGAGGGGTAGAGTCCCGGCCGGCAACTCCTGCTCATGTGGGCCGAACATAGCCATGGTGGCCGGTCAGCGCTTCGACCTCCCCTATCCCTCCTTACGAAGGAGGGGAACAGACAGAGCGTCGAGATGCCGGAAGCATGATGTTGAGATAAGTTCTAGTCCGTGTAGTGTATCTGATCTTTCTGGTGAGGTTTCCAGTCCGACCAACCAGACAGACCAGATGAACGAGACAAACCAGGCCAACCATCTCCGCTCCCACCCCTTACGTTTCACCTTTCACGCCTCACATCGAACGTCTTCCATGGCCCCGCGTCTCGCTCAGGACTCAGGACCTCGCCCCCAGCACCCATGACTCAGCACTTCCGAGGAGGCCTCTCTGGAGGGGGCATGATTTATCGCGAGGAACGGGGTAAGCTGCGGCGGCAACGAACGGCAAGGAGAGGTGAAGAATGCCTGAGTTGTGTCGTTTCTTCGGTATCATCATCACGATGTTCTATGATGATCATGCCCCGCCGCATTTTCATGTGCGCTATGGTGAGCACAAGGCTATAATGACAATTGACTCGCTGATGCTCTTGGACGGCCACTTGCCGCCACGGGTGTTGGGGTTAGTTGCCGAGTGGGGGGCACTACATCAGGGCGAGTTGAGAGACGACTGGGCGCTCGCGGAACAGCGAGCCCCGCTCAAGAAGATCAAGCCGCTGGAGTAAGGCCATGCTGAAAGATATCGTGGAAGCCACTGCGCTGGAAGGCTATCATGTCCGCCTTCGATTTGAAGACGGAGTGGTGGGTGAGCTCGATCTCGCAACCATTCTTCGGTTTGAGGGCGTGTTCGCCCCTCTCAAAGACCTCAATCGATTTCGAGAGCTGAGCGTCCATCCGGACCTGGGCACCATCTTTTGGCCGAACGGAGCCGACCTCGATCCCGCTGTCCTTTATGCCCGTGTGACAGGAACGCCGATCCCGACATACGAAATCAAGGCAGGCAGTCGCTAACGATCACGAGTCCTGTCTTCCGTCGATCGTCTCTCGAGTTTGTCTGGTCTTTCTGGTTTCTC
Organism: Nitrospira sp. NS4; assembly: GCF_049546785.1. Classification (NCBI taxonomy): domain Bacteria; kingdom Pseudomonadati; phylum Nitrospirota; class Nitrospiria; order Nitrospirales; family Nitrospiraceae; genus Nitrospira; species Nitrospira sp. NS4. The sequence continues at coordinate 496,081 of NZ_JBMWAN010000002.1, read as the reverse complement.
TGGTGGGGGTTCCGATTCGGCCAACCAGATAGACTAATCAGACAAGATAGACCAGACAGACATTCCCCGATCCGGCCAACCAGATAGACGAGTCAATCCAGATAGACTAGCCCTCCGCCTCGCTCCAGGCTGAAGACCTGGGCAACCTCAGCGCCAATCCGTTCGATCCGGATTCGACGAGCAACCAGTTCGGCCGCTACGGCTCGCCCTTCTCACCGGAGTCGCTGCACAATCCCTACGGGGCAGGAAGTCCGTCCCGACCCGATTCGCCGAACAATCCTTATAAGAGGGGGTTGAGGATTGAAGGGGGGGAAGTGAGGTGATGGTGCGTGGCCGGAAGCGTTCATGGAGCTGGTAGTTCTACCAGGAAAAGGCTCTATGTGACGGAATGCGAAAGATCTCTTCTCCAAAAGTCGGGGTGATTTCTCATTAGAAAACGGGTATTCTTCCGCGGTAGATGATCACCCCGTACCACACCAAATTCTTCGCTCATGAACTCACCAAGCGCTGCCCGTCAGACAGCATTGAAAAGCTCGCAAGCGCTTTAGTGGATGCGCAGGTAGACCTCAATCCACACCAAATCGAAGCCGCGTTGTTTGCCTTCCGATCGCCTCTCTCAAAAGGCGCCCTCTTGGCAGACGAAGTTGGTCTTGGAAAAACTATCGAAGCCGGACTCGTGCTGTCACAGAAGTGGGCGGAGCGAAAGCGACGCATCCTGGTCATTACTCCATCCAACCTCCGCAAGCAGTGGCACCAGGAACTTCTGGAGAAGTTCTTCCTGCCCTGCTGCATTCTAGAGACGAAGTCCTACAATGATATGGTCCGTCAAGGCCATGTCCGGCCGTTCGAGTGCGACGACATCATCATCTGCTCCTACCAGTTTGCCCGTACCAAGGCTGCAGAGATCAGCCTCATGCGCTGGGACCTCGTGGTGATCGACGAAGCCCATCGCTTACGGAACGTGTATAAGCCGACGAACGTCATTGCCAACACCATCAAGCACGCCCTCAAGGACGCACCGAAGCTGCTTCTTACTGCTACGCCGCTGCAGAATTCGTTGCTCGAACTGTATGGGCTCGTCAGTGTGGTGGACGACCGCATCTTCGGCGACCTCAAGAGCTTCAAAGAGCAGTTTGCGAACCTGCACAATCAAGCCACATTCGAAACCCTGAAGGCCCGTCTGCAGCCGCTCTGCAAGCGCACGCTTCGCCGTCAGGTGTTGCCCTATGTGCGCTATACCAAGCGCTTACCGATGATGCAGCCCTTTACGCCGGCTGAAAATGAAGATCGGCTCTATCATCTCGTGTCCGATTATCTCCGTCGGGACAACCTGCAAGCGCTCCCATCGAGCCAGCGCTCCCTGATGACGCTCGTCCTCCGCAAGCTGTTGGCCTCGTCTTCGTTTGCAATCGCCGGAGCGCTGGACTCAATGAGCTCGCGCCTCCGTGAACGTCTCAGGCTCGCCGATGGGCCAAACCCACTTGAGGAAGCCCTGGAGGAGGACTTTGAGACACTCGATGAGCTGGCGGAGGAGTGGGACGAGGAAGAAGCCGCCTCGAAAGTGCTCACCGAGGCGGACCGCAGAGCCATCCAACAGGAAATCGACGATCTCGAAGGTTTCCGCAAGCTGGCGGTGTCGATCACTCATAATGCGAAAGGCCAAGCGCTCCTCACCGCGCTGCGCACTGCCTTTGGCAAAGCAGAAGAATTAGGCGCGGCACAAAAGGCCATCATCTTTACTGAATCACGCCGCACCCAGGAATATCTTCTCCGAGTTCTGGCCGATAGCCCCTGGAAAGACCACATCGTTCTCTTTAATGGCTCGAACAACGACCCCCGATCGAAAGAGATCTACCAAGAATGGCTCCAGCGCCATCAAGGAACGGATCGAATCACCGGGTCACGTTCAGCCGACCTGCGCTCGGCGATCGTGGATTACTTCAAGGAACAGGGCCAGATCATGATCGCCACGGAGGCGGGGTCCGAGGGAATCAACCTTCAGTTCTGCTCGCTCGTCGTGAACTATGATCTCCCATGGAACCCCCAGCGGATCGAGCAGCGCATCGGCCGCTGCCACCGGTATGGGCAAAAGCACGACGTCGTCGTGGTGAACTTCCTCAATCAGAACAACGAAGCCGATCAGCACGTCTTTCGGCTGCTCTCTGAGAAATTCCTGTTGTTTGAAGGCGTCTTTGGGGCGAGCGACGAAGTGCTGGGCGCGATTGAATCCGGGGTGGATTTCGAAAAGCGGATTAACGACATCTATCAGCGCTGCCGCACCCCACAAGAGATCAAGACCTCGTTTGAACAGCTCCAAGGAGAGCTTGGCACCCAGATCGACGAAGCCATGACTCGTGCGCGCCAGCTCCTGTTTGAACACTTCGATGATGAGGTCCGGGAAAAGCTGCGTGTGAGCGACGAAAGCTCACGGCTGTATCTCAATCGATATGAGCGCATCCTGATGCAACTCACACGCTTTGAGCTACGCGATCATGCAGACTTCCTTTCAGACACCTCGTTCCGACTCAACACCTGTCCATTCAGAGGAGAGATCCCGCTGGGGCTCTACGAATTACCTCGTCGAACTGGAGAAGCACATCTCTATCGCTTGGCGCATCCACTTGCAGAGCATGTGCTGGAGCAAGCAAAGGCCCGCCGGCTCAACCCGGCAGAACTGACCTTTGAGTATGGAAAACACGACGGCAAAGTCAGTGTGGTGGAGCCGCTTATCGGCAAGTCTGGAGTCCTGACCCTCTCTTTGTTCACCGTAGAAGCGCTTGATCAAGCCGAAGACTACCTCATTTCAACGGGGGTGACCGACAGTGGCGAGGTGTTGGACGAGGAAGCCGTTCGCCGCCTGTTCTCTCTGCCTGCCACAGTCACTCAGCCGGCAAGCTCATTTGTTGAGCCTCCAACGCTCAGTAAGCGGACGGAAGAACGTCAGGACGCCATTCGACGACACATCTCGGAGCGCAATGCCGAATTCTTTGAGATCGAAGCCGACAAGCTGGATGCCTGGGCCGATGATTTGAAAGTGGGTTTAGAGCGAGAGATTAAGGAATTCGACCGGCAGATCAAAGAAGCCCGGAAAGCAGCCGTGGCAGCGCTCACTCTGGAAGAGAAGCTTGCCGGTCAAAAGCAGATCAAGGCGATCGAATCCGAGCGAGGAAAGCGCCGCAGAGCGTTGTTTGATGCCCAAGACGAGATCGACCGTCGGCGCGGTCAGCTCATCTCAGAAATTGAGGGCAAGCTTCAACAAAAGGTAAGCTCCCAGCAGCTATTTTCAGTTCGCTGGCAGGTACGGTAAGGACGAGGACGGCTATGAACGAACCCACCATCATCTGTCCCAACTGTAAGACCGAGATCAAACTCACGGAGTCTCTCGCCGCTCCATTGATCGAATCCACACGCCGCGAATACCAAAAGCAACTGGCTCAGAAAGATGCCGATGTCGCGAAACGCGATGCTGCATTGCGCGAGCGGGAAGAAGCGCTTTCCAAAGCACAGCAGACAGTCGATGACCAGGTGGCAGAAAAGCTCAAGCTGGAGCGTGGCAAGATCGCGGTTGAAGAAGCGAAGAAAGCGAAGCTGGTTCTTCAAACAGATATTGACCAAAAGACGCAGGCCCTTGCCGATCTCCAAGAAGTCATCAATCAGCAGAATGTCAAACTGACCGAGGCGCAGAAAGCCCAAGCCGATCTTCTTCGCAAACAACGCGAGCTCGACGACGCCAAGCGTGAATTGGAGCTGACAGTTGAAAAGCGGGTCCAAGAGGGACTCGCGACCACCCGGGAACAGGCCAAGAAAGAAGCCGAGGAAGGACTGAAGCTCAAGGTCATGGAAGCAGAGCAAACGATCTCTTCCATGCAGAAGCAGATCGAGGAGTTGAAGCGAAAGGCTGAGCAGGGCTCGCAACAGCTCCAAGGGGAAGTTCAGGAATTAGAACTAGAGGCTCTGCTGCGTGCGAAGTTTCCACGGGATACGATCGAGCCTGTCCCCAAAGGAGAGCATGGCGGTGATGCGCTACAGCATGTTGTCGGGCCGAGCGGACAACGATGTGGGACGATCATCTGGGAATCGAAGCGAACCAAGAACTGGAGCGACGGCTGGCTGGCTAAGCTTCGTGAAGATCAGCGATCTGCCAAAGCTGAGATTGCCGTGATCGTGAGCCAATCGCTCCCCAAAGAAATAGAAACATTCGGGTTGGTCGAGAACGTCTGGGTCACACATACTAAAACAGTACTTCCAGTTGCCCTCACGCTTCGCCACACGCTCATCGAAGTCGCTTCAGCCCGCCAAGCGTCCGAGGGGCAGCAGACGAAAACAGAAATGGTCTATCAATATCTGACCGGACCTCGCTTCCGTCATCGGGTCGAGGCAATTGTCGAGGCGTTCTCCTCTATGCAGGAGGATCTCGATAAAGAGAAGAAGGCCATCATCAAACAGTGGGCCAAGCGTGAAGAACAAATTGATCGGGTGATGCAGGCAACGGCAGGGATGTATGGAGACCTGCAGGGAATTGCAGGAAAGACGATACAGGAAATCGAGGGGCTAGAATTACCTGCTCTGAATCCACCTGCCTCTCATCCGACCGACGCAGATGATCGAATTGGTAATGAGGGATAGCGCGCAATTATGTCACTACTGACTGATATTCTTGTTTGGTCTAGCGCAAACCTCTTGCCTTGGCAGCGCGATGCCCTTCGACGCTTATTTCAATATCAAGAATGCAGCTCGCAAGACATTGATGACTTGTATGCAACGCTCAAGTCTGCCCGAGGATTGCCTGACCCCCAAAATCGCCAGCCAAGTCCACTCGCAGCAGAACATCTTCCTGTACAGTCTGCCGGTCCCGGCGTTGTGGTTCTTAATGCCCTTCGAGAGTTAAAGAACGTCAATAGAATTGCAGATGGCGAGAAACTCACCTTCGGACCTAAAGGGATCACAATAATCTACGGCGGCAACGGTTCAGGAAAGTCTGGGTACTCTCGTGTGCTAAAGCGAGCTTGTCGTGCGCGTGACGTTTCGGAAACCATCCATGCCGATGCGAGTGATCCGCAGTCCAGTGGGAAAGTCCCGGAAGCAATTTTCGACGTTACGGTGGGCACAGTCCAGAAATCGCTTAACTGGAAACGCGATAGCCCAGCTCCTGAGGAGCTTTCAACGATAGCTGTGTTTGATGGACGATGTGCTCGTGAATACCTGGACGAGCAGGATGTTGCCTACCTTCCCTATGGTCTCGACATATTAGAAAATCTCGGACAAAAGGTTCTGCCCGAACTATTGCGCCGATTGAACAGCGAAATCGAATCGACAAACACGGACGTTGCTCCTTTTGCTGATCTAATAGGAGACACATCGGTTGGGAAGGTAATCGCATCTCTGAGCGACACTACAAATAGCGAGCTGGTTAAGAAACTGGCAACTCTCACAAAATCAGAAACGAACCGACTAAACGAGCTAGAAAAGACCTTGGCGGAAAATGATCCGAAGGCCAAGGCAAAAGGATTGCTGCTCTCAGCCCAGCGCATCGATGGTCTCGTTTCTCGCATTGACTCAAGCCTTCCCTACGTCGATGAAGCGGCAGCCCAGAAGCTCAAAGCATGCGATAGCGAGACAGAAGCTGCGATTAAGGCTGAAGTTCTTGCTGCGGAGAATCTTCGAGCCGGGGAACCCTTACTGCCAGGGACAGGTGATCTGGCGTGGAAGACTCTCTTCGAGGCGGCGCGTAGTTTCTCCCTGGACTCCGCCTACCCGAGTGAAGCCTTTCCACATGTGTGCTCAGGGGCGAAGTGTCTGTTGTGCCAGCAGCCGCTGAACGAAGATGCGGCGAATCGCATGCAACGTTTTGACGGCTTCCTGAAGCAAGAGACCGCCAAGGTGGCTACGGACAAGCGCCAGCAGCGCATGTTAGCTGACCAGAGACTTGCCAAAGCCTCTCTTGCTTTCGGATTGGATGAACCGCTTATCGAAGAACTCAAGCAATTGGATCTGGCCGTGCTTCAGAGTGTCCAGGCTTTTGAGAAGCAGGTTGAGGCACGAAGAACATGGCTTCGGGGCTCTCTTAATACACATAATTGGGATAGCCCTTACCCATTGGATTTGGACCCACGGCCAAGGCTGAGAGAGATTTCCAAGACATTGCGTGATCAGTCTGGGGATCTAGAGAATGCGAGTGATCAAAATATCAGGAAGTCCTTCGAGGCTGAACGTGCTGAACTTCGTGCTCGAGTGAGTCTGTCCCCCCGATCTGAAGCCGTGCAAGATCTCATCCGTAGAATGAAGGTCAAGGCAACGTTGCTTAAGTGTAAAGATGATCTGAAAACGAAAGCGATTTCAGATAAAGCAAAGGAATTTGCGAGTCAAGCAGTCACAGCCGCACTGAAGACAGCACTCGATAAGGAATTTGAAGTTTTGGGAGTCGGGCATATAAAGACCAAGCTCATCGAGCGTGTTGAGAAAGGGAAGATGAAACACAAGTTAGTGTTAGCACTTCCCCTTACCACCAAATTGGATGAAATCCTGAGCGAAGGAGAACAGAGGGCGATTGCAATTGGCTCTTTCTTAGCCGAATTGCACTTGGCTGGTCACGGTGGTGGGATTGTGTTTGATGACCCAGTTTCCTCGCTTGATCATCACCGACGGCTGCGAGTGGCGCGTCGCCTTGTCGATGAAGCTAAGCAGCGTCAGGTTATTGTGCTGACACACGAGACTGTATTTTTGTGTGAATTGCTTGATGCAATCGAGCAACAGAACATTGACTACCAAATGCACCATCTTGAATGGGCAAACGACCACCCGGGCCATGTCATTGAAGGTCTCCCTTGGGAGCATATGGACTATAAGGACCGGCTAAATAAGTTGGAAGAGGAGCACAAGCAATTAGAACAAAGTTGGCCGGCCTACCCCAACGAGGAAGAACGCTCAAGAATGCGAAGGCAATACAGTCGCTTACGTGCCACCATTGAGCGCATTATTCAGGACGTTGTGTTTAATGGAGTCTTGCACCGCTACCGGGACAGAATCAGCATTGATCGACTTAAGCAAGTAGTGGGCTTTACAGAAGCTGAGCTTAAAGAAATTGAAAGGCTTTATAAAGCGTGTTGCGAGGCAATAGATTCTCACGACGCTTCTTCTATAAAGAATGAATCTGTCCCTACAGCCAAGCAGCTGGGACAAGATATTAGAGACGTGAGAGCACTTGCGAAAGCAGTCAAAGACAGGGGTAAGAAAGCACCTGTGACCAACGCCGGAGCATCATCCTAGACATGGCCAGCAACCGTACAAAACTCGAACTCACTTGGATTGGAAAAGAGAATCGGCCGAAGCTGGAGCCACGGATTCTGCTGGAGGACCGCGAGAAGTCCTACCACGCATCGCACGGTGTCACCAACCATGATCTACTGGTTAACCGGCTTACTCTGAAGTGAAGATATCTCGTGTGCAAATACAAAACTTTCGAGCTCATAAGAGCACTGAATTGGAGTTCGCCGACCATCACGTTTTAGTTGGCGAAAACGGATCGGGCAAGACGGCCATTCTTGAAGCCATAAATTACGCCACATCTACTTACTATCTTTCATCTCGATTAGATGAGCAGGATTTCAATAATGCCGATGCAGACGCCATAAAGATCAGGGTCGAGTTTGACAAGCCCTTCGCCGTCAAAGTTCCAGATGGCTATACTCACCAGACCCTTCTTGCTCAATCGGTAGAGTTAAATGTCAAACGCCGTGAGAAGGCAGCGCCCAGTAAGGCCTTTTCTGATCCTTTTGTTGTTTCCCATCTCTGTTCTCCGATTACCTATCAGAAGAAGCAGGAGATCAACGAACTTACCCTCCCAGAGAGTATGTCATTGGATGATTTGCCTTTATATGTTGTTGAGACAGACCAAGGGTTTTCAGTTGGGAGAAAGTCTGGAACTCCGATGAACCTGCGACGAGATAGCGTTTCACTCGCCAACGATCTAGTAGGGTTCCCCAATGTCTTCTATTTTGATCGACACCGAGAACGAGAGACAAAAGTGGGCTTCAATTCTCTTTTCAGTAAGATCGCCAAGGATCTCAATTGGCGCTACCGCAAGGATTGGTTTCAAGAGCAAGCAAAAGAGAAATGGGATGCTTACTACGAAAGCGTAATCAATGTCGTTGAAGACCCAAAGAAGAGCAAAATTCTTAGCCCTTTGAGAAAGCAGTTAAGCGAGTTCCTTGGGGAGGGCTTTGAGTCATTGGAAATATCTCTGCTCAACATTGAACAGCCTTTTGCTAAAGGTTTTTTGTCATTCCGGGAAGGGTCGAACCAGGTAGATTTGGAGGGTGCAGGATCTGGGATTTCCATGCTTGTCGCTCTCATGCTCCTTGAGCAAGTCAGTGAACGCGCCGGAGATGATTTGATTCTGTTGATCGATGAACCGGAACTTCACCTTCACCCCCAACTACAACTGAAACTTGCCAATCACCTGAGTCAATCATCTGCACAAACGATCATGACCACTCATTCTCCCTTGTTCATTGACCTGGGGAACTGGAAAAGTATCTCGCGGATGACCTGGAAGGATCAGTATCCCAAGAAGGAGAAACTCGCGGTAAAGCTCGGATCAAAGACTATTGCTGAACACCTCAACGATATACCCAAGTATGGGTACCATCAAACAGCGTTCACCTCGAACGATAGCGATATTTTCTTTGCCCGGAAGGTGCTTCTTGTGGAGGGACCGGTTGAGAAATACGGGTTGCCCAAGTTGGCCGCAGTATTAGGGAAACAGTTCGATCAACTATCAATCATAAGTTGCGATGGAAAAGAGAAGATTCCCCATTACGCAACGATCTGTCACGCCTTTGCAATACCGGCTTTCGTCTTGTTTGATTTAGACGGTATATGTGAAGCGGAGGCTGAGAACGCAAGAGTTCGTGAGGCTGCAGGAGATTTTCCTGTGCAGCATTTCAAATCATCATTTGAGGGCTTGTTGGGTGTAGGTAAGGATGTTAAACACAAGGCGAGCAAGGCTCTCAAGAAGATCGATGAGATGCAGGTAAAAGATGCCATTCCCAAAGAAATTCAGTCCGTCATTACTTCAATCGTAAAATGGTCGAACGAACAAGGGTCATGACAAACCGAAAGCAGAAACTCGAACTCACCTGGATTGGGAAAGAGAATCGGCCGAAGCTGGAGCCGCGTATTCTGCTGGAAGACCGTGAGAAGTCCTATCACGCCTCGCACCGGATCACCGACCAGGACTTATTCGACAATCGTCTCATCTTCGGTGACAACTTGCTTGCACTCAAAGCGCTAGAACAGGAATTCGCCGGCAAGATCAAGTGTATTTACATCGATCCACCTTACAACACAGGCAGTGCTTTCGAGCATTACGACGATGGTATTGAACATTCCGTCTGGCTAGGCATGATGCGGGACCGTTTAGAGTTACTACATCGGTTATTGAGCAAGCAGGGATCGTTGTGGGTGACCCTTGATGACAATGAAGCGCATTACTTTAAAGTTATATGCGATGAAATATTTGGTCGAAATAACTTTGTCGCAGACATTACGTGGCAAAAGAAGCACGCGCCAGGGAACAATGAAAAGGGAATATCCTCCGATTGTGATCACATCCTTGTATGGGCTTCAGATATCGAACAATGGCAGTGGAATTTGCTACCTCGAACCGAAAAGCAAGACCAGTTGTATAAGAACGCGGACAATGACCCGCGTGGACCTTGGCAGCCCGACAATCTCACTCGTGCAGAGTTTAGAGAAAGAGACTTCTACGCCATAACCACGCCATCAGGGCGGCAGGTCTTCCCCCCGACCGGTAGAAGCTGGAGCAGGCCGCCAGGGGAAATTGAACGATTGAGGAAGGATAATAGGCTTTGGTTCGGCCCAACAGGCAACGCGGGACCACGGCTAAAGCGGTTTCTTTCGGAAGTTCAATCGGGTGTTGTCGCGCGCACTACTTGGCTAAGAGAAGATGTTGGCAGTAACGACGAGGCAAAGAAGGAAGCAAAAGAATTTAACAGCAAAGAAATCTTTGGTACCCCCAAACCTGAACGACTCATTCAACGGATACTTACCATCGCAACTAACCCTGCTGACCTAATCCTTGATTCCTTCGCTGGCTCCGGCACAACTGGAGCTGTTGCCCACAAGATGGGCCGACGCTGGATCATGGTGGAGTTGGGCGAGCATTGCGACACGCACATCATCCCGCGGCTCAAGAAAGTCATTGATGGTGAGGATAAGGGTGGCGTCACGGAGGCTGTCGGCTGGAAAGGTGGCGGTGGATTTCGGTACTACCATCTCGCGCCATCGTTGCTTGAGAAAGACAAGTGGGGCAACTGGGTTGTCAATAAAGCCTACAATCCAGCGATGCTGGCTCAGGCGGTCTGTAAGCTGGAAGGTTTCATCTATGCGCCAAGTGATTCCATCTATTGGCAGCAGGGACATTCCACTGAGCGTGATTTCATCTATGTCACAACTCAGAACCTGAGCCACGACCAGCTACAGGCATTGAGCGATGAAGTCGGCGAAGAACGGTCGCTCCTAGTGCTGTGCCCTGCTTTCCGAGGCAAGCCCGATAAGTATCCCAATCTCACGATCAAGAAAATTCCCAAGACCGTGCTCACCCGCTGTGAATGGGGCCATGACGATTACAGCCTGAAGATCGAGAATTTGCCCAAAGCCCCGATTCCGCCTGGCCAAATGGAACTGCTCGACGAAGAGGCGAAATCATGAATCGACAGGTCAACGCCATAGCCGGCCGCCTCAGCCTGCGCCCGCCGCAACGGCACTCATTGGAAATTCTCGATCGCGTCACGGAGATCGTGCCTCCTAAGAAGGGAGCGGACATTGCGGCTGCGTTGGCTGCGATCAAGAGTGAGTATCAGACCGTCACTGACTTTGAACGGGAGTTCCCTTCCCTGTGCTTTGCCTTGGCCACGGGCGTTGGCAAGACCCGGCTCATGGGTGCCTTCATCAGCTACTTACACCTCGCGCATGGCATTAACCACTTCTTTGTCCTGGCGCCGAACCTGACCATCTACAACAAGTTGATAGCCGACTTCACTCCGAACACTCCGAAGTACGTCTTTACCGGGATCGCCGAGTTTGCGACCGAGCCGCCAACGATCATCACGGGAGACAATTACGAGTCTGGTGTGGCTGCTCGTCTTACCTCCTTGCCTGGCTTTGGGCAAGAGGTCCACATCAACATCTTCAATATCTCGAAGATCAACTCGGAAGTCCGAGGCGGCAAAGCGCCACGGATTAAGCGCCTGTCTGAGTACATTGGCCAGAGTTACTTCGAGTATTTGGCGGGTCTCGACGATCTCGTGTTGCTCATGGACGAATCCCACCGCTATCGGGCGTCGGCCGGTGTGCGGGCCATTAACGAACTCAAGCCAGTGCTTGGATTGGAGCTCACGGCTACTCCGTTTGTGGAGTCCCCCAAAGGCCCAGTGCCATTTAAGAACGTGATCTATGACTACTCGCTGGCCAAAGCGATGGCCGATGGATTTGTCAAAGAACCGGCCGTCGTCACCCAGAAGAATTTCAACCCTAGCCAGTTCAATGCCGCTCAGCTGGAGCAAATCAAGCTGGAAGATGGCGTGCGTCTTCACGAGAACACAAAAGTTGAACTAGAAACCTACGCGAGGCAGACAGGACAACGCGTAGTGAAACCCTTCATGCTTATTATTGCCCGCGAGACGACGCACGCAGGGCAGCTGATGCAGATGATTCAGTCCCCTCAGTTCTTTGAAGGCCGGTATAAGGACAAAGTTATTCAGGTAGATTCCAGCAAGACCGGTGCAGAAGAAGACGAGATGGTCCAGCGCCTTCTTGCTGTCGAAAGCCCGGACGAGCCCACTGAGATCGTGATTCACGTAAACATGTTGAAGGAAGGGTGGGACGTCACAAACCTTTACACCATTGTCCCGCTGCGAGCCGCTAACGCGAGAACCCTTATCGAGCAATCTATCGGACGCGGTCTCCGGCTTCCCTATGGCAAGCGGACTGGGGTCAGTACCGTGGACCGCCTGAACATCGTGGCCCACGACCGGTTCCAGGAAATCATCGATGAAGCCAACAAGCCCGGCTCCATGATCCGCCTGGCGCAGGTAATTCTCGACCCGGCGACAGATCTGCAAAAGATGCGAACAGTGGTCGCTCAATCAAAGATTGAGGAACAGTTGCACGGGGCCTCCCTCACTGGTCCTGCTGGTGGGCCACCGCAAGCCACTCCTATCTTTTCAGGAGAGGTCGAGCGAGGGATCGCGCAGGCGGCGTACAAGGTCATCCAGAAATACGAGAATCTGCCGTCTTCGAATGACCTTTTAAAACCAGAGATTCAGGCACAGATTGTTGAAGAGGTGAAACAATCCGTGACGCCAAGTCAGCAGGCCCTACCGGGCATGGCCGCGGTCCCGAGCATCGCGGAGGTTGTCGCTAAAACGGCGCAACTGGTCGTGCGGCAATCGATCGATATCCCAAGGATTCTCGTTGTCCCACGGGGTGAGATGACTACCGGCTTTCATGCCTTTACCTTGGACTGTTCAAATATCCACTATCAGCCGGTTGAACGGGATCTACTGATCCAGCACCTTCGGACCCATGAGCAGGAGACTTTGACTTATGGTGGACGGATGCAGCCAGAGCAACGGCTTGAAGATTATCTAGTCCGGGGACTCGTTGATTTTGATGACATCAGCTACGACGAGCACTCCGATTTGCTCTATAACCTTGCCGGTCAATTGGTCAGACACCTTCGCTCCTATCTCTCCGAAGAGGATGCGAGGAACGTCCTCATCTACCATCAGAAACAGCTCGCGGCTTTCGTTCATGCTCAGATGCAGGAGCATCATTGGGAAAAGGCTACGGGTTACGATGTCGTAGTGAGTAAGGGGTTCACTGACCTGAAGCCCAGTGCTTATACAGCAAGAAATGGTGAAGCAGTCCAGGACTTTCGTCAGACCGTCGAGGATCGGAGCCGGATCTCACAGATGCTCTTTGGTGGATTTCAGCGCGGCCTCTATTCCGTCCAGAAGTTTGACTCTGACACCGAGCGGAGGCTGGCCATTATCCTAGACCGCGACTCCCAAAAGTGGTTCCGGCCGGCATCAGGACAATTCCAGATTTCCTATAAGCAAGGAGTCTCGCAGCACGACTACCAGCCGGACTTTGTGGCTGAGACAGCAGACTGCATCTACATGCTTGAGCCCAAAGCCAAAAACGAGATGACCTCGCCGGATGTGCTCGCCAAGAAAGAGGCTGCCGTCACCTGGTGTACCCGCGCGACCACCCACGCCCTCAGCAATGGCGGCAAGTCCTGGAAGTATGCGCTTATCCCCCATGACGTGATTGCGGAGAATATGACTTTGTCGCGACTCGTTGCTCAGTTTGGAGCAGAAACGTCTTCATAAAGGATGCAAATGGGGGCCATGCATTAAATGCCGTTCTTATTGTCAGCAGGAAAGAAGTTTACGCTTTTTGGTTTCGAGTCAGAGACGGAATTTGAGCGTGCTGTAGTCGAAAACAGCAAGTATCTGTTTGGTCCTGAAGCCATTTACATAGATATTAAGAAGCGTGTCGGATTAAAGGATTCGTACCACAAAGGAATTCCCGACGCTTTCCTGATCGACTTTTCCAATCCAAAGTCGCCGACGTTATATTTTGTCGAGAATGAACTCCTGGCCCACGATATTTATTCCCACATAGTTGAGCAAGTAGGACGATTCATGGGTGCAGGGGCATCCTCCGGGCCGCGGACAAGAGATATGCTCCTAAAGCACATAAAAGGCGACAGCCGCTTGCGCAAGGCCATTGAAGCTAAGCTCCAGAAGACACCATTTGCCAATCTGGAAGAACTCATGATCTCCCTCACAGAAAAGGGAGAAATAAGAGTGGTGGTGGCCGTAGATGATGAGGACGCTGAACTGAATCAAGCTCTGACGATTTTTCGGACCCCTCCTGACCGAGTTGTGTTAAGGCGGTTCCTCTTGGGAACCAGTGTTATTTATGAATGTGAGCCTATGGGTGGAGAAGTTGAACAGATCGAGGGTTCGAAGGTTAGCAATGAAGATTTTGATACTGTAGTTTGCGCCGCGTTCGATGACGGATTTCAGCGAGCGTATGTCAAGAGTAACGCTTGGTGGGCAATTAGGTTATCTCAAAAGGCCAGGGAGAAAATTAGGTACCTTGCCATTTACCAGAAAAGTCCAATCAAAGAGATTCAGCACGTAGCTGAAATTAAACGGATTGAACCCTACAAAGACTCTGGCAAGTTCATTGTGTACCTTGGTAAGAAAATGAAAATCCGACCTATCCCCCTAGACAAAGCTCGTAAGGGTACAGCGCCTCAGAGCCCAAGATTCACAACGTTTGAAAAACTGAAGAGGGCTAAGACAATTAGTCAGCTCTGGAACATGGAGATATAGTCGGCTGCGTAACGGTCTGGGGCTCATTGCTAGAAAGGGGCATCTATGGCTTCTTCTCCCGATGGGAACATCGCTTTTAAAGTTACCTGGGTTTATGGAACCCATGGCCCATTCAGCTCCCCATGCACTTCTCGAGGTCGAGAAATCAACGTTGTTGAAAATCCAAGAGTGTGGTGCAGTCAGCAGGATTGTCCTTGCGCGGAAATTTATCATCAGCATGGCAACGCTGGGGATTACTGGCAGTACCACAACCAAAACAACTTTGATGAGTGGCCGTGCTATGACGCCATGGCTTTTTCGAGATGGCAGTTCGGCGCAGGGATTTATCATCAGGGCGCCAACATGGGTAAAGCCATTCCAGTAAAGCACTGGAAGCAAGGCAAATTTGCATTTCTCACCTCACGTGAGCCGGATAAGCCCGAAGCGGAGCGACGCATCATTGGTGCCTTCTCCGTTGATCATATGACGCAACACCCAGAGTGGGGAAACGTTCTGCACGCTGGCTCAGTTAGGCTCAGGGCCGCTAACTTTCATCAGGCACCTCTTTATTGGAAATATCATTCTCAGGCTGTAGGCCCTCGTTGGAATACGGGGCTATTCAGGTACATACCTGACAAGGAAGCTCAGGTCATGCTTAAAGCGCTCAAGAGAGCATCTTCGGCATCACAATCAGTAGCAGGCTTTGGTTCCGCATCAGAGGGGGGATTTGATGGCAACGACTAAGGGCATGACGGATAAACTGAAGAAGCAGGTGAAGTCTGCAAATATGAAACGAGCGAATGCATTCAGCCAAAAGGCTAAGCTTGATAAGAAGAATAGCGGGAAATAAATTGCCGGTTGAACGAGGGAAATGTACCGGGAGACTTTCCTTGAGCGCCGTTTGTGCCGTGCTTCAGTCGGAGGAGTAGCCTGGTACTAACTAGAGCTGCTAGTTTAGTCTTGGGTGCTGAGTAGAGATAAGCCGTGCACGGTTGAGCCCGGAGGCTCTCGATGTGGATCCTGGTTCTGGTTGCCTTGCTCCTTGTCGTCACTCCCTCCTTTGCCGAACAAAGCTTCTCTGAGAAGTACGAGCGCGACTACAATATCTTCAATCCGGCCAGTCAGTATGCGCCGGACAATCCGCTGAATCCCGCGCAGGCCTTCGCGCCGGATAATCCCTTCAACCCGGCGAACCGCTTTGATCCCGGCAATCCGGTCAATCCAACGAATCGCTACGCGCCCGACAATCCATTCAATCCCGTCAATGAATACCATCCAGACAATCCCCTGAATCCTTCCAATCGCTACAATCCCGACACCCCCTTCGCTCCGCTCAACCGCTCGCGGGAGAACAAAAGGTGACAGGCTACTTATTCGGAGTTCATTCTTCAGTGAACGAAAGAAGCGTTCCACCGGGGTGTTGTTGGAGCAATTGCCGTTCCGACTCATGCTCATGCCCACCACGCAGCGTCCCCACTCGTTTATGAAGTCATAGACTTCTTCGGAGTGCTCGATGGCTTCGAATCAATCTTCGGGGTCATGCCACCGATCGCCTTGCGGGCGAGCTCAGCCTCGGCCCCGTCCGGATACTGGTCGAGCACCCGGTTGAACATCAGGCGTGCTTTCGTCAAATCGCCGAGCTTTGAATAGGTCTGACCGATCTTGAACGTCGATGCAGCCAGTTTAGGACTCACCGCGTTATACGAGCCGACGTTGGAGAAGGAGTCGAGGGCCTCTTTGTAGCGGCCCAGCCTGTATTGGCATTCGCCGATCCAATATTGCGCGTTCGTCGCTAATGCGGATGTACGATGTAATGCAATGAAGAACCTGAACCCGGCCAGTGCTGCTTCATAGTCTCCATGCTGAAATTCTTCCATCACCCGGTCATACAAGTGACGTGACGTGTCTTGCACCGGGGGAGCGGCAACCGACGGTGCTGAGAACCCCAACAGGGAGATGACGAAAACCATCCAAGCCAGTGTCGTCATAGTGTCTCCTGTCCTTTTGCGGTTTCCATCTTTTAAGCGCATGCAACTCCTGTAGGTCACGCTGATTCTCTCAGGAGCTACGTAGCAAGCGAAGTACCACGAATGACGGATGGCTGAAGTAGCTGATAAGTCGGGCTCTGAAGCACGGTATGACACAATGTCCGGGGGCCTGGTATGCCCTGAATGACACGGATGCAGTCGCAAAAAGAGCACGCCTCATGGAAAAATGCCACAGCAAAATGAGAGAAGAGGCCGGGAGTCTTTTCTTGAGCATTGGTTGTGCCGCATTTCAGGCGGGGGAGTAGGTTGTTCCTAAGAAGTGTGGGTGCTCCTGGGAAGTGCTGAGTTCATAGTCCTGAGTCCTGCACGGAAGTGCTGAGTCCTGAGTGCCGAGTTTCAGAATTGGTAAAATTGAGTCTGGAGGCTCTCGATGTGGATTCTGGTTCTGATTGCCTTGCTCTCCGCTGTCACTCCTTCCTTTGCTGAGCCAAACTTCTCTGAGAAGTACGAGCGCGATTACAATATCTTCAATCCGGCCAGTAAGTATGCGCCGGACAATCCGCTCAATCCCGCGCAGGCCTTCGCGCCGGATAATCCCTTCAACCCGGTCAACCGTTTTGATCCCGGCAATCCGGTCAACCCGACGAATCGCTACGCGCCCGACAATCCCTTCAATCCCGCCAACAAGTACCATCCGGACAATCCCCTGAACCCCGCCAACCGCTACAATCCCACCACGCCCTTCGCCCCGCTCAACCGCTCGCGGTGACAGCCGCTCACTCGCGGCTGTGATTCGGACCGGGATGAGACCGTGAACAAGATGGGGTCAGGTCTGCAATCGCACATGCTGAGGGATACACTCCCGTGCCATGGCCCGTCCGCTGCGACTGGAATGTCCCGGCGCGGTGTACCACGTCACTAGTCGGGGCAATGCCCGGCAGCACGAGTTCATTCACAACCATCAGAACTGGACCCAGGCAGCACAGGAGTTAACTTCGTTGGCTGGGGTGTCACGAATGGGGCAAGGTCATCGGCGACTGATCGAACTGGAGGCGATTCATCCGCCTACGTTGGTATCGCTCAAACCCAGAGCAACGCAAATAGAGGTAACCTACGATCAACCGACGGGAGGACATGAGTCATAAGAGCTATGATCTGCCGTTGCCCACCATGATTTCCAAGCCGTCTTATCCGAGAATTGTTTCTCGGTGAGACGATTCAACATGATGAGTGATATCTCTCTGATCGCTTCTTTCTCTGCCTCCAACCCCCCTTCTAACACTGAGACCACGCAGGTATTTTTCACGAGGTTTCTAGCCAGAAAGAAGGCGGCTGCCCACCGGTGTCCCTTCGTGAGGGTAGGGTCCGATTTGGTTAAGATGCCCAGTAAATACAAATGCTCTTGCGCTCTGCGTGAAGAGTCGCACGAGAGATTCCATGAGGCACGGATACGGAGAAACCAGTCAGGATGCTTAGTCTTGATTTGTTCTAGCTGGTTACGAGTGGCTTGCTCGCACAAACGTCCAAGAGTAAAGGCACCCAATTCTTGCTCAATGGGTTCTTGGCTCGACAAGAGCTTTGTCATCTTCTCTCTTAGATTGACCGAATGGACATTCATTGCGGTGATTCGCTCAATGACTTGGACGCGATCTATCCACTCTGGACTAGACTTGTACCGATTGATAAGGATATTGGTGATATCCCCAACCTGGACTGTCGGTGGCTTACCGTCTTTCGTCATCACGACTACACTGTCGCCCTGTGTCAGGCTAACCTGATGTTCATTCACCACTTCATGTCCATCTCTGGAAATGGATATATTGTACGTGCCTTCAGTGAGCCCAGCTGTAGCCGGGAATTCAAACACTCCATCTGCTTCTGTTATCGCCGTTTTCAAGCTGCTTGCGGGCTCAAGGTTCACTTGCAGGCTTAATGGCTGTACATCGGACCAGGCCCCCATCATGACCAGCCCTTGGACAGACATCACCTTGTTGGACTCAACGGATCTAGGGATGAGGAACCAGAGAGTGAAGACTATCGCGGCGGTGAACCCACAAAGCCATCGATCCCATATTGAGAGTGGGCCCACATAGAACTCCTTCAACCTAAGCGGAGCGCCACCCAATATTCCGGTCACGAGCAACGCAACAGATACAAGCAGGACATAAATTTGTACGGACTCAAGAGTTTTAAGCGCATTCCATAACCATGTGACGATGTCCATGATGCCCTCCCTTCTAAGCCTTCACGTGAAATGTTCAGGCATGGTTGGGCGTCCCCCTCGTGTCCCGAAAAACTATTCCAAACGCATACCCGTGCATTCATGTAAGCAGTTCGGATAGGGCCCCGCTGTCTTTGGAGATTCTGATCCCATGACGTCCCGCCACATAGCCGCATAACAGGCGGCATATACCAAGTTCAGTTGCCCACATCGGTCCATCTCACTGAAACGGTTACGCCTCGAGCGGGTCGATGCCAACCGTCACATCTCTTCTTTGGAAACCTCACACACACCGGGCGGCTTGTTGTTCGCGACCTCCGATTCAATTCGCTGAGAAGCCTCGATTCAAACTATGCCTTCTGCAGATCCATGATCAGCATATGCTTCGGAAGGGCCTTGGAGTATTTGACCGGAATAACGAGCACGCTCAACATCTACAGGGCCCAACCGGTGTCTGCGCCATAGCAGAGAGCATTGGAGAAAACGTACTCCCGCGGGACGACCTCTGTAATCCTGGATGGTGGTCGATGCACAGAACGCTTTGTTGGGAACATTCTTCTGGTGGAAGAACATGAGTACCTATTAGGCGATTGAGGGTGCAGAGGTGTAGTCCTCTTATTGATCGAGACATCCTGTACATTCTCTTGACCATATCTGGTTAGTTCGCAATCCTCGGGCCATATTCCGTCAGCCTTTCTGTAATTGGAACTTACGTGTGTCAGGATAAGTAAATGCAGGCTTTGGTGGCGCTTGCAGTAAGGTTGATCAGTTGAGATCTAGGCAATTTAGAAATCCGAAAGTGGGATCGAATCGGATACTCGTAGGATTGGATTGGATCCACCCATGGACCTAAAAGAGAAAAAGGTACCGGGAATCTGTTCTTTCGCGCCGCTTGTAGGGGGTAGGGGGAGTCCTGAGTCCTGGAACAAGACGGGGTAAGGTCTGCAATCGCACATGCTGAGGGCTAGACTCCCGTGCCATGGTGCGTCCGCTGCGACTGGAATTTCCCGGCGCGGTGTACCACGTCACCAGTCGGGGCAATGCCCGGCAGGCCATCGTCGCGGACGATCAAGGCCGATCCAAGGCAGGAAAAGAAAGGGGTGGGGCTGAGCTAGCCCGGTCGAGTTTCACATCACCAAATTCGCCTCAATCGTTCGCCCCTCTCAGAGTATTGAATCGATTCCGATTCTCTGCGTTGACGATCTGATTCATCACTACAACTAGTTCCCCACATCTTCCTAGGTATTCGAAGTAGTTACGAGCGTCTGCCTTTGGCACACCTGTTGCCTTACCTTATCTCAGTCTGTCCCGTGAGTCTGGAGGAGGGAAGCGGCCATGTCTGCCAATTGGTCCATGACTGCTAGTTGGTGGACGCTCTTTGGCATGGCCATTATGTCGCTGTGGGGGCGTCGGCAGAACTTTTAGGATGACGGACGCTGTTACGGGTTCTACCACGATGACTACCACCGAACGACGTCAGCGGTTTGAGTTGCTCATTCATCAAGCTGAACAGGGCATGGCCTTGGCTCCACGTCTCTATCGAGTCAAGTTGCTGGCACTGGCGCTTCTCGGCTATGTGGTCCTATTTGGGATGGTGACTCTGTTGCTGGCCATCGGCACGTTCTTGGTTTGGGGGGTATTTGCCGCACATATCGGGTGGGTCCTTCTCAAGTTCAAGTTCCTCCTCCCATTTCTGATCCTGCCTTATGTCATGTTACGGGCGCTGTGGGTCCGGATGGTGGACCCGCCAGGTTACGAACTCTACTCGAACCAGCATCCCAAGCTGTTTGCGGAGGTCGAGGCGCTTCGTCAACAGATCAAGGCACCAAGAATCCACCGAGTCATCCTCACGAATGACTTTAATGCCAGCATCGCCCAAATCCCTCGCCTCGGCGTCTTTGGCTGGCCGCGAAATACATTGGTCATCGGGCTTCAGCTATTACTTGGACTGTCGAGCGAAGAGGCGCGGGCTGTCCTCGCACACGAAATGGGTCATTTGTCAGGCCAGCATGGGTGGTTCGCCGCATGGATTTACCGAGTCCGGGTAGCCTGGTGGAGGATCATGGCGGCGTTCAATCAAGCCCAGCATTGGGCTACCCGAGGTCTTGCCGGATTCTTCGATTGGTACGCTCCGTACTTCAACGCATACAGTTTCGCGCTTGCGCGCACGAATGAATATCATGCTGACGCCATCGCCGCGCAGCTCACATCGCGTGATGTTGTTGCAACGGCACTTGTGAATTCCAGCATGCAACCCATCTTGATTGACCGCTATTACTGGAAGTCACTGATGGCTCGTGCAGAACATGAGCCGACCCCTCCAGCAGATCCCGTGAGCGGCCTGGAGCGATTTCGCGCTACTGAGTCGGCCTGGGAAGAAGTGTTCAAAGAAGCCATGGCCCAGGAGACAGGGTATGGAGATGTTCATCCCGCGCTGCGTGACCGGGTGAAGGCGATTCAGGGACATCCTCAGACGGCCAATGGGGTGCTTACCGATACCGCAGCCCGTGAATGGCTCGGAAAGAAGCTGGACTCGATCCTTCGGGACTTTGATCAAGTGTGGGTTAAAGAGAACGCCGCTCCGTGGAAGAACCTCTATGACCAGGTCGGAGGGGCACGGACCAAGTTAGCATCCTTGCGGGCGAAACCCCCGGAACTCTTAACGAAAGAGGAACGATGGAATCTCGCTGCATTGACTGAGGGGCTCGATCCCGCAACAGATCCGCTACCGCTCTATCGCAAGTACGACACCATGTTCCCCCATGAGCCGATGGCACTCCTGGCCATCGGGAGACTGCTGCTTCAGCGCGATGATCCGAGCGGGCTGGCATATCTTGAAAAGCCAGCTCTCGACCCCGATACAGGGCCACTTGCTTGCCACGTTGCCTATAGCTATTCGGTGCGCAAGCAAGACGACAATCTGGCTGATTTGTGGAGGCGTCGCGCTGAACGGCACGTTGATGTCCAGGCTCAGATTCAATGTGAATGCCAAACTCTGCCTCTCAAGGAAGACTTGGTCCCTCCGGTCTTAGAAAGGGAAGCCATCGATCGACTGCGCGCCCAGCTACAACAAATCCAAGACCTCAATGCGGCCTGGATTTGCCAAAGAAGGCTGCGATCTGCACCAACTCTTCGTTTCTATTTCCTGGTCGCTGAGCCCAAGGGGATGATTGTGAAGGGAAACGAGCTGTTGGGTCGCCTGGCGCAAACTGTTCAGTATCCCGGACAGACCTTTGTCCTGTTGACCTGCGGACCTCAGAAAGATCTTGCTCGAGAGGTTAGGGCCGTAGGAACAAGAATATTCTAAAGGGGAGAAAAAGCGGGTTGCTTTCGCCTCCGATAAGGGTCGAATCAAAGGGGAGTCTTTGTTTGGAAGTGAATACCATCGAAAGAAAAGGGAATTAGGTCCTGCAATCGCACGTGCTGAGGGCTAGACTCCCGCATCATGACCCGTCCGCTTCGCCTCGAATACCCCGGTGCCGTCTACCACGTCACCGGTCGGGGCAATGCCCGGCAGGCCATCGTGGCGGAGGACCGCTATCGCACGCAGTTCCTGACCCTGCTCGCCCATGTGATTGATCGGTACGGGTGGCTCTGCCATGCCTACTGCCTCATGGACAACCACTATCATCTCCTGATCGAAACGCCGCAGCCCACTCTCTCGCTCGGCCTGCGACAAGCCTTTGCCGGCTGGACATCGGGTGTGTGCGAGACTACCATGTGCAAAAGACACCCCTTGATGAGAGATGCCCATGAGTGAATTGATCTTTGTGGTAGAAGAGGCTCCTGAGGGCGGGTACATCGCGCGCGCGCTCGGGCAGTCCATCTTCACGGAAGCGGACACACTGGCTGAATTGCCAGGGAAAGTCCGTGAGGCGGTTCGTTGTCACTTTGAGGAAGGCCAGGCTCCTAAGGTCGTCCGCCTTCACCACGTTCGCGAGGAAGTGATCGCCGTATGAGGCTTCCCCGCGATTCGTCCGGGAGCGATCTCGCTCAGGCCCTTCGCAAGCTCGGCTACTCGATTACCCGCCAAGCAGGCAGTCACCTTCGACTCACCACCTACGAGCATGGCGAGCATCATCTCACGATTCCCCAGCATACGCCCCTTCGCATCGGCACGCTCTCAGCCATCCTCGCCGATGTTGCCACACATTTTGAGCTACTCGAACGGCTATTTGGCTAGAACGCAGAACGAGGAACAGAACAGGTACCGGGGGTCTGTTCCTGAGCGCCGCTTGTAGGGCGTTAGGGCAGTGCTGAGAGTTGAGTGCTGGGTGCTGAGTGGAGATATACAGGTCGCGGTTGAGCCCGGAGGCTCTTGATGTGGATTCTGGTTCTAGTTGCCGTGCTCCTCGTTGTCACTCCCTCCTTTGCTGAGCAAAGCTTCTCCGAGAAGTACGAGCGCGACTACAATATCTTCAATCCGGCCAGTCAGTATGCGCCGGACAATCCGCTGAATCCCGCGCAGGCCTTTGCGCCGGATAATCCCTTCAACCCGGCGAACCGCTTTGATCCCGGCAATCCGGTCAATCCAACGAATCGCTACGCGCCCGACAATCCGTTCAATCCCGTCAACCAATACCATCCCGACAATCCCCTGAACTCCGCCGACCGCTATAATCCCAACATCCCCTTCGCCCCGCCCAACCCTTCGCGGTGACAGCAGGAAGAACAATCCACGAATGCTGAATCCTGAGTGAGCCGCTTCCCAAACGATCCACCCCGATGTATTCTGCGGCAGGTGCCCCTTGGCTGATGATTTCGTGTAGTTGCGAGGTGGGGTTTGAGACGAACTGATCGCTACGACACGGCTGATTTTGACGAGAATCAATTTGAGCCCGGTTCTCGCCATCGGGTGCTCAGGAACCTGCTGCATATTACCAGCAAGCGTGAGATGGATCGGGTCGAGGGGCGGGAGCAGGTCCGTGCACTCGAAAGTCTGGCAAGTCTCTATGACCGCGAGCATCGATTTACCGCCATCGATCTGTGTCGTATCCACCGACTCTGGTTAGGAGACATTTATCCCTGGGCGGGGAAGTATCGACAAGTCAATGTAAAGAAGGACTCCTTCTCGTTTGCTGCAGCTGCGCAGATCCCTAAATTGATGACCGAGTTGAGGAAGGTCCGCTCAAGCGGTATACACCTTGTCGCTCTCGGGAGAATCTGGCTGCGGGGCTGGCAGAAGTTCATGTGGAACTCGTGTTAATTCATCCTTTCCGGGAGGGCAACAGGCGGGTGGCGCGCCTGTTAGCCGTGCTGATGGGGCTATAAGCAGGATTGCCCGCGCTGTACTTTGATAAACTCTCCGGTCGAAAGCGGCAGGAATACTTTGCAGCGGTGCAAGCTGGATTGGACCGCAATTACGAACCGATGGAGAAACTATTTACCGCGGTGATCGAGAGGACTTTGCAGATTCACGGGACGTGATGCGGCGAGAAGTTGTGATTCCAGTACTTAAGTCGGATGAGGTGAGTTTGACACCTTCAATGTCCGTGGAGGTGTAGACGGTCATCTGGAACATGGCACGACGCTTGGCCGGGTCGGCGAGGTACGGATTGGTTTTGTTCAGGGTCCGTTTGAGCATGGCCTAGTATAGCATGGTCTATATCTGGCGTCTGAACTCTCGAAGATGGCGGACACCAATTTCAATCTTCCACTATAATCCCGGCACACCCTTCGCCCCGCTCAACCGCTCGCGGTGACTGTGGGAAGAACGATCCAGGAGTGCTGCGTGCCGAGCCGATTTTCCTCGATCGCCTCTTTCCCCGACCGGTCCTGCTCCTAATCCATTCGGCGTTGGCAGTTCCCACGGCCTGAGGAGTGACGGGAAGTGATGAAAGAGAGAGCGGCAGCCGGAGTCAGTTCCGGATGGCGTTGTTATCAATTGTGTCGTGTTTATGGGGCGAAGAGTTCAGCGAGTAGGGTGAGGACCTGGGCGCGGGTCAGTTCGGCGATCTTTCCCACACGCTTGACCAACCGGCTCTTGTCCACAGTCCTGATCTGATCCAGCACGATTTGACCAGACTTCCCCTTAAACCGCACCGGCACGCGGGTGGGATAGGGACGGCCCTTCGTTGTCATAGGGGCGATGATGACTGTGTCGATGTGGAGATTCATTTCGTCTGGGGAGATGATGAGGCAGGGCCGGGTCTTGCGGATTTCACGGCCTTGGGTGGGATCGAGGCGGATAAGAAAGACGTCGAAGCGGGATACTACCATGTCCACTCATTCCGGTCCCATATGGATGAGGCGGAGGATTCCTGATCCGGCAGATGGTCTTCTCCGTGCCGATGCATCTGCTCGAAGGCCTGGTCCCAACCGGCGCGCGGTTTGGCTGCCGAGCGAATGACCAATTGCCCCTGTTGGATTTCCAGATCGACGGCTCCATGCAGGTGGCATTGCTCGATGACGGATTTCGGAATCCGGATGCCTTGCGAATTCCCGATTCGTACGACGCGCGCCTTCATCCGCTCTCCTTCATCTATCCAATGGGTCAACGCCTTGTAATTACATTGGATCTACGCGCCTTGTCAAGTGAGCTGGCTCTGTTCACCGTCCAGACAACACTCCCGGCCAGCCGGTGTGCAACCGACAATCCGCTGAATCCCGTGAACAAGACGGGGTCCGGTCTCGCAATCCCACATTGTGAGAGGTAGACTGCCGCCCCATGGCCCGTCCGCTCCGCCTCGAATTCCCCGGCGCGGTGTATCACGTCACCGGTCTGGGCAATGCCCGGCTGGCCGTCGTGGCAGACGACCGCGACCGCTCCCAGCGGCTCGCCCTCCTGGCCCACGTCGTCGATCGGTACGGGTGGCTCTGCCATGCCTCTTGCCTAATGGACAACCACTATCATCTCCTGATCGAAACGCCGCCGCCCACTCTCTCGCCCGGCCTGCGCGAGCTCAGAGGCGCGGCTGATTCATCGGGCCTACCGGCAATATGGATATCGGCTGGCCGAGATCGCGGACCACGTGGGCGTTAATCCGGCCACGGTCAGCCGCCGGTTGAAGCAGGCGGAATTGAGAACGGTGTGATTGCAGCCCTGACCCCGGACCGGACAAGACTGTTGCTGACCCCGTACTGGAGACCCTGTACTGGACCCCGCTGCGCGTCTATTCCGCCTGGTCGTCTGCGGTATTGGCCTGTCGCTCCCCGCAGGTTGATGGCATTCGTCGGAGCCGCGCCAGCTCCCTCTCTAACTTGGCGACGTGTTCGTGCAGCGGCGCGGTCATGGACTGGATTTCTTCCATGGTGAACCGGGGCGTAATGTGTTGCGGGCAATTCCAATCGAAGGCCTCGACGTGCAACAGCATGGCCCGTTCAAGCTGAACGTCATACCCTGGGACGCGTAACCGCGCCATCAGTTCCGCCCCGTCTTTCGCTTCCACAATCTCGATACGCGCGTACAGCTTCAGCCGCGACCGGTTCGCATAGTCCATCACGATCAACGCCGCGCGGTCGTTCCGAGAGAGATTGCCGACGGTGATATATTGCCGATTGCCCCGAAAGTCCGCGTAGCCCAGCGTTTGTGCATCCATGACGCGCAAGAACCCCGGCGGCCCACCACGAAACTGCACGTACGGATACCCGTTCTCGCCGACCGTGGCCAGGTAAAAGCTGTCCCGCCTTGTGATGAACTCAATCTCGGCAAGGGTCAATGTCGTGCCACGCGCCA
Source organism: Nitrospira sp. NS4 (assembly GCF_049546785.1). NCBI lineage: Bacteria > Pseudomonadati > Nitrospirota > Nitrospiria > Nitrospirales > Nitrospiraceae > Nitrospira > Nitrospira sp. NS4. Next base: position 469,789 of record NZ_JBMWAN010000002.1, on the reverse strand, counting down.
GCCTGTTCATCCGGGCATACTGTTGTCGCGACCCTGACTGTTCCTGCCGGGCCTTCACGCTCTCCGTAAATGCGATCTCTGCAAAACTCCTGGCCATTTTGACCTCCCACACGGTTCCGTCAGGGGCCATCGCCCCCGACGGGGTGAACGCCTAGAATGTCAGCACGGTGTAGCCTTCGCCAGCCAAACGAGCCAGACTCGGCAACCCGCTCGTGCCCGGGACTTTATTCTCGGAGAGCAGATCAAGCCCGCACGTCGCCGCGCCGTCGCGCGCGCCGAACACATCCGCGCACCCGCACGAGACGCCCGCCACGGTATCTTTCACCGTGGTAAACAGTTGGTGGGCCGGATGCTCCCGGTTGACCAATTCGGCAGCCCAGCGGGTACCGGTCCCAAGAAACAACAGCGTCACCGCTACGTTCCGCTGCTTACAGTCGTAGGCGGTGGCCAGGGCATTAAATACCCGGCCCAACGCCTCCTCTCCTCCGGACTTCGGATCCGATAACACCACGATGGCGACTTTCTCCATGATGGACCTCCTTTGTGCGTGCCCGATTGCTAACCTTCTAAACTATATATAGCAGGTTACGTGAAAAGCTATAACTTGTCAACCCAGCGTTAAGAGGTTAGTATCTCAATCCCAACGAGGGGCCTGACCATGTTGCCACGGCTAGACAGCAACAAGTTTCCGGTGGTGGGCAACCATCTGAGCCTGGATTTTGTGAACACCGAGATCGTGGAGGACGGCGTCCCGAAGGATCTGCTGACCGGCCCAGCAGACCTCGCAGCCTGGGCCCTGGCGGTGAAATTGATGGAACGGCCGCTCGCGGAGGATTTGGCGGCGAACTGGCAGCGCGCATCACATGCCAAGGAATTCAAACACGTCCTACAGTTTCGGCGCGAGTTGCGTGCGCTCGTTGCGGGTCTGGCACGAGGTGAAAGGGTCACGCCATCCGCGCTCCACGCGATTAATGCCCAGTTACGTGAGGCGAGTGGCTATGCGGAAGTCCTGCCAGCCGAGGAGGGATTCACGAAATGTTTGCGGCTGGACATTCACACGCCCGGCCAGTTGCTCGCCCCCGTGGCCGAAGCGGCCGCCGATCTCTTGTGTTTCGGCCGGCTCGCCTTGGTGAAAAAATGCGAAAACACGGAATGCGTGCTCTATTTCTATGACAACACCAAAAACCACAGCCGTCGCTGGTGCAGCATGAAAGGCTGCGGCAACCGCGCCAAAGTCGCCGCGTTTTATCAACGACAACGGCAGCAGATGAAGCGGTGACCTCTCCGAGCCAACCTGGTCCAGGCCAGATGTAGGACCGGGCTCGATCGGCCCGGACGGGTCATCGGAAGAGAGCAATCAGACCACGCATCGTGCGATAGCGTCGACAACCAGTGTCGGGGGCAGCCACCGTCTTGAAAATCAAGCGGGCTGACTGGCCGCGGCCCGCCACGGGGTCTTGCTCTTGAGCATTGCATGGAGAATCGTGAGCAGCTTCCGCATGCACGCGGTCAATGCCAGCTTCTTTGCCTTTCCGGCCTGACACAAGCGCTGATAGAACGCCCGAATCACCGGATTCTTTCGCGTGGCCAGCCCAAATGGCACGCCGACCTTTGAGGGTACCGCTGTCGCGTGGAAACGGCCGGAGCGAAGAAAAGGTACCGCGAGTCTCTTCATGAGCACCGCTTGTAGGGTGTCATGGCAGTGCTGAGTCCTTGGTTCTGAGTCCCGAGCCGATCCTCCACCGATCACCCCTTGTCCTGACCGGTCCTGCTTGGGCTGAGTGGCTCTGGCTGATGAGTGCCTCCCGAACGGGTTGAGGCGAGGTATGCTTCTTTTAGAGTTATCCTCATGACGTCTGTCTATCCCTGATATGCGGTGCGGGTGAGGCCATGGCAAGGCGCGGTTCCGCATGGTGCTCACGATGAACTCAACTGCAACTCTGCCTGTCCCCACACAGTGAATTGTGAACCGCTCAGGTCGCCGGAGAAATCCCGGAGAAATTCAGATTGTTTTGAACCGCCTAGAGCTAAGGAATGTGCATCACAGGCGCACCGGCTCACGAAGTCATGCGACCGGTGTCAGCTGGATACATCGAAGAGCTTGGAGAGCGGGAAGGGGGACCTTCCACGGGCAGCGTGATATGGAACGAAGTCCCGACACCTTGTTCGCTTTCAACTGTAATACTGCCTCCATGGGCATCCACCACGTCTTTCACGATCTTCGTCCCGAGTCCTGTTCCACCCACTTTGCGGCTGATCGCCTGGTAGGTGAAGAGACTGTCCCGGACTTCCGGTGACATCCCCTTTCCCGTGTCCACGACAGACAGCACGATGTTCTTTCGCGCGTTGTCCGTGTCGCCCTTCACGGTGACCGATCCTCCCGATGGCACTTCGGGGATCGCGTTGTTCACCAGATTGTAGAGGGCGTTGAAGAGCCGACTCTCGTCGGCGCGAATCACGGGCAGGGTCTCGAGCCCCTCTACGTGGAGCGCCACTTTGCGTTCATCGGCCAGGATCCGGAGCGTCGCATACACGCTTGAGACGATATCGGCCATGCGACAGGGAGCAAACCGGGGAGGCCGCGTCAGGCCCTTGACGGAATCGGCGATCTCTTTGACCCGGTCGTGGATGCGCCGGGCTCCTTGTCTGATCATCTCAATGAGTTCTTGCGTCAGATCCCGACTGGATTGCGCGGCGCTCACGGCGGGCTGCGGCAACTTTGAGAAGCATTCGCTGAGTTCTTCTTCAAGGAGTCCTGCCCCGGTCACAATGGGCATCAGCATATTTTTCAGATCGTGGCCGATGTCTCCCAGCACCCTCGCCACCTCGGCGAGCCGCTGCTCTTCCAGCAGCCGGGCCTCGGTTCGACGGAGTTCTTCTTCCGTCCGCTTGCGATCGACGAACAGCCCGACTTTGATCCCGATGTCCGCGACCATGTCGAGCACGTCCTGATCCGGTTCACGGCTCTCATGGCTGAAAAACTCCATGACGCCATACAACTCTTCGCCTTTGCGCACTGGAAAGGCAAACGCCCCGTGGAGGCAGACCCTGGCCGCCATCGGCGCCCGGCGAAAATTCGGGTCTGTGACGACATCCGGAATCCAGATCGGCTTGCCGGTGGCCCAGACACGACCGATGAGCCCCTCCCCGCGTTGAAATGTCCGGCCCCGGCTATCGTAGACGAACTCGGCGGCCTCCACGTGCGGCGCATGCCACAGGTCGACGAAGCGGAGGCGTTGCTTCTGCTCTTCCATGCTCCAGAACATGCCCAATTCCCATTCGAGGCTCTCACCGAGAGCCTGGAGGATGGCCTGACCGGCGTCTTTCAGCGTCGCCGACTCGGCCAAGACCCTGGTCACGGCATATTCCGCGGTCAGACGCCGTCCCGACCGCTTGGTCTCAGCCAGCGCGTTTCGTATGTCCCTGACCATCCGCACGTAGCCGCGGCTCACATACGTCAGCGCGAGCACGTATGCGGCGAATCGCACGAAGTGCCACGTCCACCATTCGCTCTCCCACGGGGCAGAAAACAGAAACATCGTTTCGGCCAATCCGAACAAAATCGCCAATGTCGCCAGGAGCTGATGTTCCGGCCTGCCGGTGCGTCCGGACTCGAGCCAAAACCCCGCCGCGCCGGCAAGGAACAAGACGGCGGCGAGACCGTTCACCGCGAGGGCCATCGGCGCGAATCCGTCATGAAGGCTGAATCGGGGCAGTTGCTGGGGAAACGCGACGGCAAGAATCCCGAAGGCGACCGTCCCGCCTATGACGAGGTAGGGGATCAGATCTCTGGTCCGCTTCCCGATCATGCCCGGCGGATGCCACACAAACGAGAAGGCCACGCCCCCGAGGAGACTGGCTGCGCTGCGCAACAGCACGAAGCCCTGATCGGGAGAGGAGACCGCGTGAAACCCTTCGAGTATCCCCATCCCCAGTAAACCGCTCGCCACCCCCTGGAGCCTCTCATCTTCCCACTCCGCTTTCCGCGCGAGTAACACCAGGCCCATCAGCACAGCCGCCAACCCGCCCAACGCTTCCACGGTGGAATGGAGCGGGACGTTCACCCACATGTGATTTGGGAAAAGGGATCGGACGATCAGGTCGAACAGGACCGCTGCCGCGATCATACCGGCGAGGAAGAGACGTTGCGCCGAGAGTTTGTGTTTCATCACCCACTCACCAGTTCGGCGACACCCGACACGATGCGTCGGGGACATTACGACGGGATGACACAAAGGTCAATCGCGGCAGTCCATCTCACCCAAGGGGGTGTCATAGTTGTCAAATACTTTGGGATGAATTCGAACAAGCGCCACACGCTCCCGGACGATATCGCCAAAATCTCCGGACGTCTCGCCTTCTCAGTCGTCGCACAATCAGTGATGATCATTTCGCCTTGTTGGTAATTTGTCTTGGACGGGGCACTCAGCGCTTCCCAGCCCCCTCACGGCTTAGGCATCAGCCTTCGGGCCTCCTGCAAGACAACAATGTTTATATTTCCTGCCGCTGCCGCAGGGGCAGGGCGCGTTGCGGCCGATCCCCCGGCGGCGTCCCGGGACCAGGGAAAGCAGGGCGCCCGTGTCCTGGTGAAACAGGTCCCGCAGCAGCGCGTACAGGGCGGGATCGCGGCGCTGCAGCCGCTCGGGCGACGTGAAGAAATATTCCGCCAGCACCGCGAAGAATTCGTGCTCGTTCGTATAGGCGTAGGGGCTGATGCGGGTGCGACGGGACGAGGGGTGGGTCAGCTCCCGCGCCACGTACCGCACCCACTGGCGGACCGCCATCCAGGGGACTTCGGGAGGGAGCCCGTATTCGCCGGCTTCTTTCTCGACCAGGTGCGCAAACTCATGCACCCCCACATTGTGGGTGCCGGGCTCGGGGGAGAATCCCGCCAGGAGCGCCGGTTTCGAGAGAATCATCACTCCGCTCAAATGGTGCAGGCCCGCCATTCCCACGATCGACGCCTCGCTCGTGTGCTGATAGGCATCGTCGAAGGTGTCCGGGTAGATGAGCACCTCGCGCAGCCGGTGGTATTCCCAGTCGTGAAAGCCGAAGATCGGGATCACCGCGCTTGCCGCCACCAGCACCCGGATCGTCTCGTCCACCTCCGTGCGAATGCCTGTGATCCGCACCTCGTCGAGAAACACCTGCACGAGCTGCCGGAACCGGGCCTTCCCCGCCTCGTCGAGCGCCGTGAAGAAGGTGACCCGTTCGCGGAGAATCTTTTCCCGTTCGTCGGGAAAGGGCTGCCGCATCACAACCATCCGCCGGAAGCAGCGCCGCCGGACCCACCAGTAGGCGAAGGGCGCAAGCCCCAGCAGCAGCCACAGAGCAGGGGACACCAAGCCCAACAAGGCCGCCGCCCAGGCCGTCAAGAACGCCGCCACCAGCGCCTGCCGCCGATTGCGACGCTGAGCCTCCTCTGTCACCAACATTGACCAGACCTCCAGGGGAACCGCACCGCCAGGATTCTACTCCGAACAAACGGGTAATTGTCTTTCCCTCCATGAGGAGTTGGTGGTCTGTCCGGTTCACCTGATTTTTCAGGAATGCGGTCATACAGGCGCCTGGACGGGGATGTTGCCGGCTGGTTCAGGGACCTCCGTCTCGCTGGCCATGGCGTGTCGCGAGACCTGCGATGGAGTGATTTTTACCACAGTGTCCTGGTGACAAGGCGAGACATCTGCCAGCCCGTATGCCCCAAGTTATTGATGAGGCGAAGAATTATGCCTGGCGCGGGTCTTGAATTCATGGATTTCACTTAGTATGTTGAAGCAGAGCCGAAAGGACGTTGGTCGATGAAGCGCCGCCTGTCATTCATATCCGTCATAGGCCTGGTGGGCATGGCCTTGCTTTCCCAGGCGGGAATCGCCATGAGCGAGGAGCCCCCTGCCGTCGGCACGCCGATGCCGGAGCATATCGGCAAGGCAGCACCGGTTCCCCTGAAGAAGGATGCGGCGGACCAGGCACCAACGCTCCCGCCGGGAGCAGGCCTGTCATCCCAAACTATTCAAGAGGTTCCCAGCATCAGCGGGCGGTACAGGATCGGCGGGACCACCGTCATGCCGTACCTTGGTGCAGGCTTCGGTGGCGGCTTTACGTCAGACGTGGACCGTTCCATCAATAACGGTCGTTCCATCCCGGCTGATCCCGGTCTCCGCAGCGTATTGGGCCAGAACCTCGCTCCCAACGAATTCCGGATGGGGATTCGCATCCCGTTTTAACCTTGTCCCGCTTCCGGCCGACCGGGTCACCAGGTTTTCCTCCCGGCCTCAGCGACGACCGGCTTCCCGTCCTGGACATTTGCCGGAATCCCGCGTAGATTTTCCCGCCGTGACTGCCACTCCGCCGAAACATTTCTCGATGATCCGCGAATTTCACCTGGCCGACGTGCTCACACTGGGCAATGCCGCCAGCGGCCTCGCGGCGGTCTTTTTCAGCATGCGCTACATGGGCAGCCAGGCGCCGGCCCATTTTTTCGCCGCCACGGCCTTTGCTCCGGCGGCCCTGCTCTTCGACTGGCTCGATGGCCGGGTCGCCCGCTGGCGGCATCAGCAGTCGGTGCTGGGGCGCGAGTTGGATTCGCTGGCGGACATCATCTCCTTCGGGGTCGCGCCGGCGGCGCTCGGATTTGCCGCCGGGTTGAGCGGCGGGTGGGACTGGATCGCGCTGACCTATTTCCTCTGTTGCGGGGTCAGCCGGCTCGCCCGGTACAATGTCACGGCCGAACGCCTCTCCGAAGGCAAAGATAAAGTGGCCTACTTCGAAGGCACCCCCATTCCCACGACCGTGCTGCTGACCGGCCTTCTGGCCTTCGCCGCCTGGCAGGGCCAGCTGGGCGAGCGCCTCTATGGGGGCCTGTGGTCCGTCGGACCCTGCGACTTCCATCCCTTGTCTTTGCTGTTCGTCCTCTCCGGAACCTTGATGATCAGCAAAACGCTCCGCATTCCCAAAATCTAGCGGTCTTGAGCGTCTCGCTTGTTGATTTGGTCTGTCTGGTTCTTCTGGTTCCTCCGGTTGCCTTTCCGCTCTAGCGGATACAACAGAGCGGATAAACCGCACAAACCATCTTCCTCTTCAGCTTTCACCGTTCACCTCTTTCCCCCCCGCTCGCGATCAGCCATAGCTCTCCGCTCTTTTCCTCCCCGGACTCAGCCTCAGCACTTCCCTTTCCCCCTTCCGGACGTGCTTTCTTGCCGCATTCGCCGTATGATTCGGGAGCAATCGTTCCGTGGGAACCTCGCTGACCGGGACTGTCTCTGGCAGTCCAAACGGGAAACTCTTTGCCCGACAGGTGAATCGATGATGACACGGCCTGTGTCCGCTGCGTTCGGCATGGCAGCAAGGCAATGGTGCAGGGTTTTCCTCCTGTTGCCGGAACTCCTGTTCCTCGGCTGTGCCCTGAATCCTGGCCCGCGGCAGATGTATGAGGGGCCGCCGCTCCCCAAGGAACAGGTCGGGATCATATACAGCGGATGTGTCGCAAGGAGCGGGCTGAGGATCACGACGACGAAGATTGACGGGAAGGACATTGAGGACGGTTGTGCCGATTTCGCCTTGCTGCCGGGTGAGCATCGCCTCGAGCTGACCGCCAAGCAGCTGGCTCCGAAATTGGACGGCTACGTGGTTGGATCCGGATCGGTCCTGGGGGGGCCGACGACTCCGATGAGCGCCAGGCCGGAGCAAATGCCTCAAGTCATCTGGGCATCCCAGTCACCGCTGGCCATCACCTGTACGGTCCTGGCCGGACAGGAAGTCACGATCGTCGGCGCCAGGGGCGCGGGGCAGGACTGGCAGGCGCAATGTCAGGAACGGACGAAATAGTGCGTCGGCGCCGGAATTGCGGCAGCCAGGATCGCGGCTGACATTCAGGCCGGCTCTTCTTCCCGGTTGCTCCGGTCAGAGTGGCTTCTTTCTTTGTCCGGGAACTCCTGGTTTTCCGCTTCGCTGACCGGTCGGTTGTCAACCTCCGCCATCCGTGCTTTTTCTCCTACGCTCATCCCTTCCGCTCTTTTCCTCCTCCGACTCAGCATCCAGGACTCAGCGCCTCCCCGTAGCACTCAGCAATCCCTCCCTGATGTTTTCCCGCGGGGAAACCGGTATGCTCCCGTGGCCCACGAGAGATCACCATGCAGGCTACATCACGCTGGATTTCGCCGCCGCTCTACATGCAAGTGCTCATCGCCGTCGCCGGCGGTGCGTTGCTCGGCGCCCTCTTCGGCCGGGAGCCCTATCTGGGCGGTCTGCGCAACGAGCAGCTGGGCACAGTCGGCCTGCTCGTCGTCTCGCTCCTCAAGACGCTGGCCATCCCGCTCATTTTCTTTGCGATCCTGGACGCGCTCATCCGCACCAGCATTCCCCTGCGTCAGGGGGGCAAGCTGCTCCTGATCTGCCTGGTCAATGTCTCCGTCGCCATGGCGATCGGCCTTCTCCTCATGAACACCTGGCAGCCGGGATTGGCCTGGTACGGGCATGTCGACGAGTTGCTCCACTTTGTGCCGGGCGCCAAGCCGTCGGCGGCCGCGCTCGCGAACGTGCAGGCCGGGGCGCGGAGCCCGATCGAGTACCTCGCCTCCTATATTCCCCGCACCATCCTGGAGCCCTTTTCCAGCAACAACATCATCGGCGTCGTCCTTCTCGCACTGGCCCTCGGCGCCATCCTGCGATATGCGCACGGCGCATCGGGACAGGCGGGCGGGATCATCGCGGTGGTCGTGCGGGGCGTCGAGCGGATCTATGCGTGGCTCGTGCGGTTGCTCGAGTGGATCATCCTCGCGGTGCCGCTCGCCGTCTTCGGCGTCGTCGCGCAGGTCGTCGGCAAGTCGGGCGTCGGCGTCTTCTCCGTTCTCTGGATCTTCCTCGCCGCCATGCTCGCGGGGCTCGCCGTCCATGCGCTTTTGTACTATCCGCTCGTCGCCTGGCTGGCGGGGAAGAAGCCGCCGAAGGTCTACCTGGGGCAGGGGGCCGACGCCATCATGACCGCCCTGTCCTGCAACAGCAGCCTCGCCACCGTGCCGGTCACCCTCCGTTGCCTGGAGCGCATGAACGTCTCGCCGCAGTCCTCGCGTCTCGCGGCCTGTGTCGGCACGAACCTCAACAACGACGGCATCACCCTCTATGAAGCGATGGCCGCGCTCTTTCTCGCCCAGGCGCTGGGCTTCGATCTGCCGATGGCGAGTCAGGTGTTGATCGTCCTCGCCTCGATCATCGCGGGGGCCGGCGTGGCCGGCATTCCGGAGGCCGGGCTGATCGTGTTGCCGCTCGTCCTGTCTGCCGCGGGTCTGCCGGATCAGGTCATCCTCGCGGCGATCCCCCTCATCATGACGGTGGATTGGATCATCGCCCGCGCCCGCTCCGGCGTGAACGTCATGAGCGACATGCTGGTCGCCATTCTCCTCGACGCAGGACGCGTCCCTCCGGAGACCGTTCCCGTCTCACGCACCAGCCGGTAGCCATCGGCTATCCGCTCTTTTCCCCTGAACTCAGCACTCAGGACTCAGCACTTCCCTGCTCCCCTGCATTCGTCCGGCGTGATCCGGCTCACCTCGCGCATTGCCCTGTCCCATGCATCTTGCTACACTGCGCGGCAGGCGAAGCGGCAATCCGACGAACACAGGAGCGGAACCCTATCGCGCTTTCACCAAGGAGGGACTCATGAATCGTGGTATTCGAATACTTTTGCTCCTGACCATCAGTTGCGCGATGTTGTGGACTGCTGGCTGCTCGAAGAAATCCGGCCGGTCAGGCGGCAGCACCACCACCGCGTCGGCGCCGACCGAGCCGGCGCCCGGCTTGTCCGTGACCGATATTCCCGGGAACGATTTTCCCTCGTCAGAAGGGCTGAGCTCCGGCATCGCTGTGGCCAAAGCGGACCCGGCTGCCGTGAGGCGGCAGATGGACGAAATGCGGGCAGAGCAAGCGGCCACGGCGGCGGCCGGCCTGAGCGATGTCTATTTCGGCTACGATAGCTGGACCATCAGCGAGGAGGGGCGGCAGGCGCTCTCCCGGGATGCCGAGTGGCTGCGCACGCATTCGGCCGTCCGTCTGAACGTGGAAGGGCACTGCGATGAGCGGGGCAGCTCCGCCTACAACCTCGTGTTGGGGGAGAAGCGGGCCAAGTCAGTCCGCAATTATTTGATGGAGCTGGGGATCAGGCCCGAGCGCGTCACCACCGTGGCCTACGGGAAAGAGCGCCCGTTTTGTCGAGACCGCTCCGAAGCCTGTTATCGGCAGAACCGGCGAGGCCATCTCGTGGTCAAGCCATGACGCCGGCGATTGACGAGGTCATGCAGAGATAGCATAGAACCGGGCCGGCCCATAGCCCTGGGCCGTCCCGGTTCTGTGTCCGTCGGTCTTGCTCCTCCCGTATGCCCAGCACTCAGTTCTCAGTACTGCTTCTTTATCTTCATCGGCTTGCGCGCAGACCGGCCTGCTGAAAATGATTCGGCAGCAGCATGATGCAGTTGGGGTTGAACCCTTGCGCTTTCAGGGTATCGATGCTCCCCAGGACTTTGTCGTTCTTCAGGTCGATCACCGTGATGGACCCGTCGCTCATGCCCTCCAGATTAAGCAGGCTGTTCTGGACGAAGAGGTACCGTTCATCGGGTGATAAGACGCTATGGTGGGCGCCCGCAGCCGCGGGAATCGTTTTGAGAAACTTCGGTTGTCGCGGATCGCTGTTGTCATACAGATTCACAAATCCCGGCTTGGCCGTGGTGACGAACAAGCGGTCCCCTTTCGCGTTGTAGAGCATTTCCAGCGGCATCCCTTGTTGGCGTGGACCGAAGTCATCGATCTGATGGAACGAAAAGGCCTTGCCCTGCGGATCCCAGACCCCGGCCCACAGCGTCCCTTCCAACATATTGGTGATGTGCACCACGGGGGGATCAGCATTGGGGCTGAACATGATTTCGACGGGAGCGGATTTGGCGGGAGACGGTTGCGTCGCGATTTTGTGCGTCGAGAGCACTTTCCCGGTACTGGCTTCCAGGACCGTGACCGACTCACCCGCGTCGGACATATCCGGCTTGACGGTGCTGGTCACGAGAACGCGATCGATGCCGTTGTGAATCGCAATCCCGTGCGGATACAGAATCGTCGCCATGGCCGGCTCAGCCGCGCTGACCGTTTTGACCGGCTGATCTTTCACGGCGTCACCCATGATTACGTTACTGGAGCCCATGCAGGTGAGGTACCAGGTCCGGTTATCTTCCGAGACCACGAGATCCTCGCCGACCAGGCAGTCCGGCACGGCAATCGCGCGGAGCCGGTAGGGGAAGCGGGTGAGGTCCACGACATGCAGAATGCTTTTCCCCAAGGCCGTGATATAGGCTTTGCTCCGGTCGCGGTTGAAGAAGATGTGGTGCGCGACGAGGTCGGGCGGCAGGGGGATCTCCATCAGGATCTTCCCGAAGTCCGACGAATCGGGATCAATGTCCATGATCGCGATCCCTTCCCGTCGCACCGGCTGGTCCGGCTTGCTCTCATAGTTCAAGAGGGCAAGAAGTTCCGCCGACGCGAGAGAAATGCAGGAGAGAAACAGCGCACAGGTCAAGGTGAGGAGTCGGAAGCGTTTCATGGGAGCCTCCTTTGTGGTGGGGGATAGAGAAAACGTTACTCCTCTCCGACGGTCGAAGCAACCGGTGACGACTCATAGACTGAGTCCCCCCAATCCCTCCCGTCCCGCTGACATAGACCCTGCTTGTTCGTACCGTCATCAGCCGGCAGCTCGCGGGTTGTCCAGCTCAGCATTTCCTTCCGCCCTTCGAGGGGGCTGATGATTTCTCGCGGGGAAAGGGGTATTCTGCGCGGCCAACTACAGCAAAATGGGAGTGCAATCTGTCCGTGAGCGACGAGCTGGATGTCCTCAAAGCAGTGACCGCAGAATTGGAAAGGGCCGGCATCCCGTAATTGGTAATCGGCTCAATGGCGGCGAACTTTTATGCCGTTCCTCACATCCTCCGAAATGGATCAGCGCTACCGGGTCATGCTCATGCAGCGGAGCGATGAAGAACGGCTCATCATGGGATGTGCCATGCGCGACACCGTACGCGCCCTCGTGGAAGCCTCCCTCAGGGAGCACGACCCGCAGGCCACGGTCGAGACCATTTCATAGAGGCCTCTTCCTCCGCTTCTACGGGCATGAGTTTGATGATGAAACCCGCGCCAAAATCCTCGCCGCCGTCGAATCCGCCGCGTCCCCGGTCGTCAAGTAGCCAACATCGCCTTCCCGACACGCGAGCCAAACTCCCGCAAGGGCTCGCGGAGAGAGGCTTCGGGCATGGACAGATGGCCGAAATGCAACGGATCATCGATGCCGGGAACAGCGATCTCTTTGACGTGCCGGCTCACGTCGCCTATGCTCTGCCGCCGCTCACGCGCCAGGAGCGGGTGGAGAAGGCCGGGGTGGAAATCAGCGGCCGCTTCAACGGCAGGCAGCAGGCACATGAATGACCGTGGGCCGAATCCGACGGCGAGGGGATGGCGCGGTCAGTTTCTGTTACAGCGGGCGTGTAAGGAGAATTGTGATGAGCGATGCGGAAGATCGGGAACATTTCAAATTGGTTGTCGGAGAATTGCACAAAGAGCTCTCGCGACGGCTCGGCAGATTGATCCGGCTGCGCACCGAGTTGCCGCTGAAAGAGTCCCGCACCAAAGGGTGGCGTGTTGAACTGGGCTCGCTGGGGCTGGGAGAACCAAGATTGGAAATCTGGTATTGCGAATGGGCCGGAGAAGGCCGACGGCGGATTTGGTACGGCTTCTATGCCGCGCAAGCGGACAAGCTGCGGAAGAGAGTCGCCGTACTGCCGGAGTCCCTGCGGCCGGTGCGAGGGTTGAGCGAAAAGGACATGCGGCCGGCCACCGGCTCACGATCGGACTTTGTGCTCAGGCAACCGTTGGACCCCCGCGAATATGATCGCCCGATGTATGAGGAGTATCAGGACGGGGGGAGCGACTCTGCCTACTACGGGCAGTATGATTTCGCCCTTCCCGACAAGCAGGAGAATGTGCCGGGCATCGTGGGCCGGGCAACCGGGTTATTTGAGCGCGTCATCAAGAGCCGGCAGCCGGAGGCACCGTCAAACGAGGCCGATAAAGAAGACGACTTCGCTTGTGTGGCAGACCGTCAAGCGGTGCGCCAGCACCTGGCCCGCGAACGGAGCCGCCCGCTGGTTGAACAATGTAACAGGCGGGACAACTACCGGTGCCAGGTGTGTGAAATGACGTTCAAAGAAGTGTATGGCGACATCGGCAAGGGCTTTGCGGAAGCGCATCATGTGCTGCCGCTGAGCCGGCTTGCGGACAGCGTGGTGTCGTCCGCCAAAGACCTTGTCACGGTCTGTGCCAACTGCCACCGCATGCTGCACCGGCTCGGCGGGGAAGAAGGCGATATCGCCAGGCTGCGGAGACTGTTCTATCGGGAATAGGGGATCCGAAGAACAATGGCGGGAGCCTTTGTTGCGGGCCTGAGATGATTCCTCCAAGCTGGAAGAAAGAAAATGGTGCTTCAGGATTTCGTATGGGTCTGTGAGCAAGGTGCCCGTTTAGATTGACGCCGGTATGCCCGGGTGGCCCCTCCTTTACCCCACCTTCCCTCCCCTGACACGAGGGGAGGACGAGAAAAAGGTATCAGCTAGAAGAGGCTGATCAGCGGGATGCCTGATTCACTCGATATCCGGAAGCGCCAGAAACGGAGCGGGAGGCTCTTCTTGATCACCGGCCGCTGTGGCTCACGTCGTTCGTCCATGCAGTTGCTCGCTCCCGGTGACTCTGCCATGCTACCGTCTCTGGAAGCGGGGTTCGAACAGTTCCGGCTTATCGCAACGGGATCTGAATGGAACGGGAACGGAACCGGTCAGAGGACAGCGAATGGCGAACGGCAGGGCACAGTAACAAGGAGGTTGTTATGAGATTTCCTTTCATGCGGCGGACGCTGGGTGTAGCGGTATTGAGCATGGTCCTCGGTGGAATGGCGGTGTTTGCCCTGCACACGGCGGCTCCCTCTGTGGGCTACGCCGGCGACCGGGCGGATAAACTCGTGGACATCAACAGCGCCACGGAAGATGAACTGAAGGAATTACCGGGGATCGGTGACGCGCTCGCCTCCCGGATCATCAAACATCGTCCCTACCGACGAAAGGACGAGCTGGTCGAGAAGAAAGTGATTCCCGAGGCCGCGTACGAGAGGATCAAACATCAGATCGTGGCGAAGCAGAAATAAGCGCGGGCAGCGGTCGGGGAGGGGGGCGAGGCAGGACCGGGAAAAGGTACCGGGGTCTGTTCCCGCCCTGCATGCGCTGAACGCGGGATTTGTTCTATACTCCGGTCATGCCTGTTCGGTCTGATCTCTCCTTTGCCGATTCCCTCACCGGCGACCGCCGCCGGAGGTTCTACGAAGGCCATCGGTCCATCGCGTTGCTGATGATCCTGATCGTGTTCCTGTCCCCCTTCGCCGGGCTCTATGTGACGGGCCTGTTCGGCGCGGTGCTCGGCCTGCTGCTGTCCATCGTGGCCTATTACTTCACCCCCTACGTCTGGCTCAAGCTCGGCGGCTGACGGCCGCGCCGTTGTCATGTTCGCAGTATGTAAAAGCCAATCGTCCCGTAGGCCTTGTCTTGCCGCCGCTGTTTGCTCTTCCTGCGGCTCTTGATCCCGCTACTCGTTTCGATAGGGTGACGCTGACCACGAAGGATGAAGGCGGGATGACGGAAAAAGATTTCTCGCCGGCCCGGCAATGCGACGGGGTCTTCTTGGCGGTCTAGCACGAGACCCGCATGATGACGCGGGCATCGGCAAGCACGCAGGAGCACCCATATCGAGGGCACCACGAATCATTGCACGAGGACCCGGATCCGACCCCGTTCCTACGTGCCAAACTCCGTATCATCCACATCTTCAGACGCGTCGGGCTTGCCTTCAGCCAGCCCGGCGTAATGGCGGGCCCAGGCCAAATACATGTTTCCACTGTCGCGCATCACGTCGGCTCCCTTGAGCAGCTTGTCGGCGAGTTCGGGGGCATGGCCCGCTGCCGAGATCGTTGCGGCGCGACCCTGCAAGGCCGGGGGAAAGGCCGCCAACAGCAGTCCCAGCTCATCGATGACCTGCCGGACGTCCGGTCTCGAATCATCCAAGCGATCCAGCACATCGGCCATCACTTCTCGACTGGTCGCGGCACCGGCTTTGGATGGGTGTGGATACAAGCGTTCGAGCCGGTTGATGAGGGGTTGCGCTGCCGCAGTGCTGATCTGCTGCGGGTCGCCGGCGGCATGATCCCAGGCGAGGGTCCGGATGCCCGCTTCGGTAAGGACCCGGCGGATGGTTTCGACTATCGCGTCCAACGTCACCTCGGTCCAGGGCCGCAAGTCCAGCACTCTCTCCTCGGGCCTGTTGGGGGGAGGGCTCTCGTTCAGCAGCGTCCAGCACCGGTTGAAGAGGGTGGTGCGTACGGGCTCCGGCACGTTGAGCCGCGTCAGTTGGGACGTGCAGAGGGCCGTCACCAACAGGACGAACTGAAGATCGGGCATCTCGGGTCGGTCGATGTCAAGGGTCTGCATGGTGGTCCTGTCTCCCTGCGGCCGTGCATGCTGTCCGGCGGTTCCGGGATTCGGGCATGAATCGCGGTATTCAGGCTTCGGGATAGATCTCGAAAAACGCGTCAACGCTTGCCAGCAGCTTGGCTTTGATCTCCTCCGGCGTCCCGTTGATGACGTGCAGGGTAAGGTTGCCGGTCGATCCATCGGGCAGGACAATCGGGACGTGGGGATGCGCCTCTTCCGGCCCGGTGCCCCTATCCAGCCGCATGCCGTAGCTCAGGGTATACTGCGGCGCGCGCGTGACTGTCGGTGTCTTCTTTCCCATGATGCCTCCCAGGTCTGTTCGCCGACAGTGTCGGCTGGCTGACGGGTGGAAGATTCTGGCGGTGCGTGCGGGCCCTCGCCCGAATCTTCCCCCCATGTCCTTAGGCCGTGGCGAGGGCCGCGGCCGGCTTCTGGATGAACTCTTTGTAGCCGTATCGCTCGGCCAGATAGGCTCTGGCCTCGTCGCTCACGTACTCGGTGAACTTGTACCGGTCGTCTTCGACAGTCTTGGCGTCTTCCATGACCTTGTCGGTCGGGATCGCATATTCGATATTACAGGAGGTATAGGCCTGAATATAGGTCGGACCGACTTCGCGGGCGATCAGCACGGCCTTCTTGATGCAGCTTTCGACGCGCCGCGGATTGTTCGGCACGACCGTGGCGATATAGGCGCAGCCGGCGATCTTCGCCATGGCGACCATATCCATCTTTTCGAACTTCTTGCCGAGCGGGGCCATCTTGAGCACTGCGCCCCGGGTCGTCATCCCGCTTTCCTGACCGCCGGTATTGCCGTACACCTCGTTGTCCAGCATGATCGTCGTGAACCGTTCCTTACGGAACCAGGAATGCAGCACCTGCTGGAAGCCGATATCGGCGGTGCCCCCGTCGCCGGCCATCACGACGACATCCTTCGGCTGATCCCCGAAGCGAATCCGCAGCCCGCGCGACAAGCCGCTGGCCACGCCGTTCTGGTCCCCGTAATTGCCGTACACGAAGGGGATTGCGGCCTGTGAGATCGCCAGCCGGCCGCAGCCCGCGGTCCCGACCGTGATGGTGTCTTCGGGATTCGGGAAGGCGATGATCGCCAGCCGGATGAACAATGTCATGGCGCAGCCGGCGCACATGGGATGTTCCTCGAGGATTTCTTTGAAGCTGCCCATCTGCGACACGGTGGTCTTCTTGCCGAAGGGGCCGTGCTCGACCATATCCCGGTATTCTTTCGGCATGAACGCTTCGAAACCCGGTGTGAATGTCACATAATTGAGACTCATCGGACACCTCACTCTCTCCCGGTGAACCGCGATGGCGCGGCTGATGTTTACGCCTCTTGCGGAGCCAACTGCTTCACGGCGTCTTTCTTTTCCCTGGCCTTGGCGGCAAGCTCGGCCAGCAGCTGCTTGGCGGGCTCGCTGATGTATTCCTTGTAGGCGAAGCGTTCGTTCGGTTTTTCCGAATCGCGCATTTCCTGCAGCCCTTCCATGCTGTTCTTCCCGATCTCCAGGATGCAGGGGGTGTAGAGCTGGAGGTAGGTGGGCCCGATTTCTCTGGCGATCAGGACGGCGTTGCGCACGACCTTCTCGACGAGCGACGGCTTGCTCACCGTGCAGTTGACGATGTAGTGACAGCCGGATTCCCGCGCGATCTCCGGGAGGCGCACTTTGTCGAAGAGTTTGCCGACCGGGGCCATCTTGGCCACGAACCCCTTTTGCATGAGGCCGCTTTCCTGCCCGCCGGTATTGGCGTACAGCTCGTTGTCGAAGCAGATGGTCGTGAACTTCTCCTGCCGGAACCAGGCCTGGAGCGTCATGTCCAGTCCGATATCCACGGTGGCGCCATCGCCTGCCAGTACCACCACATCCTTGATGCGGTTCGGGAAGCGCACACTCAGCGCCCGCTTGAGCCCCGAGGCGACGGCATTCTGATTGCCGAAGAGGGAGTGAATGTTGTGCACGGCTACCATCGGAAACACGAGGCTCGTGCAGCCGGTCGAGCCGACCATGACGGTGTCCTCGGGATTGGGCAGCGAGGCGAGGATATAGCGAAACGCCATGGACTCGGGACAGCCGGCGCAGAGTGAGTGTTGCTCGATGAGTTCCTTGGAGGTGCCGATATCTTTCCACCCCCGGTCTTCCTTGCCGTAGGTGGCATGGTTGACGAGGTCCTGATAGTCCGACGGCATGATGTCATACAGATCGGGCGAGATGGCGATGCGTGCTTTGCTCATGATGCGCTCCTCTCAGCTCTGCTGAGGTGTATGGTGTTCCCCGTTGGGGGGCTGTTGTTCTGTTGCATCTGGGGTCCCGTCAGCTCCCGCGTCCGGCCAGCACCTTGGAACGCAGGCCCAGCACTTTCTTGATTTCCTCCACGATGATCTCCGGCGGCATGGTCATGCCCCCGCAGACGCGCGGTCCGGCCACGACCCGCTCGCTGCGCGGGATCGTCGCTTTGATTTCTTTCGCCATCCATCCGACGACATTGAACTCGGGCACGATGATGTGGGAGGCGTGCCTGGTGGCGTCGCGGATTTCTTCCTCCGGCCAGGGGCGAAGGGTCTTGACCTTCACGAGTCCCACGTGAATCCCTTCATCGGCCAGCAGGCGGATCGCTTCACGCCCCTGGGAGACGGCGGTGCCCGAGGCGACGATGAGGGTGTCGGCGTCGCCGTTTTCGACGTCGATCAAGCCGTCCAGCCAGGCGATCGTGTGTTTGCGCGACCGTTCTGCGGCCGCCCACACTTCCTGTTGCCAGCTTGCGTGTGTGGCGTAGCTGATGTAATTGCTCTTCATCACGAAGGGATCGCGCATCATCCGGACCGGCGGACATTCCATATCCATGCAGGGTACCGGCGACCGGTACGGGTCATAGGGCGGCAGGCACATGTCGGCAGGCGTCAGGTCGACGACGTCTTTCGTATGGGTCACGAAGAAGCCGTCGCAACAGAGGGCCAGGGGGAGATGCACATCCGGCTCTTCCGAGACCATGTAGCCTTTGAGAATCCAGTCGTAGAAGTCCTGCGCCGTTTCCGCATGCCAGACGAGCATGCCGGTATTCAGGAGGTAGGCGATTTCCAGGGTGTCGGGCTGGATCGAGAGCGGGGAATTGATGCCGCGGCAGGTGACGATACATTGGATCGGCAATCTGGCCCCGGACCACATCGGAAAGTTTTCCATGGCCCGCATGGTGCCGGGCCCGGCGGTGGTCGTGAACACACGGGCTCCGCCGAAGGCGGCGCCGGCGCACTGCGACATGACGGCAAACTCGCTCTCGCCGCGGAAGTAATCGCCGATATAGCCCTCCGCAAACAGCTCGCCGATCAGGGCCGCGGCTTCGCTCTGCGGCGTGATCGGGTAGGCGATCATCACGTCGATGCTTGCCCGGCGGATGGCTTCCTTGATGACTTCACTGCCCGTATAGAATGACGGGGTGCGGGGAGCCTCCCGCATCATGACCCGGGGATCGGTGAAGACCTGTCCCTTTTTATTTTTTGTTCCGATGATGGATGTCGTTGCCATGGTGTCTGCCCTCCGGTGTCGTGCCGTTCAGAAATCTGAGGCACGTCGTAACGATGCTATGCGCTGAATGAACTGCCGCAGCCGCACGTGGTTTTCGCCTGGGGGTTCTTGATCGCAAAGCCGGACCCTTGCAGGGTGTCCGCATAGTCGACTTCACAGCCGACCAGCAGCGGGGCGCTCTGCGAATCCATAATCACCGACACCTCGCCCTCCTGGATGATCGTGTCGTCCTCGCTCGTCGTGGATTCCAGCGCCATGCCGTATTGGTAGCCGTGACAGCCACCACCCTTCACGTACACGCGCAGACCGATCGTGTCCTTCTCCTCCTGCATGAGTGCCCGTATCTTTTCTGCCGCCAGCGGCGTCATGGTGATCATAAGCTCTCCTCCTGTTACTGCATCGGGAACGTTCGCACCTGCCTCATTCGACCCGTGTGGAGAGGCACCTCTCCCTGCAGGAAGGGGTCGCCGCTTCCGGTCGTCACGAGGCGCAACAATCAACATGGGAGTCACTCCGGCGTAGTAGCGGCGGAGACCAGGGAATCGGTCGCGCTGGGATGTAGGAGGAAACGGGATGCGCGAAGGATAGGACAGTCGGCGTAGCTCAAAACGCCATGCTTTTACGCTAGACGCATATGGGGTGGGAGTCAAGCGCTATTAAGGGGAAGGCGCGGGCTCTTGCCCGCTGTGGCGCGAGATCCGTTCTCATGTCGCGGAACAGCGAACGCCAAACCTGTCTCGCATGAAGCATCGCCTCGTATGCCCCAGCGTGCCGGCTCCAGGGATTTCTGCCGGGCTGCATTTATATCGCTTGACTCCTGTACGGATTGCGCCCAGGGTGATGTTGTCCCGTGTGACGCTCCGCTGACTGTCCTATCTCTTGCGCTTCCTGCTTCTTCCCAGCGTGACCGATTCCTCAGTCTCCGCTGCCCCGATGCCAGAGGGTTCTCTGAACAGCCGCATGTCGTGTGTCATGGTTCGCGAATGGAGGCGGCCAGGACGCCGGCCTTGCTCCAGAGGACCGTTCGATTGACTCGCCATTCCATAGAGAGGAGTGAGCCATGCTGTACTACGCACTGGTATTTCTGGTCGTCGGCTTGATGGCCGGCGCGCTGAATCTCGCCGGGGTCTCGACGGTCGCGGTTCAGATTTCGTGGATGTTGTTCTTGATCGGGATCGTGCTGGTCGCGATCCATGCCGTCAGGGGAGGCCCCGCCCGGGTGGCGTGAGCGGGACCTGTCAGGTGGTCCGACGGTTTCCGCCGTGACGGCCTGGCCAGAAGGTCAATCTTTACACAAGGAGGAGGATGCGATGAACGCGGAGCAACTCAAGGGGAAGTGGATGCAGTTCAAAGGCGAACTGAAGCAGAAGTGGGGCGAGTTTACCGATGACGATCTGCAGCAGATCGCCGGGAACTACGAGAAGTTTCTCGGGAAAGTGCAGGAACGGTATGGCGACAACAAGAGTGAGCTGATGAAGTGGGCGGACCAGTGGCACGAGAAGTCGGCGCCGAAACCCGCGGGGAAGTAGCCGCACGGCATGGATACCATTCACACACGACGACGTATGACGCACGTTTACATTTCAATGAGGGAGAACAGGATGAACACACGCACTGTATTGACACTCTGCACGGCTTTGGTCCTCGGCGGGACAATCCTCTCCGGGTCGGCGCATGCGGTCGGCAAGGCCGACGAGAAGACGCCGATCAATGATGCCTGGCTGACGGCGAAGACGAAGATTGCGCTGTTTGCCGATGCCCGGGTGAAGGGCAGTGAAATCAACGTCGAGAGCGCACAGGGCTCGGTGATCATCCGCGGCAAGGTGGATTCCGATGCGGCGAAGCAGGCGGCGGAAGGGATCGCCAAGGGGATCGACGGCGTCAAGACGGTGAAGAACGAATTGCAGGTGGTCGCGCCGTCCAAACGCGAGGCGACGGACGACAAGGATGAGGCGATTACCACTCGGGTCAACGAGCGGATTGCCAAAGACGCCCATCTGAAGAACGCCGGGATTCGCGCGCAGACGAATGCGGGCGTCGTCTCGCTGAGCGGCGAGGTGGCGGACCTGATGACGAGTGCCCAGGCGTCTTCGACGGTCTGGCAGGTTCCCGGCGTGAAGTCGGTGAAGAACGATCTGACGGTGAAAGAGAAGGCCTAAGGTCTTTCGCCGACAATGTGCACACTCCCCGTCCGTCGATAGGGCCGGTGGCCTCGACGGACGGCAGAGGGGCGCACTCAGTCAACCATGAACAACACGGCAGCGTGAGGAGGTGGATGATGATCAAGGAAGCTGTTTTACAACCCGCAACGCCGGCCATGTCGGCCGGCACGCCCAAGGCCACTCCGAACGGTGCGAAGGCGCAAGACCGGATTGCGCGGCGCGCCTATGAATTGTACGAACGACGGGGACGACAGGACGGCCTGGCTTTGGAGGACTGGTTGCAGGCGGAACGGCAACTGGCCGGCGCATCGAGTCAGTAACCACACATACCGGCGGTCGAAATGGATATCCAGGTCGATCGCCAGAGGAGAATGAAGCCATGAACACGCTTTTACGTTGGGACCCGCTGAGCAGAACTCGATGGAATGCGTTTAAGGATCGGGATGAATTGGAACACCGGTTGGCGACGATGTTCGCCACACGGGAGGCGACAGGGAACGGGGGAAAGGAAGCCCTGACGGTCGCCCAGTGGTCGCCGCTGGTGGACATCACGGAGGATGAGAAGGAATATCTCATCAAAGCCGAGCTGCCGGACATGAAGAAAGAGGATGTACGGCTCACGGTGGAGAATGATGTCCTGGCGATTTCCGGTGAACGGAAGTTCGAGAAGGAGGAAAAGGGGAGAAAGTATCACCGGGTCGAACGCGCCTACGGGAGCTTCGTGCGCAGCTTCTCGCTTCCGGAGGATGCGGATGGGAGCAAGGTGACCGCCGATTTCAAGGAGGGCATGCTTCAGGTGCATCTCCCGAAATCCGAGAAGGCGAAACCGAAGGCCATCGAGATCAAGGTGGGCTAGTGGCGCGTTGATTCGGGGGCGTCAGGGAAGGCTTCGTACGCGCAGGCGAGGATGGAGTCTTGCTGACGCTCCGCGCCCGCTTTGAGGCACAGACAAGGCGGCCCGAGTCTGTTGTCGCTGCACAGGTTCGGGGCGCGGGGTCTGTTCTCCATTCAGGCCATGCCTGTTCGGCGCGGTGCTCGGCCTGCTGCTGTCCTCGCGGCCTATCACTTCTCACCCTACGTCTGGCTCAAGCTCGGCGGCTGACGCCATCTGGACGTCTTGTCTTGCCGAAGATTTCAGTGCTTTCTTCTTGAACGACCTACCCGCTCTGCTGCTTGCGCTGATCTCCGACGGGGAGTAGGCTGGCCCGCATGTGCACGCGTCGTATCATCATGAGGGGAGGGAGGCGCATGGTCGTTGTCGCACTGCTGATGGGGTTGCTGGCGTTCCCGGTCGCGTCACAAGCCCATGATGAGGCCAAGCCGGAGGCGCCGGCGTTGACGGTGACCGGCAGCGGCCGGCTGGCGGTTGAGCCTGATACGGCGTTCGTGACGTTCGGCATGGAGACAGCCGGCAAGTCGCTCGCGGAGGCGCAGCGGCTAAACAACCAGGTGATGCAGAAGGTGACGGCGCGGCTGCGGGAGTTGCAGATCGAGAAGGAGCGCATCCAGACCTCGTCTTTCACAGTCTCGCCGCAATACAAGCCGCCGCCCAAGCGTCCCGCCGACGCGCCGCCGGCTCCACCCGAGATCATCGGTTATGTGGTGAGCAACAGCGTGACGGTGGAGGTGCGGAATACGGAGAAGGTGGCCCCGGTGATCGAGGAATCGCTGGCGGCCGGGGCGAATCACTTCCAGGGCCTGCATTGGGCGCTCCGTGACGAACAGCAGGCGAAGCTCGGCGCGTTGAGGCAGGCCGCGGCCAGGGCGCGCGAAAAGGCGACGGCCTTGAGCGAGGCCTTACACGTGAAGCTGGTCCGGCTGACGGGCGTCAATGAAGCCAGCCACGTGGTCCGCCCGGCCTCCCATGTCTCACGGGCGATGATGGCGATGGATGGCGGCAACGAGCCGCCGGTCTTTTCCGGTGAGATGACGGTCGAGGCCACCGTCACGTTGACCTACGAGATCGGATCAGAGTGACCGGTTCCCGTCCCGGTAAGCCCAACCCTGTCCCGCCTCGATCGCGCCGATACGCGCTACCGCGCATAGTCCGGTTCGTTGCCGCGTTTCCATTTGATGCTGCAGCCGATGCTGGGCCTCTGGTTGGACTCGACCGGCTGGCCGGCGAGGACGGCCTCGATGGCGGCGCGCAGGTCGCGGCCTGTCACGGGTTTGCCGTTGCCGGGTCGGCTGTCGTCGAGCTGTCCGCGGTAGACGAGCCGCCGGTCTCGATCGAAGAGATACAAGTCCGGCGTGCAGGCGGCGCGATAGGCCTTCGCGACTTCTTGTGTCTCGTCGCAACAGAAGGGGAAGGTGAAGCCGAGTCGCCCGGCCATTTCCTTCAGTTTCGGCGGGGCGTCGTCCGGGTAGCTCTCAGGATCGTTGCTGCTGATGGCGATGATCCCGATGCTCTTTTCCTGATAGTCCTGCCCCAGCCTCGCCAGCTCCCGCTCGATGTGGACGACGTACGGGCAGTGGCGGCAGATGAACATCACCAGCAGGGCCCTCTTGCCGGAGAACGAGTCGAGGTTATGGGTCTCTCCGCTGACGACGTCGCGCAGGTGGAAGGCGGGAGCCGGGGTGCCGAGCGGCAGCATGACGGAGGTGGCGGCCATGGCAGGTCTCCTGGTGAATCGGTCGTACAGGAAGATGCCGCAGCCTGCCTGCCGCGTCAAGTCGTGGCGCGCGGGCTCGTGCCAGGCCGCGTCGCGGTTCGCTGTGGTAGGCTCTTGCTGATCCCCTTCGAGAAAGGAGCAGGACGGTGCGTGAAGGCTATCGGTTGATCATTGTCGATAAGGCTGGTGTGCTGGTGTCGGAATTTCAACTCACGGAGGCGGCGCTGGGGCAGCCGGAGGCCTTCGTTGCAGCAATCAAACGGGCGCTCGATGCAGTCGAAGAGGAGGAGCCGTGAGCCGCATGCGCCGGGGGTTCTGTCTGTCTGGCATGCTGGTGCTGTTCGGACTGCTATTGTGCACCGTCGGTTCGGCGTCGGCGGAATGGGTGCGCGCCGGCGGCACGCACAAGTATGACGGCTATGTGGACATGGCGACGATTGCTCCGACCGGCCAGAGGGTCATGCTCTGGACGCTGAGGGACTTCAAGGTCACCAGGCAGATTCCCACAGGGCCCTACCATTCGATGGCGGTGAAGAAACAGTTCGACTGCCGGTCCGGCAAGGGCCGGTTACTCCGGACGAAATACTATACGGAACAGATGGGGAAGGGGCGCCCCTTCTTTACCACGCAAGGCACCCGGCAGTGGTCCCGCGTGATCCCCGGCAGCGACGGCGAGACGGAATGGAAAATCGCCTGCCAGATCGCCCCCTAGCCGGGCCGGGCGCGTTCGCTCGCCCATCGTCACTCCAGGGTAAATTCCAGAAAGTACTGCTTCGGCAGGAAGGTATGTTCTTTGACCAGCTTGTAGCCGGCGGCGGCAAGGTCCTGCACCACACGGTCGCGCGGGACGAGATGGTGCTTGGGAAACCCGAGTTCGCCGGAGCGCTCGTCGTGATAGTAATCCACGATGGCGATGCGGCCGCCCGGTTTGAAGGCGGACTTCAGGTTGCGAAAGTAGGTCACCTGTTCGTCGAGATGGTGATAGGTATTGCAGATGAAGAGCAGATCCACTGATTCGACCGGCAGTTTCGGACTGTCCGGCCTGGCCAGGATGAATTCCGCGTTGTAGGGCCGGTGCAGATGGATGAGACTTTCTTCGACGTACTTGAGGGCGTCCGGTTCCACGTCGATGACGTAGACTTTCCCGGTTTCCGTGACGGCCTCCACGAAGCGGCGGGTGAAATAGCCTGAGCCAGCCCCCAGATCCGCCACCTGCATGCCAGGTTTCAGCCCCAAGGCCTCGACGACCAGCGTTGGCTTCTGTTCCTGGTCGCGCTCCGGCCGGTCGAGCCGGTCGAGATACTCCATCACGTTGGGCATGCGGTCGTGCTGGTGCGCCTGCTGCGCAAAGGCGGGCTGGTTCCAGAGCAGCATCGCGGCCAGCAGGCAGCCGGCGATCATCCGGACCGGAAAGGTTCGATGTCTGATGGGTAGAGCCGGGTCAGGAGACATGCGGTGATTCTAGGCCGCTCGTCAGGCAGTCACAAGAGGGAGTGGAAGGAGCGGCGACGATTCCGGCCTGCAGGGAGCCGGCCGGACTTGTCGTCTACCGGAGAAAGCAGAGCGCTTCGGATCGACGCCAGGGCCATTTGGATATGCGAGGACTTTTCCTGTGGCCCTTGACAGAGAAGTCGTTGAAGCCGACCCGCTCCCAATCCCCTTTCTGAGCGGGCAATTAGGCCTCTTCAGGGCGGAAAACCACAGAGCCTGTGGATAGTTTTCATTCTTCCTGTTCGAACAGCTGCATCAGGAGCGGTGAATCATTTCTGTCAAGCGTTAATCTCTTGGGAATGTGTATAAAAGAATAGAAAAATGTGCTAACCCACAATATCTTGTGGTATTCCACGCAAACTATCAATGCCTATATTTTAGGCATTTTGGTCCTGCCGCCGCGCAGAGCTTGCGCTTCTGCGTCTGAAATTGAAGTTACACACAGAATTATCCACAGAAGATGGGGACTAAGCGGTTTCATGCCAAATCACGGACTCAGCGAAACTTTTCTTTGGATTTTTTCCCCTCATGCTCACATGAACAAGAGTAAGGGAAATGTATCTGACGGTTCCCGTTTGAATTCCAGCGAGAATCGATGAGCGGGGAGGGAGGTTCCTGCGACCGGCGACGCGGCGCTTGCGGTCATGGACACGACGGCCCCGATCAGGACCGTGATGTCACCCAGGTGACCCTCCAGTTGACGCCTTGACGAGAGACCAGCCATGATGCGGTAGCGTCCTGAGAGAGGGTCTCTTGTGACTACCGGGGGGCAAGATGACAGGAGTGCTGTCGGCTCTGTCATGAACATTATGGAAAACGGAAACAGCGATGCGCCGGAGATGTGACCTGTTTGGCCGGGTGGTCTGCCTCGTGGCGCTGCTTGCCCTTGCCGGCTGCGCGACGCCTTCACTCGACATGTCGGGTGGACGGATCGAGCCTGCCGGACCGGATGGGGGAGTGGTGATCGGCTCGGTCCTCGTGCAGGCGGAGCAGGAACCGCCCGACTCCTGGTTCAATCGGCTGTTCGGTCGCAAGGCGGCCGGATTTGTCTATGATTTTGAAATCGTCAGAATCGACGCACATGATCGGGAAGGGGCGCATCCGTATGCGGCGTATGCATTGGATGCGAAGCCGGGGGAGGAGCGGATCTTTGTAGCACGCTTACCGGCCGGCACCTATCTCTTCAAGGCCTTTCGCCACGAAGGGCTGTCGGCCATGGGCGGCGACCTGGGGCTGACCTTTTCAGTCGCTCCCGATACCACCCGGTATATCGGTCGACTGTTTCTTGAGGTGCCTCGACGGGTGACGATGGGAGTTCCCTTCACTTATACGGTGCAGGATGCCCGCGACGCGACGCTCGCTGCCGTCCACCAACAGCATCCTGACGTCGGGCAGCAGGCCGTGAACGCTCCGATGCAGGCCAGATAAGAGCGGCGGGAATCCCTCCCCCAACGCCCATGCGGGATGCAGAAGTACCGGTTGAGACGATGTTCACGGCTGGGCCGGACGAGAGGACGACAGCATGGCAGGCAGCGAACGTTGCCCACAACGCAACCGGGGAAACGACTCTATGACTCCTTACGCCAGGATCCAGCGGTGGACTGCCTGTCTTGTCTTGGCCATGAGCATGACTGCCTGGCTTGGGGGCTGCTCCGCTGTGCCGCGGCGCTATGTCTGGATGGCGGAGCCCGGCGTGACGCTCACCGCGCTGACCGCCCGTCAGGAATCGTACGTCGGGAAGGTGGTGTTGTTGGGAGGGACGATCATCGAAGAGGAAGAGGATGAGCAGTACCTCTTGTTGCGTGTCAAGAACCGTCCGCTGGATCAGGATTATATGCCCCATCGTCCCATCGACTCAGCTGGTCCCGAAGCCGGCTCTTACTGGGTGATCGTGGCGAAGCAGCAAGTCCCCCTCAAGTATCGGGACTGGGCGCGCACGACGGTGGTGGGTCGAGTGACCGGGACGACGCTATTCAAGACCGAGCCGGTGCTGGTGCTGCTGTACATGCGGGGCTGGGGGGCGAGCCCGGATCATGACGGGGTCTGGGAGACGATTGATCCCAATTATGTCCCGTCGGTTCCGGGGGGCATTGATCTCAAGAATTAGGCGGCATGGACCGGCCTCGCAGTACAAGAACACCGCTGCTGCAACCGCAGCGCTGACGCCGGAATCCGATCCCTGCTTCTGCTTCGCACTCACCTTTTCTACGCGCGCGCCTGCTACCGCCCGGTCCTGACAGGGTGACCTTTCACTCAGGTCTCGGCCGCGCCGAGCAGGCCATCATCCTTCCGTAACCACCAGAGCCGCTCCCCTTCACCGGACACAGGCAGAAGACAAACCGCCGGAGGTGTTTGCTCGCAGCGTTTGCCGCGGCGGCTTCGTCTGCCGGATGCTCTGTCGCTGGTGGCGGGGCTATTGCGGCTCGGGCCGGCGCGGAAGCGACTGGATCAATCGTTCCCAGATGACGCGGTCGAGGCGTTGGTTGGAGAGCCTGGGCAGGCGGATGAACTCGACTCCGAAGGCATGGTTCCGGACCCATCGAACCTTGCCCAGTTCAATGCTGAGCGATGAGGTGTGGTCGGGCATGACCACGTTGAGGCGGATGTAACTGCCTGTCAGGACGGTGCGATCGGTCTTGACGGAGCAGCCGGTGAGGGAAAGATTCAACAACGATCCTTCACCGACGAAGGGTGCCCCTCCGTAAATGACGGGGCAGGCCATGGGGAAACGCTCGGAGGAGCGGACGCTTTCTGTCAGCGCCCGGGGCCATTCAATCTGTGCCATGGCCGCCATGCTAGCGGGCGGAGGGATTGTTGTACTATCCCCCTGATGGGGGATGTGTGAGTGTGTCTGGTCCGGCTATGGGGTCTTCGGCTCCAGGGGAGTGGTCGTCGCCGGCGCAGGCCGTTCAAGTCGCTCAAGGACGTCCTGCTTCAGCCTGGTGGGTTCTTCAATCCGGTTGTCGCGCTGGAGGATGTTGAGTTCCTTCGCTTTGCGCGCATTCAGTTCGGCCACATCGTGCTCGTCCCGGACCAGGTGAGGCGTGAGGAACACGAGTAGATTGAGCTTCTCGGTTGTCCGGGTCTGGGACTTAAAGAGCCAGCCGAGCCAGGGAATGTCCCCGAGCAGCGGAATCTTTTTTTCGCTGATCGTCAAGTTATCCCGGACGAGCCCTCCCACCACCAGCGTTTGCTGGTCATGCGCGATCGCCGTGGTTTCCATAGACCGTTTCGTCGTCGTGGGGCCGACGGGGACGCTCGCGGTGCCGGCGCCGATGGTCTGGGCCACATTCTCCGCAATCGCCGTGATCTCCTGCTTGATTTCCAACCGGACCAGATCGTCCTCCAGCACCTGCGGGGTGAGCTCCAATGTGACACCGACGTCTTTCCGTTCGATCGTGACCAATGTGCCGCCGGTGATGCCTTGCGCCTGACCGGTCGGGAACGGTCGATTTTCGCCGACGACAATCTTGGCTTTCTGGTTGTCGGCCGCCAGGACTTGAGGCGTCGAGAGAACGTTCGTGTCGGTGAGGTTCAGGAGAAAGTTCAAGAAGGCGCGGACATTGATGGTGTCCAGAATGGGGAGCGTGCCGCCGCTCACGGCGGCTCCCGCGAGGATTTGCGCGATCGAGGAAATGTCCTCCGGCGCTCGGTTGACGCCGACGATCCCTTGGAACGATCCGGACTTGCCCGCTCCCAGGACCTGGACAGGGTCGACGCCGATCTGCTTGAGCCGGTCGACCTGCACTTCAAGAATGACCGCCTCCACAAAGACCTGTTTCCGCCGGGTGTCCAAATCGCGAATGACCGATTGGAGTCTGGTATAGGCCGCCTTGGAGGAGCTGACCACGATGGCGTTCGTCGCCTTGTCGGCAAAGACCTGCACCGGCGCTTCGAACTCGGACAGAGGACGCATGGGCGGTCTCATGCCCGGCGACGTCTGGGCGACCGTTTGCGAGCGGGCGACCAGGTTGGTCAGCACGGCGGCCAGATCAGTGGCGTTGGCATGCTTGAGCTTGTACACGTAGACGCCGCGTTCGGGAGGCAGTTCGCCCATCTGCACGATTTGATGGACGCCGCCTTTGGTCACGACCGCCAGGCGGCTGACTTCCAGTGCGGCCACGAACATGCTGTAGGCCTGGTCCGGGGTCACCTTCGTCGGAGAAAAGACGGAGATCTTGATGTTCTGTTTCTTGATCGTGTCGTCGAGCACGAAGTTCTTGCCCGTCAATTCGCTGATGAAGCGGACGAACACCGGGATATCTACCTCGTTGAAGTCGAGCGCGATCTTACCGGGGGAGCCTCCCGGGCTTTCTGCGTAGACCGGTCCCGGCAGGAGCGCGGCGAGCAGCACGAAGGCCGCACCGAGCCGGCTTGCCGTCCGGCTGATTCGATGAGGCGTTGTCAGGAACCGATCAATGGCCACATTCCCTCGATACGTATTGGACCTAGCAGGCTGTTGAGATCGAGCTTCCTAGGCAAGCTATCATAGGGGATCGAGAGAGACAACCGCCGGGCGGATTTCCGCGGGGTGTGATCCGGGCAACAGGGCCTCTGTCCGGCCTGGCATGAATGGCTGACGGTCGCATGATTTTTCCGATTCCAGCCGATAAAGCGAGAGCACCAGGAGAGTGAGCATCGAGATGAATTCACCGCCGTTACACAGGAAGGTCCAGGCGTTCGCCCGGCGGCTTCTCGATGAGGCGAACGGCGATCTCGTGCGCGCGCCGGGGCTCCCGGTGCCGGTATTGGAGGATGCCGAGCTTAAGTCCGGAGATCATGTGCATCGACTGTTGGCGGAGGTTCGGAAGGTGCTCATGCCGGAGCCTGTCATCGGGTTGGGCCGGCCGATTCAGCATCTCGCCGGAGACGCGTCATGGGAAGGGGGCCGGCATGGCCTGCGCTGCGGCAAAGTCCTCACAAAGCAGGGCCGCGAAGAGGGGCCTGTGATCCCTCGAGGTATGTCTATGAGCCGGGCTCACAAGTGACGGCGGATGAGGGGGATGACTGTGAACCCTGCCGGTGAAGGCGTCTGATTTGCTGCGGCTGTGCTGTGCCTGGTCAGCCCTTCCGCCATCGTTCCATCTCGAACCGCGCCTATGCGGCGCCTATAGGCTATGCGGAACGGCCGGTTGCCGGGGCGTCGGGCTTCCGCTGATCTGTCACGTAGACGCTGTCACTGATGGCTGAGGCGTCCGATCATCCTGTCGTCCAGGGCGGCCCGGCTGAGACGATCGGGAGGCCGGTTACGTTGGTGGAATGCCTGGTGAAGACCATGCCAGGCAAGACTTCAGTGCTGACGACGTGTTTCATCGAGAGAGGTTCCCGCCTTCCGGCAGAAGAAGACACGCATTCTGTGTGAGAGAGCAAGGATGTCAGGTGTGCAGGTACCGCCTGCCGGCCTCGGATGCTGTATCGGAAGTCCCGACGCATTCCTGAATGTTGAATCTCTCAGGGGCTTGAAAATGGACGGCAGCCGGGCGGTCCGGGGCCACAGGGTTCAAGGCCGGGCGAGTCATGGCATGGGCGCGTCAGCATCCGGTCGGTTTGGTGAGAGGAGAGTGGGCGTTTCCTGCACACCTGTTCAAAAATGGAAGGCCTGATTGGCAGGTAGAGGAGGCAGCGAGAAGAAGGTGCCGCGTATTCAACGAGTTGAGCGCGCGATGGCCTGTGAGGATAGAGGCGCATCGCTTGCATGGTGAAGGGGTTCGTTTCGCTGTCCGGGATGGCGTAGGAGCCCGATTAAGTCGTGCGGCGCGGCTACCGATAAGACTCATAACCCTTTCGTATCTGCAAGAGACATTATTGTGCGTGCGGGAAAGAAACCTTCGCTCAAAACCGACAAGAAAAAACCAGGCTCTGGCAGCAAGCCGGGGGTGAGAGGCTATAGCAAGAAGACCGAGCTCCTCGAAGACGCCATCACCCAGATGAACGCCGGCAAGTATGGGCGATCTTCAGCAGTGCTGAAGGAATTGCTGGCGCTCGATCCTCAGAACATGGAGGCCCGCCGGCTCTTTGCGACGATGCACCTTCGCCTTGGAAGCCTCCTGCCCGCCCGGCAGGCATTTGAGGCGCTGGCCAATGAGGCATTGGAACGCCAGGACTACTGGCTGGCCGAATCCTTGTTGCAGGAATATCTGGTGGCCGGTCCCCGCTGTGTGCCGTTCATTGAGAAGCTGGGGATCGTCTATCAGGAAAAAGGCGATGAGCTCGCTGCGGCGGAAGAATTCGGCAAGGCCATCGACATTCTTCTCGATGACCCTGATGCGGAGAATCCCCATTGGCCCGCGCAGTTGTATGCCAAGATCCGCGACATCGCACCGGCGAGTCCCCCTGCCTTTCGGCTGGCGTCGTTCTTCGATGCGCGATCCGGAGAACTGCTCGTGCGCCCGGCCGCAGCCCATGCCGAACTCAGCAAGACGGTTCCGCCCTCAACGGAGCTGCTTGAAACGGATGCCCCAGAAGCGCCCCCTGATCCGCTAGCGACGCCCACGCCGGTTTCCGGGGCAATGCCGTGGGATCAGGTTGTGGACGAAGCTCCTTCCGCTCCTTTACTCGGTGATCACTCCGATGACGCGAACTTGCAGGCCTCTCCATCGTTGCCTCCTGCGGAACAGCCTTTCGAGACCGGCAGTCACGGGACGGGCAAAGCTCCGGCGAACCTTGTTGAGTCTGCGCTGGCGGAGAGGGAAGGCACGGTGCCCGCGTCGTTGGAGTGTGATCTGAGCGGGATCGGCACCTCCCAAGGGGCAAACAGGATTTCTCCGGTACTCGGCGAATCCGGATCGAGCGTGCCGTTGCCTGAGCCCGCACAAAGCCAGATAGAAGCGGGGCTTGAGCCGGGAGCGGATCTTCGGGCGGATGATTCGCCGGATGGTCATGCCACGGATGTTGCAGCGGCCGGCGAGGCGGTCGCGTCTTCCGACCCGACCTCTCCCGCTCCCGACGAGCCGGCCTGTAACGGAATGAGCGAGTCCGCTGTGACGGATGCGCCACTCTCTCTCGTCGAAGAGGGACCGCGAGCTTTCCAGCCGGATCCGACGATCGAATCCGTTCCCGCCCCTATGCCGTGGGAGCAGGTGCAAGAGGTCACGGTTATCATCCCGCCAGCGGAAGCCGGTTGCGACGTCGAACCACCCTCGAAGGATGTCACGGACCCGGACCCACCGGTGGCGACCCTGTCCGAGGTGCCATGGTCGTACGAGGTCGCAGGTCGGGAATCTTCTCAGGAGATAGAGAAGACCGCTGACTCGGTGTCAGCTCCCATGCCGTGGGAGCAGATACAAGATGCCACGGTGACCATTCCCCAAGCCGAGGTGTCCAGCGACACCGAGACCAGGTCGGACAGTTCAGTCGCCACAGAGTCTCCATTTTTTGCCTTGTCGGACGCGGTTCAGGTGGAGCCGCAAGGCGGGGGTGCGCCGGCCTGGAAAACCCCTGATGCGACATCGGCCACGTCTGACGCGTTGAGCGCAGATATGCCGCAGGAATTGTTCTCCCCATCGCATGCCGGTTGGGAATCTGTTTCGACCGGTGACGCGATCACACTTTCTCCGGCCCAACCGGTTGATGTATCGCCGTCCCCGGTGGTTGAACCGCTTTCCGCTTCAACGTCGTTGGAGCCTGAGCAGGAATCCCTGATCGCTCTCCCGGATTCTCACCGGGAGCCGGTCAGTAGCGAAGCATCGTTGTCGGCACCTTCGTCGATTGCGCTTCAGGCGGCTCATCTCGCGGTTACGGACCAGCAGGAGCTGTCGCCTGAACGATCGAGTCCTGCTTCGGAGCCTTTCGCCGGGGAAGGCGCTGCACCTGTTTCAACCACGGTTGCCGATTCTCCGTCACCACCTGAAAATCCGCCTCAACCGGAGAGGACAGAGAAGCCCAAGGGTACCGGTTCTTCCTGGGAGTCGATCTTCAGCAACTGGAAATACGGTCCCTCATCATCCAAGACCAAGCGGCATCATGCTGCACCGGTAGATCGGTACCAACCCGGAGAGCCGTTACCGGCCCCTGTCTATCCAGCGGTATCACCAGCTGTTCATGAGGAGCCGGTCCCTGACACCCGGCCGGCTGCCACGATCCTGCCGGATCCGGTGGCATCCTCCATATTCAGCCCGCAGATAGAAGAGAGTCCCGTCACCATTCCATTGCCGGAGTCGGTTGAGCCCGATCCTGCTACGACCATCGTTTCCGTATCGGATTCGGCTGTCGCGAAGGTAATTCCGGAGTCCGTTCCATTGCCTGATCATCCGGAGGTCATTGCCACACCATCTCCGGCGATTGCGGTTGCGAGTGAGCCGGTTCAGGTCGATCCGTCTCCAGAAGTCGGGTTCGGATCGCGGTCGGGCGAGTCAGCGATGGAATTGGCGGCGTCCGCGCCAGTTGTGGAATCGGCGATCGAGGTTGAGCCACCGTTCGTGTCTCCGGCGCAGGAGGCTCAGTCACGGGATGTCCCAAGTCACGATTCACCGGCTCAGCCGGAGGAGTTCAGGTTTGCCTCCGCAGGCGAGGTGACATCCCCGGCTCCGGAGGATGCTGCTGTATCGCACGAGGGATTCAGTCTCGCCGGGGTGAGTCCTGAACTGCCGGTGCAGCCGGAAGAATTACGAAGTGTCTCATCCAGCGAAGCGACATCTGCGTCTCCAGAGCAGGAGGCTGTATCGCACGAGGGATTCGGTCTTGCCGCAGTCAGTCACGAGCCGCCGGTGCAGCCGGAGGAGTTCCGGTTTGTCTCCTCAAGCGGGACGATAGCCCCGGCTCCGGAGCAGGAGGCTATATCGTACGAGGAATTCAGTACCGCCGCAGTCAGCCTCGAGCGCCCGGTGGAGCCGGAAACATTCCGGAGTCTTTCATCGAGTGAAGCGCTAGCCCCGGCACCGGCAGAGGAGCCTGAGATACCTGAGGCGTCGCGTCCCGCCTCAAGGGCTGTTGAGCCGTCAGTGCAGTCCGAAAATGTTCCGGTTGTCTTGCCGGACAAGGCGACATCTTCGTCTCCGGTGCCGCTCGCTGCGAGTGAACCGGCGCCGAGCAGCGGAGAGAAAGCGGTCGGCGTCGGCGACCTCAACCCGCCGGCGCTGACTCGTGACATCCTTCCGGCATTACAGGCGCTGGTGAGCCAATATTCGGGCGCGGCAAAAGAGGGCGCTGTTGCGTCTCCGAAACCGGACATCATTCAGCCGACTCAACCCACACCGGAGGCAGCGGACATTCCCCCGGCGCCTATACCAGTTGCCATCTCTCCGGCGACAGAACGCTCAGGTCTTGCCGCGGAATCGGCGCCAATCCCTCTTGAAGAACCCGGCGAACCTCAGCAGCCTTCCCGACAGAATGCCAAGGACACTGCCGATGAGCAGCCGGCCCTGTCTCCTGTGGTGTCAGGGGGCGAGAAGGTCGGGGCTATCGAGCCTGCGCTTCCATCGCAGGATGCGCCCGCGGCGGCGGGCTCGGTTGTGCCGGAGTCCGTTCCTTTTCAAGAAAAGGAGGAGTGGGTCAGAACGGGCGAGTCCATCCGGTTTGTGGATCTGCAAGAAGTACATCCTGCGAGACCGGCCTCGGCGGCCTCGGGAGAATCCGGGGAGCCGGCGGTGTCCACCGTGGCGTCAGCCGTCGATGCGCTCTTCCAATCATCCGGGCGTGAGACGAACACGCGCACGACGGAACGGGCGACCGTCGCCAAACCGCGTCCGCGAATCGGTGCGACGCTGGCTCGTGTCCGGCTCAGCCTGTCCGCCTTCATCGGCTCCTGTTTTTCGACCACTCACGCCCTGATTCTGTCGCTTGTCGGGCTGGTGGTGTTGGCCGGCGCATTGGCGGCGATCGCGATCGGAGTGGTGGGGGGGGCCTGGGTCATGATGGAAGAGAAGCCGAGTGCGGCGTTCCAAAGTTTGACGGCGTCCCCGCAACGTTCGTCGATCGATTTCAGGAACAACGGCTATTTGCTGTTGCTCGGGTTTGATGCGGATGCCGGGGCTGATCCGATTCAAGCCGGGTATGATCGGAAGCCGGGTCTGAGCCAGGACGAAGCGGCTTCAGCCTGTCTGGGCGGGACGGATGGCCGTTCAGGAAAGGAGCCGCTCCATGCCACGGCCAGTGTGGCGGAGGGCTGGTTCCGGTCGTCCAATCCGGCAGCGCAGTTCAAGACGAAAGCGGACGGTTTGAAAGGATGGATCGACCAGGCCCAATCGTCGATCGGGCGCTATCGGCAGTGGCTCAAGATGCCGTTTGAGGATCGGGGCTACGGTCAGGCGGTGGCGCCGCCCTGCGCAACCATCCTCTTTACCCATCGATTGTATGTGGCGGAGGGATTCGCGCCAGGACAGCCGACGGATAACGGGATCCACCGGCTTCAGGAGGATATGGAAGCCTGGCGCACGGCCTTGGCCCAGGCGAAGACCCTGCCCGTGAAGATGTTGGCCGTCCAGGCGATTCAGGATGATCTCGCGGTGGCCTCCGGATTACTGGCTCAGCCGGATTTCGACAGCCAGGCGCTTCCTTCCCTGACGCATCTGTTACGCCCCCTCGATCAGGTCGAGTCGTCCATGCGCTGGCCAATGCAAAGTGAGCTGGCGGCGGCCGTTCGGGCCACCGATGCGCAACTGAAGGAGGATCACGGCGACGACAAACCCTGGCATGTCGCCGTGGCCAGGTGGCTGCCCCTCCCCAAACAGCGGCGATTGAACGAGTATGCGGAATATTACGACGCGTCGTCCAAAGCGGCCGGCGAGGGACGGTACGGTGCCATGCCCAAGCGCGCCGCCTATATCAAGAATCCGCCGGCGACGGTCGTGGATTATCTGACTAACCCGATTGAAAACATCGTGGGACTCAAGCCGCTCCCGTCCTGGGACCGGTATAACGGGATGGTTATCGATGCCGATGCGCGGTTGCGTCTCGCGAGCCTGCAGGCCTGGCTCCGCCGCGGGTCCCAGGAGGGCGATCTGGTGACGCGCATTGCCAAAGCGGGCCAGCGGTTCTATGACCCCTACACGGGGATTCCCATGCTGGTGAATCTCACGCGAGGGGTGATCTACAGCGTCGGCCATGATGGAAAAGACCAGGATGCGGATCCACAGCAGGACGTCGTGGTGTCCATTCCTCTCAATCCGGCCTCGTCCGGAAGCGCCAAAGGTTCTTCAGCCTCCATGAAGCCCAAATAACCGATCGCATCGTTCCGCAGTCTGACTGCTCTCCCATCTGCTCCTCGATGGTATGTCCCCGGTCGGCCTCGCCGGAACGGTCAACCGGTTGTGTCTCAGGACGTTAAGGGAAGCAGCGGCTGCCTGGAGGATTCCAGCGAATCCGGGAACTGCCCCCTGAAAAGCGCGAGGCCATTCGCAATGCCCGCCAGTGGTTCCGCTCACTCCCACCGGAGGAACGGCACGAGATGCGTCAACGATGGAAGAACATGTCGCCCGAAGAGCGGGAGGCTTTTCGGCGCCAGCTTCGCCAGCGCGACCGTTCGTTACAAAACCGTCCCGTCCGTCCTGCCATTGATCCGCGAAGATCGGTTTGCGCGGTTGCTTGACAGCGCCGGATGTATTCCACAGAATCACCGCACACAATAAATCCCCGCAGGCTGTCTGCGGGCGATGCGTTTATCTCAGGAGAGCAATTCATGAAAAGCGAAATTCTCTATCCGGGCGCGTTTCCGATGGTGCGGGTGGAGTTGGCGTCCGGTGAACACATCAAGGCCGAGTCCGGCGCGATGGTGGGCTCGTCGCCGACTGTGGATGTCGAGAGCAAGATGGAAGGCGGGTTTCTGGGGGCCTTGTCCCGCAAGTTGCTCACCGGGGAAAAATTCTTCTTCCAGACGTTGCGGGCCAGTCGCGGGGCCGGTGAAGTGTTGCTGGCTCCGACAGTGCCGGGCGAAATCGTCATCCTGGAACTCGACGGCGTCAATGAATATATGGTCCAGAAGGATGGCTTCCTGGCCGGGGCCGACTCCATCACGATCGAGAGCAAGATGCAGAGTCTCAGCCGCGGGCTGCTCGGCGGCGAAGGATTTTTCATCCTGAAGATCGGCGGGAAGGGCACGTTGGTGTTGAACAGTTTCGGGGCGATTCATAAGATCGAGTTAAAGCCGGATCAGGAATACATCGTGGACAACAGCCATCTGGTCGCCTGGTCGGCGACGACGTCGTACAACATCGAGAAGGCCGCCTCCGGCTGGGTGGCGAGCTTCACCTCAGGTGAAGGCCTCGTCTGCCGGTTCCGCGGGCCCGGTGTGGTCTATATTCAAAGCCGCAATCCTGGCAGCTTCGGCGCGTGGATCAGACAATTCATTCCGGTCTCCGAGTAGAGGATGCTGAAAACGGCGGCGAACTGCGTTCTCGTCTCGATCCAATCCTCAACGTACCCCAGAGGGTACGCCTGCGGTTGCCTCTCGCCTGCGGCCTTGTTGGCCGCCGCTTTGAGCATCCGCATAAGAACCCTGCCTCTAATAAGTCAATTGATCCCACGATGACCAAGTTTTCTCCTAACGCCCTTTGTTTCGGTGAGGAACTTCCTGCCAGCGGCGCGCCTTGTTTCGTGCAGGTCGAGGGGCATGGACTGACCATCACGTTCGAGCGGGACGGTGGAGAGGGCGCACAGGAGATGGTGCCGTTTCCGGCCTTCTCGGTGTCAGCCGGCGGGCTGGACCACGATCATCTCGTGCTGAAGTGGGGCGAGGCTGAGCGGGCGCGTACCCTGTACCTGAAGAACCCGCATCTGATCCGGGCCTTTCGCGATGCGGCGCCGGATCATCTGAGCCAGCCGTTCGAGCAAGCGGCAGAGCGGGTGCGTCAGGTGCGTCACCGGCATCGTGTCATGTGGGGAACCGTCGGCGGAGCGATTGCGGCCGTGGCGCTGGCTCTCTGGTTCGGGGCCGATCTGCTGGTCGAAATGGCGGTCAGCCGGATTCCGGTGGAGTGGGAGCAGAAACTCGGCGAAGCGGCCTATCGCGATTTCCTCAGCCATCAAGAGGTGATAAAAGAGGGGCCCGCCGTCAAAGCAGTGGAAGAGATCACGCAGCGGCTGGCAGAGCAGGTTCCGAACAACCCTTACAAGTTTCAAGTGACGGTTGTGAAGAGCGACGTCGTGAACGCCTTCGCCCTGCCCGGCGGTTATGTCGTCGTCTTCACCGGCCTGATGAAGAAGGCCGAGAGCGGAGAGGAAGTGGCGGGCGTCCTGGGCCATGAGCTGAACCACGTGCTGCAACGGCACGGGCTGGAGCGGATTGTGAAGAA
The DNA here is from genome assembly GCF_049546785.1 of Nitrospira sp. NS4. Classification (NCBI taxonomy): domain Bacteria; kingdom Pseudomonadati; phylum Nitrospirota; class Nitrospiria; order Nitrospirales; family Nitrospiraceae; genus Nitrospira; species Nitrospira sp. NS4. The sequence goes on along the minus strand of NZ_JBMWAN010000002.1, from coordinate 431,208 downwards.
CATGGGCGTGATGGCGGTGGTCGCGATCATCGTCGGGGATCAGCAGGGGCTCATCGGATTGATGCGGCAAGTTGGCGTCGAGTTGCTGACGCTGAAGTTCGACCGGGCGCAGGAAACGGAAGCCGACCTGACGGGGCTGCAATTGGTCTATCGCGCCAAGATCGATCCGGCCGGCATGATTACCTTCTTCCAGAAACTTTCGGAGAAAGACGACGGGCGCTTGGAGTGGCTCTCCACCCATCCGATGAGCAGCGCCCGCGCCGAGCGCCTCAAGGTGGAGCTGGCGGCTCTCCCGAAACGGTCGCCCGAGCCCTTTACCTTCGAGTGGACGACGGTGCAGAGCTCGCTCGGAGTTCAGCCGGTCGCGGCGCCGTGAAACCAAAGGGCCTCGCTCGTTTCGGCGTGATTGCCGATACGCATGGGCTCTTCGATCCGGCGCTCGTCGAGCATTTTTCCGGCGTAACGACCATTCTCCACGCCGGCGACATCGGGGGTCCTGACGTCATCCGGCGGCTCCAACAGATCGCACCGGTTGTCGCGGTGTCGGGTAACGTCGATGACTTTGAGCGGAGCGGATTCCCGCGCGTGCGCGTCATCCGGCGCGCCGACGCGATCATCGCCATACGGCACATTCTGTTTGAGAAGGGACATCTCACGGATGAGGCGCGTGAATGGTTGGACGACGCACAGCCCCATGTCTGCATCTTCGGCCATAGTCACCGTCCGGCAATCGATCGTCATGGCGGCACGATCCTCTTCAATCCCGGTTCCGCCGGGCCCCGGCGGTTTTCTCTCCCGCGCGGGGTCGGGTTGCTGACCATTCACGAGGGGCGGATCATGCCGCAATTGATTCGATTGAAGGATTCGGCCGGATCGGGCACAACAAAGGACCTCAAATCACGTTCGAAAGGAGCTGCGAGATGACGAAAGACACGCCCATGAGAAGAATCGTTGCATCCGCAGTGTTGGCCGGTTTCATGACGGTCAGCACGGCCTGTTACGGTCCGTTCAACCTGACGCGCAACGTGTACCACTGGAACAGCGGAGTCAAAGGGAGCGGCGAAGTGAGCGACAAGTGGATGAAGGAGTTGGTCTTCTTCGGCATGATCGTCGTCCCCGTCTATATGTTTTCCGCGCTGCTGGATGCGTTCATTTTCAATTCGATCCAGTTCTGGAGCGGACAGAATCCGGTCAAAGTGACTCAGGATGAAGAGGGACGTATTCGCGAGGTGCAACTCGGGAAGATCACGGCGAGCGTGACGTGGGCGGAGGATCGGAAGTCGGCGCATGTGACCTACGTGCGGCAGGGCCGGGTCGTGAAGCAGGTGACGATTGAACATGACGGAGATCAGCTGCGTCTGCGCGAGCTGGGCGGACATGTGCTGGTCACAGCCGAGACGCCGGAAGACGGGAGTCTGCGGTTTATCGGCCGCGATGGTCGCGTCGCGGATGTTGTCGGATCGGAGCAGGCGCGATGGGCCGTTGAGCAGCTGAAGGGAGAGCGGTCTTAGGCAATCATACCTAGCTGCCGTCTGTGACGGAGGACTGGCGGGATCAGATTTTTCTTGAGACATCCGTTCCGGGTTGGACTATATTACTGAAAGTCTCCCGTTGGCGGGAGAGGTACTTATTCAAAAAGGAGGAGGACTCATGAAAAAAGCTGTTATGTTAGCGGTTGTCGGAATGTTCATGGCAACGCAAACCGGATTGGCTTTGGCAGGAAATCCGGATTCGGGACCAGGCTGTGGTCTCGGTCATCTGGCCTTTCAGAACTATCCGCACCAGAAGACCATCGGGATCCAGCTGATGGAAGCAACCACAAACGCCTCATTCGGCACGCAAACGTTCGGAATCAGCAGCGGCACATCTAACTGCACGAACGACGGTAAGTTCTGGGCGGAGCACAAGGTCGATGCCTTTGCCGCGCTGAACTTCGAGAATCTCTCGCAGGATATGGCCCAGGGTCGCGGCGAGCACCTCGCATCATTGGCGACGCTCATGGGAATTCCGGCGACGCAACAGCCGGCCTTCTTCGCGATGACTCAAGAGAAGTATGCGTCGCTGATGGCGGCCGGAGAGGCCTCTCCTGTCGCGCTTGTGAAGGCGCTCAACGAAGCGGTGGCGACGCATCCGATGCTGGCCAAAGTTTCAGCCGAGTAGTTGTTGTCTCCGTGGGGTTCTGGTTACAACTACTGGGACCCCACGGTGATTTAAGAACCCTTCCACTATGCTTCCTTCTCGTTCTTCTCTCGTGTCTTGTTCCGTCCCAGGGATTCAGCGGTTCGCTCGGTGATCAGGCTTATTTGAACGAATTGCAGGATCGCGCCGCGACTCTACGCCTTGCCGACGAGCGTGAGTGGCAGGTGCTGCTTCATTACCGACGGACGTGGCTCGGTGGAGTGGAGAGCATGCAAGACGATCCCGGGTTTTTCCTGGGCGCTCAAGGGAAGACCCATCCACGGGAGGAATTGGCTGCGACCTTGACCCGGTTCTTTTCAGACGATCTCGTCGGTCGTTCCAAGCAGCCCGCGCAATGTGCATTCGTCGCCCGATATCACTGGCTGAAGGAGCGGCTTCAATTTGACGACACGCGGTTGCCCCCGCTGCCATGTGAACGGTTCAGGCAATGGTTCGATGAGTTTAAGGCCGAGGCGATCAGTCTGATTTTTCCGACGGGATTCATGAACAATCCCTCTTCCATGTTCGGGCATACGTTTCTTCGCGTGGACGGCAAGGACCAGACTCCGCAGACGAGAATCCTGGCTTACACCATCAACTACGCGGCGGAACTTCCGCCGGATACCGGCATCGAGTATGTCTTCAAGGGAGTGCTTGGGATGTACCCAGGGTATTTCTCTACGATCCCGTATTACTTAAAAGTGCAGGAATATCGGGATATCGACAATCGGGATATTTGGGAATATCGATTGAATCTGACTGAGCGGCAGGTGACCCGTCTCCTGATGCACACCTGGGAATTGGGGAACGCGTATTTCGATTATTATTTTTTCGGTGAAAACTGCGCCTACCACATCCTTTCCCTGATAGAGGCTGCTGAGCCGTCCGCCCATCTCCTTGACGCATTTCCGGCCTATACGATTCCGGTCGACACGGTTCGACGGTTGCGTGAATCAGGGCTGGTCGGAGAGGTGATCTCCCGCCCCTCCCGCAGTACGCTCGTACGTCGGAAGCGTGCCTCAATGACCGGCGATGAGCGAATGTGGCTCGATCGCTTGATCAGGAACCCCGCGGGGTTGAAAGAGGATGGATTCCAAACGCTTCCATCCGATCGGCAAGCCTTCGTCTTGGAGACCGCCTCTGACTATTTGCTGCAGCACAGCGCGGGGGCAGGGGAGGAGGGGGCTCCGTATCGGGAGAAAAACCGGAGCATTCTCAGGGCACGAAGCGAACTAAAAGTCACCCCGCCGGATCTGCCAATTCAGCCATACGTAAAGCAGCCGGACCTCGGCCACGGGACCAGCCGGTTTGGTATCGGGGCCGGGTGGAGAAATCAGAGAGCGTTCGAGGAGGTGAATCTTCGAGCCGCGTACCATGATCTGCTCGATCCCGAGCCTGGCTATACACCTGATGCGCAGATAGAGATCGTGTCGGTCGGGCTTCGTCATTATCACGACCGGTCGCAGGCGCGTGTCGAACGCTTCGGACTGATCAATATTACATCCCTTGCGCCAATCGATGCGCTTTCGCAAGCACCCTCCTGGAAGTTCAATATCGGCATGAACACGATCCGGCACAACGGATGCGAGCTGTGTAGCAATGGCGTGGCAAGCGGCGGGATCGGAGCCGCCATGGAATCCAGTCTGTTCAGGCGCGAAGTGTATTTCGCGTTTGCCGAGGCGGAGGCCAACTATAGCCACGCCTACGACGAGCATCATCGGATCGGCGGCGGCGGGACCGTGGGAATGCTCGCGGACCTGACCGACCGTTGGAAGCTGATGTTGTCGGGGTCCTATCTGCGGTATGCGTTGGGGGAGCAGTCCGAAGACATCCGGTGGTTCGCGGGGTCGCGCTACACCCTGTCACAGAACTGGGCGTTGCGGGTTGAGTACAATCACCGGGACCATGATGATGACGTTGTTTTCTCCGTTCAAGCCTTCTTTTAGCGGGTGCCCCCTTGCCCGCCTGAAAGAGTCCTGCTACAAGAGTGCCCGTCCGGGGTGGCGGGAGGCCCCATTATGAGCTACACGATAGAACGCCCCGGTGAACATCCAGTGGCCCGGGTTCCCATGGTGCCGGTGCCCCCGCACCCCCCGCTGCGCCGGTATTACGCTGAAGAAGACGAGCGGCAAGCCTTTCTCAACGAACTGTTCAATCGAACGGCCTATCAATATCGCAATATCGACAAAGCGACCGGATTCGGGTCCGGTCTCTGGTACCGGCGAAAGGCGCTGCGTGAAGCCGGGATTCAGCCGGGAATGCAGGTGCTGGACGTCGCCTGCGGGCCGGGCTTGGTCTCGCAATGCGCCCGTGAACTGGTCGGGCCCACCGGCCGGGTAATCGGTTTGGATCCCAGCATCGGGATGTTGCGGGAGGCGCAGAAGGGGCCCTGCCGGAGTCTGGTGCGAGGAATCGGCGAGCAGCTTCCCTTCTCTGATGAAAGTTTTGATTTTCTCAGCATGGGCTATGCGCTGCGCCATGTCTCCGACCTCAAGACCGCCTTTTCCGAGTATCGACGCGTGCTGAAGCCCGGAGGGATCCTGTTGCTGCTGGACATCTGCCGGCCGCGGTCCCCGCTGCTGCTGTCGCTGTCGCGGTTCTACATCAAGACCGTGATGGGCATCGTCTTCGCGGCCTCGACCGGCAACCGGGACATGAAGACGCTGATGGAGTACTGGTGGGACACGACCGAGTACTGCGTGCCGCCGCAGACGATCCTCGGCGCGCTGCAGGAGGTCGGACTCACCGATTGCTCATTACACGAACTGTTCAACGGGCTCGTGCGAGACTATCGCGCCATCAGAGCGAGGAATGCATAATGGAACCGTCCGCTTCTTCATCGCTCGAACAAGACGTGGCCAGGTTGATTGTCCAGACGCTCAAGCTCAAGGTCGATCCGGCCGCCGTACAGCCGGAGGCGTCGTTGTTCGGTGAGGGGCTCGGGCTGGATTCGATTGATGCTTTGGAGCTCTCTCTGGCCATTTCCCAAACCTACGGCTATCAACTGAAGTCGAGCGATCCTGAGATCAAAGCGATCTTTTCCTCCCTGCGGGCGTTGGCCAAAGCCATCGAGAAGAACCGCACGAAGTGACCGCCGGTGGGGCTATGCACGACACCCCCTTGATCGGCTCCTACAATCCTGACGACGTATTGGCCCGGGAGTCGGGCGGGCCTCGCACCGCGAGACAGTTTCTTGCCGACGTGTCCTCCCTCGTGGAGTCGTTGCCCGATCGGCCTGCCGTGCTCAATCTTGCCACCAGCCGCTACGAGTTTCTCGTGGGATTTTCCGCCGCGATGCTGCGGCGTCAGGTGACGCTGCTCCCCCAAAGCCGCGCTCCTCAGGCCCTCCGCCGCATCGCCGCCGACTATCCGGACAGCTACGCGCTGACGGATCCCGACGAAGCCATTGAGGGGATCGAGTCCCTCCCGATCCGGTCACGGGGAGGAAGGGCTCCCCGGCCGGTGGAGATTCCCCGTGTCCCGCTGAGTCAGCTCGTGGCGATCGCGTTCACCTCGGGCAGCACGGGACAACCGATGCCCAATAAGAAGACCTGGGGAGCGCTCACGGCCGTGGCTTGCGCGACCGGAGCCAGGCTCGGGATCAAGGCCGGCGAGCGCGCTGCGGTAGTGGCGACCGTTCCGCATCAACATATGTTCGGGCTGGAAGCCTCGGTGATGTTGCCGGTTATGCATGGGTTGGTCATGCACGCGGGGCGACCGCTCTTTCCGGCCGACATTCGGAGCGCCCTGGCCGAGGTGTCGGGACAGCGGATCCTGGTGACCACGCCCTTGCATCTCCGCGCCTGCGTCACAGAAGGGGTGAGAGTGCCGCCGGTTCATCTGATCCTGTCCGCGACCGCCCCGCTGGCTCGCGGCCTGGCGGAGGAAGCCGAGCGGCATTTCCACACCGAGGTGCATGAAATTTTCGGATTTGCCGAAGCCGGGAGCGTGGCCGAGCGGAGGACGATCGACGGCGATCGATGGCGGCCGTTGGACGGCGTCCGTCTTGTGCAGGCCGACAGGTCCTGGACGGTGCAGGCCGCGTATCTTCCGGCGCCGGTTCGGGTGCCGGACCGCATCACCGTCGATGCGGAGGGGCTGTTCGTCATCCATGGCCGGGAGGCGGACCAGGTCAATGTGGCCGGCCATCGGGTGTCGCTCGGCGATTTGAATCAGAAGTTGCTGGCTATCGACGGGGTGCAGGATGGCGTCTTCTTTCTGCCGGAGGAGAGCGGGGAGCTGGTCACCCGCTTGATGGCGTTTGTCGTGGCACCGGGACAGACTGGCGAAGAGATTCAGCGCGCGTTGCGAGCGCATATCGATCCGGTGTTTTTACCGCGCCCGTTGATCTCTGTGCCCAGTCTGCCCCGGAATGCGACCGGCAAATTGCCCCGGGAATCCCTGCAGGAATTGGCCCGGGAATGGCTGGCAAGGCAAGACCATGGTGCATGAGCGTGTGTTGTCGATCGGCCATGAGCATCTCTCCCTGGCGGGGCATTTCCCCGGTCATCCGGTTGTGCCGGGCGTCGTGCTCCTCAGCGAAGTGATCGAGACGCTGCGCCGGGGCTCGACCGCTCCGCTGTCGGTGACGGGGTTCCCGGTCGTGAAGTTTTCCACTCCGCTCAGGCCCGGCGAGGCGGTGACCATTCGTGTGGAGGAAGAAGAGGCCGGTCGCGCGGCCTTTCTTTGCACCGTGCAGGCCCGTCCGATTGCCTCCGGGGTCATCGAATTCAGGTCCGGCGCCTCAACACAGGCGGGGCCGGCGTGAGCGTCGCGTGGCAACGGCAGCAGGAACGCGGCAGCCGCATCGGGATCCGATTGATGGCGTGGGTCGCCCGATCAGCGGGCCGTCCTGCCGCCAGGGCGCTGCTCTATCCGATCTGCCTCTATTTTCTCCTGAGCGCCGGGCCGGCCCGTCGGGCGATCGGGCGATTTCGATCGCGGGCGCTCGGGCGCCCCGCGGGGTGGCGCGATCTTTTTCGCCATTTTCATGCCTTTGCCTCAACGATTCTCGACCGGGTCTATTTCGTGGGCGGCCGGTTCGATGGGTTCGACATTCAGGTGCATGGGTTGGAGGTGCTCGACCGGGAACTGGCGAAAGGCCGCGGCTGTATTCTTGTGGGATCCCACCTCGGAAGTTTTGAGGCGGTGCGGGCCGTGGGGCTCTCCCGCGAGCAGATTGAAATCCGCGTGCTCATGGATGAGCAGAATGCCCCCTTGATCCGCGGGTTGATTCAGGAACTGAATCCTGCCGTGGCGGACACGGTCATCCAGGTCGGCGGGGCGGAGACGATGTTGCAAGTGAAGGAGTGTCTCGATCGGGGTGGTGTCGTTGGTATCATGGGCGATCGTGTGATGCGGGACGATCAGGCGGTCGTCTGTCGTTTCCTGGGCGGTCAGGCGCGGTTCCCGACGGGGGCAATGCGATTGGCTCATGTGGTCCGTGCCCCGGTGGTCCTGTTTTTCGGGCTCTACCGGGGAGGAAGCCGATACGAGGTGCACCTCGAACTCTTCAGCGAACGGGTGCGGTTGTCGCGCGAACAGCGGGCCGGTGATCTGCAACAGTGGGTGCAACGGTACGCCGATCACCTTGAGGTCTTCTGCCGGCGCGCGCCGGACAATTGGTTTAACTTCTATGAGTTTTGGAACGACAAGTCATAGCAGGATGCTGAAAAAGCCGGCCAGCGGTGTTCTCGCATCGTTCAGACCCGCAACGTACCCCGGAGGGTACGCCTCGGTCCTTCACTCGCTGCGGCCTTGCCGGACGGCCTTTTTGAGCATCCTGCGGAGCAGGAAGATCCTTGTCCTCGGAGTATTGCTGCTCACCGGAACGCTCGCTCTCGCTGCCGAGAGCCCGCAGTCTCGCGGCGAGCAGATGGGCAACGGCTGGACGGTCGAGCAGGTCGTCGCTTTGCTGAAAGAGGGGCGGGAGCCCTCGGTCTCGTTTGAGGAGGCGACCTACTCGTCATTGCTGACCGAGCCGCTGATCGTGCGCGGGGTGCTCCGCTTCACGCCTCCGTCGACACTGGAAAAAGAGGTGCTGGAACCTGACCGGGAACGCTACGTGATCGAAGGCGACCGGGTGACCTATGAGAACGAGCGGAAGCGCGTCAAAAAAACCATTTCCCTGGAGGACTATCCGGCCCTGCGCAGTTTTGTCGAAGCGTTTCGGGCCAGCTTCACGGGTGATGTGGCCCGGCTGAAACAGGTGTACGACACCACGGTCGAGGGGAGCAGCCGGCAGTGGGCGCTGCTCCTCCGTCCGCGGGACTCGGCGGGGCGCTCCATGGTTGAGTCTCTCACGTTGGCGGGGTCGGAAGGGCAGATCGCGACCATTACGATCCGCTCGCCGGACGGTGACCGTTCGGTGATGACCCTCAGCCGGGGGCCTGCCAAATGAACGCCGCCCGATGGCCGATCCTTGCCTGGCTGGTTCTGATGGCGGGCGCCCTCTGGCTGACGACGACCCGCCTCTCGGTCCATAGCGAACTTGGCGACCTGCTTCCGGAAGGCACCTCGGCCACGCAGCGGTTGCTGCTGACGCAGGTGCGGTCGGGGCTGGCTGGCCGGATGCTGCTCCTGGCTATCGAAGGGGCGGATCCGGACGAATTGGCCCGACTCAGCACCGCATTGAGCGGACAGCTGCGGGGACACGCGCAGATCGATTTCGTGGGCAATGGCATGCAGATGCTGTCGTCCGAAGAACAGCAGCTGTTGTTTCGCGCCCGCTATCTCCTGAGCCGGACGGTGGCGCCCGAGGCCTTTTCGACTGAGGCGTTGCATGCGGCCCTTGAACAACGGCTCGACGAGCTGCGCTCGCCTCTTGCCCCGATGGTCAAAGCCTATATTCCGGCCGATCCCACCGGGGAATTTCTCCGGATCCTTCAGTCGTGGTCCGGGTGGGAGGCGCCGGCCACGTATCGCGGAGTCTGGATGTCGGCCGATCGTCATCGAGCCCTCTTGGTGGTCGAGACCACAGCCGCCGGGTTCGACGTCGATGCACAGGACGCGATTCAACAGGACATTCGGGCGGCATTTCAGCGTCTGCTCGATGGGGCGGCGTCATCAGCCAGGTTGCTCATGAGCGGTCCCGGTGTGTTTTCGGTCGAGATCCAGCGAACGATCGAACGCGAAGTCTGGTGGCTTTCGACCATGGCCGCCACCATGGTCTTTCTGTTTCTCTACGCCAGCTATCGATCGCTGACCCTGGTCTTCTTGAGTCTGATTCCGCTCTCGAGCGGGATTCTGATCGGGATGGTCGCCGTGAATAGCTGGTTCGGGTTCGTCCATGGCATTACGCTGGGATTCGGCATTACGCTGTTGGGCGTGGCCGACGATTACCCCATTCATTTGTTCAGTCACTTGACCCGGAGGGAGTCCGCCCCGGCGACGATGCGGGCGATCTGGCCGACGATGCGGCTCGGTGTCCTCACGACCGCGATCGGATTTTCCTCGCTGCTCCTCGCGGGATTTCCCGCACTGGCGCAACTCGGACTCTTTGCCCTGGTCGGGCTGGGCACCGCAGCGCTGGTCACTCGATGGGTCCTGCCGGTCTGTATCCCTGCCGGGTTCGTGCCACGGGAGATCCGGGCCGATCTGTTGGGGATGCTGGGGCAGCTTGCCAGGGCGAAAGGGGTGGTGCCAATGGCGGTCGTTCTTGCGACAATCGGGCTGATATGGTCAGATACGCCTCTGTGGGAAGAGGACCTGGCGAAGATCAGTCCGGTGTCGGAGGAACGGAAACAGCTCGATCAGGAACTGCGCGGCGCAATGGGCGCTCCGGATATGCGGGATCTCCTGGTGATCGAGGCACCGACGGAGGAGGACCTGTTGCAACAGAGCGAACGAGTGATGCCGAAGCTGGATGGGCTTCGAGACGCAGGCTTGTTGGCGGGATATGAGCTGGTGTCGCGGTATGTCCCAAGCCGGCTGGTGCAACAGCAACGGCAGCAGGCGCTGCCGGACCGCGCCGTATTGGAGAGGCGGCTCGGCGAAGCGGCGCGAGGGTTGCCGTTTGCGCCGGGTCTGTTCGAGCCTTTCCTGGCCGGAGTCGAAACGGCCCGCACCCAGCCGCCGGTCAATCGCGACTCGTTCCAGGGCACACCGTTGGGACTCAAGATTGGAGCGCTGATGATGGAACATCATGGACGATGGCTGGCGGTCGCCCCGTTGCGAGGGGTCGTTGATCGGCAGGGCTTAACGGCGACGGTGGCCGGCTGGAGTGAGACAGCGGTGACGTACGTCGATCTGAAGGCAGAGTCGAACCGCTTGATGATGGAGTATCGCGACCGAACCGTGCAGTTGCTTTGGTGGGGAGCGTTGGCCATCACGGTGGCCCTGGGCATCGGACTGAAATCCCTTCTGCAACTCTGGCGCGTCCTCGTGCCAATCGTCGCCGGGCTGATTGTCGTGGTCGGCATCGTCAATGTGTCAGGCGAATCGATGTCGCTGTTTCATGTTGCGACCTTGCTCCTGGTGATCGGGTTGGGGCTCGACTACGCGTTGTTCTTCAACCGTGCGGAGGACCAGGGCGATGAGCGACGCAGGACGGTCTTCGGACTGCTGGTCTGCAGCACCACGACCATTCTGGTCTTCGGAGCGCTGGCGTTCTCCGCGATCCCCGTGCTGCATGCGATCGGTATGACGGCAGCCTGTGGGTCCCTGTGCTGTCTCCTCTTTGCCGGCTTCTTAGCCGAACCGGAGGCCCATGTCGCCTGATATGCGGCCTATGATGCCCTTGACGCTGACCGCCTATACCCTGGTGACGGCCAACGGTCGCGGGGTGGGACCGGTACTGCAGGCCTTGCGGGACCGTCGCTCGGGATTGAGGCCCTGCGATTTTGAGGATGTCACCCTCAAGACCTACATCGGCCGGGTCGAGGGGCTGGAGGATTTTTCACTCGAGAACGATCTGGAGCGGTTTGATTGTCGCAATAACCGGCTGGCCTGGCTCGGGCTGCAACAGGACGGGTTCATGGTCGCGGTGGCCGAAGCGAAGCAGCGATACGGCGCCCACCGCGTCGCCGTGGTTATGGGCACCAGCACGTCGGGCATTCTCGAGACGGAGCATGCCTATCACATGCGGGATCAAGCCGGGTCGCTGCCGGCCTGGTACACGTCGCGGTATCGGTATACCCACAATATGTTTTCCCTGGGCCACTTCGTACGGACCTGTCTGGGGTTGCGCGGGCCTGCGATGGTCGTCTCGACCGCCTGTTCGTCGAGCGCGAAGGTCTTTGCGACGGTTGATCGCCTGCTGCGGACGGGGCTTTGCGATGCCGCCATCGTCGGGGGAGTGGACAGCCTCTGCTTGACGACCTTATACGGCTTTTCGGCCCTCCAGTTGCTCTCGACGAAGCCCTGCCGCCCCTGTGACGAGGATCGTGAGGGGTTGTCGCTCGGTGAGGCGGCCGGATTTGCCTTGCTGGAATCCAGCGAACGGGTGGGCCGGCCCGGGGCGGTGGCGCTTCTGGGCTATGGCGAAAGCACCGACGGGTACCACATGTCGCATCCGCATCCGGAAGGAGCCGGAGCGATTCGGGCGATTCGGGACTCGCTGGCTCGGGCCGGGCTTCGTCCGGAAGACGTCGAGTACATCAATCTGCATGGCACGGCGACCAGAGCCAACGATGCCGTCGAAGACAAGGCGGTCTATAGCATTTTCGGCGCGCGGCCGGCCTGCAGTTCGACGAAAGGCTGGACCGGCCATACGCTGGGCGCCGCGGGCATCACCGAAGCCGTCATCTCCACGTTGTGCCTGACGCACGGGCTGATTCCCGGCACGCTGAACTGTGCGCGTGTCGATCCGTCCTTGAAGAGCCGGATTCTCCGCAACAACCAGACCGGCCCCCTGGCTGTCGTGCTCAGCAACATTTTCGGCTTCGGCGGCAACAACTGCAGCCTGGTGTTGGGGAAACTGCCATGAAGGTGGCGATCCAGAGCATCGGGGTCCTGGCGCCGGGTCTTTCCGGATGGGAGGCGAGCCGCAGGGTGCTGGCCGGGGCCGAGCCTTTCATGCCGGCGGCCGTGCCCGATCCGGAAGCGGCACTATTGCCGCCGAACGAACGGCGGCGGAGCAGCGACTCTGTCCGGTGGGCGGTGCAGGTTGCGCAGGAAGCGATGGCGCAATCGGGGCTGAATCCCCGGGATGTGCCGACGGTCTTCGCGTCCTCGGGCGGCGAAATGGGGGTGCTCGATGCCCTCTGCCGGACGCTGGCGACGCCGGAGCGGATCATTTCGCCCACCCTCTTCCATCAATCGGTGCACAACACCGCGGCCGGCTATTGGGGCATTGCCACGGCCTGCCAGCAGTCCTCGACGGCGCTCTCCTGCTACGATGATTCTTTTGCCGCCGGTCTGCTGGAAGCCGTCGCCTTCGTCTGTGTGGAACAGTGCCCGGTGCTGCTGGTGGCGTATGATCTCGCTGTGCCGTTTCCTCTCAATGAAGCGCGTCCGATCGGCGCAGGTTTTGCCGTGGCATTCGTCTTGGCTCCGTCGATCCCCTCTGCTCTTGCGAACATGAGCCTGCGTCTTGAAGAGGCAGGGGAAGGGGGCGCAAGCAGACTGCAAGAGCCTGTTTTGGAGCGCGTGCGCCGGGACAATCCTGCCGCCCGGTCCCTGCCGCTGTTGTGCGCCATTGCCGCCGGCGGTTCGCAGCGGGTGGCGCTGAGTCTGCTGGAGAGTCAGCAGGTTGTGCTGGATCTGGAACCATGCCGGCTTTGACGAAAGAAGAACTGAGCGCGTTTCTGCCTCATGCCGGGACGATGCGATTGCTCGACCTGGTGGAGTCGTGGGATGCCACGACGATTCGATGCCGGACGCAGTCGCATCACGATCCGGCTAATCCGCTCCGGCAGGGAACCAGCCTCGAAGCGGTGACGGGGTTGGAATATGCCGCGCAGGCGATGGGCGTCCATGTGGGGCTGCTCAACCGGGATCGGTCCACCGACGGGTTGATCGGCTATGTGGGCGGCCTGAGGGATGTCGTGTGTTCGGTTGACCGGCTTGATGAATGGGCCGGGGCTCTCACGATCGAGGCCTCACGCCTGTTCGAAGGCGGCGACAGTTTTATGTACCATTTTGCCATTTCATCGGAGGGCCGGGCCGTGATGACGGGCCGGGCCTCGATTTTCTTGAAATACGTGCGGTCATGACACAGAAACGCGCACTGGTGACAGGAGGGAGCGGCGCCATCGGTTCGGCCATCGCCGAACAGCTGGCGGCGGCCGGCTTCGCGGTCATCGTGCATGCCCACCGGCATCCGGATGCGGCCGGGCAGGTCGTCGAGAAAATTCGTGGAAACGGCGGCGTCGCATCCGCCGTGACGTTCGACGTCACCGACGGGATCGCCACGCGGCGCGGGCTGGAGGCCTTGCTCGCGGGAGGACCGATCCAGGTCGTTGTGAACAATGCCGGGGGTCATGACGATGCGCCGATGGCCGGCATGACCGGCGAGCAGTGGAGGCGCGTCATCGATCTCTCGCTCAATGGATTCTTCAACGTCACGCAGCCGCTGCTGCTCCCGATGATCGGGACCCGCTGGGGGCGGATCGTGTCGATCTCGTCGCTGGCCGGTGTGACGGGGAACCGCGGGCAGACGAACTACGCGGCGGCGAAGGCCGGTCTGCACGGGGCCAGCAAATCGCTGGCGATCGAACTTGCCTCTCGCGGTATTACCGTGAACGTCGTCGCGCCCGGTCTGATCGAGTCCCCCGCCACCCGACAATCATTCAAGCCCGAACAGATCGAGGCCATCGTCCCGATGAAACGCGTCGGGACTCCTGAAGAAGTCGCCGCGCTGGTATCGTTTCTTGTGTCCGAGCCGGCGGGCTATATCACCGGACAAGTGATCGGCATCAACGGGGGTATGGCCTAGAATAGGCGAGGGGTAAGGGATCAGTGGTAAGGAGTTAGGGGTGGAAGATCGGCCGTCGCTGCATGAGCCTTACAGGACGCGATATGCTGCATAATGGACAATTGAGGGGTTACTACTGGGTGGTGATCCCGGCCTACAACGAAGCGGCGACCGTCCGTGACGTGGCGATGCGCGCGCGACAGCAATGTTTCCACGTGATCGTAGTGGATGACGGCTCGACTGATGACACGGTCGGGGCTCTTGCCGGGCTCGATGTGACGGTATTGAGGAACGAGCGCAATCTGGGGAAGGCCGGAAGTCTCTGGAGGGGGTTTCAATATGTCCTGGCGCAAGGAGCCCAGGGCGTCATCACGCTCGACGCCGACGGACAACATGCGCCGGAGGAGATCCCGCTCTTTCTCGCGCGCGCGTCGGCGGATCCTGCCGTCTTTCTTGTCGGGGCGCGCCGTCGTGACCAGCGGCAGGTCTCGTATTGGCGGTACGGCGCGAATCGCATCGCGGATTTCTGGATCGGCTGGGCCGCGGGGCAGATGATTGAGGACAGCCAATCGGGGTTTCGCCTCTATCCTGCCGCGCTGCTCCGGACGGTGGAGTTGCCGCACGACCAGTCACGCAGCTTCGTCTTTGAAAGCGAAATCCTGATCGAGGCGGCCCGGAGAGGGTTCGCCAGCCAGACTGTGCAGGTGACCGTGGCGCCCCGCTCCGGTCCGCGCCCCAGTCATTTCCGCCCGGTGATCGATATCCTGCGGATTACCAAAATGGTGGGATGGAAACTGCTTGGTCGGGGCATGTATCCGCTGGGGCTTCTCCGCCTCCTCAGACGCCGATGTGCGCTGAATCAGACCACTCAGTAGAGAACCTCATGACCGCTCAATGGTCTGCGGCAACAAACTGCATGCGGATCGCGTTGTCGAGATTCTGAACCCAGCCTATAGGTGGGAACGGGAAGAGGGGCAAGTAGCGGTCTGAGGCCTGACGTCTGGTCAGGCCTCAGAAAACAATGCCCTACATCCCGAGTGTGGACAGGCGTGCGCGAATTTCGTTGTCCAGCCGTTGAATCCAGCCTGAGTAGTTCTGGTGGATAGTTTGTTTATCCGCATCATACTTCAGATTGGTGCTGTCCTTGTAGAGGATGCTGTAGTTCTTCTCGGAAAAGGGGATCGTGACAATGGCTGTGTGGGTTCTGACGTTCAGCGTCCCGACGATCTCTCCCGGTTTTGCCACGGCCATGATCCAGCCGAGCTTTGCGCCGGCTCCGATGATGGCTTTCTGCACCTCTTCCATTGAGGCGGCCTTGCCGGTCGCTGTCTGCACCGGGGTATCCTTGACCTCATAGACCTGTCCACCGCCCCGGCATCCCGTCATCATCACGACGGCCAGGCCGACGACCAGCATCGCAGGTAACCATTGTTTCATCGTTGTTCCTCCTCTCGATAGGTGCGGTCCGGTTGAAAGTTGCCTGCTCTTAGTACGCCCGGTGGGGTCAAGTCAAGATGCCGCGTGGCGGTATCGGTCATGCGCGACGGGATGTATCGGAGTGTGAGAATAAAGGCGAGCAAGTCCTCTATCAACGACAGGTTTTCGGGGCCCATGCCGTTTTGATTCCATTTAGACATTGTAGGGGGGAATTGCTGATCCTCGGCGCGGACGAACTCCGCCGGATGGCAGTAAAACACAAGGTGGCGCGACCTTCGCCCGATCCATCGGACCATTCGTTGAAATGGAGAGAGGCCGACGGTGCGCAGGGTCGCGAGATTGAGGGGAAACAGACAGGAAGAAGGCGGCATTTCCACAATCGTGCTGTCGCCGGCGCGATTCAGATTGCTTCGTGAGGGGCGATAGGGGTCTCGCGGAGCGCCAAAGTATTTCAAGTAGTGGACCCGTCCAAGCCCCATGTCGAAGCGCCTGGCCGGAACGGACGAGTCGTAGTGATAGCCCTCTTCCTCGAGCACCCGCAAGGTGGTCTCGCTGATCCAGAGATTGGGCGCCCGGAACACGACTGGGCGGACACCGGCCGCTTTCTCCACCGCGTCCGTTGCCCGCCGGATCCATTGGCGCTGTTGCTCGTAGGGGGCGGTGCGGAAGTTTTCATCCTCTTCCAGGCCGCCGTGTGCCCATCCATGGGTGCCGAGCTGGTGGCCTTGCCGGAGGCAGGTTCGGACGAGATCCGGATAGGCTTCGGCGAATCGTCCGGCGAAGAAGATGGTGCCTCTGATTCCATAGCGGTCACAACAATCGAGGAGGGCCTCAAGCCCGACCTGGGAGCCGGGGACCCAGTCGCAATCGATCGTGAAGTAGAAGCGACGGGCCGGCGCTGCCTCCGCGTGCGTATGTGGCTCGGGTCTTCGGGCGCGGCGCTGGAGCGCATCAGGGTGCCGGGAGGCCGGCGGTGCTTCCGTGGTCGCGGCCAGGACCGGAGAAGGGTTGCTATCGGAATAGCCGGCGTTCATGAGTTGTCGCTAGGATGCGGTGATCACACCTTCGATTTCGACCAGCAGTTCCTGGCGGCAGAGATCGCCCTGGAGAAAGAGGATCTGATCCGATGCGAGCGGCGCCGCCCGCAGGGTTGCGCGAACGGCAGCCAGGTGGGCGGCGTTTCGCACGTATACTTTATACTGAGCGCGGCTCTGTTCTCCGGTGAGATGCCGTCGGGCGGTGCTTTCCGTATGGGCCAGCAAGGCTCTGAGGTTCTGAACGGTTTCTCCGGTCTGGGCTTCCGGGAGCCCCGCATGGCGGCTTGCGTGACCGACGACGCTGGCCGTTCCGGAAATGAAGAGCTGCGAGTGGGATTCGGAGCGGCAGAGGGTGGCTCGTGCAAACGACGGGCTTCGGGGGCCGTAGTCTTCAGGGTACTCGTATGCATGGGTCTGCCGTGGATTACCCAGATGCGTGGCCGGAAGCGTGCCGGCCAGGAAATAGATCTGTAGCGGGCCGGATCTGGTGCCGACCGCGGTTCCCGCGGGAAGTGAACGGGGAAAGCCGGGCAGGACATCCGCCAGCGCCCGGTGCCGGCCGAGGCAAAACCGGCGATAGCGTTCGAGTCCGTCGGCAATGCCGTTGATATCGGGGAGATAGTTCCAGACTCGCCAGAGGTGGGGATAAGCCAGTTCCTGCATCAGCGAAAGCATCCGGCGATACGCCAGATCGGTGAGGACATCGAGCCCGAGGCCCGGCTGTTCGTCAACGGTCACCGTACCGAACAGGACGTCACTGCTCGCCGCCGCGGAAAATTCCTTGTCGCGGTAGGTATGAACCGCGCTTGTAGTGCTCCAGACTTCAAGGCAAGAGGGTTCCGTCAGTTCCGGGAGGTCGAGGCTGATCACGGGACAGCCGAATGACTCGGACGGCGGCTCGACAAACGAGATGACCGCAAGCGGGTTGGCCTGATGGGCGTTCAGCCAGGCGGCTGCGTGTTGCCGGTCAAGGTAGACACAGTGCGGCAGGGCCGGGGAGGCCGCGGAAGAGCGGCTTTGATTGACGGCCGTTTGAATCTGGCTCTGTCTCACGCGGCTCCTGTTGGTGCCCGGCTAGAACGGTTGCTTGACGGCGTAGTCCTGTACCTCGGTCACCGTTGTCGAGGTGCCGGATTTTCTGCGCCGGCAGACCGCCCAATTCTCTTTCCAATTCAACACGAAAACGGTGTAATAGCAAACCTTAAAGAGGAACAGGGGGAACCGCGCCCGCTTTTGCGCATACACGTCGCCGGCCAGGAGCGACAGCACGGCCCGCTCGATTTTCGGCGGCTTTCTGGTCGAGACGAACAGCGATTGAAAGGCCGGTTGGGTAAAGCGATGAATGAACCACGAAAAGGTCTTGATGCCCCGCCTCACCATGCGTTCGAATTCCCGGAGCCGTTGCGCATAATCGGCTGAATGGCGAAGGTGGGCCTCGACGACGTTGGCTCCCTGCACGGCGCTGTTCAGCGCCAGGTGGACGCCGCTGGAGAAGACCGGGTCGATGAAGGCGAACGCATCTCCGACTATGAGGTAGCCGTCGCCCGCCATGGTGTCACGCCGGTACGAAAAGTTGGCGGCGGCATAGACCGGCGTGAGGAGCTTTGCGTGGCGCATACGTTCGGCTACCACGGGAGATTGGCGTAGCGTGTCCAGCAAGAATTGATCGAGCGGCGTGGTGCGCGACTTAATGTAGTCCGGCCAGCAGACCACGCCGACGCTGGTGGTGCCGTCTTTGAACGGGATCATCCAGCACCAGCCGTGATCCAGCCAGGCGGCCGTGATGTTGCCTTCGTCTTTCCCCGGCAGCCTTCCGACCCCTTCGAAGTGACCGAAGACGGCCGCGCTATTATGGGTCTGGCTGCGTTGTTTGCCGCCCAGCTGCCCGGACAGAAATGTATCGCGCCCGCTCGCATCGACGACGAACCGGGCCTCCCAGGCGAGTGGCTTCCCACCCCGGTCTTGCGCATGCACGAGAGAGGTCGTGCCGGGGCGAAACTCGACGCGCCCCGCGCGAACACCCTCATGAACCTGCGCGCCTTTGGCGATCGCATTTTTCAGCAGAATGGCGTCGAATTCGGAGCGTTTGACTTCAAACGCATAGGGTTGGGATTCATCGAACGCTTTGGAGAAATAGAACATCTGGGTTCGGCCGTAGCGGTGCGAGATCATTTCCGCGCCATACTTCACGATCCCGATCTTTTCCACCTCGGGCAGGACGCCCAATTGTTTGAGGATCGGCAGGGATTGCGGCAGCAGCGATTCGCCGATATGGAATCGCGGATGGGGATCTTTTTCCAGCACGTGGACGTTCCAGCCCCGTTCGGCCAGCAAGGCCGAGATCGTAGATCCCGCCGGGCCTGCGCCGACGACAAGCACATCACATGAAAGAGGAGTTGGGAGCGGACCGGGAGACGAATGGTGTGCCAACGCAATCCCTCGCTTAGAAATGGTAAAGCGGGGGCGAAGTATACCCAAGCGGTTCGACAATGGCTAGCTATGGGAAGTCGAGGGGAGGGCATTGCCATAGGAACGTTCCCGGCTGGTTTTTTTCATCCGTTTCCGGTACTACCGTGTCAGGGTTCCGAACCGGTTGAGGGGAGTCGGCGGGGAGGCTCCCGGGAAAAATGACGCGGCCGATCATGCAGAAGCTGGTGCTTCGGGCCTGCATGGCTCTCGTGCTGGCAACAGCGGCAGTTGTGTCGGGATTTGCCCAGGAGTCGGGCGATCCGCCGCCACAGAAAAAGCCGGAAAGGAAGGTCGATCTCTATTTGAGCGGTCATGCGATGGCCTTTCTGCCACGAGATAAGGATCTGACCGTGGGCGGGGTAGGTATCCAAGGTACCGACATTCGCGGCACGTTTGGAGCCGGCATGAAGTTCGAGGCCTATCCCTGGTTTACCAACAAGATTCTCGGCGGCGAAGTTGAAGCCTTCGGGCTCGGGGGCAGCGTGCGGGCTCCGCGCGTCACGTCCGGCGCCGGCACCACTCAGGCTCAAGGCAGCTTGATTGCCGTGAACACGATGTATAATTTCATGCTGCGGTACCGCGGTGAAACCCTGCAGCCCTATGTCGGGGTCGGCGCCGGCTCGTCGATGGGGTTTCTCTATGGATACGTCGATTCAGGGCGGCGGCACGGCCTTGAGCGGGAGTTCGGGCAGTCTGGCCTTCGCCTATCAGTTCCTGGGAGGCCTGAAGACCTTTGTGACGAAGCGACTGTTTCTGTTCGGCGAGTACAAATATTTCGTGACCAAGTACGGTTGGGACGCCGACGGGGCCGGCGATTCCAAGGTGAAGCTCGATTTGCAGACGCATCTTATTTCCGCGGGCGTGGGATGGTCGTTCTAACTGCGGCCACGGCTTCGGCTCTCTGAGGTTGCTATCAGTATCCTCGATCAATTCTTCGTCTATCATCCGGAGCCCTGGCAAGACCGGGATTGGGCCGGGCTCAGCGGGTTGCCGCTGGAAGAGGTGTGGTTTCAGTCCGGTGACGGGACGAAACTCTTCGGCTGGTATGTCGAGGCGCAGGCGGACCGCCCGGTCGTCCTCTGGTGTCATGGCAACGCCGGGACGATCATCAACCGCCTGGAGAACCTGCGTGAGCTCTTCCGGCTGGGGCTGTCGGTGTTCCTCTTCGACTACCGTGGCTATGGCCGGAGCCAGGGAAAGCCATCCGAAGAGGGGCTGTATCAGGATGCCGTCGGAGCCTATGATTATCTGACGCGCACGCGAATGATTCGTCCCGATCGCCTCATCCTGTTCGGCCGGTCGCTGGGCGCGGCGGTGGCGGGTGAACTGGCCGCGCAGAGGCCGGCCGCCGGACTCATTCTTGAGTCGTCTTTTCCCTCCATTGAAGCCGTCGCCAAACATTACTATGGCGGCATGCCGGTACACTGGCTGCTGGGAGCCTCATTCCGGTTGATCGACCGGCTTCCGCTGCTCTCCCTTCCCAAGCTCATCATTCACGGCGATCGGGACGACATTATTCCGATCGAACTCGGACGCCAGGTCTTTGAGGCGGCACAACCTCCGAAAGAGTGGTATGTAATCCGGGGCGCCGATCACAACAACACGTATCAGGTCGGAGGGGCGCCGTACTTCCGCCAGTGGGCCGAATTCGTCCAGCGGGCGATCAGGATGTGAGATGGAGGACATCGTGACCCAGCGCGGTCAGCGGTCGGAACGGATCACGATTGGCGTTGGCGAAGCAGATGACTTTTGATACAGTGCGCCGCGTGGCTCTTCGGGGTCGGGTGTTTTTAATGCAGATCGTTCTGAGGTGTGCTCAAGGAGGCTGGAGTGAGTGTTGATCGGAAACAAATGAATCGGGGAGTTGGAATTGTGCTGGCTACGATGTTGCTCGCTGCCTGTGCCGGCGGGCCCGGCGTCACGGGTCAGGGGCCCGGTCCGGCGACGGGTGTGGGTGAGTCTCAGGCTCCGGTCATCCTGGTGGCGAGCGCCGCACCTGTCGGGTCGAAGGCACCCGTCCAAGATACGCCGTCGGACGAGTTGTTCGATCCGTTCGCCAAGGGCGGGGAGGAGACGGTCGAGGAATACGACCCCTGGGAGCCCTTCAATGTAAAAATGTTCGAGTTCAACCGGCAGGTCGATCGATGGGTGTTGAAGCCGGTCGCGAAGGGCTATAACTTTGTCGTGCCGAATGCCGTGCAGATCGGCTTCAGCAACCTGTTCTACAACGTGCGCTTCCCTCAACGGTTCTTCAATAATATTTTTCAGGGGAAATTCCACGGGGCCGGTGTTGAAATGGGCCGGTTTCTTCTGAACACGACCTTCGGGTTCGGAGGTTTGTACGATGTGGCGAAGGACATGGACATCAGGACCCCGGAGGAAGACACAGGCCAGACGCTGGGTTTCTATGGTGTGCCGCCCGGTCCCTATCTGGTACTTCCGCTGCTGCCCCCGTTCAACCTCCGTGATTTCACCGGCTTCCTCGGCGATATTGCGCTCAATCCCATGAACTGGCTGGTGGCCCCGATCATTGAAGTCGAAGGAATTCCCTCGGTCATCGCCCATTCGGATCGCATGACGTCGACCGTGATCCAGTTAGGGGCGCGGGCGTTTGAAATGGTGAATGATCGCTCGCTGAATCTGGAGAAGTTCCAAGGAGTTGAAGAAGCGACGCTGGACCTCTACACCGCTGTCCGCAACGGCTATCTCCAAAAGCGCGTCCGCGCCATTCAGGAATAGAACAGAAGGTCAGAGGGTCGGGCTAGGGCGCGGGCAATATGGCTCCCGCACGCTCGCCCCTCGCCTGCATCATGCAATGATGCCGAGCTCCCGTCCCACTTTCGCAAACGCCGCGACCGCTCTCTCCAGTTGGGATCTGGTGTGCGCCGCCGACATCTGGACGCGAATGCGGGCTTGCCCTTTCGGTACCACGGGATAACTGAATCCGACGACATAGATGCCTTCCTGCAGCAGGCGATCGGCCATCTTCGTGGCGAGCGTGGCGTCACCCAGCATGACAGGGATAATCGGATGGGTGCCGGGCACCAGCCGGAACCCGAGGGCGTTCAACTGCCCCCGGAAGAAGGCGGCGTTGTCCTGCAACTGCGCGCGGAGCGCATCGCCTTGCGCGACCATCTGCACGGCCTGCAGGGCGGCCGCCGCAATGACCGGCGGGAGTGCGTTGGAAAACAAATAGGGCCGGGACCGCTGGCGCAGCAGCTCGACAATTTCGGCTCGTCCCGAGGTGAAGCCTCCCGCCGCTCCGCCCAGGCTTTTCCCCAGCGTGCTGGTGACGATATCGACACGATCCGCAACGCCGAAGTGCGCCGGCGTTCCGCGGCCGCCCGGACCCAGCACGCCGGTCGCATGGCTGTCGTCCACCATCACCACGGCGTCGTAGCGGTCGGCCAGGTCCGCGATGTGATCCAGCCTGGCCAGATCGCCATCCATCGAGAATACGCCGTCCGTCGCGATGAGGCGCAGCCGGCAGGCCCGGGCTTCCTGCAACCGGGCTTCCAGGTCGGCCATGTCGGCATGGGCGTAGCGGAACCGCCGGGCCTTGCAGAGGCGAATCCCGTCGATCACGCTGGCATGGTTCAAGGCGTCGCTGATGACCGCATCCTGCTCGTCGAGCAGCACTTCGAACAGCCCGCCGTTCGCATCGAAGCAGGAGCTATAGAGAATGGTGCTGTCGGTTCCGAGGAAGGCGCTGATCGCCTGCTCCAGGCGCTGGTGCAGGTCCTGGGTGCCGCAGATGAACCGCACCGACGCCATGCCGTATCCGTGCTGCTCCAATCCGTGAATTGCAGCCTGCCGGATGTCCGGGTGGTTGGCCAGCCCCAGATAGTTATTCGCGCAGAGGTTCAGGACCGGGCCTTGCGCGACGCGAATGTCGGTGCCTTGGGGGCTCAGCAGTTGCCGCTCGTGTTTATACAAGCCGGCTGCGCGAATCTCGGCGAGGTGTTGGGTGAGCACCTTCTTGAGGGAGTCGTAGGCCATCGTCTTTCTTAGGCAAGAGGCGCGGGGCTAGGGGCTAGAGTGACAAATATGGGTGTGGGCCGTCCGGTCCGTTCTCCGCCCCCTGGCCTCTCGCCGCGCACCTCTCGCCCATCCTTATGGAAACAGCACCACTTTGCCGCACTGGCCTGAATTGATCAACTCGAACCCTTTCGCATAGTCGCTCATCGGGAACGTATGGGTAATGACCGGTTTGATATTGAGGCCTGCTTTGAACAGGCCGGCCAAGCGATACCAGGTGCTGAAGAGGTGCCGGCCCGTGATGCCGTGAACGCGGATGCCCTTAAAGATGATTTCGTTGGCCAGGTCGAACGAGATCGGGCCGGTGGGAATGCCGAACAGCGTGACGCGCCCGCCGTTCTTCACCGCGCCGAACGCGACGTGCAGAGCGCCGGGATTGCCGGACATTTCCAGCGCCGCGTCCACGCCCTCTCCCGCGGTGATGTCGCGAATGGCGGCGGCGATGTGGGCGGGAGTCTCGGTCCTGGCGTTCAGCACGTAATCCGCTCCGACCTGCTTGGCCAGGTCGAGACGGTAGTCGCTGACGTCGGAGGCGATGATCGTGGCGGCGCCTGCCGTGCGGGCCACGGCGGCCGAAAACAGTCCGGTCGGGCCGCAGCCGGTAATCAGGACGGTGTGGCCGGTGAGGTCTTCGGCCAGCGCGGCGTCCACCGCATTGCCGAGCGGTTCCTGGACGGAGGCGAATTCAGGCGGCAGCGCCGCCGGCGTGTGCCAGAGCACCTTTTCAGGCAGCGCGACGTATTCGGCAAACGAGCCGTCGCGATCGACCCCCAGGATGCGGTAGTTCCGGCAGACGTGAGCCTGCCCGGTGCGGCATTGAAAACATTGCCCACAGGTAATGTGCGATTCGGCTGCGACGTAGTCGCCCACCTTCACGAGGGTCACGTCGGCGCCGACCTCCACGACCTCGCCGCACATTTCATGGCCGATGATGCGCGGCGGGTGAATCCGGCTGTGCGCCCAGGGATCCCAATTGTAGATATGGGCGTCGGTCCCGCAGAGGGAGGTGGCCTTCACCCGGACGATCGCGTCGTACGGCCCCGGCGTCGGGTCCGGACAGGTCATCGCCGTCAGTCCCGGAGCGGGAGTCGTTTTCACGAGCGCGCGCATGCGTCCATTCTAACTGAACGGCATGAGAGAGGCACGCACGGGCGGCGAAAAAACGGGTTGCACTCGGTGGCGGGGCTGAGTAGGATGAATCCATGCGCTACTCCGCGCCCAGTCTTCTGTCTCTGGCGGCCGGTGCTCTGGGTCTGTGCGCGCTTCAACTGGCTGTTCTTTCCGGCCCAGGCATAGCCGCTCCGGAACCCGACTCTGCTTCTTCAGCGACATCAGTGAAACGATGGGTGAAGATCGCCCTGGAGACCGCCGATCCTTCGGGGGAGATTCAGGTCGGGAAGCCGGTTGAACTGTCCTTCGCCATCGGCGGGGTGGCGCAGGGGAGTGCGCCTCTGGTGGCCATCTGCGAATCGGTCTTGTTTGAGCGACAGCTGGTGACGCTGGAGCCGGATGACATGCCCCTGGTGATGAAGGGCTCGGCGACGCTGGAACCGATTCCTCTGGGAAAATTGTCGATCCCTCCCAAAGCCGCCCGGGTGCAAGTCACATTTGCCCGTCTGAGAGACGGCAAGTTCGAGCGGGTGCTCAGCCGTGTGGTCTACGTCACGCTGGGCGCCGTCGAGGTGCCGGACGCGGCGGACACGCCCGCGCCAGCCGGCGAGAAGACCGGCGGCGGTGAACTGATGGCGGAAGAGGAACAGCCTGATGTGGTGCCGGTTGCCGGGGAGCAGGTCGCGGAAGAAGATTTGCTGCCCTTGCCGGCGCCGGGTCAGGGCCAGGCCTACTGGCAGCAGATCAGCACCCTGGTCAGCCGCAGTTGGAGCCGCACGGTCCGCCATATCCGCCATGCCCCGACCAGCGAGACGGTGCGGGTCCGGTTCCGGCTCTATCCGAGCGGTCGGGCGCAGCTGATCCAAATCGAAAAGGGATCGGGAGCGCGGGAAGTCGATGAAGCGGGGATTCTTGCCGTCGTGCAGGCCCAGCCGTTTCCCGCATTTCCGGGCGATGTAGGATCGGAGGCGGTCGATGTGCATGTGCGGATGCGGACCGGGGCGAAGACCTCGGGGCGTGATGTGCAGTCGGTGACGATCCAATCGTCGGGCCTATCCGAGGGCGGTGCCGCCAGGTCAAAGAAATGAGCGTGTCGTCGAAAACGGGCAGCCTGTCGTTGAATCACGGTTCGGGAGGAGGGCGCATGCGTCGCAGAGCGATATGGGGAGTCAGTCTGTTGATCGGGGTATTGGCGGTGAGTCTGCCGGTCGGGGCCCGCGCGGAAATGGCGCGTTGGGACCTGGATCCCGACCATTCCATCATTGAATTTCGCGTGGCCCACATGGTCGTCTCGAAGACGGCGGGCCGGTTCATGGACTATAGCGGAGTGGTGGAAATGGATGCGGACGCACACCGGTTCAAGACGATCGAAGCCACAATCAATACCGCGTCGGTCAATACCAACCACGAGAAGCGCGATGCCCATCTCCGGAACGTGGACTTTTTCGATGTCGAGAAGTACCCCGCCATGACCTATAAGCTGAAGAGCTATAAGAAGACGGACGAGGGCTACCAGGCGCTCGGCGATCTGACGCTGCGTGGGGTGACGAAAGAAATTACCTTGGCCGGCACGTTTAACGGGGTAACGAAAGATCCCTGGGGCAATACGCGCGCGGGGTTTACCGGCGAGGGCACGATCAATCGGAAGGACTTCGGAATGGTCTGGAACAAGACGCTCGATAGCGGCGGGTTGGTGGTCGGCGACGAGGTGCAGATCCGGCTCGACATCGAGTGCATCAAGGCGAAGAAGCCGTAACGGTCCCCTCCCGCGTCATTTTCAACCGTCGAAACCGGCAGTCCCGGTTCATGAGGCTGCCGGCCGACTCTCACACCACGATCCGTTGGAGTTTGTATGAAGGCCATGGTCCTCGACCGTGCCGGGGATGTCTCGACCGGTCCGTTGCAGCTCAGGGACGTGCCGGCGCCGGTTCCGGGACCGGGCGAGGTGCTCGTGAAGGTGCATGTCTGCGGTGTCTGCCGCACGGACCTGCATGTCATCGAAGGCGAGTTGGCCGATGTGAAACAGCCGCTGGTGCCCGGCCATCAAGTGGTGGGTGTGGTGGCGGGGCTTGGAGCCGGGGTTATGGATTTCAAAGAGGGAGATCGGGTCGGGATCGCCTGGCTGCAGGGGACCTGTGGGACATGTGATTTCTGCACGAGCGGGCGGGAGAATCTTTGTTTGCAGGCCCGCTTCACCGGCTATCAGGTGGATGGCGGCTATGCGGACTATGCGGTCGTGCCAGCGCGTTTTGCCTATCCCGTCCCGCCGGTCTTTTCGGATGAAGAAGCCGCGCCGCTGCTCTGTGCGGGCATCATCGGCTATCGGGCCCTGCGGTTGAGCGGGATCAAGCCGGGACAGCGGCTCGGCCTCTACGGCTTCGGCGCCTCCGCCCACATCGCCATTCAGATCGCCCGCCACTGGGGCTGTCAGGTCTATGTCAGTTCACTCAAGGCCGAGCATCAGGCCCTCGCGCGAACGCTCGGGGCCCGGTGGGTCGGGGGTGTCCAGGACATGCCGCCCGAGAAGCTGCATGGCTCCATCATCTTCGCGCCGGCAGGTGAACTCGTCCCGCCCGCGTTGCGTGCGTTAGAACGGGGCGGCACATTGGCGCTGGCCGGCATCCATATGTCGCCGATTCCCTCTCTCGATTATGACCGTGAGGTCTTTGGCGAACGCGTCCTGCGCAGCGTCACCGCGAACACGAGACAGGATGGACTCGATCTGCTGCGCGAGGCTGCCGCGATTCCGATCAAGCCCCACACCGTCCGCTTTCCGCTAGCTCAGGCCAATCAGGCGCTGCAGGCACTGAAAGCCGGATCCTTCCAAGGGGCCGCCGTGCTCTCCATCTGATCCCGGCCATCTAGTAATCGACCCCGCGGATTGGGTACAGTGAGCGGCTATGCTTCGAATCGTCACCGCGTTGATAATCGCCTATGTGAGCGGGCTCGGCGTTTCCGCCTGGGCGCTGGAATTTACCGCCGATCGCATCACCAAGATCGACGGCCGCACGGGTAAGGCCAACATCTATTACCGCGACAATATGTGGCGTATCGAGCACCACACGATGGGCCCGGTGAATGTCAGCATCGTGCGGAAAGACAAGCAGGTGGTGTGGATGCTCGTGTCACGGATGAAGCGTTTCAAGACGCTCCCCTACAGCGCGGAGCAGGACTTGATGGTGACCGAAAAACTGGATGGGGAGGTGTCGCGGGAGGAAATCGGCCAGGAAACCCGCGAAGGCCATCCCACGATTTTGTATGAAGTCGTGACGAAGCACGGGGAGCGGACCGAGGTGTATTATCAGTGGCTGGCGACGGATATCCATTTCCCGATGAAGCTGGCGAAGAAGGACGGAAGCTGGATCGTGGAATACCAGCATGTGAAATTGCGGTCGGTGACGGATTATCTTTTCCAGCTCCCGCTGAACTTTCAGCCGTTGGAAGAATTCAACAAGGAGCCTGGTCCGGAACCTAAAGAACAGGGCATGTAATCACCAAGGAGGAGTCGTCGTGCGAAGGGCAAATATCTTGGCCGGTGCTGTCGTCGCAGGGCTGTTGGGGGCCGGGGGAGCGGTGTGGGCGATGGATGTCGGGGACGTCAAGCAGGAGTGGACTTCCGAAGGGCGCAAGCTCGCCGCCGAACGGGTGAAGCTGCCGGCTTATGATGAGATGGTCCGCATTCCGGCGGGGCCGTTCACGATGGGCAGCGATAAGAAAACGGATAAGAATGCGTATCTGGTGGAGATGCCGCAGCGCTCGGTCTATCTCGACGCCTACGAGATCGATAAGTACGAAGTGACCACCGTCCAGTATTTGAAGTTCGTCCTGGCGACGAACCGTTCGCCGCAAGTCGATTGGAAGTTCGACGGCGGGAATTTTCAGGAGACGATGGTCGCGCATCCCATCATGCATGTGACCTGGTACGAAGCCGACGAGTATTGCAAGTGGGCCGGGAAGCGCCTGCCGACCGAAGCGGAATGGGAAAAGGCGGCGCGGGGCGATGCCGATGCGCGCATTTATCCCTGGGGTAACGAAATGGCCGGCCTGTCACGGGCGAACTACGGCCGCACCGGCCTGTCCGGTCCGGTGCGCGATCGTCCGGAGCGGCTCTTGCTCTATCCTCCGATCATCTCCGTGTTCAAATATGACAATTCTGTGAGTCCCTACGGCCTGTTCCAGATGGCCGGCAATGTCGCCGAGTGGGTCGCCGACTGGTATGACAAGGACTATTACAAGAAGGCGCCGGACAAGAATCCCAAGGGACCGGAGACGGGCACCCAAAAGGCTTTTCGTGGCGGCGGATGGATCGACAGCACGCCGAGCGTGCGCGTCTCGCAACGGAACGGGACTGATCCGAAGACCTCGATGAACTGGATGGGCGTCCGCTGCGCCCGCGATGTGAAGGACGGCGATGCGCCTGAGGTCAAGCCGGCGCAGACGAACGTGAACCCGTAAGTATCAATCTTTCTGCGGAGGCCGGTCCTGTTTCATCGGGCCGGCCTTCTCGGCCTCTTCGATTCTTTTAACTCATCAAGATCCATCGGCAGTTCTGGACTCGAACGCGTGGTCGGCAGACTCGCGTCTTGCTGTAAATCCTTGGCCGTCACGCCTAGTGGGCTGAGCACCGCCAGCGCCGCTTTGCGGAGCAATATGTCGTAGGCGGTCGCATCGTAGCTCCAGGTGCCGTCGAGTCCTGCCACCGCTCGAACGCGATCCGGAGGACAGGCGGCCGCTGCATCCGTAATGATGTAGTGGATCGTGTCGCCGGCCTGGAGCGAGACGCCGCGCGCGAGCAGCTCCTGCGCGGCAATCATCGAGAGGGTCTGGTGGCGATAGGCCTGCGGCTCTTTCGAGAGGGATTTCGCGATGGCCAGTTCTTCAATCGTCGCGTGCCCCTCGCGGAGATAGTGCCGGTAGGTGCGGACGATGTCCAGGGCCTGAGGAATCTGTTCACGCAACTCGATCAGCGTCCTGGCTTGACCCAGGCAGCGCAGCATCTCCGCTTGCGCCCGCTTGACGAGCAGCGGCGCATCGCTCCGACGGAGTTCGATGCCGCGCACTTTCATCCCCCCATGCTCGAAGACGCCGACGAACTGGTTCGGCACCGGCATCTTCGGATTCACCCGTGACGGGAGAAAGCCGATCCAGCGGTAGATGCCCTCCACATTGATGGGCAGCCCCGTCTCCTCCGTGATGACCTGCGCGAGGGTCTCATACTCGGGTCGCCCCGCGCCTGGTTTCACCAGCCAGAGCGAATCGACGATCGCGTGGAGCATGCGGTAGCCCCGACGCTCCGCGATCTCTTTTGCCTGCAGTAGAATATCGCGGCTGTAGGCCGTGACCGATTCGTGCGCTTCGATGCGGCCAAAGCGGGCGTTCTTATAGCCGAGATAGCCGAACGACACGACGAGCAGCCACTTGAGCGCCGTCTGGCGCTGATCGAGCGTCGCTCTCGCCGCAACATTCGAAGTCGCTGCCATCAGGCGTTTGTAACGTGCGCGTTTGTCGAGCAACGGCGCCAGGGTCCGCGGGACCAATCCCTGCCGATGGCGGCAGGTGTGGTGGCCGATCTCCGGCACCCGCGTGGCCGGCACATCGCGGCAGCACCGGCAATTCACCGTCTCGGGCGAGACGTTGAAGCGCACCATGATCGAGGGATACATCGATGAGAAATCGAGTTCGCCCACCTGCTCGTGATAGCCGATGATCGGCGCAAAGACCAACCCGCCCTGATCCGTGTGCAGCAACTCGAGCGCCGATTTGAAGGCTTCCGGTTCCTGTTTGCGATAGGGAATCAGCACACCGTCCCGGCAGGCGGTTTCCAACTGCATCGAGGTGATGCCGGTTCCTGTGGTCGTGCGGGCCATCTGTTGCAGATCGACTTTCGCCACGCGCGCTTGTTCGATCAGGCCGGCGAGTCCCGTTTCGGCGAGGGCAAAGGAGTTGCGGCGATCCAGATGGAGCCGTCCCGACAGGGTGCGGGCGCCCGCGTGCGACACGATGCGGCCATAGGAAAAGTAGGAATGGGCTTTTCTCGATCCGATCGGCCGGTCGTCGTCCCGATTGAGCGTGAGGGGCAGCCGCAGTTGTTCGGCCATCGCGATCAAACGGGGGAGGAGATAGGAGTCACCCCAATCAGTAAGGAGCACATCCGGATCGTGCCGCGTGAGGAGTTGATGCAGGCGGCGCACGACGTCGGCGTTGTCACCTTCCAGGACCCGTTCGTCGCCGTCTATGTGGACGATGAGCGAACCCTGTCCGCCGTGATTTGGATTCGGCGAGCCACCCTCCGGCGAGAGTTCCATGATCGTGAGTGGCGGGAGAATATAATCGGTGTCCCAGGGCGATTCCAGCGGCTGGATCGTGAGAATCCGATCGTCCTTCGTGACCTCGGCCTCGCAAGAGGCCAGGGGAAAGAGCTGGCGGTCGTAGAAGTAGCGTTGCGGTAACGAGACATCGATGTGAAAGAATTGCGCGTCAGGGAAGGTCTGGATCAGGCCGCGAGTGAGAGTGATGAACTGTGATGGCGAATGGACGGCGACTTCCAACAGGCGCAAGGGCCGGCTGGCGCCTAGTTCGTACCGTTCGACGATGCCTGTGGTGACGCGGCAGGATAATCGGCTGAGCCAACGAATGGCCTGTTCGAGCAACGTGGCCGGCGCGGCCAGATAGCAGGTCGGCACGAAGGGGTCGAGGAGACGGTGACGACGTCCGTCCTCGCCGAGGAGCCAGACCACCATGCCGTCCTGCGCCGGGTAGACGTCAAGAAGCCACCCCCGGAGTCTGGTTGTCGAGCAAGCGGGCTTCAAGGATCGTCACTTTCTGTTGCAACGTCATCACGTCTTTGTGTTGTTCGATCAACATCGAGAGCAGCATCACCTCAAACGGCGTCTCGCGCGCCAGATAGGCGCCGGCCGGAGCGTGGTGGCGGGCGGCGGCAAACAAGGCATCCAGCGCCTGCTGATCCTCGCGCCGCAAGGCCCGCCGATAGCGGCTCCAGGAGTCGATCTCCTGCTGGACCAATTGGGTAAACGTGGCAAGGGTGCGGCCCATCGTTCATAACCTGGTCCATACCGCCCGGGGAATATTCCAGCGCCGCGTCCCGGCGCCGCTCCGTTCATCCAGCCAGATCCCGTCCTCGCCCTCATGCACGTCGATCGCCCGATGGGCCTGCGCGCGCAGCGCCGGCAAAAACCCGCGGCGCGATGCAGGCGCCATCACCGGGAGCGGGCTCACACAGACCAGTTGCACGTTGTCCTGTACCAGCCGTTGGAGCGCCGCCAGCATCGTGCGGAAGAGCCGCAGCGCTTCCTGCTCCGGCACCGATTGGTCGTAGAGCGTTTCGAGCGGGCCCGACAGCACCACCACCCGCGCATCATAGGTCCGCAACGCAGAGGGCAGGCAATCCGTCACGAGGCGGACCATCTGATGGCAGGTGAACGCGCGCGACACGTGAATCTGCTGCAGCACCCGCGCCGGGGCGACACGGGCGGCTTTTGCCAACCGCCCGACCAGGAACGGATCGAAAACATTGGCTCCGGCCAGATAGAGCACCGGCTCACCGGCCAGGGCGCGATCGACCGCCGCGCAGGTCCCCAATCGATACACCGCCGGGTGACCGGACAGCACCACCAGCCCGTTCGGCGGATCAGTAGGCAGCGCACTCTTCCGCAGCGCCGCCAGCAGATGCGACGACGTGCCGATGACGGGCGCGCCCTGGTGAGTCTGTGAAGGGAAGTTGAGGGATGGTTGTGTCGCGGTAGCCATCGATCACCTCACAATTCAAAGTGGCGGATCACCCCCGCCACGATGCCTTGAATACGAAACTCGTCGGTAGGCGACACGAGAATCGGCTTCATCGCCTCATTCGCCGGATGCAATTCGATCCGTCCCTCCGTGCGGTAATACTTCTTGATCGTCGCTTCGTTGTTCACCAGCGCCACCACCGTCTGGCCGTTCCGCGCCGTGCTCTGCTTCCGCACGACCACCAGATCGCCTGGGAGAATGCCGTCGTCTTTCATCGACTCGCCTTTCACCCGCAGCGCGAAGGTCTCCCCCTGGCGCAGCAGCGGCGGCAGCACCGATACCAATTCGGCCTGCGTGATCGGCTCGATCGGCGCGCCGGCCGCCACCATCCCGAGCATCGGCAGTTGCGCCGTGCCCAGTTGATCCAGCGCCATCTCCACCGCCAGCGGCACCTCCCAGGTACCCGCCTCATAGCGGCTGATCGTCATGCGGCTCAATTGGAGCGCCTCCGCCAGCTTCGCCTGCGTGTACCCCAACCGAATCCGCACCTCTCTGAACCGTTTGGCTGTCATGCCACAAAATGTTACATTGTGTGACGAAGGCTGTCAAGAGGGACAATTCTTGTATACCGGGCAAACGCAGTGGGGATATAGATTGGTTGGGTATTAGGACAGACGGGGGTACAAGGCTAACCGGCTAAGTATCAGGAGTTCTTGTCACCGTGCTTCCGTTTGAGACGGGCCCGCTGTTAAGAGGCCTTTTGAGTACAGTTTTACAAGGGTTTGATAGGTTGGCGCTTTCCCCGTTCTGCGCCAAATCAGTCGGCTGTGAACTTTCTACAGATTCTATTTGACCCCGTCTATCAGAGTGAAGGCCCGCTGCCCTTCAATTTAAATCAGCAACCATCCTGATCTGACGAATGTGGCAGCAAACGGCCGATACCAGTTCACGCTGTTTGCGGGAAAGGTTAGTCTTGGCTTACCATGCCAGCGGTATGCACATTAGTTAGCCAGTACACATGGAGAAATCGCGGTGGAAAAAAGATTCCAAGTTTTTGTAAGTAGCACATTCCAAGATCTCGAGGTTGAGCGGCAAGAAGTGATGCACGCGCTTCTTGAGCTTGACTGCATGCCCGCCGGCATGGAGCTTTTCCCAGCCGCAAACGAGTCTCAATGGAATCTGATCAAGAAGGTTATCGACGACTGTGACTATTACATTTTGATTCTTGCAGGTCGCTATGGGTCCATCGGTCCTGAGGGATTAAGCTACACCGAAATGGAGTACCGATACGCCCTATCAATCAACAAGCCAACGATTGCATTCATTCATCGTCACCCGGGGAAAATAATCGCCGAAAAGACTGAAACAACAAATGAAGGCAAAGAAAAGCTCGCCACATTTCGATCTACAGTCGAGAAAAAGCTGTGCAAGCATTGGGATAGTCCGCAGGAACTTGGTTCTGTCGTAAGTCGCAGCCTGATACAGCTGGTTAGATCTACTCCGGCAGTTGGCTGGGTACGCGCGAATGAACTGGCTGATCGAGACGCTACAATGGAATTGCTGCAGTTACGTCGCCGTGTCGATGAGCTTCAGGCTGAGTTGGCTAAAGCGCGAACCTCCGCGCCAAAAGGGTCCGAAGAGCTCGCACAAGGCGATGAGGCACACAAACTTAGATTCTCATTCTTGGTAAGAGGTCCAGGTGAAATTAATTTCTCCGCACGGAACAGTTTTTTCCTTCCGACATGGAATCAGATGTTTTCTGTAGTAGCCCCGTTAATGATTAATGAAGCTTCTGAACAGGCCATCAAATCCGCGCTCGACGCGATGATGGAAGAACATAATTTGCCCAAGCTACGCGAATACAAAGAGCTAGCACGGTATGACATTCGCCACTTCTCGCTCCATAAGGAAGACTTCCAGACCGTAAAAATCCAATTTCGGGCTCTCGGACTAATCGCCAAAAGTGAAAAGGCGCGAAGCCTCAAAGACTCTGGAACTTATTGGACGCTAACGCCATACGGCGATGAGGTCATGACAAGATTGCGCGCGATTCGCAGCTATAACTTTGATGAGGAGTTGCCTGCTGAGAGTATCCAAGAGGGGGAGGGGTAATCACGTTTTAACAGGCTCGAGGATCTCGATTTCGGGTGAGAATTTCTCCGTCTATGAAGTCTTGGACTCTATTTAATCCTTAGCTCCTCGATCTGCTTCAACAGTACTTTTTCGTGATCATCACAAATGCCATGGGATGTCACTGGCCGGTCGTACAGTCCGGCTTCGCCAATGAGTATCTCTTTCCCTTCCCGTTCACACCAGGCACAGACGACTTTCATAGTGACTATGTGTTGAGCAAAGTTAATGCCGAATATCCGTCAGGAAAAACAGGAAAAATGCGGGCAATACAGCGTGGCTGACTCGGCAACGTCACGGCAGTTGCAGGAAAACGGATGCATCAACACAATGAATGCGGCGGATCATTCTGAATTATCACGTGAAAGCGAACAGAAGCGGAATGCATACAGAAAGGATTTAAATGAACGGCAAGGTATCCTGCATCCGGCGAACCATCCGGATTGAAGCGGGCGAGTTTACACGCGAGCTCTGCCGTTGCAGTTCAAAGGTGTGGGGCGCCGGGGCGATCAGTTATAAGTCGCAATAGTAAGCTGCTGGAGGAAGGTGTTGAGCCGCTCTTGATGAGGAAAGGCAAGGCGCTGAAATTCGATACCAATGCCGTGTCTGCCGGACCAGCGAACCGTGGCCCGTTGAATCAGGAGAGGGATCTCCTCTCCGGGAACGTACAGCAAGAGATCCACTTTCATGCCGGCGGCGACAAGGGCGTTGCTTTTAAGTCGACAGCCTTTGCGCGAGAGGTCTACTGATTGTGTGATGGGATGTGACGAGTTCTGATAGATCAGTGTTCCTGAAAACAATGCAGGGAGCCGGGTATGTTGCCGCACCACCATCTATGGGCCTCGTTGCATTGATGGATGTCTCTGCACACATCAATGCAGATGTGATGCCCGACTAAATGGTCGTGGGTTGCCCTGTTTTTAAGGCTTTTTGTATGTCCACGCCTGACAAACAGGTCCATTGTTGTCCGTCGTGAAGGGATTCTCAAACGGTTGCGACAGGGAGTCAATGAAACCGGCTGACTCTAGATTTTAAGTCGGCCTCACTTCTTAAAGATCATTCTCGGCTCCGTCATGTTCCCCATCGAGACGGCCACCAGTTCCCACCCGCTCGCTCCGAACTCGTTCAGCTTCGTTTGCATATTGTGGGTGTCGGGAAGCACCTCGACGATTCTGTACTGAAACTGTTTCTGCTCCTGCGCCTTTGCGGTGAACGGCTGTCCTATGAGGAGCAGGAACCCCAGCGCGCTGAGACTCATGCCCGCGATCAACCACGCTAGTGAAAGACGTGCGTTCTGCATATCTCACCTCACTCCGGTTAGTGTTATGGATGCGCCACGCGCCAATTATGCCCGGTGCCGAGATCGACTTTGAGCGGGACGGAGAGCCCCAGTTGCTTTCCTACGTGCTCCATTTCATGTTTTACCAGCCGCTTGGTTTCGTCCAAATCCTTTTCCTGCACTTCAAAGATCAATTCGTCGTGGACCTGGAGGATCATCTTGGTGTGTGGCATCTCGTGATGCAGTGCCTCGTTCACGTTGATCATCGCCACTTTGATCAGGTCCGCGGCTGAGCCCTGGATCGGGCTATTTACTGCCATACGCTCGCCGAAGCCGCGCTGTACGGGATCACCGCTCTGCAATTCTGGAATCGGCCGCCGCCGCCCCAGGATCGTGGTGGTGTAGCCCTTGGTCTTGCCTTCTTCGATATTCCGATCCATCAGGGCCCGCACGCCGGCATACTTTTCAAAATAGGTCTCGATGTACTTCTTGGCTTCCGCCTGCGGGACGCCGATGTTTTGCGAGAGGCCGAAGGGGCTGATGCCGTAGACGATGCCGAAGACTACACTCTTGGCCGCCCGCCGCATCTCGCGCGTGATCTGCGAGGCGGGGAGGTGGAAAATGTCCATGGCCGTCGCCATGTGAATGTCTTCGCCTTTCTCGAACACTTCGAGCAAGCGCGGGTCCTGCGACAGATGCGCGAGAATGCGCGGCTCAATCTGGCTATAGTCGGCGCAGAGGAGGGTGTGGCCCTGGGGCGCGATAAAGGCTTCGCGGATGCGGAGGCCGTAGTCGCCCTTCACGGGGATGTTTTGCAGATTCGGTTCAGTCGAAGAGAGCCGGCCGGTGGCGGCGACGGTTTGGTTCAGCGAGGTGTGCAGCCGTTTGGTCTCCGGATTCACCAATTCGGGCAAGGCATCGACGTAGGTCGATTTGAGTTTGCTCAGGCTGCGATAGTTCAGTATCTGCGCGGGCAGGTCGTGCTGTGTGGCAAGCTGCGTGAGCGTGTCTTCGTTGGTCGAGTAGCCGGTCTTCGTTTTGCGGCCCGGTTTGAGGCCGAGTTTCTCGAAGAGCACCACGGCCAGCTGTTTCGGCGAATTGATGTTGAACTCGCCGCCCGCCAGGCCCGCGATGGTTTCCATCATCTTGTCCAGTTCATGTTCCAGTTCCTTGCTCAGGGCCTGCAATCCCGCGACATCGAGCAGGAAGCCGTTGCGTTCGATTTCCGCCAGCACCGGCACGAGCGGCATTTCAACATCCTGAAAGAGCTTGAGGCTGCCTTGTTCGGTCAGTCGCTCGGTCATGGCCGGTGCCAGTTTGGCGAGCACAGCCGCCTGCTCCGTGGCCTCTTCACGTGAACCGGTGTCTTCGTCGAACAGGGATTGCGGGGCCTTCGCGTCGGCCTGGTGGGTTCCCAATCGATGGCCCACTGCTTCCATCGCGATGGTGTCGAGGCTGTGGTCTCGGCGATTGGGGTTGAGCAGGTAATCCGCCACCATGGTGTCGAGATAGGGGCCCGCGAGCGTGATGCCGATGCGATGGAAAGCCAGCAGGGTCGCTTTCAGATCATGCACAATTTTTGTGTGGGCGTGATCGTGCAGCAACGTCGTGATCGGCCGCATGTAGGCATGGACATCGATCGGGATGTAGGCGGTCTTTCCGCCAGCCGAGAGGGCAATCCCTTTGACGTCTGCCCGAACGCTGGGACCATTGGAGAGCAGGCAGCACAGGCCCAGGGGGCCCTCTTTGGGCAGCCCGGCGACGAAGCGCTTGGCTGAGGGTTCGTCCTGAATCAATTCCGACTCGTCGGGCTTGGTCTCACCGGGCGGGGCGTTGGCTTGAAACGTTTTCAGCAGCGTGGTGAATTCCAGCTCGCGCAGCAGATCGATGAGCTGATCCTGATGCGGCGGCTTCACATGAAAGGACTCCGGATCGAAGGCGATGGGGCTGTTGATGTCGATGGTGGCCAGCTTGCGGCTGAGCCTGGCGTTGTCGGCCTGCTCGACCAGCATCGCTTTGATGCGGGGCGGCGTGACTTCGTCGGTACGCCGGAGCAATTCGTCGATGGTGCCGAACTGGGCGATGAGCTTCAGCGCGGTCTTCTCGCCGATGCCCTTTACCCCGGGAATATTGTCCGTCGCGTCGCCCATCAACCCCATGATCTCGATGACGCGGGCCGGCTCGACCCCGAACTTGGCGACACATTCCGCTTCGCCGGACCATTTGTCTTTCACCGGATCGTAGATGCGCACGTGCGGCGTGACGAGCTGCAGCATGTCTTTGTCGCCGGTCACGATGACGACGTCATAGCCGGCGCGTTCGGCCTGGTGTGCCAGCGTGCCGATGAGATCGTCCGCTTCGTATCCGGCCTGTTTCACCGCCGGAATGTTGAGGGCTTCCACGACGCGATGGATGTAGGGAATCTGGGCGCTCATGCCTTCCGGCATCGGAGGCCGCTGGGCTTTGTATTCTTTGAATTCCTGATGGCGAAGGGTCGGTCCCTTCTCGTCGAAGGCGACGACGATCCCGTCCGGCTGCCGCTCGCGCAGGATCTTCAGCAGGGTGGTCGTAAACCCGTAGACGGCGTTCGTTTGCAAGCCCTTGGAGTTGTTCAAGGCCGGGAGGGCGAAGAACGCACGATAGATGTAGGCGCTCCCGTCGATGAGGTACAGCGTCTTGCGGTTGGGCTCAGGCATAGGCATCACGGCTCAGGGATCTGGCGAAAGGGTCAGCGGCGGCTTCTCGAACTTCGCCCGCATGGCGTTCAGGGCCTGCAGCACGGTGGGCTGGCCGACGATCTTCGCCTCGATCTCACGTTTGCGTGGGAAATCCAGCAGCGAAATGCCGATAAGCATAGTCAGAATGCCCTGGCCGGGGAGAAACAACATGGCAAAGCCCGCCAGTAGAAAGATGGCCCCGACGGCGTTCTTGACGATGAGCCCGATCAGCCGGAGCACCGGGTGATGGTCCTTCATCCAATGGCGCGGGACGCGGGTGTCGAAGTAGTCGGAGGGGAGCCGCACCATGATGAACGGGATGGCGATCAATGTGCCGATGAATCCGATCAGCGAACCAACCGTCAACCAGACGAGGATCTGAACAGGAACGTACTGTGTCACGGTCGCGAGAATGGCATCCATGCGGGGGGAATCCTAGCATGCGGGTTGTTCGGACCGGAAGGGCAAAGGTGCCGCATGGTTTACCTGCGGCGGAGGGCGTCATATAATGACGGCACTATTCCCGGAAAGAGAGTGAATCCTTTATGGTCTTGCGTGCTCTTATAACCAGTCGATGGTTTCTTCTGCCGTGCTGCCTGTTTGTGTCGGGTATCGGCATGGTGATCGCCCTGACTCCCGAGCGGGTGCTTGCTGCGGAGACGGACGATCTCCAGATCGAGATTACGAAAAAAGGGCTGGGGAAAGAAGTGGTCATCACGCAGGGGGCGCGTGAGTGGTTTCTGATGGTGGAAGTGACACCGGAGAATACGGTCATCGTCCGGCAGGAGAAAGATCACGACAAGTATCTGGTCGATGAGAGCGAAACTCACGACCGTCCATTGGCCGCCGTCGAAGTGGACGCGGCGATTACCGATTACATTAATAGCGTGAAGGCCCGCGCGAAGAAGAAATAGCACCTCCATGTCAAAGAAGCCCAAATTCGTCATCTTCGCCCATAATGCGACCTACGATAAGCTGCACCAGGTGGCGACGCTCGGG
The DNA here is from genome assembly GCF_049546785.1 of Nitrospira sp. NS4. Classification (NCBI taxonomy): domain Bacteria; kingdom Pseudomonadati; phylum Nitrospirota; class Nitrospiria; order Nitrospirales; family Nitrospiraceae; genus Nitrospira; species Nitrospira sp. NS4. Next base: position 392,214 of record NZ_JBMWAN010000002.1, on the reverse strand, counting down.
CTCACCGCCGCCGCCATGGGCAAGGATGTGATCGTCATTCTCCTGTTCTGGACGATCAAGAAGCTGGCCGACGGGAAGATCGACCAGATCGATTTTCCGCCGGAGTATGCCGCGTCAGCCGAAGAAGTCGCCCGGCTCTTGAAGGAAAAGAAGGTGCCGAAGATTTCGGAGATGTTTCAGGACGCCAGGCACGTCGGGAAGTTTCGCCTGATCGCCTGCAGTGCCGGTCTGGAATATATGGGTGTGGAGAGCGGGGCGGTGGAAAAGAACGTCGATGAAGTGCTGGGCCTGCCCGCGATCCTGAGTCTCACGGCCGAGGCGGAGACGAAATTATTCATCTGAATGCGTTGCTCGTGAAGCGTCATTCGTATCTCGCAAGCAGATCAGCTCCCGCAACGATTCACGAGATACGCTTCACGTTCAACGGCTTGTTTTCACTCCCACCCGATCGCAATATTCCGTCAATTTGCACTTGCTGCACCACGGGGACACCGGCTGGCAGAGATTCTGCCCGTAGGGCACGAGCAAGTCGTTGAAGGTAATCCAATATTGTTTCGGCAGCTTGCGCCGGAGCGCCTCTTCGCTCTGTTCCGGCGTCTTGGTCTTGATGTAGCCCCAGCGATTGCTGATCCGGTGCACGTGAATATCCACGCAGATGCCGGGCTTGCCGTAGCCGACTGTCACCACCAGGTTCGCCGTCTTTCTTCCGACTCCCGACAGAGTGACCAGCTCCTCGATGGAATCGGGCACCGTTCCGCCGTAGACATCGAGCAGACGGCGGCAGATGGCGTGAATTGACTTCGCTTTGGTCCGGTAAAATCCGACGGGATAGATGGCGGATACGATGGTCTTCAGCGGAAGTGTCACCATCGATGCCGGCTCGTGGGCCAGCGCAAAGAGTCGCGCGCTCGCTTCAGCGGTGGTTTTGTCTTTGGTGCGGAGGCTCAAGAGGCAGGAGATGAGGATGCGGAAGGGATCGCGGGCGGACTCACGCGCCACGACTCCGACGACCGGTTCCTGCCACTGGCGGATCTCTCGCTTGACGATCCTGATCGCGGCGTGGATCTCGTCCTGACGCATCTGGTGCGACGTGCGTGGCCCGTGGAGAACGCTGATCGAGGAGAGGTGTACGAGCGGAAATAGCCTGAGACTGTCTGCTACTCAGGCTTCCGCTTGGACAACCACTTCTGACGGCGCCGTTGAGCCTCGCGCAACTTGGCTTTCTTTCTCACGCTCGGCTTTTCGTAATACCGGCGGCGCTTCAGTTCACGAAACAACCCTTCGCCTGCCAACTTCTTCTTGGCAACCTTGAGGGCCTTCTCGACATTGTTATTGAAGACTTTGATTTCCATCTCGTGCCGACTTTCCACTTTCTCAGGCCGTGCCTGTCTACCTCTGTGAAACTACGCAACAGAGGGCGGAGTGTAGCATAGCCCCTTGAGTTCCTCAAGACAGTTGCTGATCTTTGAGCATCTTTGTGCGAGCGAGCATTTAAGATGCTGAATTTGTTGATATTTCAAGTTTGTATTGGCGGTGTGAAGCCCTGCTTCTGCCGCTGCAACGGCCATGATGATACCCACGGTCAGGTCCGACTGAACGGGGGCGGAGACGCCGGTTCGAAACGATGCGATGGCCCGTCCCGCTTCACAGGCCAGTTCGGCAATCTCCAGCGGCACTTCTGTGATCCGTTGCAATGCCGCAGTCAATATTGCGGACCGGTCTGCGTGATCTGCGGGAAGTTTCCGCGCCTGCGCGAATACCTCGTAGGCGTCACAATCTTCCTGCATGAGTGTCTGCAATCGTCGGCTCATGTCAGCGAGTTGTTGTTCCGCAGCCGGCTCCTTTCCCAAGCGCGCTCCCATGACGCCCAGGGAGGCGGCCAGGGCTCCTACCAACGCGGCTACGCTTCCGCCCGCAGGCGCCGGTGTGGCAGCGGCGACGGCCTGGAGAAAGGCTTCTATCTGGCTGGCATCCGCGTGCGATTGAGCTGACATGGCGGCAGCCAATTTTGTTTCAAGAACGGACATGGGATCGAAGCGTTTGAACCGGAGGAATGCCGCCGCCGCCTGGTCCAGTGCCGCTTGCGGAACGAGGCCGATCAATTCACTGTCGGCGATGCCCACGCCGGTCCTGGTTGCTTCGGTCTTTACTGCAAGAAAGGCTGTGGCCATCGACGTGACGCGATAATCCGTTATGTTCATCGAGACCTGCACGATGCCGCGGCCGGCGAGCGGTATGCCGATCGCCTTGACGTGCGGCAATCCGCCGCTCGATTGCCTGACGGTCTTGGCGATGGCTTTGGCGATCGTGAGATCGGCGGTGTTGAGATTCACATTGAACGCGATGAGCGGCGGCCGTGCTCCGATCACGATGGCTCCCGCCGTCTCGTGGAGCCGGGAGGGGCCGAAATCCGGGCGCCAGTTCCGGTCCGCCGCCAGCCGCGCGCTCAGGCCGGGTAATCCCCCCCGGCGGATTGATTCCAGTCGCGTGCGATCCGGATGGTTGGTGGCCTGCTCATACAGAAAAACGGGGATCTGGAGTTCTCTTCCCACGCGTTCGCCGAGACGGCGGGCCAGCTGTACGCAGTCTTCCATGGTCGCGTCTTGGAGAGGAACAAAGGGTACGACATCCGTTGCCCCGATGCGGGGGTGGACGCCCTCATGGCGGCGAAGATCGATCCGTTCCGTGGCAATGCGGATGGCCTGAAACACCGCGTTGCACAACGCGTCAGGCCTGCCGGCGAACGTCAGCACGGATCGATGATGATCGGGATCGCTGGTGTGACCCAGCAGCCAGACCCCCGGCACCGATCGCCCGGCCGCGATCAGCGCCTGGATGATGGCTGGGTTGCGACCGTCGCTGAAATTCGGGATGCATTCAATGATCTTGAGCATCGGTGTATTTGGGGTGAAAACGAAAAAGCCGGAAGGGGTGTTCAAGCTCCCCTCCGGCTTTCCTTCTCCTCGCGTGCGAGGCAGTGGCACCCTTACTTGGTCTTCTTCACAAACGCTTTGTAGATCAGGCCAGAGGTCGCCCGTTCTTCTTCCATGCCGACCATCTGATGCCCTGTAGTATCACACCAGGCCGGCATGTCTTTCTTGATGCCTTCGTCGTCGGACACGACTTCAAGCACTTGCCCGATGGCAAGTTCCTTGATTTTTTTCGACGTGAGAATAATGGGCATCGGGCAAAAGTATCCGAGGGTATCGAGCGTCACATCTGCCTGCATCATCGATAACACTCCTGGCTAGTGGCGAGAGGCAATGGGCGAGAGGAAGAATTCGACAACCCCCTCGCTTCTGGCCTCGTACCTCTCGCCTTTCAAATAAACAAATTCACGCTGCCCTGCTTGGCTTCGGCGAGATAGGTCGTCACCCCTGCGAATTGATCGATTCCGTCAATCAGGGTGTCCTTGGTAATACCCATGAGCCCCATCGTTGTCGTGCAGGCGATAAACCGCACACCCAGATCGAGTGCCGTCTGCATCAACTCGGGTACTCCGGGCATCCGGTTCTGCTTCATGACTTTCTGCATCATCCTGGTGCCGAGTCCGCCAAAATGGAAGCGGGACAGCGGGAGGGTTTCGGCTCCCCCCTTGTTGAGGACGCCGAACATCCGGCGGAGCCAGTCCTTGGCTGAACTGGCGGCGCCCTTCCGGCGAATCGTATTCAATCCCCAAAAGGTGAAGAAGACGGTGACTTGCATGCCCATCGCGGCCGCGCCTGTGGCAATGATGAAGGCGGCCATGGCCCGGTCCAAGTCTCCGCTCAAGAGGACAATCGTCACCTTGTCTGGTTTCGACTCTTGCAGCCGGGCTAAAGCGACGGAAGGTTCTAGCTGAGTGGTTTGCATCGGGCTCCTCACTAGGGCGTCACCACGCGCGACGCCCCTATTATCAAGGTGTTTCGACTATAGTCTCCGCATCTTTTTCTTGTCAAGGCAACGAACTTGACCGCACCCGTGCGGCTGGCTATAGTCCCAATTTCATCACCCACGATCCTCAGGACCGTCTTATTGTATGACCGCCAACGTGGAACAGGATACAACGCCGTTACGCAGTCCTCCTCTTTTAGGCTTCTGGTATGCGGCGGCGGCCAGCTCCGATCTCGCTCCAGGGACGTTGAAGGGTGTGGTGCTGTTGAGCACCCCGATACTCCTCTGTCGTACGAAGGACGGCCGTGTGTCGGCGATGCTCGACCTTTGCCCCCATCGAGGGATGCCTTTGTCCTTTGGGCGCTTGGATGGGGACCGAGTCGAGTGTTTCTATCACGGCTGGCAGTTTGAGACGGACGGACGCTGTGCGGCGATTCCGTCCCTGGTCAGCGATTCTCCGATCGACCCCAAGAAGATCTGCGTCACGTCCTATCCCTGCCAGGATCAGGACGGCTATATCTGGGTCTACATGGCGGACAGCCGGTATCCAGACCGGCCGATTCCTCCGTTAATGCGGCATCCCCTTCCCTCGCAACCCTATCTGATGTTTCAGCATTCGCAGATGTTGTCGAGCACGCTCGATGACGGCGTGGTGGGATTAATGGACCCGGCGCACGGACCCTACGTGCATCAGAGCAGTTTCTGGCGCAAGCCCGCCAGCCAGCATGACAAGGCGAAGAGGTTTGAGCCGATCCCCAACGGGTTCCGGATGGTCGGCCATGCGCCGTCGAAGAACAGCCCTCCGTATCAATTATTGAAGTGGTTTTCCGGCGGAGAGCTCACCACGACCATCGACTTCGTCCTGCCGAATCAGCGGTATGAGTTCATCCAGTGCGGGTCGTTATGGGTCTCGATCCGGGTCTTGATGACGCCGATTACGGAGCACGAAACCCGTATGGATTTCTGTGCTGCCTGGAACGTCTTCCGCTGGCTGCCGTTCGGCACATCCATCTTCAAGGCTTTTGCAAAAGGCTTTCTGGCACAGGATAAGGTGGCGATGGACCGCCAGTCGATCGGGCTTAAGTACAAGCCGCCGTTCCGCCTCGTCGGTGACGCCGACCAACAGGCGAAGTGGTACCACAAGTTGAAAGCGGCCTACCTCATTTCCGTCCAGACAGGGCAACCGCTCGATCATCCGCTCAAGGGGCCGGTCACGCTTCGCTGGCGCAGCTAGAAATCGCTAGTGTGTGCCGGTGGGCATGACGAGGGCGATGGCCCGCCGTATCTGATCCCGCGAGCCGAGCAGCACGATAATATCGCCGGCCAGGAGTTTGGTTTTCTCTGGCGGGTTCGATTCGGTCACGCCGCTCCTCGTCCAGGCAATCACGGAGGCGCCGGTTCGTGGCCGCAGCGAGAGCTGCGCCAGCGTTTTGCCGATGGCGGGGGAGTCCTCATCGATTCGGCAGGTCTCTACCTCGACATCGCTGAGCGTGCCTCCCCGAAGATGGTGCGCCAATTCGGGCATCTCGCTCCGCCGCAACAGGGCATACCCTTCCCGGCGCACTTGTTCGGCCTTCTTCATCACATAATCCTGGGGCAGGTTATAGGTCCGCAGCACCAGGGCGAAGATCTCAATCGAGGTCTCGAACTCCTCCGGGACCACGTCATCGGCTCCCAGTTGGTGCAGTTCTTCCAGCTCGCGCAGGTACCGGGTACGGACGACGATGTGCAGTCTGGCGTTGAGTCCCCTCGCGACTTGCACCGTCCGTCGAACCATGAAGGGGTCGGAAATGGCGACGACCATGACCCGCGCGTCTTCGATTTTGACATGCCGGAGCACGTTGGGGTTCGTTGCATCCCCGTAATACAACGGCACGCCATGCTGGGCTTCCCGCCGGACCGTGTCGCCGTCCAGGTCTAATGCGATGTACGGCACTTCCGTTTCTCCGAGCACCCTTGCCAGGTTTCGGCCGTTCAGTCCGTATCCCACGATGATCACGTGATCTTTAATCCGCAGATGCCGTCCTTCCGTTTCGAGGACGTGCGCGGTCGTCCGGCCGGGAAACCAGCGGCGGAGCCGCTGCACGGCTTCGGCGCGGCGGGCGAGATGCGGCGACCATTGCATCAGGAACGGGGTAATGATCATCGAGCAGACGGACACGGCGAGGAACACCTGGTAGGGGGCGCCGGAGAGTAGCCCGTTCTCCTGTCCGACTTGCGCCAGAATGAAGCTGAACTCGCCGACCTGCGCGAGGGCCACGCCGGTCATCACTGCCGACCGTGGCGGGACCGCGACGGCCAGGACCGCACCGGCGCCGGTGACGAACTTGAGCGCCAAGATGACGGCCAGAAGGCCGGTCACAATGGCCGGATATTCAAGCAGCACCCGCCAATCCATCAGAATCCCGATGGAGACGAAAAACAGACTGTTGAAACTGTCGCGGAAGGGCAGGACTTCCGCCATCGCCTGATGGCTGTATTCCGACTCCGAAATGACGAGCCCGGCGATGAAGGCGCCCAGTGCCAGGGACAGGCCCCCGAGCGAGGTCAGCCAGGCGATTCCTAGGCACAGGACAATGACTGTGAGGAGGAAGAGTTCACGGCTGCGGCTGCGGACGATGTGCTCAAGCAATTTGGGCACGATGTACCAGGCGGCGGCTACCACGAGGCCGACGACCACGACTGATTTACCGAGCGTCAGGAAGATAGATAGGGCCGCGCCTTCGCTGGGACTGGCGAGAATCGGCGCGAGCAGGATCATGGGGACGACGGCGAGGTCTTGAAAGACGAGAATCCCGATCGTTGCACGCCCGTGGAGCGAATCGGTTTCGCCATTGGCGGCCAATGCTTTCAGGACGATCGCTGTGCTGCTGAGCGAGAGGAGGAACCCCCAGAAGATGCCCTGTTGCCACGGCAGTCCGGCAACCAGGGACCCCAGCCAGACAATTGCCACGACGCCCCCGACTTGAACGGGAGCCGCAATAAAGAGGAGCTTCCTCAACGAGGCCAACTGGACTAAGGAAAACTCGATGCCGATGGTGAAGAGCAGCAGAACCACGCCGATTTCGGCGAGGACTTGGACAGTGCTGGTGTCGGAGATGAGGTGGAATCCGTGGGGGCCGATGAGCGCGCCGGCGACGAGAAATCCGGCGATGGAGGGCAGCCGGAACTGATGGAAGACGAAGACCACCGCGATCGAAACCGCGAAGATGACGAGCAAATTGCTGAGAACGCCGTAGTCGGTCATAGACGAAAGGGCATGGAGAAGCCTGCGTCGGAGAATACCCCAGCCGACTGGATCGAACAAGGTAAAGCTGCTTGTCGCGGGGAGGGCGGTTGAGTAGAGTGGGCGCGACACAAGGATCGGAGACCGAATGCTGCGGGTCATCATTTTCGATTTCAACGGGGTCATTGCCGATGATGAGACCCCGCATGTGCACTGCTTCTGTCAGGCGCTCGACGAATTCGGACTGAGCTTGTCGAAAGAAGACTACTACGGCAGATATCTCGGGATGGACGAGCGGATCTGCACGGCATTGCTACTGGCCGCTCGCGACGGGTACAGCGACGAGAGCGTGATGCGGCAGGTCCAGGAACGGAAGGCGGAGCTGTTCCGGCTCCATACCGCCGCGCACCAGCCGGCGTTGTTTCCCGGCGTGGTTGAGTTTGTGAAAGCGGCCAAGCGGCAGGCTCGACTGGCCATTGCCTCAGGCGGCCGGCGTGAGCAAATCGACCGGGCACTTGATCAGACGCCCATTCAGCATGATTTCGAGCTGACTGTGTCGGCGGAAGACTGCTCCACCGGTAAACCTGATCCCTCAATTTATCGCATGACGCTCACGCGGCTGAACGGCCTCGCATCGCCTCTATCCCTCTTGCAGCCCAATGAATGTCTCGTTATTGAAGACTCCAAGGCGGGCATTCGCGCCGCACGCGCCGCCGGAATGTTCGTGCTCGGGCTGGCGACAACCTATTCCGCGGATCACTTGCACGAAGCCGATCTGGTCCTGCCCTCGCTGGCAGGGGCGGATCCCGAAGACCTTCTCGTGCGCATCTGGTGACGGCTTTTGCGGTGCAATCCTGTGCAGGCCAACCTCGGCAAACCGGCTCCGGGTCTCATTTTCCCCCTCCAAAGCGGCATAGACTTGCGCGCGGTGCGTTCCGTAGGGTGAGGAGGTCACGTCGCGACGCGCAGATTGGCCGCTTAGCGATGTCCGGTGTGTGGTCACATTCTTCTCCCGGAGGTGCTCTATGGGCCTGAGTCGTGTACTCTCAGTGGTCGCCATGCTCGCGTTGGTTACGGTACATCCGGTGTTTGCCGATACCCCGCCGCCGGCGGAGCCGTCTGAAACCTGGGAGTGTCCGCAAGCCGACGGGACGTCTGTTTACACGAACAAGGAGAAACCGGGCTGTCGGGCCATGGTTCTTAAGCCTCTGTCCATTGTTCCCTCGCTGGATCATATGCCGTTGATTCCTCGCACGATCGGCGGGACGAACCCACCCTCCTATCCCGCGGCCGCTTTGGAGTACGGATCTCTGAGTGGAGCGCAGAATGTGCCGGATTGGGCCAAAGACTGGTATGCCTCGACGACAGGGAGCCGGGGCGATATTTGCGGGATGTTCTGGGAATGGGTGCGGTTGAATGAAAAAACGCGGGGCGGCTTCTATTTCGGCTCGGATCCCTCCTACGGCGGCGATCCGACCGGGCGGAATCAGCGGGGCCCCAGCTATTCGTTCTACGACAATGCGCGCTATCTCGCGCTGAATCGGATCTTCGGGGCGGGGTTTGTGCCGGTGGGTTGCCAGTAGGATCGGCTGAGATTTCAGGCCCGCAGCTTCGCGAGGACGGCTGCGGGATCCCAATAAGCCCAGAAAGTCTGGATGTGTCCCGCTTCGTTGAACTCGAACACATCAATCCCCTTAACCTCGACGGGCTTCCCATTCCTTCCAATGCCCTGTCCATGAAACAGGACCGCTGCGCGGTTGTGGGCGACGTGCGTCTCCTGCGCGTGGATGGTGACTTTCTGTAGAGCGCCGGCGATTGTGTGGAAGAGGACCTTGAGAGCGGCATGCCCTTGCGCAGGCGTGGCTCCATAGAGTTCGTGGCTGACCGCATCGGCCGCAAAACAGGCAGTCCAGGCAGTGGGATCAAGGGCGCGCCAGGCGGCAGAGTAGCGATCGGCTCGATCGCGGATATCGTCGGGAGAGAGTGACATGATGATGAATCCTCCTTCGGATCGGCGGCCCGCTGTCTGACAGCGCCGTCAGACCTGGTAGAATTCTCGATACCACTTCACAAAACGCGGGATGCCTTCTTCGATCGGCGTGGCGGGCTTGAAGCCGACATCCCGGGCCAGGTCGTCGATATCGGCATAGGTGGCAGGCACATCCCCCGGCTGCAACGGCATCAGCTTCTTTTCGGCTTTCTTGCCAAGCGCCTGTTCCAGCACGTCGATAAAGTGCAGCAGCTCCACCGGCTGATGGTTGCCGATGTTATAGACCCGGGCCGGCGCCGAACTGGTTCCGGGGTCCGGTTTGTCGCCTGACCACGAGGGATTCGCCGTCGCCGGACGATCGAGGGTGCGGATGATTCCTTCGACGATGTCGTCCACGTAGGTGAAGTCCCGTTTCATTTTGCCGTGATTGAAGACCTCGATCGGCTTCCCTTCCAGAATTGCTTTCGTAAAGATAAACAACGCCATGTCGGGCCTTCCCCATGGCCCGTAGACCGTAAAGAACCGCAGGCCGGTGCAGGGGAGGCGGTACAGATGGGCATAGCAATGGGCCATCAACTCGTTGGCTTTCTTGCTGGCGGCGTAGAGCGAGACCGGATGATCCACGTTGTCGTGAATGGAGAAGGGCATATGGGTATTGCCGCCGTAGACGGAGCTGGACGAGGCGTAGACGAGGTGCTCCACCTTCGCATGCCGGCATCCCTCCAGAATGTTCATGAATCCTTCGATGTTGCTTTCCGTATAGGCGTGCGGATTGATCAGTGAGTAGCGCACTCCGGCTTGGGCGGCCAGGTGGACGACCCGCTTGATGCCATGGTCGGCAAACAGCGCCTTCATCCCCGCCCGGTCGGCCAGCTCCATTTTCAGAAACCGGTAGCCGTCGGCGTTCGCCAGTTTGGCCAGCCGCGCCTCTTTCAATCGGACGTCATAGTAGTCGTTGACGTTGTCCAGGCCGATGACCCGGTCTCCGCGTTCCAGCAACCGCTGTGCGACGTGAAAGCCGATGAAGCCGGCGACGCCGGTGACCAGAATCGGTGATTGCGTTCCGCTCATGTGACGAGACTCCTTCGAGAAGAAAACATGGATGCTGCTAGGACCGGCCGCCTGATTTCATGAAGGGCGGATCGCCGTGGTCCAGGCGGTGGAGCGCCAGTGGGGTCAGCGACTCGCCGGTGGAGACGACGTCAACGCCGCCTGCTGCGGTAGTCCGGTAGATATCAAGCGCTCGAGCGCCATGATACCCGCAATCATGCGGCGCGAGAAGGGGTTGTAGCGTTTCAGGCGGCTCCCAGTGAGCCGTGAGCAAGGCGGTTCTGGCCGGATTGCGCTGGCTGAACATAAAGGAGAGGTGATCCGGATACCAGTCCGCCCCGCCGGTCGCATAGGAGACAAACAGCTTAGCCTGGGCTGCGGCGCAGAGTTCCGCCAGGTAGGCGTTGGTCAGGTAGCCATTTTCGCCGACATCCAGCCATTTCCCTGGATGGGAGAGTGAGGCGTGGGCGGCATAGCTGCGGAGTTCGAGCAGTTGTTGCTGTGAGGCCAGGACGAGGGCGATCGGTCCGTACTGTTCGACGAGCTGTTGAATAACATGGTCCTTGAGCGCGGAGCGGCCTGAATTGGTCGGGCCGCTGTCTGCGTGGACCAGCACGTTCTGTCCGCGGTCGTGGATCAAGTAACAGTTTCTCGGCATCTCCAGGTCACAGGGGTCCTCGCCGTAAAACGGTACGGAGATTACCGCGCCGCCGTCAAAATCCCAGCGTTCACCATGCGCCAGTTCGATCACCCGCCCGAAGCCCATCTCACGTAAGAGCCCGAGATAGTCGTAGTGCAGCTTCTTGCGATTGCGGCGGCTGGGCACGACGATCGGGGTTTCTTTGGGCAGATGCAGGAGTGTTCGCGGGTCCACGTGATCGTCGTGGTCGTGGGTAAGAAATACGGCCGCCGGTTTAGGCAGCAACGAACCCCAGAGGGAGGGGATTGAGGACTCAGCAAACCAGGGGAGCAGCCAGGGGTCGAAGAGCAAGGCATTGTTCTGCTGGCGATAGAGCAGTGCCGCATGGCCCAGATGCACCATGTCGCGGTCCTGCACCACGTCGAACCAGCGCTGGCGGACCGATGGTGTTGCTACACTCAGCAGGCATTCATATTGATGCAGCGAGTCAATCAGCCTGGTCAGGACCGGTTGCGCCTCGCGCGGCGCGGTCATGACGACGGTTTTGATTGCATCGGTTTGATGGGTACCGTCCAACATGCCAAGCACTTTCCCCACGACCGGTCCAAGGGGGCGTTGGTCAAACCCGATAGGAATCGCCTGCCGTTTGACCGAGTGAAAAATCCGGAGGCCGCCGTTGGTCACGGTCGCCGACTTGGTAGGATCGGTTGGAAACTCCCATTGAAAGGTCCCGTCCGGCTTCCGTCCGCAACGGATGTGCTGTTTTAAGTAGGGGCGGGAATTCACCAGTTCGGCGTAGGCATCTTCCAGCCGCCGCTGCCGATCGGGGTCGTCCAGCGGCGCGCGCTTCGAAAACACATCGCTGATGGCGGTATCGATCGAACTGGAGAGTAGACTGTGGGCTTCGTGCAGGCCGGCGACGACCTCAGGGGCGATGCCGGCCACGAAGGGAAACGGACCGGGCGCTTCTCCGCTTTCCAATTGCACCCAACACCAGGGAGCGAGACTGAGGTAATGCTGGCGGGGCAGGCTGTCCCAGATCCGACTCATGTAGTCCGTTCACTTTGCCAGCGAAGTGTGCTGATGGTCGGTTCGTAGAGGGCTTGAATCACGTTGCCGTCGGGGTCCGAGAAATAAAACGAGTAGCTGCCGTCGCGATGCTGCTTCGGCTGTTTGACCACTGTTCCGCCGAGTCCGGTGATCTTTGGGGCAAGATCGGCGAACATCCGGTCGACCGCCTGCGGATCGTCGAGAATCACGCCGACATGATCGAGGAGCTGGCCCTTCGGAGGTTGATAGGCGGCCAGTTCGTCCGGGGGAATTTGGTGGAGTGCCAGGTTATCGCTTCCTGAACTGAAATACACATTGTCGGCATCCGGTTCCCAGACCACCTGCATACCGAGCAGATCTTCGTAAAATCGGCGCGACCGCGGAAGGTCGGTGACGCGCAGCGCCAGATGGCGGAGTCCTCGATGTTGCGGAAGTGCCATGGAGATCGCCTTGTCCTTAGCCAGGGTTCCGATCGACGAGCGTATAGTAGGGAGGCATCACACCAGCCGTCAACGGAAAATCAGCCCCTGCGGAATCAGGGACGGCTGTGGTACCATGGCAAATCCGTTCGTTGAACAAAGGAGTAGCCTGTCATGAATGTCCCTTTTCGCATTGTGATGGCCGTGGCGTCCCTGCTGGCAATTCCCGCACTGTCGCTCGCCGATGGGCCTGAGAAAGAAGTCAAAGGGAAAGATGGCGCCCCGATGGTGTTGATTCCTGAAGGCTCGTTCCCCATGGGCGTCCCGCACGGCGACCGTGACGGAGGGCGCGATGAATATCCGCGCCACGATGTGTTCGTGAGCAGCTTCTATATCGATAAGTTCGAGCTGACCAACGGCCGGTATCTCGAGTTTGTCAAAGCGACGGGCCATCGTATCCCACAGAATCCGAAGAACCCCACCCGCAATCTCTGGCAGGGAGACACGATCGGCGAGTCGCTCGTTGATCGGCCTGTCGTCAATGTGGATTGGGCCGACGCAGAGGCTTACTGTAAGTGGGCGGGCAAGCGGCTGCCGACCGAAGCCGAGTGGGAAAAAGCGGCCAAGGGCACGGCCGATCGACGATTCCCCTGGGGCAACGTCGAGCCGACCAACAAACATCTCAACTTTAACCAGCAATGGATCGGCGAAAAGACCTTGATGCCGGTCGGCAGTTACGAGGCCGGCAAGAGTCCGTTCGGGGTATACGACATGGCCGGCAACGTCTGGGAATGGGTCAACGACTGGTATGACGGCAAGTATTACGAGAAGAGCCCGGCGAAGAATCCCAAAGGTCCCGAGTCCGGGACGAAGCGAGTCCTGCGCGGGGCCGGATGGCAGAACGAGACGCCCACCGTCCGCATCTTCACCCGTGTGGATAGCGATCCCACGATCCGGAACGAATCGACCGGATTCCGCTGCGCGACGGACGCGCCGGCGAAATAAGCCTACCAATGAGTGACAAGGGCTTCTCGGGGATCACAGTTGCCGCGTTCGAGAGCCGGATGGCCTCTGAGATGACCCGGCTCATCGAACGCTACGGGGGGCGCCCGCTGGTGACCCCCGCCCTCCGCGAACTGCCCATCCGGGACAATCCGACCGCCCTGCGCTTTGGCATCCGTCTCATTGAAGGCCAGGTTGATATTCTGATCCTGATGACCGGCATCGGAACGACGGAGCTCTTTGAGATTCTCCGGTCGCGCCATCCGATGTCCTCGATCCTGGTGGGGGTGAAGCAAACTGCCATCGTGGCGCGGGGACCCAAGCCGGTGGCGGCGCTCAAGGCCCTCGGGATCACCCCCACGCTGACAGTTCCCGAGCCCAACACCTGGGTGGATGTCGTCTCGACGCTGGATGAATATCGGCCGGTCAAAGGCCTGCGTGTGGCCGTGCAGGAATATGGCATCTCCAATCCTGATCTCCTGGATGCCCTGCGCAAGCGGGGGGCTGAGGTGTTCCCCGTGCCGGTCTACAAGTGGGGGTTGCCGGAAGATCTGACCCCGCTTCGGCAGGTGCTCGATCAGGTCATTGCGGGGAACGTTCAGGTCATGTTGATGACGAATGCGATGCAGATCGACCATGTCATGCAGGTGCTGGAACAGGATGGCAAGATTGACCCGTTTCGAGCGGCGCTGAAGCGGGTGGTGGTCGCCTCGATCGGCCCGACCGCCAGCGAGCGTCTCCGCCACTACGACTGGCCCGTCGATTTCGAGCCGTCACACTCTAAGATGGGGATTCTGGTGAAGGAAGCCAGCGAGCAGATTCAGGATCTACTGAAGTCAAAAGCGCACTAACACCCCGCCTCTGTTTCTTGAACGTTTTCCCCCAAAGCCGTGGCCTTCCGTTCAACGCTCTCCAGAGAGCGAGCGGGATGTTACTGGGTGCTATAGAGAGAGCGGACGATCTCGGCCGTGTTGAACAGCATCGCGTTGAGGCGGGTATAGGCCGCATGGCCGTAGTAATGCTCGCGAATGTTCGTTGAGCCGGTGCAGTCTTTATAGTCCGCCAGGAGGCACTGTCCATCGGTTGGAAAACGCACGGCACGGCGGGCGCATTCCAGCCAGCGTTCAAATCCATCGTAGGGTTCGAGCAATTCCCAGACGGCTTTGTTGACCGCTTTGACCGCCTCGCTTGCCGGGACGGCATCGCTGCCGGCCACCGCGAGTTCCTGAACATAGTCGCCGCCCCAGGCAATGGGCATTTCCATCGTAACTTGGGGGAGCTCCATTTTTGAGAGCCAGGTTTTCCCGTCGGTGCGCAAGTTCCGATGGTTGACGACGTGCAGCAGCCGGCCGATCCCTGACGGATCCCACCCATAGCGGACGGGTGTCCCGAGCGTGACGATGTCCAAATGCGCACTGTTCAAGAGGGTTCCAGCGTTTAAGAGCGGTTCGATGCGCTGAATCAATGATGCGGCGTCGGCATGGCCTGTCTGTGGCGCAGTGGTGAGGAGATGAAACAGTTTCGGTCGTCCTGTGATCGGGCTGGGGCACAGCAGATTCGAGGCCAGGGCGGCGACTAAGCCCGCCTGTCCGTGCGCGAGGAGGAGAATTCTATTTCCTGCCGCGAGGTGGTGTTGTTCGCAGAGGGTACGGAGGTCGTTCAACAGCTGGACGGCTGCGATGGCGCGTCCGACGTGATGATGCGCCGAGGACCACAATAGGCGCACACAGGGAATGGGCGTTGTGAGGTTTTTATTCAGGGCCTGCTCCAACAAGGCTGTGTAGGCAGCGGTAAAATTTCCTGCATCACCGACCTGAGCGTCGAGGACTTTCTTGGTAGCCTCGTCGTGGGAGAGGGGAATGGTCAGTCCGCCTGACAATGGCGGGATCCCGTTTCCTCCTTCGCGCATGGCGGCGAGCAGCGCATCGACGCCTGACACGCCGCGCGAATAGCCCCGCTTGAGTCCCCCGACTTCATCCAGCCGCTGCATTCCGAACACGTCGGTGCCGACGATGGACCCGTGGAGCAGGACGATCGCCCGGACACCGGCCTGGGCAAGCTGTGCCCCATATTGCGCCATCGCATCAAACCAGGCTGGCGATTCGGAGAGCGCGCCCGGGGTCAATTCGGCGGTGCGCAGCCTGTCTCCCGGGCTTTTTCTGGACAGTTCATCGTGCTGGAAATTGTTTTCGTTGGGCATGGCGACGAGGTTCTTACCGCAAGTCAGCGCAGAAGTGCAATCGTGCGAAGCGTCAGGGGTGAGGGGATGGGGGAGTCTTGTCAGTATCTGTTAGGGTTTCGGCTGCAAAGAGGTTCTCGGCATGACGGCGGTGGCGTGGCAGGTCTTATTGTCTTCGTCGATCCGGTGATCGAGGATCCTCACATCCTGCAGGTATTCCTGAACGATTTCCTCCCGGGTCAATTCGATGTCCTGTTCAGGCTCGCGGCCGCTCCGGTCCCGGACGCGGTCCACCATATGTTCCTTGACCATGACCCGGATTTGTTTGGCGAGGTCGGTCCGGGCGGAGAGTTCCGATACTCGTTGGCAGACGATTTTCCCCTTGGCGAGATCGCCTTGGCCTTTGCCGATCCAGTACTTTTCAGAGGAATAGCCGCCGATTCCTTCTCCCCCGGTTGCGGGGGTGTTCGCCGATGATTGTCTGTCGCCCTTCGACTCGGGCTGTTGCCAGAGACGGTCGAAGGATTGATCGGCGTGCTGTCTCACCTCTCCAGGCTCTGCGGCATGTGCTGGGAGCCGGGAACTTCCTGTCAGGAGTCCGCAGAGCGACGTAATGACCAGAAGTCTGTCGCAGGATGTCGTCATTATCGTCCTCGTCGGCCCCTGCCGTATCCGCTGTGCTCTCCCCCTCCCCCGCGATTGCCGCCTTCGGAGGCCCGGGGTGCCACTTGATAGGGGACGCGAGGAACCTGGTGCTGGAGAGGCGGACGAATCTGATTGATGGTCGGAGGTAGCCGGCGTGCGACCGGAGGTTGAGAGCCTGATGGGGACGTAAGTTGTCGGTAGTCGCCGGGCTGGCCCCATGAACGGCGTTGTCGCATCAATGGCTGTGTCGGCGACTCTGTGTGGCCGGAGGGCTGCTGGCCGGCCTGCGGTGGCGCAGCGGGGGCGGTATGGATGATTTCATTCAGGGTTCGCGGAACTCCCGGTGAGCCGGGGCGCGGAACGACCTGGTGGCGTGGCATGGCCGGTTGAACGGTGTCGGGGGCCGGCGGGTGTTTGCTGGTGATGACGTGTCGGGCGAGGGCAACGTGGGGACTTGCCGGGTACAGCCCGAGGGCCACATTCAGCAGCGCATGGGTTGGGACGAGGCCGATCCATGGATAGGGAGAGAGGACGGGCGGGACGAGCACCCAGTCGGTCCAGGCCTGGGAGACCATCGCGTTGGATTACACGCGGTCCAGGATTTCCTGCCGGTGCTGGGTGGCCCGCTGGGCCTGATCGAGCGTCGTCGCATCCGCGAGGGCTTGATTGGCTGCGTCGAGTTCCTGCTGAAGCTGTTCATTTTCCTGTGTGAGCGCGACGAGCTGATGGCGCGCATCCTCGTTTTCCCGCAAGGCGGCGATGGCATGACTTACTTCTTCCGTATCGATCTGCGCGATCAGATCGGTCTTGACGACGATCGCGTCGCCGTCGAGAGTCGTGTTGGTCTGTTGATCGAGGACGAGGATCAATCCCGCCGTGTACGTCCGGATTTCGTCCCTGGTGATGTCCAGCCCGTCCACGACCGTGACGCTTTCCAGGTACGTGGCGACCTGCTCCAAGGCGTTCCGTTTCGCCTGTTCTGTGGCGAGTCGGAGAGCATCTTCCCGGGTATCCCGGTCCCCCATCCGATGTTCGCCTTGGGCGCTCACGATTCGAATTTCGGCGTGCCCCGCTTGGGCCCAGAGCATCATCGCGGCAAGCAAGAGCGACGCGAGGCACGGGGAACGGGTTGGGTGGGGACCGAGAAGCGCGACGGCTGTCTGTGGGACTGGCGGACCGGGCATCGTCTTGCCCCTCTCACAGAGTCATGACGCACCAGAGCCTTGCAGGATGACAGCAATTTTCTGATCCTCGATGCGTATCAGCATAGCACCAGCACCCCTGTTTCGCCAGCGCGTGGTCGGGATTCCGGCCGGCTTGCCTTCCAGAAAATTCGCGTGCTAAGTTACTCATCCCCTGACGGGTGAAAGGAATGTTGGATCTGTCCATGCGTCATCCAGCTCATCTTTTTTTCGCGTTCTTTGTCTGCCTATCTCTGATCGGGCTCGAGATGCTTTCCGGGGCGGTGTCTCCGGTTGAAGCCGCCGCATCAAAAGCGATTGAGGCGCTGGCGGGGGCTCCCGAGCATGTGATTCTGTTCGTCCTGGAGGGATTCGGGCAGGACTCGCTGAAGGGCGGGACGATGCCGGTCCTCAGCAAGCTCATCAAGGAGGGGGCCGTGACCTGGTCGGCAACCGGAGTCAACCCGGCGTTGCGTTTGCCGACCATGGCGTCGCTCGTGACCGGGATGCCTGTTGAGAAGCATGGCATTACGTGGAACGCATTTGAATTCAGCCGCGGCTATCCGCGCTCGCCCAGCATGTTCGATTATCTCGATCTGAGCGGCGGCCGGGACAGCGCCATTTTCTATATGGACGAGTCCCTCTATCAGCTCGCCAGACCGGAGCCTTATACCGACTATCAACTCTGCGGCGCGCTGCGCCCCGAGTGCCATCCGGACAAGATCGTGTCTTACATACGCCAATATTTCCAGAAAGCCACGAGCGGGCATGGCTACGGTCATGCGATTCTCTCGCTGCCGCATCTGCTGGTTGTTCATCTTCCGGAAGCCGGCCGGGCCGGTGCCGCGCATGGATGGAATTCGAAAGAGTACCGCCAGGCCCTGCAGGCAGTGGATGCGGCCATGAAATCCGTCATGGATGTCTTCAAGGAACATGGCCTATCGAATCGGACGACGGTCGTGGTGACGGCCCTCAGCGGTCCCGGCACGGATCTCAACGGGGAGGCCCCCACCACAACGGCTACGCCGATCGTGCCCTGGATTGCCTCCGGTGTCGGGATCAAGCGCGGTCAGGTCATTCACCAGCCGGTGTCCATTATCGACACAGGGGCGACGGTGATGCGCATCCTCGGCCTCGAAACGCACACAGAGTGGGACAGCAAGGCCGTCGAGGAAATTTTTCAAGCGGCGGCAGTGGCGCCGGCCGACGCTTCCTCCAGGAAATAGGCGTGTGATCATGACATCCAGATTTCTTCGCCAACGGGTTGTTTCCCTCGCGGGTGTGATCGTATTGGGCCTCACGGCCTCTTTGTGGACGTCCGAAGGACAGGCGGGACCTCCCCCGGCCCATCTCAAGGAACATGCGATTACCATTGACGCGACGAAGCTGGTGCCGCAATCCTGGTGGCAGGTCCCTGGCGTCACACCGACGATTTGGACCTTGGATCCTGAAACCTCAGACGCCTATAAAACGTCTGAGCCGCGGGAACTTCTGCTCAAGCCGGGAAAGTACAAATTCATCAGTTTCACGTTCGATTTTCCCTTCATGGTCAATCTGGACGGGACGATCGACTTTTCGAAGTCGCTCGATCAGTGTATCGAGGGCCGTGGGACTCAGACTCTGGTTGTGCGTTGCAAGCGAATGTACCCCCACGGGGGCCAACGGGATCAGTACTACGAACAGAACCCCTAAACTATGACACACACCCTGGATGACCTCTTAGAAGCCCTTGAAGACGTAGACGACGCGACGCGGGAAGAAGCCGCGAAGGCGCTGGCTGATCTCGCCGATCCGAAGTCCATCGACGCGTTGGTCAGTGCCTGTGGCGACGATTTCTGGTCGGTGCGCGCCTATGCCGGCTGTGCCGCCGCCAAGATCGGCGGCCCTAAGGCGGTGGATGCCCTGATCGGGCTGTTCAACGACGCCATCATGGAAGTGCGCAACCAGGCGGTTGAGGCGGCCGCCAAGATGGGACCGGCAGTGCTGGACCGCATGATTGCGGCGCTCAAGGATGAACGGTGGCGGGTGCGGGAGCATGCCGCGAAGACCTGCGGTGAGTTGCGCGACAAGAAGGCGGTCGATGCATTAATGGTCGCCTGCCGCGACCGTGATGGAGCGGTGAAGAGCGCGGCGGCCGAAGCGTTGGGCAAAATCGGCGATCCCAAGGCGGTGCCGGCGTTGATCAAGTTGTTCCGGGACTCCTCCAAGATCGTGCGGGAAACGGCCGGGACGGCGCTGATCTATATCGGCCAGCCCTCCGTCGATCCGTTGATCGAGAGTCTGAAGGATAAAGATTTTGTCGTGCGGTGCCATGCGGCCAGGGCCCTGGGGGGCATGACGACCGACTATCAGATCGGCCGGACATGGGTGCGCGATGCCAAAGTGGTGGATGCCCTGATCGTCACCCTGAAGGATCCGGACCGTGCGGTTCGCGAGGATGCGACCATTGCCCTGGGCATGATCGGAGATTCTCGGGCCATCGACGCCCTGCTGGAAGCGATGAAAGACGGGGCCGTCAAGCGGCATGCGATCGCCTCCCTCGGCATGATCGGCGATCCGCGCGCGCTGCCGGCGGTTCTCGACGCGCTCAAGGGGAAAGGGATCAAGCAGGAAGGATCCCCGACGCCGGGCTGTATCGTGAGCGAGGATGCCTTTATCAAGGAAGCCGCGGCGACCGCCCTCGGGCAGTTCCGCGATCCGCGCGTGATTCCCGATCTCATCATGTTGCTCAAGGACGGGGTGTTGCGCGAGAAAGCCGCCGCCGCGTTGACGATCATCGGCGACACGGCCATCGAGCCGCTGATTGCCTTCCTCTATGATCCCAAGGCGTCTGAAGTGGAAGCCGAGGGAGAACGAGTGCTGTCCTACGCCTCCGTGCGACTGACGGCCAAAGACGCGCTCCGGTTGATCGTCTTGGAGACATTGGAAAAACTCGGGTGGTCGCCGCCTGCTGAAGAAGTGGCCATCGATTCCAGCCAGGCGGACAACCTCCGTGTCGATCGGCCTCTCGGCGATACAGGGCGCTTCGGTCCTTCCGGCGACGTGGCCAAATCCAGCTAGAGTTTTGGTCTTTTGCTCGATCCTCACTCATTCCCCCGCCCCCCAGGCACGCTCCGTTGACCCTGTAAAAAACCGTGTGTTAGGGTTGTCGGCTCGATCCAGGAGGTCCATGGTGGCGGATTCGGTGGCGGAGCAGATCGCGGCCCTCAAGGATGAGGACTGGGCCATTCGTGAAGAGGCGGCCTGTCTCCTTGGTACCCTGAAAGATCCGAGGGCGGTCATCCCGCTGGTGTCGGTGTTGCGCGACCGCGACCGCTCGGTCCGCGAAGCGGCAATCGGCGCGCTGACGGCGATCGGCGAACCGTCGGTCCCGGCGTTGGGAGCCTGTCTATCCGACCCTGAGTTGACGGTGCAGGAGGCGGCTTCGGCGATTCTCGCGTCCATTGCGGATCAGCGGGTGCTCGATCCGCTGAAGGACGCGTTGCGGAGTCATGATTGGATCGTGCGCATGCATGCGGCCAAGGCACTGGGACGGGTGCAAGAGGTCTCGGCCATCGCGCCCCTCCTGCCGTTGCTGCAAGATAAAGTCAAAGCGGTGCGAGAGGAAGTGGCGACGGCCCTGGCTGCCATCGGTGAAGCGGCGATTCCGGCGCTGCTGGACACCCTGCAGCATGCGGAGTGGCTGGTCCGTCTCCATGCCGTCGAATCGTTAGGGAAAATGAAGTCGCAGAAGGCGGTGGAACCGCTGTTGTCGGTTTTATTCAACGATCAGGATTCGGCGATTCGTGAGGACGCGGTGCGGGCGCTCGGCGAGATCGGTGATCCCCAGGCCGTCGAGTTTTTGTTCACGGCGATGAAAGAGCCGGGATTGCGAACCTTGGCGGTCGAAGCGCTCGGACGGATCGGCGATCGCCGAGCGGTTCCGGTATTGATTGAGGTGGTCGAAGGGACGCGCCCGCTTGAAGCGCCGCGCGCCGTCGCGGGGTGCGGGGATCAATGGAATGAAGAGGTCATTACGCAGGGCGCGGCGGTCCGGGCCCTCGGCATCATCGGCGATGACTCCTCGATTCCCTGCCTGGTGACGGCATTGGAGCCGACGTTCACCAGAGCGGAGGCGGCGGCGGCCCTCGGAAAGTTCGGGGCCAAAGCGGTTCCCTTTCTCCTCCCGCTGCTCACCGGTCCCAGGGATGAAAATATCCGGTATCACGTGAAGGAAGCGCTGGCGCTGGCGGGATGGCGGCCCGGGCGAGTGTAGCGTCCCGGTTGCTGGAGCCTATGTCAAAGGAAACGATTGAAACATTAGTCTCTGAACTGGTCCATGAAGAGGACTGGCGCCGGATGCGCGCGACGGCTGCATGTGTGGCCGGAGGACCACGGGCCGTGCAGGCCCTGGTTGAGGCGCTCCGCTCAGGGACGACCGATCTAAAGAAAGAAGCGGCGGCGATGTTGGCTCGGATGAAAGATCCGCAGGCAGGGGTCGCGCTCGTCGGTCTGCTTGAAGATGCAGATGAGGGGGTGCGGAAAGCCGGGGCCTCAGCGTTGGAGCACATGGCCGGGGTGCTCGATACGGATACCGCCTCGGCGCTAGTCGCGCTGCTTCTCAAGACTCAGGAGGGGGAGGTCCGGCACGTGATGACGCATCTGGTCGGGGCGATTCCGACCGCCGTGATCCCACTGTGTGAGATGCTCAAGCATCCGGATCAGGAGGCGCAGGTCACGGCCGCGTTGATGCTGGATCAGCTGTTGGATCCCCGCTCCATCGATGCTTTCATCGACGCGATGGGGCAGCCGGCGGTGCGGGACATCGCGGTTGGCACGTTGAAAAAACTGAGCGCCATCCGCGAGCGGATCGACGATACGTTTAATGCGCTTCGTGATGTGGAAGGGGCCAGTGAGCGTGAAGAAGCACGGATGTCCACGGTCATCAATCTCTTGGGAATCGGCCGGCCGAGCGTCGAAATCCTGATCGAATATCTCGAAGACGAGGATTGGCTTGTGCGCGAGGCGGCGGCCGATCTTCTGGGGAAGATCGCCGATGTGCGCGCCGTGGAACCCCTGATGAAGCGGCTGGCGCACGACAAGGATACCGGCGTGAAGGAGCTGGCGATCAAGGCGCTGGGATTGATCGGCGATGCCCGCCCGATGCAACTCTATCTTGAGGCGATTCCGATCCGTCCGCTCCGCGTGTACGCGATGGAGGCGTTGGCGAAGATTAAGGATGTGGAGGCCTTGCGTCCGCACAAGGAGCTGTTCGATCGGCTGAGGACGGATCGCGACGGGCTGGTGGCCTATAACGCCGGTTTGATCGCCGACAAACTGGAAGCCATGGCCGGGACGCCGGTCACGGGAGAGGAAGGACAGGACGAGGATGAGTAACGAGACGGAGTCGGATCGGATCGATCTTCTCATTTCCGCGTTGCGCGACGAGAACGAAGCGTTGCGCGACCATGCCATCGCGAGCCTGGGACAGATGGGGCCCGATGCGGTGCCCCGCTTGATCGGTCTGATGGCGGACGAGGATGTAGTTATTCGTGAGGCGGCCACGACGGCGGTGGTGCGGATCGGGCCGACGGTGGTCGATGCCTTGCTCGATGCGCTGCAGGACGATGAGTGGGCGATTCGCGAGCAGGCGGCATCCGGACTCGGGAAGCTGAAAGATCCCCGCGGCGTGGAGCCGCTTGTGAACGCGCTCAAGGATAAAGACGGGGCGGTGCGGACCGCCGCGGTGTGGGCGCTGGAACGGATCGGCGATCCCCGCGCGGTGCCCGGCTTGATTGACGCGCTGACAGACAGTACGCTGCGGGAAGATGTCGCCCGGGTGTTGAAGAAGATCGGCGATGTGCGGGCGGTCGAGGCCTTGATCGACGGCCTCTTGGGAAACAATTGGATGGTGCGGCGACATGCCGCCGAAGCGCTTGGTAAAATCGGAGATCAACGCAGCGTCAGTCCCTTGATCGAGTCTTTAAAGGATGAAGATTGGCTCGTGCGCCGGAATGCGGCGGAGTCGCTGGCCAGGCTTGGGGCCAAGGAAGCGATTCAACCGCTCCTGCCGCTGCTCGAAGATGAAAATACGATGGTGCAGGAAACCGTGGAAGGAGTGCTGGCGAGTCTCGGTTGGAAATCGGGTCAATAACCGCTCACTACATTCAGAAGAAGGACACACGTTATGGCAGAAGAAGCTCCAGTGAAGTTAATTCAGATCGGTCCGAAGGGCGGCGAGAAAAAAGACGGATTCAACCTCGTCACCGAGCGGGTTGTCGCCGTCAATCCGGAAGCGAAGCAGGTCGAAGTCGAGCTGCTGGCTTACGACGGCAAGACCGTCGTGCTCGAAGTGGCGGAGGAAGCGCTCGAGGATCTCAAGAAGCTGAAGGTCGGCGACGGCGCGACGATTCGCGTGGTTGAAGAAGGCGGAAAGCGGGTCGCGAAGAGCTTCCGGATCCGTGCGAAAGACCCGAATGCGGCGAAAGCCGACGCGATGTTGCTGGACCTCAAGGACCCGCACTGGCTGAACCGGAAATATGCGGCGGAAGTGTTGGGTGAGCTCAAGGATCAGCGAGCAGTGATGCCGCTGGTGAATGCGCTCACCGACGAAGTCGGCGATGTCCGGCAGCGGGCCTACGATTCGTTGATCAAGCTGGGTGGGGTCTCCGTGTCGTCATTGGTGCCGTTGCTGGTGTCGGAAGAAGATGAAATCCGGCAGTCAGCCACCGAGATCATCCGGAAGATCGGCAAGCCGGCTGTGGAACCTCTGGCGACGGCCTTGACGGATGCCGACGATCGCTTGAAGACCAGGATTATGAAGGTGCTGGACCGGATGGGCTACAAGCCGAAGGCCAAGTCCGAGGCCGCGGTCGAGTTGCCACGCTTGACGTAGGCGGGCAGCGGATCCCGCTTATGCGGGGCGCGGTTCTCTGGTCGGTCGGCCGACCGAGACGTGGCGGAAGCCATGTCCGGTGACCCGCTCGGAATCGTAGACGTTCCGGAGATCAAGTAAGAGCGGCTGCCGCATGGCTTGCTTCAGGCGCACGAAGTCCAGGTTCCGGAACTGGTTCCATTCGGTCATGATGATGAGCCCATCCGCATGTTCGGCCACATCATACATGTCCTTGCAGGGAATCATGCCCGGGATCAGCTTGGTTGCTTCTTCCATCGCCACGGGATCGTATCCTCGCACTGTGGCCCCTTCCTTTATCAAGGCGCTCAGAATCGTTAGCGACGGCGCTTCCCGCATATCGTTGGTATTGGGCTTAAAGGAGAGTCCCAGGACCCCGAGCGTCTTGCCCTGTAGGCCGCCACAGGCCTCGCGAACTTTTGTGACCATACGCAGGTGTTGTTCGTAGTTCACCTTGGCCGCTGCCCCGGCGATCTGGAAGGGATAGCCCACTCGATCTCCCGTCTGTACCAGCGCGGCGAGGTCTTTCGGGAAACAGGATCCGCCGAATCCCGGGCCTGCATGGAGAAATTTGCTGCCGATCCGGTGGTCCAGTCCCATGCCTTTGGCCACCATCTGCACGTTGGCCCCCACCCGTTCGCAGACGGTGGCCATCTCGTTGATGAAGGAAATCTTAACGGCGAGGAAGGCGTTCGAGGCGTACTTGATCATCTCCGCCGTCGGCACGTCGGTGGTGACAAACGGCGTTTCGATGAGATAGAGGGGGCGATACAGGTCTTTCATGATGGCGACGGCTTGCTCGCTGTCCGCGCCAATGACCACGCGATTGGGACGCATGAAATCCTCGATCGCCGACCCCTCACGGAGGAATTCCGGGTTCGACACAACATCGAATCGGAACCGGTCCGATTGGTGCGCCGTGATGACTTCTCGGAGTTTCTCGCCGGTTCCCACCGGCACCGTCGACTTCGTGACGATCACTTTGTAGCCGGTCATGTGCTTGGCGATTCCCCGTCCCACTTCCTCGACGTAGGACAAATCCGCTGACCCATCCGATTTGGGCGGCGTGCCGACCGCAATAAAGATCACCAGCGCTTTGTCGACGGCTCGCGCAATGTCCGTGGTGAATGTGAGGCGGTTTTCCTTGATCCCCTTGGCGACGAGTTCGGTGATCCCGGGCTCGAAGAACGGCACTTCGCCTTTTTCCAGCTGTGCGATTCGTTTTGCGTCTGTATCCATGCAGGTGACGTTGACGCCAAATTCCGCAAAGCAGGCTCCTGTGACGAGTCCAACATAGCCGGTTCCGATGACGCTGATGTGCATGAGCCGAGTCTCCTACGTGAGAGGGTGCAAAACACAGGGGAGTATAACAATGAGGGAAAGGGGGAGCAATGAAATGCGTGAAGTAATCGGGATGGGTTTCCCTCTTTGGGAAGGTCGCTTCGTTGACTCTTTGAAAATCGGGTGAGTAGAATCCCCCTCGAATTTGACAGGAGGGGTGCCTGTGTCCAGGTCGGGCGGAATCCAGCGGCCGATTGCAGTGATGATGCGGCCGGTCATTCAAACGATCCGCCCCGACGCCTCGGTGGCTGAGGCGGCAAAACAGATGGCCTCCGCGAAGGTCGGCGCATTGCTGGTTCGAGACCAGGGTCATGATCTCGGGATCGTGAGCGAATCGGATCTCGTGCGAAAGGTGCTGGCGGAGTCGCTGGCCCCGGCCCAGACGTTGGTTCGCGCGGTTATGAGTACTCCGTTGGTGACCATCGATAGTGCCGCATCCGCCCACGATGCCAGCGATCGCATGGCTGAAGCCGGTATCCGGCATCTTGCGGTCGTGGAGGGCGGAGAGGTCGTCGGCATACTGTCCGTGAGAGATTTACTGCATTATTTCAAGAACTGGGGGAGCCAGTCGTGAATCTCGCCTCTCATTTGCCGTATCGATGTGCAATCTGGCTTGTCGTGCCCGCCCCATGACACAGGTAAGACCCACTTCTATCTCACGAGTTGTGCTGCTCTCGACGGCGCTCATTACCGGGGCGGTCGTCATGGCATTGGAGATCCTTGGGAGCCGCCTGCTCGCTCCGGTCTTTGGGAATTCTCTCTTTGTGTGGGGCGCCTTGATCGGCGTGATTCTCGCGGCGATGAGCAGCGGCTATGCCTTTGGAGGGTGGGCGTCGGATCGATACCCCGGTGGCGCCGTGCTTGCCGGGTTGCTGCTGTTTTCAGGGTCTTGGACGTTTCTGGTGGCCTGGGCGAGCCAGCCCATCTTGTTCCAGGTGGAGGCCTGGATTCAGGACCCTCGATGGGGGCCCTGTCTCGCTGCGACCGTGCTCCTGGCGCCGCCCGCCTTTGGGCTCAGCGGGGTCTTGCCGGCGATGCTGAGATTAGCCGTGTCCGATATAGGACATCTCGGTCGCCATACCGGCCGCTTGATTGCCCTGTCCACGGTCGGCAGTTTGATCGGAACGTGGGGAACCGCGTTCTTCCTCCTCTCCTGGATCGGGAGCCAGGCTCTCGTGGCCTGGTTAGGGACCATACAGGTGATGCTTGGAGCACTCTGGCTGTGGAAGGGAGTGAAGGTTGGTCGATTGGTGCAGGCTCTCATCCTGGTCATCCCCGCGGTGCTGGCCGCTTTTGCGAGTCGTCCCATCCAGAAATTGAATCCACCGGTGTATCAGGAAGACAGCCCCTATCAGCAGGTGCGTGTCCGCGATGACCAATTGTTCCGGTACCTGGTGCTGGATCGGACGTTCCACGCAGTCATGTGGAAGGCCGATCCTCTGCCGCTGTTTCTTCCCTATAGTCAACTCATGGTGGCGTCGCTGGCCTTGGTTGAACGTCCGCAACGAGGGCTGATACTCGGGCATGGCGGCGGGTCGCTCGCCAAGTGGCTGGCTCACTACTGGCCCGATCTTGAGATGGACATCGTCGAGTTCGATCCCACCGTCGTGCGTATGGCGGAGGAATATTTCGACTATCATCCGCCCGCCAACCACCATGTGCGGGTGAAGGACGGACGGGCATTCCTGAACACCACGGAACACACCTATGATCTGATTTGGATTGATGCCTTTGCCCGGCACATGATCCCGTTCCATTTAACTACGACCGAATTCTTTTCGGCGGTGCGGGCGCACTTGAAACCAGACGGCGTGGTAGCGGTGAATCTGGCATCTTCCGGAGAAGACGTTGACAATGTTCGGGCGGCAGCGGTGGTGCAAACGATGAAGCGGGCCTTCCCCACGATCGAAACGTTTGCCGTAAAGGGGCCGTGGAAAAGTAATCAGACCAAAGCGGAGAATCTGATTTTTTTCGCCGGCAGTCCGGTCGATGGAGGGCAGCACGATGTATTTGCGTCGAAAGTCATAGAGATGGCACTCAATCAGCAGTTACCTCAGGAAGCGATCGCCTTGCTGAACACCCATCGAGATGCGCCTTGGCCAAGAGGGTTTGAATTGACCGACGACTTTGCTCCATACGATGTCCTGATCGGGAAAGAGACATCGGGAGACCATTAGTAGCATGCGGTGCCATGGGCTAAGTGGCTGAAAAGGTGTTTATTCCTTTGGGTTTCTCTGGGAGGCGAACGAGATCGCCTTTCTTCTAGCGGTTGGCCAGAAGCCGCTTGCTTCCATTTTGGCCCCTATGCTATAAGACTCGCCTCGTCATGGAGCAGATGTTGGCAAACGTTGTTGACGTGAAAGTCGGAAGTCATCGAAGCAGTCAAGGCCACCAGAGCTTGGCGGTAGTTTTTTACCAACCTAATCACATCTCTTCTTCTTTTTAAGGAGGTAGGTCATGGGTAAGACGATGTTATCGGTCCTTTTTGGCCTCGGGATGATCGTCGCCGGAGCCTCGGCTGCACATGCACTTCAGGCCGGCGGTGTCGAAGTCGGGGATCTGGAAACGGGATCCGTGGTGGGGCAGCCGTTTAAGGAACTCGAAGTAGATGCCTCATTCTATGCGATTGAAATCGGCAACCTGAAGACCTGGTATCCTCCGACGACGGTGATCGATTTTAAGAACCGTCCCGGCGCCCCGGTGCTGCTGAAGGTGACGAACAATTCGACCGGGGAGCATGGGTTCCAGCTCACGGCTGCCGTGAATCAGTCTGGCCCCTGGACATTGAACACCACGTTGGTGCTCAAGCCGGGCGAAACTCAGTATATCGGTGTGCCGACCAGCGATCTGTTCTACGCGGCGGGCAACGTCTTGACGTACCGCTGCCATCTGCATCCGGCCCATGTCGGCGGCAAGCTGTTGATGATCAAGTAGTTTAATTACTGATCTCTCGACATGAGAAAGGCCCCAGTGGAAAATTCCACTGGGGCCTTTCTCTTTCGTAGTGGGCGGTTTTCTTGCTAGGTTTCTTCGCGTTGGCAGTCTGTTCCGTCCTCCAGTGGAATACGCTGAGCGGCAGCGAGCTTACCTTCCTTGATAAGCAGCAAGTAGCGGTTCTCGATCGGTGTCGGGAGTTGCCGCTCTACGACAACGGTGCGGACATCGACCACCATTTCGTCGCCGTCCCACTCCGTGCTGTTGATAATCCACACATGGCTGGTGGAATCAGGAAAATGATGGGTGACAAAGCTCTCAATGATCGTGCTGAGTTCGCCGGTGCTGGCCTGAGGTAAATTGGGGCTTGCGAGGGCGCACAGCAACGCCGCGAGGAGACTCCACCGATAACGCATAATTGCACCTCCTAAGCGAGAGTGAAAGGCTCACTTGCTATGAGGGCACCGGAAGAAGGAATCGCGGCCGAGAGGCATGCGACAACCTCAGTCTATCGCTCACGCGGGATCAAATCTAGTACGGCGTGCATTCTTGCGAGAGATGTGAGAGGCAGGTCAGGAAAAAACAAGAGGCCTCCTCTCCGTGCCGGAGAGGAGACCTCTTGGTGTTTTACATATTGTGAGTGAATCGCTAGTTCCGAACGCCGCTCCAGACCTTGGCTGGGTCGATGGCCTTATCCGGATTCAAGGTCTTGGCTTTCTCCAGAAGCACGTCGGTGGTTTCGGGATAGGCCGGGTCGGCAATGCAGCAGTTGTCGACGGGGCAGACCGCCGCGCATTGCGGTTCGTCAAAGTGCCCGACGCATTCCGTGCAGCGATCATGCGTGATGACATAGATGTTATCGCCGACTCCCTGCCCGTCGCCGACATGGTTGCCTTTTCCTTCGGCATCGCTTCGAGTCTCGAAAATTGCCTCGTTCGGACATTCAGGCAGGCAAGCTCCACAGGAAATACATTCATCGGTAATCAGCAGTGCCATGACCCACGCCTCCTTCTCACTACAAAAGACAGATAAACAATGTTGACAAGCTTACGCCGCCCTGATCATAGTGCGTGCGCAATGTAGGGGGCCATTCTATTCTGTGGTTCTTTTCCAAGTCAACAGAACCGCTTCCGGTCAGAAGGCCTAGAGTGCCTGAAAATATGGGCCAATGGGCCCAGCGCGCATACGCATAGTGTCTGAAGGAATAGATCATGGCCGTAACACAGGGGAGTGATCGGGAGCAAAAGAAAAAGCGGATCATCATGATGATCCTGCTGGCGGTGCTCTTGATGAGCGTCTCGATGTTTCTCGTTCCGCAGAAAGACACCGACATCATTGTCGTTACATTCCCGAGCGGAATTACGGTGGAGGCGGAAGTGGCGGAGACGCCTGAAAAGCTGCTCTTCGGGTTGGCGTTTCGCGACGGGTTGCCACCCAATACCGGCATGCTTTATATCTTCGAAGAGAACGGCCTGCATCGGGTCCGGACGAAAGAGTACCGGTTTCCGATCGACATGATTTGGGTGGATGAAAGCCACCATGTCGTGCATATGGTCGAGCATGCCGACCCTTGCCCGAAGGATCCCTGCCCGCTCTTCGGCCCTCCGCCGGAACCGGCCCGGTATGTGCTGCAAACCGAGGCGGGATTTATCCGGCGCTCGGGCGTGGCAAAGGGAGACGAGTTGAAGTACGTACTTCGCATGTAGGGCGGTTGGCGGCCCCGCGAGGAGACGGGTATTGGGATGATGATATGGGGGCGTTTGCATGGAAGGGTTTCAACGAGTCGCGACGGTGAGTGAGGTGCCGCCCGGGCAATCGAAGGTTGTCACCGTCAACGATCGCGCCATCGCTCTCTTCAACATCGACGGCACGTTCTATGCGGTTCACAACCTCTGTCCGCATGAAGGGGGGCCCTTGAACGAAGGTCGGCTGAAGGGGTTTGTCGTGGCCTGCCCCTGGCACGATCTGGCATTTGACATCCGCAACGGGCAGGGGACTGACGGCGGCGGGTACTGCGTCGGGAGCTATGAAGTGCGCACGGACAATGCGGAAATTTTTGTCGGTCCCAGGCGGAAAGCCTAGCGCGCACGGGGAGTATCGAGTTAGTCGCTTTGAACGGTTCGTAGGTAGTGAGAAATTTTTCATGAATAGTGCCGGGCAGGACCAGCATAGTTCTGTGGAGATCGGTGTCCATCGAGTGATCGAATCGGCGCTTGGCCGTTCCTTCACCATTCATCTGTGGGAGGACCGAACCAGAGGGGAACAATGGGTCCCGAGTTACAACAGCAAGGGGCTGGGGCTGGTGGGTGATGAGTATCTTCGTATTGCCGGCAACAATGCCGTTGACAACGGTCGCCGGACGTTCGAGTTTATGAGCGTGCTTCCTGGGACACACGAAATTGTGTTTGAAAAACGTATGGGATGGAAGTTTACCGCCGAAGAGCGCCGGGTATTCCAGATCCATGTGACTGAGAACGGAAAGGGCTGACCATCGTGCCGGACATTGCGTTTCTTAATGGCCGATTTCTTCCCTGGGGAGAGGCGACGGTCTCGATCGAAGACCGTGGGTTCCAGTTTGGCGATGGCGTCTATGAGGTGATTCGGACGTATCATGGCCGGCCCTTCGAACTGGAGGCTCATCTCAATCGGCTTGACCGGAGCGCCAACGAACTGAGCCTGCCCCGGCCCTATTCAAGGGCGCAGTGGCGGGAATGGATTCAGCGGGGGATTGAAGAGGCCGGATTTCCTGAAGCGAAGGTCTACATTCAGATTACCCGGGGAGCGGCTCCGAGGGACCATGCTTTTCCCGTCGATGTATCGCCGACGGTGGTGATGACGATCCGCGAGTTGCCGCCCTTTCCGGCTCAGACACGAGCGACGGGAGTCACAGCGAAGACCTGTGACGACTTACGTTGGGCGCGGTGTGATATCAAGAGCCTAAATCTGTTGGCGAATGTGCTGGCGCGGGAAGAGGCGAAACGGGCCGGCGTGTTTGAGGCGATTCTCGTCAAAGATGGTCTTGTCACCGAAGGGGCGGTCAGTAATGTGATGGCCGTTCAGGCAGGCACGGTGGTGACCGCTCCGGAAGGTCCGCGGATTTTGTCGGGAGTGACGCGAACCGTCGTCTTGGAGCTCGCCAGAAAAGAGGGCCTCACGTTGCGCGAGCAATTCATGTCGCTGGAGTCGCTCTATGCAGCCGACGAGGTCTTTCTCACGGGGACGACCGTTGAGGTGTTAGGTGTGATTCGGGTCGACGGGCGGACGATCGGGGCCGGCTCTCCCGGTCCGGTTACCAGGGCTCTAGCGGCCCGGATGACGGCCCTGGCAGGGTAGTCCCCCTTGCTTTGGACTGGGGGGCATGCTAAGGTTGCGCTGCTGGAAGTGGGCTCAGGCCCACTTTTTTGTTTGAGCGCATGCATTGGTGAATTTCAGAGGACACGCGTTGACTACCCCGGAGCATGGAGCCCGGTCGGTCAGTGACCGGCTTTCGGAAATCATTTCTCCGATTCTCTGGACGCTGGGGTTGGAATTGGTGGAAGTCGTGTGTGTCGGGCAGGGGCCTCGTACGATCATCCGCGTGTTTATCGATAAGCCGGGCGGCGTGACCGTGAAGGATTGTGAGCGAGCCCATGTCGCCGTGGGGCCCGCGTTAGATGTGGCTGACCCGTTTCCCCATGCCTATACGCTTGAAGTGTCGTCACCCGGGCTCGATCGCCCCTTCAAACGGCTCCAAGACTATCAGCGTGCGGTCGGGAAGCGAGTGAGCGTCAAGCTGAAGGAGCCCCTTCACGGCCAATGGCGTGTCGTCGGGGAGTTGATGCAGGCGGACGAAGAATCGGTCGTGTTGACGGTATCGTCAAAAGGGGCGTCGCCGGAAGTCGTGAAGCTGGATCGCCAGGCCATTGCGGAGGCCCGGATCGTCATCGAAATATAGTGTGTAGCCGGGGCCCGGAAGGTTCCGCTGGATGGATCGAGCAGGAGCGTAATGTATGAATCGAGAATTGATCGCAGTCATCGATGAGATTGGACGCCAGAAGGGCATCGACAAATCCCGCGTGATCGGCGCGATTGAGTCGGCTCTTCAAACGGCGGCCAAGAAGCGATTCGGCCAGGCGGAGAATATTCAGGTCGAGATCGATCCCAAGACGGGAGAGATCTCCGTCGTTTCGAAGAAGGTGATTGTCGATCAGGTCAGCAACCCCAAGGCCGAAATTTCTCTTCAGGAAGCGCGACAATTCGACAGTGAAGCCGAAGTAGGAGACGAAATCGGGTCTTTGATTGAAATGGACGAACTGGGCCGCATCGCGGCCCAGACGGCCAAGCAGGTGATTTTTCAAAAGGTGCGCGAAGCCGAGTGGGAAGCGGTCCAGAAAGAGTATTCGACCCGCCAGGGCGATCTGGTGAACGGCATCATTCTCGGCATGGAACGACGCAATTATCTCGTCGATCTCGGGAAGACCGAGGCGATCCTTCCCATTCAGGAGCAGATTCCCCGGGAGACCTACCGGCGCGGCGACCGGGTCAAGGCTATGCTGCTGGAGGTCCGCCGGACACCGAAAGATGTCCAGGTCATTCTGACGCGCAGCCACCCGCAATTTGTCTCGAAGCTGTTCGAGCTTGAAGTGCCGGAAGTCATGGAGAAGATCGTTGAGATCAAGTCTGTGGTGCGGGAGCCGGGAGACCGGACCAAGATCGCCGTCACGTCACGGGAAAAGGCTGTGGATCCGGTCGGGGCCTGCGTCGGCATCAAGGGGTCACGGGTGCAGGCGGTTGTGCGCGAACTCCGCGGGGAGAAAATCGACATCATTACCTGGACGCAGGACCCGCGCGTCTTCATCGCCGAAGCCCTCAATCCGGCAACGATCGAGAAGGTCGGTATCGATGATGAAAAGAAGTCGGCTCTGGTCGTCGTGGCTGACTCGCAGTTGTCGCTGGCGATCGGCAAGAACGGCCAGAATGTCCGCCTGGCGGCGCGATTGACCGGCTGGAAGATCGATATTATCAGCGCGACCGAGTACGAGAAGGAAAAGGTCGAGAGAGATAAAGAGATCAAAGCGGCCCTGGCTGAAGAGGCCGAAGCGCAGCGACTCCAGGAAGAAGCGCGGCAGGCTGCCAAGGCAGAAGAAACCGAAACGACGACAAACTAGAATCGAGCACAACCAGTGACAGCTATGCGCGTCTACGAACTTGCCAAGAAGCTGGGGATGGAGAATAAAGACCTCATTCCTGAACTCAAGAAGATGGGTGTGCCTGTTGCCTCCCATAGTAGTGCTCTTGACGAGGACACCGTCCAAAAGGCGCTGGAAAAGCTCGGTGCGAAAGCGAAGGGCATGGTCAAGTCAGGCGGGAAGGCGGGGAGTGACGAGGCATCCATAGCGGATCACGATGCGAGCCATGCCCCCAAAGGGTCTGGTGTCAAGGCCGCGCACGGCGAAGAAGCGGCGAAGCCGGATAAGCGGCGAATCCTCATTAAGAAAAAGAAAGAGGATGAGCCGATCGAGGGGGCGGTGTCGACCGCTCTGGTGAGTGAGGCGGAGAGTGTCGCCGCCGCTAGTGCATTCCCTGCGCCGGTCGAGCCCGCCGCGCATCCCGTTGTGAGTGAGCCGCCTCCCAGCCCGTCGGTCGAGTTGCCGGAATTGCCAGAGATCGGGACGATTCTCGCGGAGCCGCCAACTCCTCCGGTGGCCCCGGTTGCACCAGCTGCAGGAAAACCCGCCGTCGCTGTGGCGGGCGTTGCGACAGCGCTGGATGCGGCGGCCGCCAAGAAAAAGAGTGCGGCCCTCGAGGCCATCGAGGCTGAAGGACTCAAGGAGAAACTGAAAAAGGCGAAGAAGCTGGGCCGGCCGAAAGACGAACAGGACGCAAAGTTCCGGGAAGATGCCGCGCGGTGGGAGGATTTACGGGCCATTCCTGCGGTGCAGCGCCGGGACGATCGATCCAAGCATTTGCATCATAGTCAGCCGGGAGAAATTACCAAGCCCCGTCGGAAGAGCGTCAAGGTTTTGCCGGGGACGACGGTCAAGGAATTCGCCGAGTTGATCGGCCAGCGTCCTGCCGACATCGTCAGGAAGTTGATGGAAATGGGCCAGATGCTCACTTTCAACCAGCCGATGAATATGGATGCGGCGTCCATGATCGCCGACGAGGTCGGTATCAAGGTCGATATTTCCGTTGAGAAGGCCGGTGACGAGCTGTTGGAACAAGTCGTTCAGGCTGACGTCAGCGACGAACAGTTGGTGCATCGTCCCCCGGTCGTCACGATCATGGGCCATGTGGACCACGGCAAGACCTCATTGCTGGATGCGATCAGGCAAACGAACGTGGCGGAGGGCGAAGCGGGCGGGATCACGCAGCATATCGGTGCGTATACCGTCTCCGTCAACGGAAAGCAGGTGACGTTCCTGGATACGCCGGGCCACGAAGCCTTTACGGCCATGCGGGCGCGCGGCGCGAAGGTCACGGATATCGTCATTCTGGTGGTGGCTGCCGACGATGGTGTGATGCCGCAGACGATCGAAGCCATCCATCACGCGAAGGCGGCGGGCGTGCCGCTGATTGTGGCGGTCAATAAGATCGACAAGCCGGGTGCCAATTCGGATCGAGTCAAGAATGCGTTGTCCGAGCACGGGCTGATCTCTGAAGCCTGGGGCGGTGACACGATCATGGTGGAGGTTTCGGCCAAGCAGAAGACCGGACTCGACACCCTGCTCGAAATGATTCTCCTGCAGGCCGAAGTTCTGGAGTTGAAAGCGGATCCCGGCCGCCAGGCCAAGGGCACGGTGGTGGAGGCCAAGCTTGAACGGGGCCGCGGCCCCGTGGCCACCGTTCTGGTTCAGAGCGGAACGCTCAAGGTCGGCGACGTGTTTGTCGTCGGATCGTTCAGCGGCCGTGTACGCGCCCTGCTCAATGACCGGGGTGTCAAAGTGCAGCAGGCCGGTCCATCGATTCCCGTCGAGGTTAACGGCTTGCCCGGTGTGCCCTCGGCCGGCGATGTGTTTCAAGTGGTGTCTGACGAACGGGTTGCCCGAGAAATCGCGGATGAGCGTGCGCGGAAGCAACGGGCTGCGGAGTTGGCCGGGCCGGCGAAGGTCTCGCTCGACGATTTGTTTGCCAAGATTCAAGAGGGATCGGTCAAGGAACTGGCGATCGTCATCAAGGCTGATGTGCAAGGCTCGTCCGAAGCGCTGGCGGGGGCGGTCGAAAAGTTGCCGACCCCGGCGGTCAGGCTGCGAGTCATTCACAATGGCGTGGGCGGCATTACCGAATCCGACATTCTGCTTGCGGCGGCGTCGCGTGCCATCGTGATCGGCTTCAATGTTCGTCCTGAGCCGAAGGCGGCGTCTCTGGCTGAGCAGCAAGGCGTCGATGTCCGCTTGTACACGATCATTTACGATGCGATCAATGATATCAAGGCGGCCATGGAAGGGTTGCTCGAACCCACGCTCAAAGAGCGGGTGCTCGGCCGTGCGGAAGTCCGGCAGGTGTTTACTATTCCCAAGGCGGGGGTGGTGGCGGGATCCTATGTGGTCGACGGTACCATTTCGCGGGCTGCCGCCGGCGTGCGGGTCATTCGGGATAACGTGGTCGTCTACCAGGGCAAGCTTGGGTCGCTGCGCCGATTCAAAGATGACGTGCGCGAAGTACAGCAGGGATATGAGTGCGGTCTCAGCGTCGAGAATTTCAACGATGTGAAGGCCGGTGACGTGATCGAAGCCTATGCCATCGATAAGGTCGCGGCGAAACTCTAGGCCGATCATTGCGCGGGTTGAACGCCGGTAAGCATGGTCGTTGGCGTCTGTACGGTTGAGCTGTTTATTCCGGAGAGTCAGTCGCTCAAAGATAAGCGACAGGTTCTGCATAGTTTGAAGGACCGCTTGCGGGGAAAGTTCAACCTCTCTGTGGCCGAAGTCGAGGATCAGGATCTCTGGCAGAAGGCGGTCCTCGGGATGGCCTGCGTGGCCAATGACGCGGGGCATGTGGAGCAGGTGCTTGAGCAGGCCCTCAATGTCATCAAGGGCGTGCCGGCCGTTGAATTGGTTCGAGCGCACCGCGAACTCTTGTAACCCTGCGCGTGTATGCGATGCGGACAACCGAGTGCCTGCGACGAACCGGCGGATGGAACATGTCCAAGACGACCTACAAGCGGGCCGACCGGGTGGCCGATCAGATTCGAATGGAAGTGGCGGACATCTTGATGCGCAAGATCAAGGATCCGCGTGTGCGGACGGTGACGGTCACCGATGTCGAGCTGACGGCGGATTTGCGGATCGCCTACGTTTTCGTGACCACGATGGAGCAGGATGCGGCCGAACGCGATGTGTTTGCCGGCTTGTCCAAGGCCAGCGGGTTTGTGCGAGCCGAACTGGGTCGTCGCTTGACGCTCCGCTATCTGCCGGAAATCGTATTCAAGAAGGATATGACCGGTCCGCGTGGCGATCGCGTCTTACAACTGTTGGACGAATTGCATATTGAGGATGAGCAGGCCGGTGCTCCCGGCGCATCGGAATTGCCCGGTCCGCCGGCAGGAGCGGATCAATGATCCCCTCGACCCCCATAACGGCTCAGACCGGCGTTGCCGACGGCGTGTTGATCGTCAACAAGGAAGCCGGCTGGACCTCGCACGATGTGGTAGCCAAGGTGCGCGGGCTGTTAGGCGGCGTCAAGGTCGGCCATGCCGGGACGCTGGATCCTGCTGCCACGGGCGTCTTGCCTCTGTTGATCGGCCGCGCAACTCGAATTGCCGAATATTTGGTGGGATGGGACAAGGAATACCGTGCGGTTCTGCGTCTGGGGGAAACCACGGACACGCAGGACGCGACGGGAACGGTGCTGCAACGCGTGGAGGCGAGCGGAGTCGGTCCCGAAGTTCTGCGAAACACAGTGGCTCGATTTGTCGGCCCGCAAAAGCAAATGCCGCCGATGTATTCGGCGGTGAAAGTGGCCGGGCGGCCGCTCTATAAATCGGCGAGGGCCGGGCAGACCGTCGAGCGGGCCGAGCGGGACATCGTCATCCATGCACTTGAGGCCCTGGCTGTCGATGGACGGGATATCACGCTCCGGGTCGTCTGTTCGAAGGGGACCTATATCCGGACATTGTGTGCCGACATGGGGGAGACCCTCGGTGTCGGCGGTCATCTGTTGTCGCTCGAACGTCGCCGCGTCGGAGCTTTGTCGATCGACGAGGCGCTGACGGTTGAGCAGATTGCGACACAGCTGGCCATCGGCACGTTGGGCAACCGGTTGTGGTCGCTGGATCGTGTACTCGAACAGTTGCCGCTTTGTACGGTGACCGAGCAGGAAGCGTCCCGAGTTCTCCATGGAGCTCCGATTGCACCGTCCGGATGGAGCGGCGTGACAGAGCCGTCCACGGTCAGACTCAAGGACGGACAGGGGCGGTTATTGGCGATCGGCACCTATGACCCCCAGGCGAAAGGGCCGATTAAGATTCAGAAAGTATTGGTAGACGTCGAATCACTCAATTGAAGAGGAGCAGGAGGAGTTGTAGCCATGGCGTTGTTGAAAGAAGCAAAGACCGAATTGATCAAGCAGTACCGTCAGCACGATACGGATTCCGGATCCCCGGAAGTGCAGATTGCCGTGCTGACCAACCGGATCACCTATTTGACCGAGCATTTCAAGCTGCACAAGAAGGACCACCATTCACGCCGCGGTCTGTTGCAGTTGGTGGGGCGGCGCCGCCGGTTGCTGGATTATCTGCGCGGTGTGGACGAGGCGCGCTATCGGGCGGTCATCGAGCGGCTGGGCATTCGCAAGTAGTCGGGGTAGAGACGGATGGAAACCGCTGTCGCACGACCGTGCGACAGCGGAAATGAATGTCGCACAGGTGAACACGGACATACGCTTGCGTGCGAGCGTATCTCTGTGGGCATCTGTGGGACCAAACCAGAGGAGACCATAGATGGTACATGTTGTTGAACTTGAAATTGCGGGTCGCACGCTGCGGCTTGAAACCGGCCGGGTGGCCAAGCAGGCCGACGGCTCGATCTGGGCCTCGTACGGTGACACGGTCGTGCTGGCGACGGCGGTGGCGGCGCAGACCGCCAAGCCGGGCATCGATTTTCTTCCCCTCACCGTCGACTATCAGGAAAAGGCGTATGCCGCCGGAAAGATTCCCGGCGGCTACTTCAAGCGTGAAGGCCGGCCGGCCGAGAAGGAAGTGCTCACCAGCCGCTTGATCGATCGTCCGCTCCGTCCGCTCTTCCCCGAAGGCTATTACTTTGAAACGCAGGTTATCGCGTCGGTGCTCTCAGCCGACAAGACGGGATCGTCGGATGTCATCGGCATCACTGCGGCGTCGGCGGCCTTGTCGGTGTCGAATATTCCCTTCAACGGTCCGGTTGCCGGCGTGAAGATCGGTCGGGTGAACGGCCAGTTCATCGTGAACCCCGATCTGGAGACGCTGGAGAAAAGCGAGCTTCATCTGGTCGTGGCAGGCACCGCGGATGCTGTGATGATGGTGGAAGCGGGCGCCAACGAGCTGTCCGAAGCGATCATGCTTGAGGCGCTGGAGTTGGCCCATTCCGAGATCAAGAAGATCGTCGCCAAGATTTCCGAGCTGGCGAAAATGGTCGGCAAGACGAAACGGGAAGTTGTCGTGGAGTCGATCGATCCGACGCTGGCCGCCAAGGTGAAAGCGTTGGTCGCGCAGCCCATTCGCGACGCGATCATGATCCCCAACAAGTCGGCCCGTCAGGAGAAGTTGGACGCGGTCATGGCCGAGGCGGTCGAAAAGCTGAAGAACCCCGAAGTGCCCACCAGCGAACGGCACATCAAGATCGTGTTCCACGGACTGGAATACACCGAAGTCCGGAACATGATTCTGGAAAAACAGTCGCGTGCGGACGGGCGGGGACCGGCGGACATCCGTCCGATTACCTGCGAAGTCGGCGCATTGCCCCGCGCTCACGGATCCGCCATCTTCACGCGCGGAGAAACGCAGAGCCTCGCGGTGGTCACGCTGGGGACGACGGACGACGAGCAGCGCATCGACGCGCTGGAGGGCGAATACACGCGCACCTTCATGCTGCATTACAATTTTCCGCCGTTCAGCGTCGGCGAGGCGCGGCCGCTCCGGTCTCCGGGCCGGCGTGAAGTCGGGCACGGAGCGCTGGCAGAGCGGGCCTTGAAGCCGGTGATTCCGGGCAAGGACGTGTTTCCCTACACGCTGCGCATCGTGTCTGAAATTCTGGAGTCGAACGGATCGTCCTCCATGGCAACGGTGTGCGGCGGCACCTTGGCAATGATGGACGCCGGTGTGCCGATCAAGGAACCCGTGGCCGGTATCGCGATGGGGCTGATCAAGGAAGGCGACGGGGTTATCATTCTGTCCGATATTCTCGGGCTGGAAGACCACCTGGGCGATATGGACTTCAAGGTCTGCGGCACCAAGAACGGTGTGACGGCGCTGCAGATGGACATCAAGATCGGCGGGATCACGACCGCATTGATGCAGCAGGCGCTGGAGCAGGCTCGCGCCGGACGCCTCCACATTCTGAGCTGCATGGCGCAGGCGTTGACCGGTCCGCGCACGAACCTTTCCGCGTTCGCGCCGCGCATTTTCACGATGAAGGTCAAGCAGGACAAGATCCGGGACATCATCGGCCAGGGCGGCAAGACGATTCGGGCCATTCAGGCCGAGTGCGGCGTCAAGATCAATATCGAAGACACAGGCATTGTGACGATTGCGTCGTCCGATGAAGCCTCGCTCCAAAAGGCCAAGGATACCATCGGCCGTCTGACCGAGGAAGTGGAAGTCGGCAAGATCTATATGGGCACAGTCAGGAAGATCATGGATTTCGGCGCGTTTGTCGAAGTGCTGCCGGGGACCGACGGGCTGGTACACATCTCGCAGTTGGCGCACCATCGCGTGAAAGCCGTCTCGGACGAGGTCGCCGAAGGCGACCAAATCATGGTGAAGGTGATGGAGATCGACAAGCAGGGGAAGATCCGGCTGAGCCGGAAAGAGACCATGCCCGCTCCGACCGGGAGTCCGGCGAAAGAACCAGCGGCCGAGTAGTCCTCTTGTATCGCAAACTCATTCTGGACAACGGGATCCGCTTGGTCAGCGAGCGGATCCCGACCCTCAAGTCCGTCACGGTCGGCATCTGGGTGAATGCCGGATCCCGCGACGAACAACCCGCGCAAGCCGGGTACTCGCATTTCATCGAACATATGTTCTTCAAGGGCACGACTACCCGGTCGGCCACGGACATCTCCCGAGAGATCGACGCCTTGGGCGGGGAGATGAACGCGTTCACCACACGTGAGACGACGACCTTCTATGTCAAAGTGCTCGATCAGCATCTCGTGCAGGCGCTGACGCTCCTCTCCGATCTCTTCCACCGCTCGCGCTTCGGCGCAAAGGAAATTGAAAAAGAAAAGCAGGTCGTGATCGAAGAGATCCGGATGGTGCAGGATGACCCCGAAGACCTCGTGCAGGATCTTCATACCAGCCAGGTCATGGGGGCGCATCCGCTCGGACGGCCGATTCTGGGCGAGGAAACGGTCATCGGGTCCGTGCGGCGGCAGGATCTGCTCGACTACATGGCCATGCATTATCGGCCGCAGGATATTGTGATTGCCGTGGCGGGAAGCTTCGACCAGCGCCGGCTTGAGCAGATTATCGCCCGGGAATTCGGTCACCGTAAACAGACGGGGAAGGCTGCCGCGCCGGCGCGCCAAGCCCCGGAGATTCACGGCGGCGTTGTCTTGCAGCGGAAACGACTGGAACAGGTGCATCTCTGCATCGGGCTCAAGGGGATCTCGGCCGGACATAAGGACCGCTATGCCCTCTATGTGTTGAACAGTGTGTTGGGCGGCAGCGTGAGCTCCCGTCTATTCCAGGAAGTCAGGGAAAAACGCGGCTTGGCCTACTCCATCTATTCCTATCTATCAGGCTATTCCGACGGCGGGACCGTCACCGTGTACGCCGGCACCAGGCAAAGGGAAGTCGAGCGGGTCATTGAACTGATTCGCCGGGAAGTCCGGCGGATGGCAGTGAAAGGGATCACGCGTGACGAGCTGCGCCGAACGAAGGATCAGATGAAGGGGAGTCTCATGCTGAGTCTCGAGAGTTCGCACAGCCGCATGAATAAGCTGGCCAAGGACGAACTGATCAAGGGAGTGCATACAACGCTCGATCAAATGATTTGCGATATCGACGCCGTGACCATGAAGCAGGTCAGTCGAGTGGCGGCCGACTTATTCGATGAAAAGACACTCGCCGTTACCGGACTTGGCCCACTTTCTCAGAAGCAGCTTCAGCTTATGAGATGAGAATTTTTTAATGGATACCTCGGTCTAGTGATAAATTCACGAATGGTGAAGCAGTATACAGTCATGTTTTCTTTAGCATTTCTCTGTGGATTGTAAATTTTAATCTTTCTTAAACAATTCCTTGACACCCATGAGCCGTTTCAGTAACATCAGCACGTTTTCGTGATACTCCAATTTGAATGAACAGCAACTGCGAAAGAGAAAGCTGAAAGGGGGTGGCCGGACACTTTCTCACGAGCAGCATCTCTTTTATTCGGTTGTGCTGAATTTATCGTCATCAAAGTGAAGGTTCAGAGGTTGTGAGTTTCATCTCTATGAAGGAGGGACTAGGTATGAAGAGGGTCTTAGTTCTAGCCGCCGTTGCAGTGTTCTCAGTGGCTGGCTTGCTACCGGCCGGATTTGCCGTAGCCGCCGATGCTCCAGTTGGAGGAGTGACCACCGACATTGTCGGAGGAAAGCCCCTGAAGGGTGAAGCCGCCAAGACGCTTCAGGGTCGTGTGTGGTCCCAGTGGGCGGATAATCCCGATGGGGAGCTCTTGTTCGGCATCATGTATTGGAATACCGGTGATCCCGCTTCCGGCACTCCTGCCGGCCGTTCTTCTACCATGATGGATGTGAAGCCGCCTGATCCTTTGGTGACCTGCTGCGGCTGGGGCTTTGTCGGCGGAACCGATAAGAATAATGCCTATGCAGGCTGGTACCATGCCGCCACGACCGTTCGCTTGGCTGTGAAGGACAAGGCGCTGATGGACCAGATCATCAAGGCCGCGCAGGAACTCGTGGCCATGGAAGTGACCTTGGATGGCCGGACCATTACCGGATTCAAGGTTCTCAAGTAATCGATTTCATCACGCTTTCATTCTTTCATGTTGTTGAAGGAGGATTCGATTATGAAGCTTCAGAAGCAAGGCGGAGCCATTCTGGCAGCTGTTGCCCTGGTAGTCGGCATGGCTTCCAGCGCACTGGCCATCGAAGCATTCCAAGAGCGGTTTGAGTGGGGAGACATGAGCAAGCCCACCACCATCCAGGGTCGTGTGATCATTCTTGATCCCTACGATGAAGCCGTGTGGATCAACGTTTCCGTATTCGGTGGAGCTGCCGAGAGCGGCTTGTTTTGGCAGAAGATTCACCCAGGAAAGAATTTGAAGTTCTATGCCGACAAGGCTGCCTGGGAAGAGCTGAAAAAGATGGGCCGTCCGCATGCAGGACCGGCAGCTGCGAAGGAAGTGCCTCCTGGCAGCACAACGGATCTGATTGAGTTTGTTGTCACGGAAACCGAGCAGAATCACCGGGTGATTTCTTCCGTGAAGAAGCTTCCGGAAGTGGCCGGTGCTCCTGGCAAGACGCTCAGCATCTCCGCCCTTCGTTTGAAGGAGTGTGTGGGGAAGAATCAGAATACCGATGCTGGTTGTGCAGCAGCGGTGCAACAGCTCAACACCTCACCGAAGACTCCGGATGGTGCCCTGCTCCCAATGCAGTATGACGTGATGGTCCCAGGTGGGCAGACGTTTGGTGGTTTGATCCCCTGGGAGGCGAAGTACAACCTCCCTGGCGGACACTGATCCAGTCTCTGTGTGACGAAGGGCGGCCACTCCTCACGGGGTGGCCGCC
Source organism: Nitrospira sp. NS4 (assembly GCF_049546785.1). NCBI lineage: Bacteria > Pseudomonadati > Nitrospirota > Nitrospiria > Nitrospirales > Nitrospiraceae > Nitrospira > Nitrospira sp. NS4. Next base: position 348,885 of record NZ_JBMWAN010000002.1, on the reverse strand, counting down.
TTTTCATTTTTCTGCCTATGGTTTTGTCGGCCTTGTGGTGCTGTGTGGGGGAAGGATTCCGGTGATGATGAAGCCGTCCTAATCCAGCTGAACGACTGTCAGCAGTCTGAGTTTCGTGAGGATTGGGCAATCAGGGATGGGCTCTTCCTTCTGTTCTTTTCTCAGGTCTTTGAGCGAGGGGATCTGGTGCTTGTGAAGAGGACGAGCCCTACGAGGAGCCCGCTGACCCCGACGACAATGGCACTCATCATGCGAAGCTGCCCATCCGCCTCGTCCCGCACCTCGCCCGCAATCTGGGCCACAACTTCCAACAACAGATCAAGCTCAAGTGTCACGTCGATGAATTTCGCACCGCCATGTTCCGCGGCATTTTCCTCAGCGGCGTCCCGCAAGCGTTTTGCTTCTTCCTGTGAGGTGGTTTGCCAGCGCCTTTTAATGAGGCCGATGGTTTGTTCGGAGGATGCCATGTAGTCACCGAGCCGTGCTTTGACCGCCTGCAGTTCACGCAGCTCGTCGGTGATCTTGCCTTTCCTGGATGTCACACTATCAGCGGCTTTGATGAACCGGTCGAGGGTCTGATCCATCTGTGATCGTCGCTCAGGCAAGGCTGACGCGATGTTCAAAAACTCATTTTGCGAATCAGCCTCGATCGCACGCAGGACCGACGTTCGATAGCGGATGAGCTTGGCATTGATGTGGCCGAGGTCGGTGGTGGCGAGGGTGTATTCCGCATAGATCACGCGAAGTTCCTCATCCACCCGGCTGAGCGAGTAGCCGCCCCAGAGCCCCGCCGATAAGATAAATAGGCTGATGATAATGTGTCGCACGTTCACAGAATAGGGGTACAAGAAAGAGGACACCAGGCCGATGATCGGGTAATGCCGAATAGCGGAGCCCGGCCACTCATTTATTCGAAACCCGTATGCATCAATTTTGAGACCTTCCGCCAGCCTCTGGAAATTCCTCTCGAACAAGTCTGGTCAAACGCTCCGCATGGCTCGCCTCGAACGAGAGGATTTCCGCGAAACTTATTGGATAACGAAATGGGCCCGGCGGTTGTACTTCCAGCATCCTTCTTGTGCTCTTTGCAAAAGGGTTTGACCTCTCCATAGCTGGTTGTCTGAATGCGAGAGGCCGATATTCCGAGACCTTCGAGGTACCGTTTTGCCGCCTTAGCCCGCTTCTCGCCAAGCACCAGATTGTAGGCAAGGGTTCCGCGCTCGTCACAATGACCTTCGATTAAAAAGGATTGTTCCGGGTTATCCCGAACCAAGAGGCCATTGCTTTCCAAAACAGGGATCGCATCACGAGGAACCTCATATTGGTCGAAGTCAAAGAAGATATCTCCCGGAGACTTGAGATCAGGAGAGGAGGACGCAGGGGTAATAGCCGAGGCAGCGGGGGGAGGGGGCGCCGAACCCTGGTTCGGCACGGATACGCCTCCCGGGGTTGAGGGCGTCACGAGACCCGGTCGGGTATCCGGCTCCGGAACACCCGCTCCCGGAGACGCTGTTGGGATCGAGGCGATCGGCTCCTGCAGGACAGTCTGCGCCTCGCCTTTTCCTTTTTTGGTTGTCGTGGATTGATCACCGGATCCGGAGGTCACCTGCTTGCTCGAACAGCCCCATCCTCCCGTCAGGACTCCGATGCCGATCAGTAGTGCTCCAAGGAGGGTTGACCTTCGGCCTTGCAACATTCTTCACCTCCGCATTGAGTGTCGATATTGTCTATCATCCCATGACCAACGAGCCTCGAGCTTTCGGATGAGCTTGTCGCGTGGTGTTGATGCAATTGACTGATAAATGATTTGCTCAACGGTTGGAATACATTCTACAAGAATGTGTCATGCGAGTTGTTCAGCGCTCCATGTTCAAAGGCGTCATTCTCTTCTGGTTAAGTGGTGCAAGGAGAGACCAGATCAGTCGTCCATGTGAGTTGAAGGGCAGTGGCTGAGGAGGCCGATCCCGAAGCGACTATCCCTTTCACTCTTGTCCCTGGGACTGATCTGGTGTTCTCGCCCGCCCCTTGTCTCTGGGCTTTCACCTCGTCCAGCCACACTGCTGACAGGTCGTGTGGCACCACCATACGTCTATGGGGGAGAGACGGTGGACGCTCATATACAGGACCTGATCCATCCATTGGGCTTCGGAGGCCGCGTCCGAAAGGCCATCTTGTACGCGTGCACAACCATCGCAGACCAGGATGAGGGTTCGTCCCATCCAGGGGCGGGGTGAATTCGCACCGTCAGACTCGTTCCGGAGATTCCCCGCAATACCACCTGGCAGCCATGCAGGCATAGTACGGCTTGATATACGCTGTTTGGAGAAACGAGGGAACTCGTAAATTCCGCAATAGGGCGATGAATTTGTACCAGGCCCGGGCACGTTGGGCAGGTTGCGGTGATTATGTCGTGGTCACAATTCGATGTGAGATTGCATACTTGATCAGATCCGCGGTGCTTTGCAGTTTGAGTTGTTCCATGATCTGTCCCTTGTGAAACTCAACGGTCCGGGAGGAGATGTTCAAAATGCTCGCGATGTCTTTTGCCGTGCGGCCTTCGGTAAGGAGCTGTAAGACTTCCCGTTGTCGCAGGGTGAGGCCGTCCGCGCCGCCAGGCTTCCGCGGGGTCTTGGACAGGAAGACGTCCAGAAGATCTTTTGTGATGAGCGGGGTGATGTAGGAGTGTCCTGCGAGGACCGCGCGAATCGCCTGCTCCAGCTCATCCACCGCCGAGCGTTTGAGCACATAAGCGGAGGCCCCTGCTTCGAATGCGGCACGGACGTACTCGGTGTCGGCATGCATCGTGACAAAAATGAGTTTGGCCTGCGGGCAGCACTGTTTGAGTTGCTCGGCAGCATCGATGCCGTTCAGCAGCGGCATTGACACATCTAGAATGATGATGTCCGGCTGCAGAGCTTTGGCCGACTCCAGGAGGGCGCGTCCATCCGTTGCCGTGCCGACAAGGGTGTAGTCGCCTTCAAGGATTCGTCGAAACCCCTCGATGATGAGGTTGTGATCGTCGGCCAAGAGAATGCTGGGTTTATGCATCGAAGTCCTCCCTGTTGCGCGGAATCTCGACCCGGATGTGAGTCCCTTGGCCAGGGGTTGAGTCGATATCCAGGCGTCCTTTGGCGAGGCGCACGCGTTCTTTCATGCTGAGCAGTCCGAGATGGGTCCCGGTGTGGGCGAGGCGGGCGGCGTTGAATCCCACGCCGTTGTCCCGCACTGAGAGGCACACCAGATCGTCGTCACAGATCAATTCCACCTCCACGTGGGAGGCCTGCGCATGGCGGACAATGTTGCTCAGGCTTTCCTGGACGACACGGTAGATGCAGATGGCCAATTCCGTGGGCAGGACCGTGGTGGGGTCTTGATGGACATATGTGTTTGTGATGCTGTTGCGATTGGAGTAGTCGTCGAGGAGCCGCCGGACCGCCTTTACCAGTCCCAAATCGTCCAGGATGGACGGGTGGAAGCGATACGCCATCTGTCGCACGTCGTCGGAGATCGACGTGAGCCGTTCGGATACGAGACGAATCACCGAACGGAGTTCCTGTGGGTCTGAGGAAGGATCCTTTTCCGCCTGCCGTAGATCCATCGAGAGCATGGCGAGCCGTTGGTTGATATCGTCGTGCAGGTCACGGGAGAGCCGCCGCCGGTCTTCTTCTTGGGCGGTGAGCAGCTTCCCGGCCAGAGCGCGGAGATCCTCGCGGCTCTGCTGCAGTTCACGCTGGTTGGCTTGCAACACGGCCTCGCTGGCTCGGAGCGATTGCTCCGTTTCGATCCGATCGGCGATTTCCTCAACCAGCGCGTGGTTGACTGCCGCGAGTTCCTGTGTGCGAGTCCGTACCCGTGCTTCAAGATCGTCGTGCGCCCGCCGGAGCGTTTCTTCCGCTCTCCGCCGGTGAAGGAAAAAGAGTACCGGCAACCAGATGGCGGTGAGGCTGAACAGGCGGTTAGTCACTCCCATCCAGAGCGGCACGCCGTCGAGCGTCGGGCTCAGGACTACGTCGGCCATCGTCAGCACGGAGCAGATGGAGGCTGTGATCAACGGGCCGGTGCGATTCGGCAGCAGGAAGGAGAGAATGACCAGCCCTCCGTAGAGGACGCCGTTTCCGATTCCCAGCGGAAGGTAGAGGTCGAGGCAAAAGAGCGCGATCCCCAGGCCGATGATCGCCAGTCGCAGTCGTCGATTGGCATTGTATGCCATGAAACGCCTCGCAGGCCGGTATTATCTGACTAACTGGGACCGGGCATCAAGGGCCGTGATCAGGACCCGGGCTGTTTCGCCGTGGGCGAGACTTTCCGCTGGAGCTCGGCGAGGCGATTGAGGGCGTCCAGGGGCGTCATGGAGAAGAGATCGATCTGCCGGACTTCTTCGACGATGGCGTGCGGTTGCGGGAGCGGCGGTGTGGTGTGCTGGGCCGGCTTGGTCTGCTGAATCGTCGTCGCCTCCGGCTGCTCAAGTTGGGCCAGCACATCCCGGGCGCGGCCGATGACCGATTCCGGGAGACCTGCCAGCCTGGCCACGTGGATGCCGTAGCTGCGGTCGGCCCCGCCGGCCACAATTTTCCGGAGAAAGACTACGTCCCCGTCCACTTCTCGGACATCGACTCGATAATTTCTAATTCCTTCCCGTTGCTGCTCCAACTGCGTCATCTCGTGGTAATGCGTGGCGAAGAGGGTCCGTGCGCCCAGATGCCGCCGGTCGTGGATATACTCCGCGACCGCCCAGGCGATGCTGAGTCCGTCATAGGTGCTGGTGCCCCGACCGATTTCGTCCAGCAGAATGAGGCTGCGCACCGTGGCGCTATGGAGAATGGTGGCGGTCTCCACCATTTCGACCATGAACGTGCTGTGGCCGCTGGCCAGGTTGTCCGAAGCTCCGACCCTGGTGAAGATGCGGTCCACGATGCCGATCCTGGCTTCCGCCGCCGGCACGAAACTGCCGATCTGGGCGAGCAGCACGATCAAGGCGACCTGGCGGAGATACGTGCTTTTTCCCGCCATGTTCGGCCCGGTGAGGATCAGCAGCCGGTGCGATTCCAGATTCAACTGCGTGTCGTTGGGAACGAAGGCCATGTCTTCGCTCAGCCGCTCGACCACGGGGTGGCGGCCCCCGCGAAGGTCAATGGCACCGCTTTCGTCGATGACCGGTTTTGTATACTGATTGAGCGCGGCGGTTTCGGCGAGGCCCGCCAGCACGTCGATCAGGGACAGCTTGCCCGCCATCTCCTGGAGCCGGTTGGCCTGTTCCGCCAGCCGTATGCGCAGTTGGGCAAACAGGTCCTGTTCCAGCGCCAGGAGTTTCACCTCGGCGCCGGTGACCCGCTCTTCGAGCCCTTTCAGCTCAGGAGTCATGAACCGCTCGGCGTTGACCAGCGTCTGTTTGCGGATAAAGTCGGCCGGCACGCGGGCCAGGTTCGCCTTGGTGATTTCAATGTAGTAGCCGAAGACCTGGTTGTAGCGGACCTTCAACGATTCGATGCCGGTGCGCTCTCGCTCTTTTGCCTCCAGCGCGGCGATCCAGTGCTTGCCTTCCTTGGCGGCCTTCCGGAGCTCGTCCACTTCCGCATGATAGCCCTCGCGAATGACGCCGCCTTCCCGCACCGAAAGGGGCGCATCCGCTTGGATCGCCTGTTCGATCAGTTCGTAGAGGTCCCGCCCGTCGTCCCAGGATGAGCGCGCCTCCACCAGCAGGGGGCTCGAAAGTGACTGCAATTGCGCGGCGATTTCCGGAAAGGTCGCGAGCGATTGCTTCAGGGCCAGAATTTCACGAGGGCCTGCCACACCGAGAACGATCCGTCCGCTGAGGCGGGAGATGTCCTGGACGTCCCGCAGCGCCGACCGCAAGGCGACGCGCGCCTGCATGCAATCTTTGAGTTCTCCGACTGCGTCCAGCCTGGCCCTGATGGCGTCACAGTGAATCAAGGGTCGCACGAGCCATTGGCGCAAGAGCCGGCTGCCCATTGCCGTCACGGTTCGATCGAGCACCGATAAGAGAGTGGCCGGCTTCGCTCCCGGCCCTTCTTCCAGCGCCCCCATCGGCTTGAGGAGTTCAAGGTTCCGAATCGTCACGCTGTCCAGATGCATCGCGTCCGTTGTGCGGCGCACGCGCGGCCGGCGGATATGATCGAGCGGGGCCGTCGGTTGCGTCTCACGAAAATAGTCCAGCACCGCGCCTGCCGCCCCGATGCCCGCCGTCAGCCCCTGGCAGCCGAAAGCGTCCAGGGAGTGGACGTGGAATTGGTCCTGGAGCAGCCGCGCAGCCCGCTGTTGGTCGAACGAAGCTGCCGAGCGCTCGCAGAGCCGGGCGTTGCGGATCTGGTCGAGCCACGACTGATTCTCTCGATCCGGCAAAGGGCTGAAGAGGATCTCGCGAGGCTCCAGCCCGGCCAATTCGTCCAGCACTTGCGAGGAGGCCTGATCGCCTTGAAACTCGGTCACCACAAACTCCCCTGTCGACACCTCGAGCATGGCGAGGCCGATCACCGGCTGGTGTTTGGCGGTGGTTCCAACAGAGACGGCGGCCAGGAAGTTCGACTCGACCGGCGAGAGAAACTCCGTCTCCACGAGCGTGCCGGGCGTGTAGAGACGGACCACTTCCCGCCGTACCAGCCCTTTGGCCAGTTTCGGGTCTTCGACCTGCTCGCACAACGCGACGGTGCGTCCGGCTTTGAGCAGCTTGGCGATATAGCCGGTGGCGGCATGGTACGGGACGCCGCAGAGCGGGACCGGCTCCGGGCTGTTTTTGTCCCGCGAGGTCAGGGCAATGGAGAGGAGGCGCGAGGCCTCCTGCGCGTCCTGATAAAACATTTCATAGAAGTCGCCGACGCGGAAAAACAGAATGGCCTGCGGGTACCCGCGCTTGATCTCCCGGTATTGTCGCATGAGCGGGCTGGCATCGTGGTCACTCATCGACGAGGTCCTGTGTCGGTTCGGTCGGCGGCGGAGAGGCAGCGCGGCCCGTCAGTTTTTCGACTGATTGGCGCGCCCGTTCAAGATCGACCTCGAGCTCCTGAAGCGCTTTCGTTTTCCGCCGCAGCTCGATCCGTCCCCGGACCCACGGCGGAAACAGCAGGATGCCGGACACGAGCAAGCCGACGGCGAAGGCGGTGAGGATCGGCTTGTAGATCGGCGTGGAGGCTTCCAGCAATCCGAAGAAGTAGCGGAGGGTGACTTCCTGCTCCTGATTTTGGAGGAAAAAGGCGAGGGAGAGGAGCAGGAGGATGCCGACGAGAATCAATCGAATCATGGCTGCCGGCGCCTCCCTGTTCCGCTGTGCGTGCGTGTTGCCTGTGTCGTCGGCACGGTTGGGGCCCGGTGAGGGGTATGTCGGAGTTCCTCCAGGAGGCGAGCGGATTGCGGCCCTCCTGCGAGGAGGTGCGCTGCTCTCGTCGTCGGACTCTTATGCCGCAGCGTAATCTCCAGCCGGTCTGCAGGGAGCAGCGTCGGAAACTTGTCGGCCCATTCGATGGCCGTCACGGTGTGACCTTGAAAGTAGTCGCCTAAACCGATGGACTCGGCGTCGGCGTCGGAGCGAAGCCGGTATAGATCCACATGCACCAGGGGGAGACGGCCCTGATATTCATGGATCAGCACAAAGGTCGGGCTGCTCACCGCGCTTGGCGGCACACCGAGGCCGGCGGCGATGCCGCGTACCAGGGCGGTCTTGCCGGCGCCCAATTCACCGGAGAGGGCCAAGGTTTCTCCTCCTGCGAGGGCGCGTCCGATGGCCCGGCCGAAGGCCTCCGTGGCGGCGCGCGAGGAGAGCGCGAGGGTCCACTCTGAGGCCGGCGCACGAGGCGCGGACTGAGGCCTGCGGGCCTTCTTCGTTCTGCTGATCGACATGCGGCTACGTCGAACCAAGAGTGTTGAGCGCATGGGGAATCTGTTCGATCACATCTCCGGCAATCATGCCGGCTTGTCCATTCACCTCGGCGGCAAGGTCGCCGGCGAGTCCATGCAGATACGTTGCGGCGCAAGCTGCGTCCCACGAGGTCAGGCCCTGGGCGAGTAATCCCGCCATCATGCCGGTCAGGACATCACCGGTTCCGGCGGTGGCCATACCGGGGTTGCCGGTCGGACAGATCGCCACCAGGCCATCTGGTCTGGCAATGACGGTTCTGGCCCCTTTCAGCACGAGGTAGACGCCCCGTTCTCTGGCAAAGCGTGTGGCCGTGCCGATGCGGTCGGCATTGACGGATTGGACGGTTGCATCCGTCTCCAGCCTGGCCATCTCGCCCGGATGCGGCGTGAGAATGGGGGGAATCGTGCATTCGGTCAACAGGGTGGCCCGTCCGGCGAGGGCATTCAGCGCATCGGCATCGAGGACGGCCGGCCGGTCGAGTTGCTTGATGAGAGCCTGCGTCAGCTCCACCGTTTCCGGATGGGTCGAGAGCCCCGGTCCGATGGCAACGGCAGTTCGTGCGGTGATAAAGGCCTTCAGGCGATCACACGCGGCGCGTGCAAAGGTATGGGCTTTGGTGTCCGGCATCGGCATCGTCATGGCTTCGAGGAGCTTCGCTTCCAGGACAGCGTTCATGCTTGTCGGGATTGCCACGGTTACCAGCCCGGCTCCTACTCGTAGCGCGGCTTTTGCGCACATGGCGGCGGCCCCGGTCTTTCCGACTGAGCCGGCGATGATGCCCGCATGGCCGAAGGTCCCTTTGTGGTTGGAGAGTCGGCGCGAGGGGAGGACGGACCGGACAAACGGGGCGGTAATCACGCTGATCCGGCTGTCAATGGCATCGACATAGGCCGGTGGAATGCCGATATCGACGATCTCCACGCGGCCGGCGTGGTCGATGCCGTGATTCTGGAACAGGCCCAGCTTCGGCAGGCCGAAGGTCACGGTCAGGTCGGCTTTTACCGCCCGCCCCAATACTACCCCGGTGTCGGCGTGAATACCTGAAGGGAGATCGACCGCGACGGTCAGGCGGCGGGCCTGATTGATGCTATCGATGGCGTCACCGTAACGGCCGGTTACTTCTGAAGAGAGTCCGGTGCCCAGCAAGGCATCGACGATGACGTCGCTGTCATGAAGGATGGACCGGGCCTGGTTTGCGGAGGCAAAGGGTTTGATGGCCGTTTTCCCGGCGGCGCGCACGAGCTGCCGGTACATGGCGGCGGCATCGCGGCTCAATTCTGTCAACGGAGCCAACGCGAGGATGCGGACTTTCGCGCGCTGTTTGTGAAGCAGGCGGCCGACAACGAATCCGTCGCCTCCGTTGTTCCCTTTCCCGCAGAGAATCGCGACGGTCTTGCCGCGCAACGAGCCCAGTTGTTGTTCGAGGCAGGCCACCACGCCAGTTCCCGCCCGCTCCATCAGGGTTGTGCCTGGCACACCGGCCTCCTCAATCGTCCGACGATCGAGAGATTGCATCTGTGCGGCTGTGACAATCTTCATCATTGTGGATCAACGCCGGCACGGTGGCCGCGCAGCCGGGGGGGCGTCGGAAGCGATCCGCGTGGTGTGACCTGTTGGTGTGGCGTCATAGCCTGATTCCGCTGCCCGGGTAATGCGACGCCGACGGGCTGGCTAGCTCAGCAAGGCTTTCATCTCTTTGACTGCCTGGTCGAGGCCGACGAGGACGGCACGGGCGATGATGCTGTGCCCGATGTTGTATTCGACAATCTCCGGAATATGCGTGAGCCGCTTGACGTTGCGGTAATTCAACCCATGGCCCGCGTTCACGCCCATGCCTAATTTATACGCGAGCTTCGCGGCCTGGGTGATGGCTTCAAACTCGGCATCCGCTTCCTTTGACCGGGTCGCGTTGGCATAGCGGCCTGTATGGAGTTCGATGAAGTCCGCCGAGATCTTGTGGGCGGCTTTGATCTGATTGAGGTCCGGTTCGACAAACAGGCTGACCGGGATCCCTCCGTCGTGCAGCATGGCCACAATAGTCTGGACCCTGTCTTTGTGCCCGACGGCATCGAGGCCGCCTTCTGTCGTGAGTTCCTGCCGTTTTTCCGGGACAAGCGTCACCAGGTCCGGCTTGACCGTCAGTGCGATCTTCGCCATGGCCTCGTCCGCCGCCATTTCCAAATCGAGCTTCGTGCGGACGATTTCCCGCAAGAGCTGCAGGTCCTTGTCCTGAATGTGCCGCCGGTCTTCGCGCAAGTGGACGACGAGGCCGTCGGCCCCCGCCAGTTCCACGAGGATGGCGGCGGCCAGCGGATCCGGGTCGGTTCCGCCTCGGGCCTGGCGAAGTGTCGCGACGTGGTCGATGTTGACGCCCAGCCTGGCCATGAATTCTCCCTGAGACCGTTCGGATACCGGGGAACACCCTGTACGTGATGGGGAAAACCGAGGCATTATTAGCAGAAGGCGCGAGGCGGAGCAAGATTGAGCGGCGCAGCAGGCCCCGGTTGACCCCCTTAAGGGGCTCAATCTGGATTTGGATCGGAACCCCACAGAATCACAAGACAAATTGACTCAACGGAGGCCCTCCATTAGAATAGGCCCTTCTTGACGGCCGACGAGCCCTCAGACGAGTGAGGCGCGGCCGGAAGTGGGGTTCCGTTCACAGTAAAGGATTGTCATGGGTTTGGGCGATGGGTTTTATCGGTTAAAGCGGCTCCCTCCTTACGTCTTTGCACAAGTTCAGGCTCTCAAGCTGGAAGCGCGTCAGCGCGGGGAAGATGTGATCGACTTCGGGATGGGTAATCCCGATCAGCCGACACCTCCCCATATCGTCGAGAAACTGATCGAAGCGGCGCGCAAGGGCAAGAATCATCGCTACTCCGCGTCACGCGGCATTACCAAGCTGCGCCACGCGATCTGTGGCTGGTACAAGCGGAATTACAATGTGGAGTTGGATCCGGAGACGGAAGCGATCGTGACGATCGGCTCCAAGGAAGGGCTCGCCCATCTTGCGTTGGCGATGATCGGCCCAGGCGATGTCGTGCTGACTCCCACGCCGACCTACCCGATCCATATGTACAGCTTTATCATTGCCGGCGGCGAAGTGCGCGGGATTGAATTGCGGCAGGACAGCGACTTCTTCGAAGATCTGCAGCGGGTGTATCGGCAGACGATCCCGCGTCCCAAGATCCTCGTGATCAATTTTCCGCATAATCCGACGACGGCGGTGGTCGATATCGGGTTCTTCAAGAAGATTGTGGCATTTGCAAAAGAAAACAATGTCATCGTCATTCACGACCTGGCTTACGCCGATCTGGTGTTCGACGGCTATAAGGCGCCGAGCTTTTTGCAGGTTCCCGGGGCGAAGGATGTCGGGGTGGAGTTTTATACCCTGTCCAAGGCCTACAATATGCCGGGCTGGCGGGTGGGATTCTGCGTCGGCAATCGTGAAGTGGTCGGGGCCTTGGCCAAGATCAAGAGCTATCTCGACTATGGCATCTTTCAGCCCATTCAGATTGCGAGCGTCATCGCGCTCAATGGTCCGCAAGACTGCGTCAAAGAGACGGTGCTCCGTTATCAGAAACGGCGGGATGTCTTGGTCGGCGGGTTGAACCGCATCGGGTGGGAGGTGCCCAAGCCGCTCGCGACCATGTTTGTCTGGGCGCGGATCCCCGAGGCCTACCGGCATCTCGGGTCCTTGGAGTTCTCCAAGCTCCTGTTGCGCGAGGCCAAGGTGGCCGTGTCCCCCGGCATCGGGTTCGGTGAAGGGGGCGATGAATACGTGCGGTTCGGCCTGGTTGAAAATGAGCACCGGACGCGTCAGGCCGTGCGGGGGATTAAGAAGGCTCTGAAGCTCGAAGGATCGGAAGAATGAAGTCTCGTATCGGAGTCGGTCTCATCGGGTTTGGAACGGTGGGCACCGGGGTTGCCAAGGTGTTGTTCGAGAACGCGGCGCTGATCAGCCGCCGTGTCGGCGTGCCGGTCGAGTTGCTCCGGATCGCCGATCTCGATATCACGCGCGATCGCGGCGTCGCTGTGCCGGCCGGCGTACTCACGACGGATGCCAGGCAGGTACTGACCGATCCGGCGATCGATATTGTGATCGAGCTGGTCGGCGGGTATGACTTCGCGAAGCGCGTTATCCTCGAGGCCATTGCCGCCGGCAAGCATGTCGTGACCGCGAACAAGGCGTTGCTCGCTCTGCACGGCGAGGAAATTTTCGAGGCCGCCTCCCGCCAGGGCGTCGATCTGGGGTTCGAGGCCAGTGTCGGGGGCGGGATTCCGGTCATCCGGGCTCTGACGGAAGGGTTGGCGGCGAATCGCATTGAGTCGATCTACGGCATCATCAACGGCACGTCAAACTACATTCTGTCCCGGATGACGCACGAGGGTCAGAGCTTCGACGCGATCCTCAAGGATGCGCAGCAAGCCGGCTATGCCGAAGCGGATCCGACCTTTGACGTGGCCGGGATCGATTCGGCGCACAAGCTGGCTATTCTGGTGGGGTTAGCCTACGGCACGCCGGTGAACGTCAAAGATATCTATACCGAAGGCATCACGCACATCACGCCGACCGATATTGCCTATGCCAAAGAGTTTGGCTACACGATCAAGCTGCTGGGCATTGCCAAGCTCGTCGATGGGGAAGTGGATGCCCGAGTCCATCCGACCATGGTGCCGATGGCCGATCCGATCGCCAAGGTGGACGGGGTCTACAACGCGATTCAGCTGGTCGGCGATGCCGTGGGGGATGTGATGTTGTATGGCCGTGGGGCGGGATCGATGCCGACCGGCAGCGCCGTCGTCAGCGACGTGATCGCCATCGGGCGCAATCTGTTGAAAGGGGCTGCCGGGCGCGTGCCGCCGGCCTCGTTCCAGCGGGACCAGCGCCGGCCGATCCGGATGAAGCCGATCGAGGAAATCAGTTCGCTCTACTATCTGCGCTTCATGGTGGTGGATCGCCCCGGTGTGTTGGCGCAGATTGCGGGGGAGCTGGGCCGGTGCGGAATCAGCATTTCCTCGATGTTGCAACAGGGCCGGCGAGAGGGCCAGACCGTGCCGGTGGTCATCAAGACGCATATGGCGCAGGAGCGGGATGTTCAGGCGGCGCTCCGTGAGATCAACCGCAAGGCTTTTGTGTCGGAACCGGCGACGCTGATTCGGGTGGAAGGGAAGGATGAGTGATCAGATGACTCGTTGGCGCGGCATCATTGAGGAATATCGGAAGTTTCTCCCGGTGACGGAGAAGACTCCGGTGATCAGTCTGGGAGAGGGTCATACGCCGTTGATTCAGGCCTCACGATTGGCCAAGGCCATCGCCCCCGGCGTCGATCTCTATCTGAAATTCGAAGGCGCCAACCCGACCGGTTCATTTAAAGACCGGGGCATGACCATGGCCATTTCCAAGGCCGTCGAGAAAGGGGCGCGGGCCGTCATGTGCGCGTCCACCGGCAATACCTCGGCCTCGGCCGCGGCCTATGGAGCGAGAGCCGGTCTGGCCGTCTATGTCCTGATCCCGGCGGGGAAAATTGCCCTGGGGAAATTGTCTCAGGCCATGATGCATCAGGCGACTGTTATCCAGATCGAAGGCAATTTCGATCAAGCGCTCACGATCGTCAAAGATCTTTCCCTCACCCATCATATCGAGCTCGTCAATTCCATCAATCCGTTCCGCATCGAAGGTCAGAAAACCGCGGCCTTCGAAGTCTGCGATCAGCTGGGCGATGCGCCGGGCCTGCACGTGCTTCCCGTCGGCAACGCCGGCAACATCACGGCCTATTGGAAGGGCTATCAAGAGTATCGGGGGGCCAATCAGACGACCAAGCTTCCGCGCATGATGGGGTTCCAGGCCGCGGGCGCTGCTCCCATGGTGCTCGGTCGCATCGTGGAGCAGCCGCAAACGATTGCCACGGCGATCCGTATCGGGAACCCGGCGAGCTGGGCCGCCGCGTCCAAGGCGGTCGAGGAATCGTCGGGGGCCATCGACATGGTGACGGACGAGGAAATTCTCCAGGCCTATTCGCTGGTCGCGGCGACCGAAGGGGTCTTTTGCGAGCCGGCTTCGGCTGCGTCGGTGGCCGGGGTGACGAAATTGGGCCGCGCGGGAAAGCTGCGGGAAGGGGAGACGGTGGTCTGTACGCTGACCGGTCACGGGTTGAAAGACGCCGATACGGCCATCGGGATATCCAAACCGCCGCTGACTGTCAAGGCGACGCGCGAAGATGTCGCCCGTTTGTTAAACGCATGACGCCTGTCGGATGACTTATGAAATATGTGATTCTTCATGCCGGTGGAATGGCCGATCAGCCCCGCGAAGAGCTGGGCGGGCGGACTCCTTTGCAGGCTGCCGCCACGCCGCACCTCGATCGGCTGGCGCAAATCGGTGAACTGGGCCTTCTGGCGACCGCCGCCGACGGGAGCCGCCATGGAAGCGGACTCAGCGGGACCGCGATCCTCGGCTATGATCCTAAAAAGTACTATCAAGGACCCGGCCCTTTCGAGGCGGCGAGTCTCGGGGTGTCGGTCACCGAGCACGATGTGGTCTACCGCTGCACCATGGTGACGTTGAAACCCGAGGGCGGCCAGGTCGGCGCGGAGATCAAGAAATTGGGGCCGCATGTCGTCATGGACGATGCGACCGCCGGGCTGATCGAGACGGACGAGGCGCGGGAATTGATTGAGGCCATCAACGAACAATTGGGGTCCGAGACGATTCAGTTCTACCCAGGCGCCGGCCACCGTCATGTGATGGTGTGGGTAAACGGGAAGCCTCGGGCTGTGTGTGTCGATCCGCAGCTCGTGCATGGCCGTACGATCGCCGATTCTCTGCCGACGGGGGACGGGGCCGACATTCTGAAAAAATTGATGGATGCCTCCTATGTGATCTTGCGGGATCATCCGGTCAATGAGGAGCGGATGGCGGCCGGCAAAAAGCCGGCGAATTGCGTATGGCTCTGGGGTGAAGGCCGTGCCGCGCTCTGGCCCAGCCTCGCCGAGCGATTCCAGGTGTCCGGTTCCGTCGTCACGTCGAGCGATGTGTATCGCGGCGTCGGGATTTGTGCGGGGTTGGAGGCGCCTGATCCATCCACGCTTCAACACGGGGGACTGAAGGCCAGGGCCGCCGTGGCGCTGGCGGAATTGTCCAGGAAAGACTTTGTCTATCTGCACGCCGAACTCGCTGACGCCGTGGTGCATGGGACCGATCTCAACGCGAATGTTCAGGGCATTGAAGAGTTTGACCGCGAGCTGGTCGGTCCCCTTCTCGAAGGGTTGGGGAAAATGGGGCCGTACCGCTTTGTCGTGTTGTGCGATCATGGTGAAGGCCGGCGGGGGCAGGCGTTCTATGCGTTCGGCGAGGGCACCGGCAGCGGCGCACCCGCAGCGGGGCGGCGTTTTACGGAAGCCGATGCCCAGGCGTCCAAGGCTCCGGTCCGGGACGCCACGAAGTTTGCAACCAAGCTATTTGCCAAGGGGTAATTGGGTGGCGTTGATCGTTCAGAAATATGGCGGGACGTCGGTGGGCACCATCGAGCGGATCCACAGAGTGGCGGATCGCGTCGCGCAGGCTCATCGCGCGGGCGATCAGGTTGTGGTGGTGTTGTCCGCGATGAGTGGCGAGACGGATCGACTGGTGAAGCTGGCTCACGAAGCCACCCCGATGCCGGATGAGCGTGAGATGGACATGCTGCTCTCCACCGGCGAGCGCGTGACCATTGCGCTCCTGGCGATGGATTTGCGGGGCCGCGGCATCAATGCGCGATCGTTCACAGGACGGCAGGTCGGCATCATCACCGATAGCGCCCATACCAAGGCCCGGATTGCCCGCGTCACGGCGGATCGGTTGCGTGAGGCGCTGGCCCAAGGCATCATTCCCGTCGTGGCGGGGTTTCAGGGGATCAACGCGCAGTCGGATGTGACCACGCTGGGCCGGGGAGGATCCGATCTCTCCGCCGTGGCGCTGGCCGCGGCATTGAAAGCCGATCGCTGCATTATCTTCACCGACGTGGACGGCGTCTACACCGCCGATCCCAACGTGGTGCCGGCGGCCAGGCGCATCGACAAGATTGCCTATGAAGAAATGCTGGAAATGGCCAGTCTCGGCGCCAAGGTGTTGCAGACCCGGTCGGTCGAATTCGCGGCGAAGTTCAATGTCCCGGTCGAGGTCAATTCGAGTTTCAAAGAAGGAAAGGGGACTCTCGTGACACGTGAAGATGCGGATATGGAAGCGGTCGCGGTTGCCGGTGTCACGGGCGACCGGAATCAAGCGAAGATTACGATAGTCGGCGTCCCTGACAAGCCGGGCATCGCTGCGCGGATCTTCGGGCCGGTGGCGCAGGCCCATGTCAATGTCGACATGATCATCCAGAACATGGGGCAGGATTCGCTGACCGATCTCTCGTTTACCGTTCCCCGCGCGGATTTGCGCAAGGCGACGCCGATCATTCAAAGCGTGGCCAAGGATATTGAAGCCAAGTCCGTGTCGATCACGGAAGCGATCGCCAAGGTGTCGCTGATCGGCGTAGGGATGCGTTCGCATTCCGGTGTGGCGGCGAAGATGTTCGAGGTGTTGTCCCGTGAAGGGATCAACATCCTGATGATCAGCACCTCGGAGATCAAGATTTCCTGCGTCATTGATGAGAAGTACCTTGAGTTGGCGATGCGTTCGCTCCATTCGGCGTTCGGCCTCGATCAGGTTTCCCAGGGAGACCATCCGGCGAAATAAAGGCCCCGCGTTGTGACACGTCTCGACAGATCGCAGTGCCTCTTGTTAGGGTATTAAGCTATGGCTAAACAATCCCCACAGGCCCGGAATGCCCGTCAGGCAGACGAACGGAAGACGCTCGTCGTCCCGCGACTGTCCGCCGAGCGAACCGCCGCCCTGGAAATTTACGATACGACGCTCCGCGATGGGGCGCAGGCCGAAGATGTGAGCTTTTCGGCTGAGGATAAGGTGCGTGTCGCGCAGAAGCTGGACGAACTCGGCGTGCACTATATCGAAGGCGGCTGGCCGGGGGCGAATCCGAAAGACATCGAGTTCTTCCGGATGATCAAGGCCATCCCGTTCAAACATGCGTCCGTCATTGCCTTCGGCTCGACGCGGAAAGCCAGCAATTCAGTCAGCAAAGACCCGAATCTCAAGGCGCTGCTCGCGGCGGAGACGAAGACGATCACGCTGTTCGGGAAAACCTGGTCGTTGCACGTGACCGATGCGCTGGGCATTTCGCTTGCCAAGAACCTCGAATTGATCGGTGATTCCATCGCCTATCTCAAGAGTAAAGGGCGGCGGGTCTTCTACGATGCCGAACACTTCTTTGACGGGTACAAGACGAATCCGGAATATGCGCTCAACACCGTCCGCGAAGCCGTTGAAGCCGGCGCCGAACGGGTGATTCTCTGCGACACGAACGGCGGCACGATGCCCTGGGAAATCCGGGAGATTTGCGAAGTGGTGCGGCGCGAATGTGCGGTGCCGCTCGGCATCCATGCGCACAATGATTGCGAAATGGCGGTGGCGAATTCGCTGATCGCGATTGAAACCGGCATTGTGCAGGTGCAGGGGACGATCAACGGCATCGGGGAGCGATGCGGCAACGCCAATCTCTGTTCGATCATTCCCAATCTCGAATTGAAGATGCGCCGGCCTGCGCTCAACGACGGGCTCAGTCATCTGAAGACGGTCTCCGGCTTTGTGACGGAGATTGCCAATCATATGCCCAACAAGCACCAGCCGTATGTGGGCGATTCCGCCTTCGCGCACAAAGGCGGCGTCCATATTCATGCGGTGCTGAAAAATGCGGCGACCTACGAGCATATCGACCCGGCCCTGGTGGGCAACCGCCAGCGGGTGCTCGTCTCGGATTACGCGGGGCGCAGCGGCCTCTTGGAAAAGCTCGAAGCCTACGGCATCAAACTCACGAAGGATCATGCCAAACTTCAAGAATTGGTGGATACCCTGAAGGACCACGAAAATCAGGGCTACCAGTTCGAGGGGGCCGAGGGATCCTTCGAGCTCTTGATGCGCAAAGCGATGGCAACCCACAAGCCGTCGTTCCAGTTGCTGGGATACCGGGTCATCGTGGAAAAGAAACAGGAGACGGGCGCACCCTTGTCCGAGGCAACGGTCATGGTCAAAGTCGGGGGGGTGATCGAGCATACCGCTGCGGTCGGCGCAGGTCCTGTGAATGCCCTCGACCATGCGCTGCGCAAGGCTTTGGAGAAATTCTATCCTCAACTGCGCGAGGTCAAGCTGCTCGACTATAAAGTGCGGGTCTTGGCCGCCAATAAGGGAACGGAATCGAAGGTGCGCGTCCTCATCGAGTCCGGCGACCACAAGGACAAATGGGGAACGGTGGGGGTGTCGGAGAACATCATGGAAGCCACCTGGCAGGCGCTGGCCGATAGCATCGAGTACAAGCTCCTAGCGAAAGATTAGCCATCCGTCCTCCGAAGATCTTGATATTTATTCTTGACAGACTTCATAACCTCACGTAACTTAAGCAAAACTTTCCGTACATGAAGAACAGTTTCGAGGGAAATTGTGAACGGGAATGTGCAGTGGTTGCGTAGGGGGGTGGCATGAGGAAGGCTGATATCGCGAACGAGATTTTCAAGCAGGTCGGTATTTCAAAAAATGAAGCAGCGGATATCGTCGAGCTCGTGTTGAATCTTCTGAAAGGTGTGCTGCAAAAGGGGGACTCGGTCAAGATCGCAGGATTCGGCAACTTCGTCGTTCGGAGCAAGGGATCGCGCAAAGGGCGGAACCCTCGCACTGGAGAAGAAATTGGGATTACCCCGCGGCGTGTGGTTACGTTCCGGCCTAGCCAAGTCTTTAAGAAGTACGTCAATTCGTAACGGGCACCCTATCTCCAACATGGACCGCACCGTGAGGGCCGGTCATGGGGACTGAACCCAGGCTGGGGAGCAAGGTCTTCTACAAAATCGGGGAAGTCAGTCGGCTGACCAAGCTTCCTGCGTACGTCCTTCGATTCTGGGAATCCGAATTCAGCTTTCTCAAACCCAAGAAAAGCCGAGGCAACCAGCGTCTGTACATTCAACGGGATATTGAGACCGTGCTCGAAATCAAGCGGATGCTGTACGAGGAAGGGCATACGCTGGAAGGGGTCAAGCGATATTGGGTCAGACGCGGACGGGCCGCCTCACGGCCGCTCAGTGCGAAGGAAATGGCCAAGAAACTCAGGGGAGATCTTCAGGCAATCGTGAAAATCCTCGAATCGAACAATCGATAGTCGATCCCGTCATTTCCCATTGCCTTTCCATGGTTTCCCAAGCGACAATAGGGCCGGTCAGCACATAAGAACATGTCGGGGCGTAGCGCAGCCCGGTAGCGTACTCGCTTGGGGTGCGAGTGGTCGTGGGTTCAAATCCCGCCGCCCCGACCAATTTTCAGTTACACAAGCCGAACCGAAGCACGTACGGCAGCCGGGCCATCGAAGCCTCGCTGCCGTCCAAGAGACAGTCCGGCACGGATGGGAAAAGCTGCCTCGCGCAGCTTTTTTTGTGACTCGATCACGATGCGCATTCTGGTGACGAATGACGATGGGATCCACTCCCCTGGTCTGACGGCTCTGGCCGAGGCGCTGGCTGCGCTGGGCGAGGTGTGGGTCGTCGCGCCGGATCGGGAACGCACGGCCGTGGCGCACGCCGTCACGCTGCATAAACCGCTTCGTGTGCATCGGCTCGCGCCGCGCACTTTTTCCGTCAACGGCACTCCGGTCGATTGCGTCAACCTGGCCTTGCTCAAAGTGATGCCGAAGCCGCCCGCCGTGGTGGTGTCGGGAATCAACAAAGGAGTGAATCTCGGAGACGATGTGTTGTATTCGGGCACCGTCTCTGCGGCCATGGAGGGAACGATTCTGGGCATTCCGTCGATTGCGGTGTCGCAGGAGGGGCGGGACTCGTTCCGGTTTTCCGTCGGGGCGGAGTATGCCGCGCGGGTTGTGCGTCTGGTCCTTGCGCATGGCTTGCCGGAAGAAACGTTGCTGAACGTGAATGTGCCGAATCGTCCTCAGCGTTCGATCAAGGGCGTACGCGTGACCTGCCTGAGCCGGCGGCGTTTCGACAACCCGATCATCGAGAAGCTCGACCCGCACGGGCGCAAGTATTACTGGATTGCGGGCACGCGCATCTCGTGGAGCCGGAGCCGGGATGCCGACCATGAAGCGATCGAGGAGGGGCGCGTCTCCATTACGCCGATCCGCCTGGACAGTACGGACCATGCCGTGCTGGATCGGTTTCGCGCCTGGGTGCCGATGATCCAGGCAAAGCCGGCGGATCCGAAGAAGCGAGTGCGCGCCGCGGCTGGGCGAAAGGGGTAAGCGGGTGATCGCCGGTCTCATCGAAGCCATCATCAGCGAGTTGAGCCGGTTTGTCATCGCCTGTATCTCCCGGTTCGGCTATGTCGGTATTTTCCTGACGATGGGCATCGAGAGCGCCTGTATTCCGCTCCCCAGCGAGATCATCATGCCGTTTTCAGGCTATCTGGTCATGACCGGGCAGTTTACGATGCTTGGCGTGACGCTGGCCGGGGCGTTGGGAAACGTTGCGGGATCTATTGCGGCCTATTACGCCGGGATGTGGGGCGGCCGTCCCTTCGTCGAACGGTATGGCCGGTATGTGTTGGTCTCGCATCGTGATCTGGATGTGGCCGACCGCTGGTTCCAGAGGTACGGCGAGGCGGCGGTGTTCTTCAGCCGGATGTTGCCGGTGGTGCGCACGTTCATTTCGCTCCCGGCCGGCGTCGCGCGGATGAATTTCCCGCGGTTCGTCCTCTTTACGTTTATCGGGGCGTTGCCCTGGTGCTATCTGCTGGCCTATATCGGTCTGAAGATGGGCGAGCGGTGGGAAGATCTGCGCGAGTACTTCCATCGGTTCGATATCGTGATCGGGGTTATCCTGGTCGGGGTACTGGGATTCTTTCTCTGGTCGCACTGGCCGAAACGCGGAGCCAATTCTGAATCGGGGCCTTCTGTATGATCAAGCTCTACAATACATTGACCGGGAAAAAAGAAGAGTTCGTCCCGCTCACGCCGAAGACGGTCCGCATGTATGTCTGCGGCGTCACCGTGTATGACTATTGCCATATCGGCCATGCGCGGAGCGCGCTCGTGTTCGACGTCATTCGCCGCTATCTCGAGTACTCCGGCTATCGTGTGGAGTTTGCCAAGAACTTCACCGACGTCGATGACAAAATTATCAAGCGGGCAAACGAGCAGGGTGTGAGCTGTGAAGAGGTCACGGCCAAATTCATTCAGGCCTACTATGACGACATGGGCAGGCTGGGCGTGCGGCCGGCTTCCATCGAACCGAAAGCGACCGAGCACATGGCCGACATTGTTCGGTTGACCGAAACCTTGATCGCGAAGGGATTGGCTTATCAAGTGGACGGGGATGTCTACTTTGAAGTCGCCAAGTACGGGGACTATGGCCGATTGTCCAAGCGGAAACTGGACGATCTTCAGGCCGGCGCACGTGTGGATGTCGATGAGCGAAAGCGGCATCCGATGGACTTTGCCCTCTGGAAAAGTGCCAAGCCCGGCGAGCCGGCTTGGCCGAGCCCGTGGAGCCAGGGGCGGCCCGGCTGGCACATCGAATGTTCCGCCATGTCGATCCGCCATCTCGGGGAAACCTTCGATATTCACGGCGGCGGGATGGATCTGATCTTCCCGCATCACGAGAATGAAATCGCACAATCCTGCGGCGCGACCGGAAAAGAGTTCGCGCGCTACTGGATTCACAACGGCTTCGTGCAGATCAATCAAGAGAAGATGTCCAAGTCGTTGGGAAACTTCTTCACGATCCGGGAGATCTTCGAAAAATCGGAATGGCCGGAAGAGATTACCGGCGAAATGCTTCGCTATTTTCTACTCTCCACTCATTACCATGGGCCGCTCGATTTTTCAGATCTCGCAATTCGTGAAGCGAAGCAGGCGTTGAACGGGTTCTACGATCTCTTTACCAGACTTGCGGAACCGGCTGCCGGCGCGGGTGGCGATCCGGGGTTGCCGGTTTCCCTTGAGCGTACTCAGGCGGCGTTTCGATCGGCGATGGACGATGACTTCAATACACCGGTGGCCATTGCCGCGTTGCAAGGACTGCGCAGTGATCTGAATAAACTGCTCGCGGACGGCTTCTCGACAGGCGCGCGAAACACCGCCAGAGAGGCATTTCGGTCGCTCGGCCAGGTGTTGGGATTGTTCCAGTTGGACTCCTGGCAGTTCAATCCCATTAAGGATATTAGAGGATCGGATCTGCTGCGAGCAGGTTTGGAAGAAGCTGCGATGGCTCAATCGGTGCCCTCAGACACCGATATCGACCAAAAGGTCCAGGATAGGAATGCCGCACGTGCTCGGAAAGACTTTAGAAAAGCGGACGAGATTCGCAAAGAGCTCGCTGCAATGGGAATTACGATCGAGGACAAGCCCGATGGCACCAGCCGCTGGAAACGATGACAGCCAGGAGATCCTCTATGGTCTCCATGCGGTGCGGGAAGCGCTGAGAGCCGAAGCGCGGCCGTTGCAGCGTCTGCTCGTCATCCGGATGGACAAGCAGTTCGGGGATCTCGTGCAAATGGCGCGGGCCCGGCACATTCCGATCCATGTCCAGCCGCTGGCCTCGTTCGACCGGCTGGTCCCCGGCGGCAAGCATCAGGGAGTGATCGCCTACGCCGCGGCCAAAGCCTATGAATCGGAAGAGGCCATTCTCGCGCGCGCGGCGCAGAAACTGGAGCCTCCGCTCCTCGTGATTCTTGATGGTGTGGAAGATCCTCACAACCTGGGCGCGGTGCTGCGGACTGCGGAGGGAGCCGGCGCGCATGGCGTCTTCATCCCGGAGCGGCGCGCCGCCGGACTGACGTCGGTGGTGGCCAAGGCTTCTGCGGGCGCCATCGACTATATTCCCGTGGCGAGAGTGACCAACACCTCACGATTGCTGGAAACGCTCAAGGAGGCGGGGGTCTGGATTTACGGAGTCGAGCCCACGGCCGCAAAGCTTATTACCGAAGTGGATCTGACAGGCCCGGTCGGTTTGGTGTTCGGGGGAGAGGGAAAAGGCATTCGTCCGGGAGTGTTGCAGCACTGCGACGAGCGCATCCGCATTCCGATGAAGGGCCGGGTACAATCGCTCAACGTGTCGGCATCCGCTGCGGTGACGCTGTTTGAGGCAGTGCGGCAGCGGAATCTACCTGCATCGCCGGGTCAAAAGACTTAGCGAATCTTCAGTGTCCCGCCTTGGATGGCATTCTTCAGCAACTGCGCGGTGTTCGAGACCCGCATCTTTTTCATCATGTTGGCGCGGTGAGCTTCGACGGTCTTGACGCTGATCTTCAGCCGGGTACCGATTTCCTTGTTCTTAAAGCCGGCCCAGATGAGTTCAAGAATTTCCTGCTCGCGCGAAGTGAGCGACTCCGGGCGCTTCTTGCGGGGAGGCGGTTCCAGGTTGGCCAGGGATTTCCTGACCCGCGTTTTGGTGGCGGCCTTTGCCATAATCGTCGGTTCTCCTTTGCATGGCCGTCGCTTCAGGTATACTGAAGTTCGGCGGGGTCAGTATAGGAAGACGGGCAGGTGAAGTAAATGAAGCCCTATGGCCCTAGTAGGGTTACTAGGTAGGGAAATCAGATTATTACCACCATGCAGATGAGATTGCGAGATCAGCCTCTGATGTTTCACGCGGGAGCCATGTAGCAGGATGTGGCAGCTCTATGTGATCGCGGGCCTTTGGGGGTCGTTGATCGGGAGTTTTCTCAACGTCTGCATCTATCGATTGCCCCGGCGGGAGTCCATTGCATGGCCCGGATCGCATTGCCCTGCCTGCGGCCATCCCATCGCGTGGTATGACAATATCCCCCTCATCGGCTATCTCGTGCTGCGCGGGCGATGCCGCACCTGTGCCGTCTCTATTCCGATTCAGTATCCCGTGGTGGAAGCCCTCAATGCCCTGGGGTATCTGGCCCTGCTCTGGTTCTTCGGGCCTGGTTGGGAAGCGATAGTGTATGCGGGGCTCTTCTCGGCGTTGCTTGTCGTGGCAGGGACCGATCTTACCCACAAAATTATCCCGAATGCCGTGACGTTCCCCGGGATCGTGCTGGGGCTGGTGAGTGCGGGGACGGTCTTGCCGCTGGGCTTGCTGAACGGGGTGATCGGGCTGCTGGTCGGGGGCGGGATCTTGTGGGTGTTGGCTTGGGCCAGTCCGTATCTCTTCGGAAAAGAGGGGATGGGCGGGGGCGATATCAAGCTGCTCGCGATGATCGGCGCCTTCCTGGGCTGGAAGCCGGCCGTGCTGACGATCATGATCGGATCCTTTGTGGGATCGGTGATCGGGGTGTCTCTCCTGGCCGCAAAGATCATCAGGCGGGAAGACTATATCCCCTTCGGACCCTTTCTGGTATTTGGCGCCATCCTCTCACTGTTTTACGGATCTGCGCTCATCGACTGGTATCAAGGGCTGCTTGCAGGGTAACCCTCCGGGTTCCCGTCTTCGCGTTTCGCCGTTCTCTGTATCCAATCTCACCGGTTTGTATCCTGGCAGGCACGCTCCGAGTGCATCCCCTCCATCTTGGCTGTGCATGCGCTCCGGCATGTAGCCGAAAACACTTCCATTGACATCTTCAGGCAATCACAAGGCTTTAGCTGATCCACTGACAGAGAGAACCTCTTGTGGGCCGGCGCTGCAGGTGCGTGATGGGGAGGCATGACTCTTGATAAGACCGTCTCCCATGCACATGCGGACGGCAAGCAGAGCGATCATTCTGAACGGCGATGACGGGTTCACCCTCGTCGAACTCATGACGGTCGTTGCGGTCATCGGGATAGTGGTCGCGCTTGCTCTTCCCGATCTGCTGGCTTTGAGCAGGCGCATGCAGACCGACTTATTTGCGAAGGAGCTCGCTTCCGAACTCCGGCAGGCCCGGCAGTTGGCCATCACGCGGCGAGACCGTGTGTATGTCGTGTTTGAGCGTGAGCAACGCGCCATCCTTGCGCAGGTGGGGCGGGATCGCGTGCTCCACCACGTTTTTCAGTACCGTGACAGGGGTATGGAAATGGATGAGCCGAGCGCCGGGTCCGATCTCGTATTTCACCCCAGCGGTCGATCAGCGACGGCCACGACAATTCGGCTTCATCATGCCAGGGGGGAGACCGCAACCATCACGGTGAGTCTGACCGGTCGGGTGTCGATTCTATGAAGCCGCAGATGTGCGACAGGGGTTTGAGTCTGATCGAGGTGATGGTGGCGATGGTGATTGCGGGCATTGCCCTGATAGGGACGATGGGAGCGATACAGGTCTCTTCCCGGCATGCTCAGCAAGGGATGATGAAGACCAGGGCGCTGGCGCTGGCCCAGGGGCGGCTGGAAGCGAAACGTGCGGTGCGATGGAATGCATTGCTTCAGGACGATCTCAACCACGACGGCATCGTGGATGTCACCATGCATGATGACGGCGAGGGCAGGGACGCGGCGGCCGGCGACGGGACGTACACCGGAACGTGGGAACAGGATGGCGTGAGTCTGGAGTGGACCGTGGCATTGGATCGCCCCGGCCCGCTGAGCGCCGCGGGGTTCGCCGTCGTTCGGGCTACGGCGACGTATGAGGGGTTCGGCGAGAGGACATCCGTGCAGGCGGCAACCGTAAGGGCGAATCCGACGTTTGTGGGGGTGCGATGAAACAGGGTTATGGGAATGTAGAACGAGAGAACCCGCTGTTCGACCAGCGCGGACTCTGTTTATCCGAACTGATCATCGCCGCGGCGGTGGGAACGGTCCTGTTAGCGGGCAGTCTGGAGGCGCTGAATCTTGTGCATGCGCAGGCGGTTCAACAGCAGCGTTCGATGGCCGGTCAACAGGAGATGCGGGCGGGCCTGGAAGTGCTGGAGCAGGAGGTGCGCACGGCTTCGGCGACTGCCATTACCACGGCTGCGTCGGACCGGCTGGAATTCTCGGCCAATATTCATGCCCTTGAAACGACGACGACGGCCACCGTTGCCCCGGGGCAGACCGTCGTTCCCGTGCAGGATGGAGGGGGGTGGGGTCAGGGGAAGAGCGTGCGCATCTGCGGGGCCGGCGGGTGCGAGTCTCATCGGCTGGCGCAGACCGGACAGCGTCTGCAGCTCGTGCTGAGCGAACCTGTGACCGGTCCGTTTCCGGCCGGCGCATCGGTGGAGGTGATGAATCGCGTGGCCTATTACACCCGCGCGGACGACGAGGGTCGCCTCCGGCTGATGCGGATGATCGACGGCGGGGCCGGCGTGTTAATCGGCGATCTTCACGCGGTGCAGTTGTCCTATTGGGACGACCGCGGGCGAGTCACGGCTGTCACGGGCAGTGTCGCGCGGGTGGTGATCGAGATCGAACCGATGGACTCACGCGGCAAGGCCGTCCGTGAAGTAACTGTGCGATCGTAGGCGAGGACCAGGAGAAGAGGAGGGATTCCATGTCGTCGTGGGGAAAAAGACACGTACAGGAGCAAGGCATCGCACTGTTCGGGGTGATTGTCCTGACCTTGTTGCTGGCGCTCCTCAGCACCGGACTGCTCCAGCTGGCAGGGCAGGAAGCTCTCAATGCCGGCGGTGCGAAGGATGCCGCAGTGACACAACAGCTGGCCGATGCCGCCATGGAAATGGTGACAGCCTGGTTCCACAGCCCGCAAGCCAGTCCGCCTCAGCTGGCCTTGTTGCTGGCAAAGCGCCAACAGACAGCGATCGGGAGCCCCTCATTCTTCGATCAAGCCGGTCGATCCCAGTTTGCCGGCACGGCCGATCATCCGGATCTGGTGCTCAATGCGGCGCAGAGCGAGGATGACCGGCTCCTCAATGATCCGGCGTCCGGGCTCTTCCGATCGCTACAGGACTTGGGAACCGTTCGCAGCATGAAGGTCTATGCCCCTTCCAGGCCCGGGCTGTTGTGCACGGTGGAAGCCACGGTGTCTCCAGCGCAAAGCCCCTCATCGAGGTACGCGCTGTCGATGCAGCTGGCGGCAGTCGATCTTCCGGCGTTGCGGGCCGGGGTGCAGGTCGGGAGAAATCTGGGCCTGTCCGAGACCGGAAAAGAGGCAGGGGCCTTGGTCCATTGGGGCGATCTGGCAGTTGGGGGTGATCTCGTCTTGCGGAGGCTGGAAGAGATGCCGGTATTGACGGCAACTGCGCCGGTAACGGGACAAGGTTATAGCGAAACTGCGCTTCGGGAGGATCGGTGGTTGCAAGTCTGGGTCGGGGGAACCGTCCAGGTCACGCAGCCGCCTGTGGGGGAGAACCTCTCTCCGGTGCTGCCTCTGAACGTGCATGGGGGACAGAATCCGACGCCCGGAGTGCGCGTGGATCGCTGGGGCTACGAACAGATGAAGCAGCTTGCCATACGGTACGGCACATACGCCGCCATTGATCGGGAGGGCCTGCTCTATCCGGGCGGCGTGGTGGAGCCGGGGCAGGGGGTCTCGCCGGATGAGTGGCTTCGTTCCCGTTCCGTGGGCGATACACGGGGCTTCATTTTTGTCGACACATTGGATCGTACCGCCCCGAGGCCAGATAACCTTGGAGTGCTCAGGTTGAGTGCCGCCTACACGGAAGCGACTCTCGTGGTGCAAGGCCATGTGGTGTTGAGCCCTTCGTCCACCGGACAGTCCCTGTCCGTCCTCAGCCCTCCTCAAACTGGTCAAGAAGGCAGCGTCAGCCGCATTCCCGTGCAGCTGTCGGGGATTCACCTCAACGGGGCCCTCTATGCCGCGGGGGATATCACGTTGAATCAGTCAGCACGGGTCTTCGGCGCTGTGGCGGCTGAAGGCACGATTGCGGTGGCAGCCCCCGGCGCGACCCTGGAGGTCTGGTACAACCACGAGCTGAGTCAAGGACTGGTGCGGGGGGTGCCGGTGGTGTTGCCCGCGCCGGGAACATGGCTGGTTCGATATTAAGGTGCGTCAGGATTTCTTGTGGGTCTGTGAGCAGGGTGCCCGTTTGGAGTGACGCCAGTATGCCCGGGAGGCCCCTCCTTCGTCAGGAGGGGGAAGGGGAGGTCGAATGCTGAGACCGGCGGCATGGATCAGTGGGCCAACCACCCGCGCCCCGCTGCCGTCGAGGTTCTCTACCCCACCGTCCCTCCCCTGACAAGAGGGGAGGCCGAGAAAAAGGAACCAGCTACAAGAGGCTGATCAACGGGATGCCTGACCCACTCGATATCCGGAAGCGCGGATATTAATGTGCGTACAAGAAAGCAGGTGAGGGGATGACGAGGCAGATGCTCAGGGCTCAGGTGAACCACGAGGTTGTGTGTGAGCAGGTTGTGAGCCTTGGGCGCAGGTGCAAGCCCGTTCAATCAACCGTGGAGGGCCGGTTGCTGGAGGTACTCGTCCAACGTGGATCGGTGGCGGAATCGGATAGAGAAGCCGTGCTGGCAAGTTTGCTGTCAGGCGAGGGTGATTTCGAAGCAGTCTTGCTCGACCGGTATCGAGTACCCAAGGCTGAACTGGGAGCGGCGCTCAGCGAGGTCCATCAATGCCCCT
Organism: Nitrospira sp. NS4; assembly: GCF_049546785.1. NCBI lineage: Bacteria > Pseudomonadati > Nitrospirota > Nitrospiria > Nitrospirales > Nitrospiraceae > Nitrospira > Nitrospira sp. NS4. The sequence goes on along the minus strand of NZ_JBMWAN010000002.1, from coordinate 320,512 downwards.
ATGTCGCCTATGATGAACGGGCTGTGATCGAGTCCGGACTCTTGAAGAATTTGAGTGTCGATTACCTGCGAAAGAATTCCTGGGTGCCCCTCAAGCGGGAGGGATCGGTTGTGGACATTCTGATAGACAATCCGCGTGATGCGGACAAGGGATATGATGTTCGACGGGCGTTTCCCGGTGGCACGGTGCGATATGCCGTCGGGCTGCGCCGGGATATCGAGCAGTATCTCCTCCTGGCCACCGGTCAGGCCGATCGCGGAACGCTCACGGACATTCTCGGGGAACTCGCGCGCGAGGCCGTGAACGATCCCGGGGGAGAGGGGCTGGACTGCGGCATAACGGAAAACGATTCCGCCATTGTCCGCCTGTCGAACCACATCATCGCCGAAGCCCATCGGTTGCAGGCGTCCGATGTGCACATCGAGCCCTATGCGAATCAGAAAGACACCGCCGTGCGGTTCCGCGTCGATGGGACCTGCTTCACCTTCATGCGGATTCCTGCTGCGTACCGCCGGGCGATCGTGTCGCGCCTCAAGATCATGGCCCATCTTGATATTGCCGAGCGGCGCAAACCGCAAGACGGGAAAATCCGGTACAAGCTGGCCAAAGATCAGGATCTCGAACTGCGCGTGGCCACCCTGCCGACGGCCGGCGCAAACGAAGATGTGGTGATGCGGCTCCTCACGACGAAGGAAACCATGGCGCTGGACGCGATGGAGTGCGCGCCGCAGGTGCTGGGGCACATCAAGGATCTCGCCGAACGTCCCTACGGGATGTTTCTGTGTGTCGGGCCGACCGGCGCGGGGAAAACGACGACCTTGCATGCCGTGCTGAAACACATCAACACCGATGAACGGAAAATCTGGACGGCGGAAGACCCCATTGAAATCACGCAGGAAGGGCTGCGTCAGGTGCAGGTCCATCCCAAGATCGGGTTCACCTTTGCATCGGCCATGCGCGCGTTCCTCCGGGCCGATCCGGACGTCATCATGATTGGTGAAATGCGGGATCGGGAAACGGCGGACATCGCGATTGAAGCCTCGCTGACCGGTCACCTGGTGCTCAGTACGCTGCACACCAACAGCGCGGTCGAAACGGTGACGCGACTGTTGGAGATGGGCTGCGACGCCTTCAATTTCGCCGATGCGATATTGGGCGTTCTCGCACAGCGACTGTGCAAGCGCATTTGTCTCCACTGCAAAGAAGGCTATCACCCGACACAACAGGAGTATGACGAACTGGTCCAAGCCTACGGGGCGAATGGCTGGGGCCGGCTGGGCATAGACTACTCGTCGGATCTTACCCTCTATCGAGGGCGCGGCTGCGGGGCCTGTAACCGGAGCGGATTCAAAGGGCGGGTGGCGCTGCATGAACTTCTGATGGGCTCAGACGAGATCAAGCGTCTCATCCAGGCCAAGGCTCGCACCATTGAGATCGCCGACCAAGCTATGCGCGAAGGGATGGCCACGTTGAGACAGCATGGCATTCAAAAAGTTCTGCAGGGGGTCACGACCTATCGGCAAGTCCGCTCGGTTGCCATGAAATAGCCTTGTCAGCGGCGGGAGGCGTTATCTGTCGGCGTATCCCGCTCCCGTCGACAGGGGCATGAACGAAGGGTTCAGCCCGGAGTGTAGAGGAGTCTGAACGAATCGAAATACCCGGGCTGGTCCGTTCTTCTCCATTCCTCCCCGTTCTTTTTCTGACCCATCCACGAGTCGGCGTACGTTTCCAGGACCCGTCCAGTGAACGGCGGGCTGCGAGACGCGAGTGGCGCCGAGCTGGAGCCGGACCGGGCGACGAAAATTGTCGTCCGATAGTGCGAGGATTGTGCGAAGCCCACATCGTACGCAGAGCTCACCGGACAGAAAAACAACGAGTTAGCTTCTTCCGTCAGGGAACGCCTACCGGCATGCCCCTTGCTCAGTCTGGATTCCGGCGCAATGGGTGTGACAGGAGGACGAGAGGCCAGCGTGAAGATACTCAGCCGCAATACCGTCGGGCGACAATCTGCAGAACGTGGTTTCACCCTGGTGGAAATGATGATCGTCGTCGCCATCATTGGGATTGCGAGCACGCTGGCTGCGCCAAACTTTACCGCTTGGATCGCGCGTACTCAGTTACGCGAGGCGATCAGTGAGGTGCAGCACCAGTTGGCTCTGGCGCGCATGACGGCGATGAGCCGCAATATCCCTGTGACCGTGACGCTGAGTCTGGCCAACGGGTCGATGGTGATATCAACCGCCAATGCCGCGACGAATGTGGTTCTTTCGACCACCCGGACCATGAATACGCCGCAAGTCGTCACGCTGAATGTCGGGCCATCGCCGGGGTGGACGCCGGTGGCAACGACGACCGTCTCGTTCAATTCTATGGGGGTGCGGACGGGAGGTCCCGGGGTGGCGGCCAACCAGGAGCTGGCGCTTGTCAATACGAAGGGGGTGCAGTATGCCCTCAAAATCACGCCTCGAGGCGTCGCGAATTGGTGCCCGGCACCGGTGTGCTTATGAAGTCCTTCATCATGATGAGGCCTAGGAGAGAGGCGGAGTCGGTGGCGTGTGGCCAATCAGGCTTCACGTTGGTTGAGAGCATGGTTGCGATGGCCATTCTCGCGACCGGTCTCTTGGCCCTGGCGGCAATGCAGGGCATCTCACTGACCCGCAATGTCGATTCCACGGAACTCACGCGAGCCACCAATCTGGCCGCCGACATGATCGAGCGGATCCACAACAATCGAAGAAATGCCGGCCAGTACGCTATTGATACCAACAACCCGACGCCATGTCCGCAAAGTCCGGTGACCCAGCCCATGGCGTGGGGCGATTGCAATCAATGGGTGCAATTGTTGGCGAATCCCCAGGCGTCCGGACTGACGAATGTCCGGGGGGTGATCACAGTGCCTCCGGCACCAGTCGGTGTGCTGGATACATTGCTGAACCAGTATCCGGTTGCCGTCACCATTTCATGGACCGGAGCGGCCGGGGAATCGAAAGCGGCCCGTCTCAAGCGAATCACCCTGACGACGATCATTGCGCCGGAATCCTGAGGAGACGGAATGTGGGGACGGGCAACATGGTGAGACATCGAGTAAATGAAACAAACCAGCAGGGCATGACGCTGATCGAGTTAATGGTCGGCGTCGTGGTGGCGGCGCTGGTTGTGGCAGCGGGATTGGCGATGTTGACGATGTCCGACAAAGCGATGCGCACGAGCGAACAGACGGTCGACACTCAGCAGAATGTCCGCATCGCCATGGAATATCTTGCCCGGGATCTTCGGCTGGCCGGCTATGGCCCGGCGAGCGGGCCGGTCGGGAATTGTCCGTCCGCGGTGGTGCCGGCGGATCACACGGTGACAGGGCCGGATCGCGGGCCGGACCGCATCAGCCTGATCGTTCCGGTCGGGAACCCTGTGGGGACTGCCACCAATCCACCCTGGGTATTCCAGGTCGATACGGCGATCAATGCCGGCCCCACGGGGGCGGCGACAGTCATTGCGATGCCATCGGCCACGTCGGTCAATGACATGGCGATAGAGGCAGGCGGAACCCTCACAGGGCCGCCGGCGGCGACGGTCTCGATTGACGGAACCCTGACCGGCACGGTCACAGCGGTCGGCGGGACCAATCTGACCATTAGCGTGGTTGGCCCGCAGATCGAAGGGCCAATGAGGAAGAATACGCCGGTGTATCTGCTGCAGTGCATCACGTATCAGGTGATCCCGCCTCCCGATCCGACGGGATTGTGTAATGGCCGCTCGCCGTGCCTTGTGCGCGGCGTGGCCGGTGGCATGACGGCGGGTGTGTTGGACTGCACGACCGCGGGGAGCCGCTGCACGTCGATCGCAGATGAAATCGAAGACATCCAGTTCGCCTATGCCTGCGATGGCTGCGTTGCGGGCATCAATAGCGGGATTCCGGATCAGGTCATCGATAATCAGGGCGGGGCGGCGGGGTTCGATCAGGCGGATTTTGTGACGAACAACTCGTGGGCGACGGGACTCATGACGCCCGACAAGATCCGGTTGGCGCAAGTGACCGTGGTGGGCCGGCAGCGGAGCGCGGATCAAGGGTTCGGCGAAGCCAACGGGCGAACGAATCAAAGTGCGGCGCTGCAAGTAAGCGATCACCTGCATTCAGACGGAGTCTATGTGGCGGGCGACTATGCCACGCTGACGCCGCCCTACACATCGACGCGCCGGCGCCTCCTCACGAAAACCGTAGAACTCCGCAATCTCAGAAAGTAGGGAGCGGAAACGACATGGCGACTATTCGAGCAGTCTCAGGGCCGGGGGAAGCGAGAAATGAACAGGGGATCGCGCTCCTGAGCGTGCTAATGGTGATGCTCATGATGACGGTGCTCGGGATCGGCGCGCTCACGATGACAGGGCTGGACAATCGCGTGGCAGGGTTTGCCAGTTCGATGGAGGCCTCGTCGGCCGCGGCGGAAGCCTGCATACAGACCGGGGTGAAAGTGATTCAGCAAGTCAAGGAGAACGACAACGTCGTGCCGACGGCGTTGCTCGACAATCAAACCCCTCCGGGTCCGATTCCGCTGAGTAATAAGACGCAGCTGGAGGCAGAAATCGGAAGTGTCGGGGCGAACTCGGTTGATACGCCGATCGGTCCTCCGTTTCCCGACGGGGTAACGGCTGCGGTGCCGAATCTTGTTCAGACCGTGGGGGCCTATTCAGTCGTCGGGGATATTGATTATCTCTACAAGAGGCAGCGCCCCGGGATGGGGGCCGAACGCCACTCGGGCTATCATGCGCCGTATAGCGGCGTGAATGGCGGGATTGATCTGATGTATCGCATCGATTGCGTGGCGACGAACGTGACGACCGGGATGAGGAGCCGGCTGACCGCCGTCTATGCCTGCTTAGAGAATGAGGGCTGTCAGCGCATTTAGGGACGTCAGGTGACGTCGCAGTGTTCTGCTCCCATGAAGGCGCGGCGTAGCGGCCGGCCCTTCGAGCATTACCGGGAGGATACTTATGAAGCATACAGATAAGGCGGTGCGGGGAACGGGACTCTGGGCAGCCGCAGCCCTCGGGTTGTTGTTGTCGAGTGCTCCGGTAGGCGTGGCAGCACAGAGCATGGGAGACTATACCAATTTCCCGTTGTTTCTCAGCCAGGCCGTGCCGCCGAATATCTTGTTTCTCGTGGACATGGGGAACTTCACGCTCGAAGCCGCCTACAGCGGGACGAATCACAAATATCCCATCTCATTCAAGACCGGTACGGCCACGGCGTCCAAGTACGCGGCCAATGTGACGGTCGATAGCCAATCCGGTGACGATCTGGTGGCGGTCGATACCAGTGGAGGCACGATCAATACCTCCAATGTCACCTCGCCGGCCGATCTCTTCATCTCGACCAAATCGTACTACGGCATGTTCGATCCCCTGCGTTGCTACACGACCGACAGCAACAGTTTCAATTACGGGTCGGTAAAGACGTCCGTGTCGGCGACGTGCAGTGGATCCTATTGGGACGGCAACTTCCTGAACTGGCTCACCCAGAGGAAGAAGGAAATGATCTACCAGGTGCTTGTGGGAGGGAAACCCATTCCGGCCCAGGCCAATGCGGACGGAACGGCCAACAACCTCAACGGCGAGCGCAAGACGGGGGAAAATGGCAGCACTGCCAGTTGCAGCAACAATTCGAACTCCTGCTGGCGCTATGTAAAATTTGTTCCCAATGCCACCTTGAACGGTCGTGCGCCATCGTTGCCGGTGGCCACGGTGACTCTGGCCGGAGGCGCCACGGTCAATACCGGGATTTTTTTCGGGGTCGGGGAAGGATTCCTGTATGTCAATGACAACGGGACGGCCAGCCCGTTCGATAATGCCCCGGCCATGCGCTATTCGCTGGAGGTGGATTTGACCACCGAGCCTAATGTGCCGGGAGCGTCGGGGGCCGCCACGAGCTGCATTTCAGGCGATCCGGATTATATGGGCCACCTGGCTTGCTATAAGAAGGAGCGGTCGCTGGGCCTCTTCCAAACCATGCGGACCGACAATATGCATGTGGGTGTCATGTTTGTGAATGCCGACACCGGGAAGGGCGGCAGTCTTCAGTTCTCGTATGATGAGGCCTTTAATTCATCGGATGTCACAAACATCCGCAACGAACAGGTAGAGGCCAATTCTCCCCTCGCGGAAGCGCTCTATGAGGGGCTCTGTCTGTTCCGCAAGAGCCAGGGACCTTGTTACAGCAACAGCGGGTCCTGGTCGACCGGATATAGTTCGGGCGGGATCGGGGCGGTCGGCGATCCCTATTATTTTGCCAGCTTGGGCCAGATGGTCTATTGCGCCAAATGTTTTGTCCTGATGATCAGTCCGGGCATTGGGGTGAACGACGGCACTGCGCCGGATTTACAGCAACCGTTCGGGAATCTCTTTACCGGGGCGAATATCGGGGTCGTGAGCAGTGGCGCGGCGGGCGACCGGTTGGATGATGTGGCCTATTACGGGCGTACGCACGATCTGCGGAGCGACCTGTCCGGTACGCAAAACGCCATGTTCTATGCGGTCAATGCCATGGGTGGCCCCACCGGGGCCGCCCTCTTGGCCTCCGCGGCCAAGTATGGGGGATTCGAGGACCGCAATAACGACAATGCCGTCGATCTGACCGGTTCCCAGGCCTGCACCTACCCCGCCGCCTCGAATCTCGGAAGCGGCGCCAGCACCAGCAACCCGGAATGGGATTTCGACAGGGACTGTGTGCCGGATACTTTCTACGATGCCTCCGAGGGCGGCGATCTTGCGGCCCAGATCAATGCGGCGATTGCGGCCATTCTCAAAAAGGCGGCGTCCGGTACCTCCATCTCGGTGCTCGCCACCTCTTCGACGGGAGAAGGTTCGCTCTATCAAGCGTTCTTTTATCCCTCGACATTCGAGGGCGTGAATGAAATCAAGTGGACCGGGTTTGTGCAAGGGCTCTTCGTCGATGGGTTCGGGAATCTGCGGGAGGATCGTAGTCCCGGTGGGGCCCCGGATGGAAGGCTTGTTTATGCCGATGACAACATCGTGGTGACGAAGAAGGATCCGGTGTCGGGCAACGTTGTGGTGGAGCGGTATCACGATGTGGCTCCCATGGATGGCCTGGCTGACAGTACGACGCCCTATGAGACGGTGGGTCTGCGGGAAATGCAGGGGATCTGGGAGGCCGGGAAGAAACTGGCCAACCGCGATATCGCCAGCAGTCCGCGCAACCTCGTGACCTGGGTCGATCTCGACAATGACGGCGTGGTGGACGTCAACGAACAGATGGCGTTCAGCACGGCCAATGCCGCGACGCTCAAGCCCTATTTGCGGGCGGGCAGCAGCGGCACGTTCACGGCGACCAACATCATCAATTACATCCATGGCACCCAGGTGGCGGGCATGCGGAACCGGGAAGTCACGGTCGACGGCTCGTTGAAAGTGTGGAAGCTCGGCGACGTGGTGAACTCCAGTCCGACGGTCGTCGGGGCCCCACGCGAGCGATACGATACGTTGCACGGCGACATGAGTTATAGCGGCTTCTACAAGCGATGGGCCAAGCGCCGGCAGACGGTCTATGTGGGCGCCAACGACGGAATGCTCCATGCGTTTAACGGGGGCTATTACCACAAGGGCGACGATCCGAATACCGGCGAAGAGGAGCATGGGTGGTACACGACTGGTCCGAACGACAACTCCACCGGTCCGGAGGTGGGTCAGGAGATGTGGGGCTTCGTTCCCTACGCGCTGCTGCCGCAACTCATCTGGTATACGCAGACGAATTACACCCATATTTCCTATGTGGATTTGCAGCCGCGGATTACGGACGTGCCCATTTTTACGGAGGAGGCGGCGTGCGGCGGCGGAGCCACTCCCACCGCGACCGGCTGCATTCATCCGGGGGGGTGGGGAACGATTGCCATCGTCGGGCTGCGGTTCGGTGGAAGTTGCGGCGCGTGCGCTGCAGCGTCGGGCGGCAATAATGGCGGCCCGGCATTTCACCTCGTGATGGATCTCAACAACGATGGCGATACGACCGATCCCGGAGAGGATCGCTACGTGTACAGCGGATATTACATCCTGGATGTTACCGATCCGGATGCGACGCCGAGGGTCGTGGGGGTCTATTCGTCATCGGATCTCGGGTTGACGACCAGCTTCCCGACGGTGGTGCGGATGAATCCTTCCGCGGATGATAAGACGAGCAACGTGAATGCGAAGTGGTTCATGGTGGCCGGTTCCGGGATGCACGGGTATGATGGGCGCGCGGCCACGGGGGCCAAACTCTTTGTGGTCCAGTTGGGAGCTCCGCTCGGCACGGCGCCGACGGTGACCAGGATGCCGGTGGGGTCCTGGTCTTCCTTTATGGCCGATCCCGTCACCTATGACCGCGAGCTCGATTATCGCGACGACGTGGTCTATGTCGGTCGGACGATCGATCCATCGTCAAGCGGCATCGGGAGTTGGACGGGCAAGATGTATCGCCTGACGATGGGGACTTGCAGTACTGCTCCTTGCTCGCCATCGACCTGGGGTATTGCCTCCGGTTCAGACCGGGTCCCCACGGAACTGCTGGACACGTTCAGCTTGCAGTCGGGGTGGACCTATCTCGGACCCGTCACGGCGAGTCCGGCGATCACCGTCGATGATAGGGGAGAAACCTGGGTATTTTTCGGCACGGGGCGCTTCCTGAGCGTGGCGGATAAAACGAACGCGGATACCCAGTATCTCGTCGGGCTCAAAGATTCCGTCATGCGGCCCGGCGGGTGCACGCAATCGACAACGGTGAATTGTCTTGAGAGTAATCTTCTGGATGTCTCAAGCGTGCAAATCTGCATCTCCTGCGCGCCAGGGTCTGATCAAGTGATCGGGGTTGCCGGGACCACTACCTATACGAGCTTGATTGATCTCGTAAAGGCGATGGATGGATGGGTGACCACGCTTCCGACATCGAAAGAACGGTCGATTGTTCCGCCGAGCGTACTTGCAGGGGTTGTGCTGTTTCCGACCTTTATCCCGACCAACGACATTTGTGTCGCGGCAGGAGAGAGTAATCTGTACGGTCTTTACTACAAGACCGGAGGACCTCCGCTGGAACCGCTCTTTGGAGTGGACGCGGCAGGGAACGCGATACGGAGCGTCTCCCTGGGTGAAGGTGTGGCCTCCAAGGTGGCCGTTCACTTAGGGGCCGGAGGGGCATCAGGCTTCATTCAGACGAGCGATTCGAAAGTGACCAATGTGGCCTTCAACGGCTTGTCTGCCAAGAGCGAATATGTCTCGTGGATCAATCAACGGGATTGATATGACAGGGGGGCAGGTTTCAAAGGGCGTCCTGCGGGCACGAGGCTTGAGGCCTCGTGCCGTGCACTGCCTTTCAGGGGCCGCGGGCGTTTCCCTGTTAGGGGTGGTCCTCTTGAGCGGGTGCCAGCGTAGTTCCCCCGATAGCATGCCGGTTGTGGCTTCACCGGGAAACCATCCTCCAGTCATTCGCACGGTCACGATCCAGCCGGTGCCGCTGACCTTAACCGGTCCTGTGAGTGCCCATGCCGAGGCGCAGGACGTTGACCGGAATCCTCTCCGGTTCCGCTACCAGTGGACCATCAACGGAGACGCGGTAGCCGGGCAGGAGGGTGAGCAGTTGCCGGCGGCGCTGCTCAAGCGTGGCGATCGGGTCACGGTGCAGGCGTGGCCGCATGACGGGATCGTCGAAGGGGCTTCGATGACCAGCGAGCAGGTGGTTGTCGCGAATTCACCGCCGGTCGTAGCGGCGCTGGAAATCGATCCCCCGTCCGTATTCCCGGGGATGCGGGTACAGGTTCGGGCCAACCTGTCGGATGTCGACGGCGATACCATCCATGCCCTGTATCGGTGGTGGAGGAACGGCAAGTTGATTCACGAAGGCGATGACCCCGAGTTCGAAACGGCGGGGTTTGTCCGCGGGGATACCCTGGTTGTCGAGGCGGTGCCGTCCGATGGCGCGAGCACCGGCGTCGCGATTCGATCGGCGGCGATTCCGGTCGGGAACACTCCCCCGAAGATTGTGTCGAGTCCGGCTACCGCCATCGTCAACAATCGCTATGATTATCGCGTCCAAGCCACGGATGCCGAGTCGGATGCCATTACCTTTTCCTTGGAGGCGGCGCCTTCTGGAATGCAGATCGATGCACAAACGGGAGTGGTCACCTGGGCCGCAGCATCGAGCCAGGCGGGGGCGCATAAAGTCAGGATCCTGGCAAAGGACAGCCAGGGGGCGGTCGCCTTTCAGGAATTCGAACTCAATCTCACGGCGGTTGCGCCTGCCGCGCCGGCCGGGGCTTGATCCCGGGCCGTCCGGCCCCTACTGCCGCTTGTCTCGCCTTTTTCCCCTCTGATAGAATAAACTCAACTGATGCTGTAGGAGGGAGAGCACACCGCATTCGTGCGTAAACTTAAACTACGAGAAGGCACTAATACTGCCGCATTGTTCGGTCACCACGACCGCCATCTCAAACTCATCGAAGATGAGCTCGGCGTGCGCCTCTCCGCGCGCGGGGAGGAGCTGACCCTCGATGGTCAGCCGGATGCCACCCGCCAGGCGGAACGAATCCTGTTCGAACTCGCAAATCTCACCAACGAAGGGCTCGCGCTCCAGCCGGATGACGTGACCCATGCGCTGACGGCGTTACGCCAGACGCCCGATGCCTCCATCAAGGAGGTGCTGACCGGCGCCACCACCATTGTGACCAAGAAGCGGTTTATCGGGCCGAAGTCTCCCGCGCAGAAAGCTTATATTGAAGCCATCGAACAACACGATATCGTGATTGCCATCGGACCGGCCGGAACGGGCAAGACCTACCTGGCGATGGCGATGGCGGTCAGCGCCCTGATGAAAAAGGAAGTCAGCCGGATCATTCTGGCGCGCCCCGCCGTCGAAGCCGGAGAGAAACTGGGGTTTCTGCCGGGCGATATGTATGCGAAGGTGAATCCCTATCTGCGGCCGCTGTACGATGCGTTGTTCGACATGATGGATATGGAGCGGGCCAATCGCCTTATCGAACGTGGCGACATCGAGATCGCGCCGCTGGCTTTTATGCGGGGGCGGACCCTCAACGATTCGTTCGTGATTCTTGACGAAGCGCAGAATGCCACGGCGGAACAGATGAAGATGTTCCTGACGCGGTTGGGCTTCCACTCGAAGGTAGTGGTCACCGGTGACATCACGCAGGTGGATTTGCCGGCCGATCGCGTGTCGGGGCTCATTGAAGTGAAAGAAATTTTGCACGGTATCGACGGCATCGAGTTTATCTACTTCGACGAGAAGGACGTGGTGCGCCATCGCCTGGTGCAGGATATTGTGAAGGCCTACGATCGGTATCAGTCCATGAGCGGCAGCGACGCCAGATCGTCCCGGCCGCAGGGTGCGTCGCCGGTGCCGGCTTCCCGCAAAGGGACTCCATCCGGTTCACTGCCGCGAGATTCTTCGGGCCAATCCCATTAAATGGCTGTCTATCTTCGTGTGCGCCTGATTCGGCTTGCGGTGCGGCGGACGGCTCTTGTGCGCCTGGCCAAGCAGGTGCTGGCGGCGGTCGGAGAAGCCTCGTCGGAGCTCAGCGTGGATCTGATCGGGGATCGGCGCATGCGCCGGCTCAACCGCGAGTATCGGAAAAAGGATCGTCCCACCGATGTGCTGGCGTTTCCCATGCGAGAAGCCCTGGCGCCCGGCGCCCCGCGTCTCACATCGGGCATCCTCGGCGATGTGGTGATCTCGGTTCCGACGGCCCGCCGTCAAGCGAAAGAGGGCGGACGGTCTTTGGATGAGGAGCTTGTCTGGTTGTTGGTCCATGGCGTGTTGCATCTCTGCGGGTACGATCACGAACGGAGCGAGCCTGAGGCCCGGAGGATGCAACGACGGGAGCGGCACATTTTGCGGTTGCTCGGTCCGGTTCCCAGGCTGGTCACGAGGCCTGAACCGGGTTCGAGGCCCGCGCGGCGGCGCGGAAGAAAGACGGGGTAATCATGGGATGGTTTCAGCGGCTGAGCGACGGCCTCAGCAAAACGCGTCACGTCGTGCGGCAGTCGCTCGACCGGGTGTTGGGGCGGACCCCGGATCCCGCGATGCTCGAAGACCTGGAATCCGCGCTCTTGAGCGCCGATCTGGGCGTGCGGGTGGTGGATCGACTGATGACGCAGGTGCGCGAGCAGGCGCGGGGGGCGGATGCGGCCAGTCCCGAGGCCTTGCAGAACGTGCTGAGCCGGACGGTCTATGGCGTGCTGGCTCCGGTGCAAGGGCCGTCACTGGAACAGCTGATTACGCAGGGGCCGAAGCCGTTCGTGGTGCTGGTCGTCGGAGTGAACGGAGTGGGGAAGACCACGACGATTGCAAAGATGGCGCAACGATTGGTGCAAGGCGGCCGCCGTCCCCTGCTGGTGGCAGGGGATACCTTTCGCGCGGCGGCGATCGATCAGCTGCAGGTATGGGCGGATCGCGTCGGGGTGGATGTCATCCGGCATCGGCACGGGGCGGACCCGGCGGCGGTGGCATTCGATGGCATCGTGGCCGCAAAGGCGCGCGGGGTCGATGTGGTCCTCATCGACACGGCGGGCCGGTTGCACACCAAATCCAACCTCATGGACGAGTTGCGGAAAGTCACCCGTGTGATCGGCCAGGCACTCCCGGGCGCGCCGCATGAAACCCTGCTGGTCCTGGATGCCACGCTCGGGCAGAACGCGCTGGCGCAAGCGCGGCAATTCAAGGAATCGGTCGGTGTGACGGGCCTGGCCCTCACCAAGCTCGATGGGACCGCACGCGGGGGGATCGTCGTCGCGATCGCCGAGGAGCTCAAAATTCCGGTGCGGCTGATCGGCGTCGGCGAAGGGGTCGAGGACCTTCAGGACTTCAATCAGGAAGCCTTTATCGCCGCCTTATTCGGGCAGCCCGCCCCCCGTTCATAACCGGTCATTTTCTTTTCACCCCGGCGACCTCGTGCTATGGTTGGGCATACGTTCGCGAGGCGTCAGCTTCGCCTGTTCCCTGGATTCGGAGGCGCGGGGTCCGCATGATTACCATTTTGATTGTTGACGACGACCAGATGAATTGCGATCTCCTGCAGACCGTGCTGACGCGGCATGGATATCATGTGGTGACCTGTACCAGCGGGCGTGAAGGCCTGAATCTGTTCCGGACACATGCGCCGCGTATCACCCTGCTTGATTTGCGCATGCCCGAGATGGACGGGTTGACGGTGCTCAAGGAAATCCGGGCCATCGACCCCGCAGCGCCGGTGATAATCCTGGGCGGAGGAGCCACCGAGGTGCAGGAGAGTCAGGCCCGCTCGCTGCGGGTCACCGACTTTATCCGTCGCGGGCTTTCGCTGGATATTCTGGTCGAGGCGGTGCATCGGGCTTCGCAGTTGCCTGTCAGGCCCAACCCGACGCCGGTTCCTCCCGATGCGCAGCATTCGAACCCGGATACGGGCGAATGGGTGCTGGTCGTCGACGATGACCCGCTTGTGCGGGATTTGCTGATTCAATTTCTGGGTTTGCGCGGGTATCGGACGATCGGAGTGAAGGATGGCCACGAGGCGCTGCGCGTCGTGCAGGAGGCGCCGCCCGATCTGATTATCTTGGATATGATCCTGCCGGGTCTGTCGGGGTTCGAGGTCTTGCAGGCGCTCCGGGAACAGGAATATCCGGGGGGCGTCATCATCATGACCGGGAGCCATAACGAGGAGATGCTCGAAGAGGCCTGGGCTCTGGGCCCGCAAGAGATTTTGGGGAAGCCCATCGCGCTGGATCGCCTGTTGACCGCCGTCCAACTCGTGCTCGTCTGTCGCGAGTGTTAAATCCTTTTTCCGATAGTGAGGGGAAGCCGGTCGGGTCTGACCGGGCCCTCACCGTCACCCGGCTTGTGCTCGTCTGTCGCGGGTGCTAAAACCCTTCCGATGCCATTCGGAAGGGATGTTCGTTCCATCACCACGATCCTCTGTTTCTTCTCTGTGCTCCTGCCCGCTTCCGCCGGGCGCGCAGGCGACGCGGGCAATTCTTCGCGCATCCGCCATCATGATCTTGTCGTGACGATCGATCCTGATCGGCACCGGCTTGCGGCCACCGATCGGATGGTTCTGCAGGTCGATCAGGCGCAACAGCCGGTCTTTTCACTGGCCAAGTCGCTACGGGTCATGGAGGTCGTTCTCGTCGAGAGGGAACGGTCTATTCCCCTGCCATTCAGGGTGGTCCCTGCGCCGGACGATTCGAGCTTCCAATTGCTCGGGTTGTCGCTGCCGGCCGCCGCCGCCGGCGACGTGACGGTGGAGTGGCGCTATGAGGGTCTTATCAACGATCCGCCGCGCGAGCCGCGCCACCTCCGATTCGTCACGCCGAGCGAGACCGCCGGACATATCGGGCCGGAAGGCACCTATCTGAGCAGTGAAAGCGGGTGGTATCCCGATCTGTCCGGTTCGCTGGCGTCCTATGCGCTCGCGGTCGAGATTCCCGATGGATGGACCACAGTCAGTCAGGGACGCGGGGGGGCGAGACAGGACTGTTCGCGGAGAGATTCCGGCGGGGCCTGCGTCGTGCGGCAGACCTGGGAGTCGGGCATCGCGGAGGCGCTGACGCTCGTGGCCGGCAGGTTTGCGGTGAAGCAGCGCGAGTGGAGAGACGGGGCGGGGAGGCCGGTCAGCCTTGCCACCTATCTGTTTCCTGAAGATGCGGCTCTAGCCGACGAATATCTGGAAGCGACAGCGAAATATCTCGATGTCTATGTGCCGATTCTGGGGCCGTATCCGTTCGAGCAATTCGCCGTGGTGGAGAATTTCTTTGCCAGCGGGCTCGGCATGCCGTCCTTTACACTGCTCGGGAGCGGCAGCATCAAGCGGCACTATGTGCAGCCCTATGCCTTGGGACATGAGATCGTCCATTCCTGGATCGGCAACTCGGTGTGGAATCGTGTCGAGAGCGGCAACTGGGTCGAAGGGCTGACGACCTATCTGGCGAACTATTACTGGCATGAGCTGGCGCACGACGACCGGCAGGCGCGCGAGCAGCGCCGCTTGATGACGCAGGGGTACAGCCTGTATGTGACGCCCCGATCGGACTACCCCGTCGCGGAATTTCAGCGGAAGAGCGATGAGAAGGACAACGCCATCGGCTACCAGAAGGCGGCGATGGTGTTCCATCAGCTGCGCATGGAAATCGGCGATGACGCGTTCTGGCGAGGGGTGAAGCAGGTGGTTCAAGAGTATTCCGGCCGGCATGCCGATTGGAAGGATCTCGAAGGCCTGTTTGCCCGGGTCAGCGGGAAAGACCTGCGCTGGTTCTTTGCGCAATGGGTCGAACGGGCCGGCGCGCCGCAGTTGTCTCTGGTCGACGCCTCGGCGTCGCCGCCGGCGGATCAGCCGGGAGCTTTCCGTCTGCATGTCGCGGTGCGGCAGGAGGGAGAACCCTTCCGCGTGACGGTCCCGGTCGAAGTGACGATGCAGGACTCGGTGAAGACCCTGCTGGTGCCGCTGGCCGGGTCTCAGGGGGAGGTTGACGTTCCGGTTCCCTCAATGCCGCTGTCGGTGTCGCTGGACCCGCAGGTGATGACGTTACAACGGTTTCGTCGGGACCAATTGGCGCCGGTGCTGAACCTGTATGTGACCGATCCGCGCAAATCCCTCCTGCCGCTGTTTCCCGACGGCGCCACGCCGTTTCAGGAACTGGTGGCGCGAATCCGGGCGCAGGAAGAGCCGCTTGCCCCGGAACGCAAGACCGACATGCTGCCGGTAGACACCACGGTGCTGCCTGCGTCAGGATCGGTCCTCATGGTGGTGACACCGGAGCACCGGGCTCAGGCCCAATCCCTGCTGGGGGATTCGTGCGGGGACCGGGTGAAATTGGAGCCGACCGGGTTTCGGATTGCCGGGGCGACGTATGACGGTCCGGCCAAGGCGGTGTTGCTGTCCTGTCACCGCGCCGGCGTCCCCGGTTCGGTGGTGACGGTGTTGTACGCGATCCAGCCCGCGGCGGCGGCCAAGGTCGCCCGGCTGTTGTTCTTCTATGGATGGCACAGCGTGGTGATCTTTAGCGACGGTGTCGTGGCGCAGCGCGATGTATGGCAGGTTCCTCAGACGATCAAGGAGGTTCGACTCAATGCACAGCCGTAAGCGGTATCGCAATGTCATAGGAGTGGTCGTGGCGCTCTTGCTCTGGCCGCAGGCCGGGATGGCCGCCGAGCGCGCCAAAGGAGCGGAAGCCGCCAAGGCGCCGGTCAGCGCCGAACGGCATATGAAGAATATCAAGCAGCTGACGTTCGGCCGGCAAAACGCGGAAGCGTATTTTTCCTTCAGCGGCAACAAGCTGATTTTTCAGTCGACCAACAACTGGATGAAAGACACCTATGCCGCCACGCTGAAACCGGAGGAGATCGGGCTGGGTTGCTACCAGATGTATGTCATGGATCTGGAGAGCGATCAGGTCCGGCTGGTCAGCACCGGGTCCGGCGCGACGACCTGCGGCTATTTCTTTCCCGGCGACCGGCGCGTGCTGTACTCCTCGACGCATCTCAGCGGGCCGAACTGTCCCCCCAAGCCGGCGCGGGACGGGCCCTACCGGTGGGCGCTCGACAACTACGATCTGTTCGCCGTGCGCATCGACGGTCAGGAAATGCAGCGATTGACCAACACGCCCGGCTATGATGCGGAAGCCACCGTGTCGCCGGACGGGAAAACCATTGTGTGGACGTCGGTCAGAGACGGCGATCTGGATATTTACGCGATGGATCTCGACGGGTCCCGCCATCGGCGGCTCACCGACGATGTCGGCTATGACGGGGGGGCGTTCTTCTCGCCCGACAGCAAGCGCATCGTCTATCGCGCATCCCACCCGACTGATCCCGCGGAGATCGCGAAGTATAAGGACTTGCTGGGACAGCGGCTCGTCGAGCCGGGCCAGCTTGAACTGTTTATCATGAACGCCGACGGGAGCGGCAAACATCAGGTCACGTCGAACGGCGCCTCGAACTTTTCCCCCTACTTCCATCCGGACGGGAAACGCATCATCTTCTCCTCGAACGTCGAGACGCGCGGCGAGGGAGGCCGTCCCAGCTTTCATTTGTATCTTGTGGGGGACGACGGCGCCGGGCTTGAACGTCTGACCTTCGAGGGCCAGTTCAACAGCTTCCCGATGTTTTCGCCGGACGGCAAACGCCTGGTCTGGATCTCCGACCGGAACGCGAAGCAGCCGGGTGAATTCAACGTGTTCCTCGCCGACTGGGTGCCGTGACGTTGTCAGGCGAGGGGCAAGAGGCGAAGGGCGAGGGACAGAGAACGGCCGCCAGCAGCCGCCAGCATCTTTCCTCTAGCCCCGTGCCTCCAGCCCCGCGCCTTCTGTCTCTGGCCTGCATCTGCGCCGCGCTGGTCTGCGTGTTCTGGGGGCTCCTCGAATTCGATGGCCCGGTCGCGCGCTATCTTCGCACGATCACCACGCCTGAGGGCGGCGGCACGCTGACGGTGCCCTGGATGGCGTTCGTCAGCCATGCCGGGAACTGGCTCGGCGACGGGCGGCAGTTGCTCACGGTCAGCGCGATTCTGTTGGCGGCGGGATGGGCCTATCCCCCGTCGCGCGGGATTCAGACGGGCATTGAAACGTTATGGGCGCACGGGATTGCGACGGTCTTGGTTCACACCGTCAAACACCTTGTCGGGCGGCCCCGGCCGAAGTTTTCAACATCGGGCGACTGGGATATCGCCCCGTCCTTGCTTTCCGGCTTTGACTCCTTTCCCTCCGGTCATACGACGGCCACATTTGCCCTGGCGGCGGTCCTGGCCCGGCGATTCCCGCGCTGCAGTCTGCTGTTTTTCGGGGCGGGCGCGTTCGTGGCGCTGAGTCGCGTGCTGCGCGGATCGCATTTCACGACCGATGTGTTCGGCGGATCGGTCCTCGGCCTCGTGAGCGGGGCCCTGGCTCTGGCGCCCTGGAAGGAGTGGCGCACCTCGGTTGAAGCGGGAGTGCGGCAGGCGGCGATCGGGACGGTCTGGATCTTTGCGCTACTGTGGGTGGTGACCCATCCGGTGACGCCGGGATGGGAAAGCTCTCTGTTGATGGGGCTCGGCGCAGTGCTCGCGGGGACCGGCTTGTGGGGCCGTATACGTGCGTGGTGGCCCGGTGTGGCATCTCTCTGGCGGCGATCGCCTCAGGCAGGGCTCATGGCTGTGGCGCTGGGCCTCTCGCTGATGACCGCGGCGCCACTGGTGATGGCCGCGGCGGGCTTCCTGTGTGTGGGGTTGTGGCTCCGTGGGGGGCAGAGTGAAGAGGCTGTCGAAGCCACGAGGAGCCTCGCCATCGTCAGAGAGTGTGAGCTGCTGGCTGCAGTGGTGCTGAGCCTGGTCGTCCTTGTAGTCGGCCGTGGCGCTTTTTCCTTGTGATGGGTGATCGGTGATGCGTGAGAGGGGGATCCGGTCTCCGCTTCACTGATCACGCATCACCCGTCACTGTCCACATACTCAATGTCCGAAGATGAGCGGCTCTTTCGTCGTCGAGGGCGGCGGCGGAAGCGTGGCCGATTCCGGGATATTCACCATCGGCTGGCTTGCGAGGAGCAGATAACCGTAGCGCTTCAAGATCGGCTGATAGGTTTTCACGTCGCCCGGCAGTTTCTCCACGAAGGTCTCAGGCAGGAGGATCATGGTGCGGCCGGACTGCGACAGCGCCGCGCGCATTTTCTCTTCTTCCCCCTTCCCGACAAAGAGCACCTTGCGGCGGGCATAAAAGGCCATGGATGGCCTCGTCGAGGCGTAGACGATCAGCTGCTCGCCCGGTTCGAGATTCAGTCCGGCTGCGTAAGCCAGCTCTTGCGGCGGTGAAACAAAGTACCGGTTGACCGCCGGCAGGATGAAGAGCATCAGCACCAGCACCACACCGGCGAGGGAACCGCCGGCTGCCCAAAACGATGCGCGCCGGCGTGTCTCCGAGAGCCCGAACGCTCCCACCAGTCCCATGCCGATCAGGAGGATCGTCGCGGCGATGTAGGGGCCGCTTCCCATGGAGACTTGCGTGGCCAACGGGAATTCTTTGACCAGCTTCCCGGCGATCTTTGAGTCGTAGATCCAGGGGATGCAGGCGAAGGCTCCTGCCAGGAGAAAGCCCAGCCACATCACGACATGGACGGAGGCTCTGGCGCCCCGGGTAGCGGGTTCCGCAACGCAGCGGGACCAGTACAAAGCCGTCAGAACGGCGGCGGCCGGAAAGAGCGGACCGATGTAATGCGGGAGCCTGGTCGATGACAGGGTGAAGAAGACGAAGGTGCCCGCAATCCAGGCGGCGGTGAACCACTCCAGACTCGGCGCGTCCGGGGGGCGAGGGGCCAGGGGCGAGGGGCCAGGGGTGGCCTGCTCAGCAACTGCTTGTCCCCCAGCCTCTCGCCGGAATTCTCGCCACTTCTTATAGGCGTCATACCAGGCAAAGAGGAGCCAGCCGCTCCAGGGGAAGAAGCCCAGGAGGAGTACCGGCACATAGAACAGAAAGCCGAAGCTGTGCCCTTCCATCGGCTTGAGAAACCGGCCGACTGTGTTGGCCTGGGCGGCGGCGGTATAGTCGCTGCCGTGAAGCTGCCACATCATGGCGTACCAGGGCAGGGCGATGAGCGCGCAGAGGGCAAGGCCCGCAAGCGGTTTTCCGTCCTGCCGGAATCGCCCCCATTGCTTCGTCAGGGACAGGTAGAGGGTGATGGTGATGAGCGGGACCAGGAATCCCACCGGTCCCTTGGCCAGGGTCGCCAGCCCCATCGCGAGGTAGCAGATCCAGAGCCAGCGCCGCCGTTCCCGCGTCGTCTGAAATCCCAGCCAGAACGCGAAGAGGGAGAGCGTGGTGAAAAAGATCAGCACGCTGTCCGTCAGGGCCATGCGGTTGAGCGCGATCATCTGCAGGTTGAGCGCCAGCATCAGCGCGGCGAGCAGCGCCGTGATCGGGTCGCGCAGCCGCGCGAGAAACAGATAGAGCATCAGGACCAGGCCCAGGCCGAAGAGAGCCGACGGGAAACGCGCGGCGAATTCGCTCACGCCGAACAGCTTGTAGGAGGCGCTCATGAGCCAGTACACCAGGACCGGTTTTTGGTAGCGCGGTTGATAGTTGAAGGTGGGGCTGATCCAGTCGCCGGTCTCCAGCATCTCCCGGCCGGCCTCGGCATTGCGGCCTTCGTCGCGATCGGTCAGGCCGAGGGCCCCCAGGTTCCAGAAGAACAGGACTCCGCAGAGGGCCAGCAAGAGCAGCACATGACGGGCGATGAGCGACACCGGATAGGTGACAGGTGACGGGTGATGAGTGATGGGGGAAGAGCCCGGAGTCGGTTCGGACAGATCGCTCATCACCGATCACCCTTTGCCTTGTCGGTCTCGTTCGGGCGATAGATCAGCATCAAGTTGCGGACATACACCACGGAGCCGATGCTTTGTCCGGCGATAAACACCGGATCTTTGCGATAGATGGCGTAGGCCAGCGTGATGAGGCCGCCGATGAGGCTCATGTACCAGAAGGCCACCGGCACCTTGCTCGACGCACTCCGTTCCGAGGCGAGCCATTGAATGATCCAGCGGCCGAAAAAGAGCCCCTGGCCGAGAAATCCGATAGCGATCCAGATGGTTTCAGTGGTGGTCATGGACGGGCCAGGGGCGAGAGGCTAGGGGCGAGTGGGCGGGCATCGCGACTGGATAAGCTTGCCGATTCTTTTCCCCAGCGTGGCGTAATCTTTCTCGATCGTTTCATAGATGCTTCCGTTCAGGTGGCCCGATTCGTGTGCGATTTGAAGCTGCGTGCGCAGTTCAGCGACGGACCCTTTGGCGATGAAGAAATATCTGACCGATTCCTTGTCGGTATCGCGCTCGTCTCCTTCGGCGAGATTGCTCGCCACGCTCACCGCACTGCGCCGGATTTGATCGCGCAGGCCGAAGTCCACGCGCGGCATATCATTATCAGATATCTTATAGATCAAGACTGCCAGATTCTTTGCTTCCTGCCAGACAGCCAGATCCTTAAATCCCTTGTGTCCCACCCCTCGCCTCTCGCCTCCCGCCCCTCGCCTTTCTTATTGCCGGCCCGTCACTGGTCACGGAGTCGATACCGCAGACAGCGCTGTTGCATCCAGCGCACGGCGATGAGGTCGTAGAGCGACTTGAAGAGGCGGTTGCCGACGCCGTATTTCGAGATGCCGTGGGCGCGGGGATAGTGGCTGACCGGGATCTCGGTCACGGTAAATCCGTGCATGAGGGCCAACGCCGGAAAGAATCGATGCATGCCGGTAAACAGTTGCAGTTTTTCGACCACGGCCCGCCGGAAGATCTTCAACGAGCAGCCGGTGTCGTGCACGCGATCCCCGGTCACGGCGTTGCGCACCTTGTTCGCGATGCGCGAGGAGAGCTTGCGCACCAGATTGTCGTTGCGTGTTTTGCGCCAGCCGCAGACGAGGTCGAATTGTTGTATGAGCGGCAGCATGCGGTCGATATCGGCCGGATCGTTCTGGAGGTCTCCGTCGAGCGTGATGACCAGGTCGCCGGTCGAATGTTTGAAGCCGGCATCGAAGGCGGACGACTGCCCATAGTTCCGGTCGAAGTGCAGTACGCGGACCATCGGATAATTGTGTTGCAGCTGGTCGAGGAGTTCGCCGCTGCCGTCGGTGCTCCCGTCGTCGATATAGACCAGCTCGAACGGGGCCTGCCGGGATTCCGCGCGGGCCGATAGCACTTTGATCACGCGCTCGGTCAGCGGTGTCAGATTGTCTCGTTCATCCTTGATGGGAATGACGACGGAGGCCCATGGACGGGATGATGAGGTCATGGTGCCTGAAGGCTCCGGAACGGATGGGCTCGGCGTGCAATCACGCGGGCATTCTAGCGGATGCACGGGAGGTGGTCAAACGCCTGCAGGAGGAGTGTTTCTCGCCGCCACTCGCGCGATAGGTCGTTACTTCACCACCAGCACGGTGCAGGGGGATAGGCGGACAAGATTTTGGGACGTGCCTCCCCAAATGCGGCCGAAGATGTTGGAGTGGCCGGTGAACCCGACGATCAGGAGATCGAAGCCGCCGTCATGGGCGAATTTCGTGATGGCTTCCACGGGGTGTCCGGGCACGACGTGGGATATGAGCGTCAGGTTCTGCGCCTGCGCAATCACTTCCGCCTCTTGCGTAACCCGGTGAAAAAAATTCCGGGCCTCCTGCCTGGCTTCGACCAGCTCGCCCATCAGCGCGCCGTAGCGGGGCAGGTGTTCCTCCACGGAGATTTCATGCAACTCGGCGCCGTCGCGTTTCGCCAGGGCCAGCGCCGTCCTGAGCGCGTTCATGGCTCCTGCGGATCCGTCATTGCCCACCAGAATTTTTCGAAACATGCTCAGACCTCCCTCAGCGCGGTGAACTCCAGGGCTGTCGGGGCGGACCGGCCGGCGACAGAATCCAGGTCGTCGGGCGCACATCCGGCGTGTTGCCGCCGGCGATCCCGACGCAGATGTCCACCAGCGCGACGGACAAGCCGATTCGAACGGAGATGAGCGAGGCTCATGGGGTCTGCCGATCCAGATTGCCACGGTTTCCCAGGTCACGCAAGCACCTCCATAAGAGAATCAGGCGACCGTCACGCGGCGCTCAACGTGGGAGGTGAACGTCGGATCGTTGGTGGCGAAGATGACCGACCAGGGTTCGTCTTTGGAGCAAAGCCGGCGCAGAATGGTGTCGCGCAGCGTGGGGATCATGTTGTGCAAGGTTCCGTCGATGATCAGGAGATGGGGCCGCGTGACAATCGCCCGGGCCAGGAGCAGGCGCAGCGTCTGGCTTAAGGTGAACTGGTCCTGGTGGCCGGTGACGTGGGTGGCCAGCCCCTCCGGGAGGCGGTCGACCTCGTCGTCGAGTTCCACGAACCGGAGCGCCCACTGGATATCATCATGGGAGATGGCGGCGCGGCCCAGCGTCAGATTGTCCTCGATCGTGCCTTCAAGCAGCGTGGGGTGGGAATCCAGCATCAGGCCGCGATACTGATGGATGGAATCGAGGCGGACTTCGACCAGGTTCATATCGTTATAGCGGACCGCCCCGCCGGAGGGCGGGAGCAGCCCGGCCAGGACTTTGGCCAGAGCGGTTTTCTGCAGGTTGGAGCGACAGAGCAGCGCGATCTTTTCTCCGGAGACGACCTCCAGATCGAGGTGTTCGAAGAGCGGCGCCGATCCCGGGTAGGCAAAGGAGAGATTACGCGCCGTGACAGTGAGGCCGTCGAGGCCGAAATGCCCGCGCGGGACGATCATCTTGTCGCCGGATTGGTCCTGCGGCAGGGCAAAGAACGCGTTCATCTCCCGGAAGGACACAAAGGCGAAGAACATATGGACCATGCGGCGGGCCAGGGTATCCATGTTCAGGAGCAGCTGCCCGGCCAGCAGTTCGGCGGCGGCGAACTGGCCGACGGTCAGTTGCCCTTGCGCGACCAGCATGCCGGCGGTGGCGATCATGCCGGTGTGGCCGGCGACCTGCCAGAGCGTCGCGGCCTTGTACTGGCGGCCTGTCAGGAGGTCGGAGCGCCGTTGCCGCACGCGCACATAGGCCTGTGTCAGGGCGTCCGTCTTCCGCATCAGAAACGGGCTGTGCCCGGCGGCGCGCAGGTGGGGCAGATTCGCGGCGATATTCTGCATCCAGTGGTAGATCTCGTAGTTGAGGCGCGACATCTCCAGGGTGATGAGGAACCCCCCGCGGCCGAAGATCGTCAGCAGAACGACAAACCCGGCCACCAGGCTGACGTTGTACAGCAGAAAATAGGGGTGGAAAAAAATCAGCATCGACATGCCGATGGTGCCGACCACGGCCACATTGAACAGGTCCGACACCATCGCGACCAGCGCGCGCGTCAGCAGGTCGGCTTCCTTGAAGCGGTGCGCATGCTGGGGCAGAAACGAATCCTCCTTGAGCCGGGGAAGCGTTTCGGTGAAGGCGATGGCGATCCTGGCATAGATGCGTTGCTGGAGCGTCTCGGCTCCGCGGGCCTGCACGACCCGGAAGGCGGCGGCCCCGGTCAAGGCGCTGCCGACGACGAGGGCCAGCGTGAAAATCATCCTTGGCTCCACGGCGAAGGAAAACGTGCTCACGAGCTCCTGCACAGCGATCGGAACACAGAGCAGAAACATACCGATGGCCACCGCATAGGAGAAGAGCAGGCCGAGCATCTTCCGCTCAAGCCGGATCAGCAGCCCCAATTCGGCGAGGATGTCGGCGACGATGTTCTTGATGTGGTATTGAGGGAAAGCGGGATCCGGTGCGGCCATCGACGACACTCCTACCATACGGGTGCGTAGGAGTTATCAGCCTGAGACGCGGGGCGCAGGCGGTTCCGGTGAACCCCATCACCGTTGGTGCTGTCGGGCTTGCTTATATACCGGGCCGCGCCGTGCGTCAATCGAAGGGTAGAGATTCGTGACGGGTGGCACGTGGCGAGGGGCTAGAGGCGAGAGGCATGGGAGTTAAGAGTCCGGTTCCGGTCTGACTGGCCCCTTGCCCATCGCCGCTGGCCTCGTGCCTATTTGATGATGGTGAAGCGCATCGTCCCGACCAGGCTCATCTCGTTGACTTCCTCCCCCGCATGGATCTCCACTTTATAGCGGCCGGGTGTCCATTCCTTCGAGGGAGGGAAGAGCTTCAGGTACCCGGTTTCATCCTCAAGCGCCATATACATGGCGTCCTCGCTGACCATGGTGCCGGGCGCAAGGCCGGGCACAGCCTCGGGGAAACAGCGGCCGAAGACCTGGAAGGCCTGGTAATGCTGGTGCAGGTGGAACACGATATAGACCGCCGGCGTTCCTGTGGGAAACTGTTCCGTCGGCTGGACGGGAACGATTTCATGCGTGCGGCGGAACCCCAACTCCTCTTCGAACCCCTCGGCCATGGTAATGGAGCGGAACATGCCGCCGGGCGGCGCATCGAAGTTGTACGGCTTGGTATCCTGGGCCTTGTTTTGAAAGTCGGGAACGGGGAGATTCTTTGTCAGCGGCAGTTCATCCGCCCAGCACGGCGAGGTGCCCAGCGAAACGGCGATGAGGACGCGGCACAGGGCGGTCATGAAAAGTTGGTACACCCCCTCACGTAGCGGAGTCAAGGGTAGTCTGAAGGGGGCGTGATGAGCTGGCTCAGATTCAATACGGAGCGATCCTCCCCTTGGTAAGGGGAGGATCGGAGGGGTAGAGAGCACCGGTGGCTGTGCGGCTTGTGAACGGCCTGGCCTGGTCGAGCGGCTGATTCCTCGACCTTCCCTGGCCCTTCCTGACGAAGGAGGGGAACGAAATGGGACTGTGCCGAAAGGGAGGGGACGCAGAGCTGAGAGCCGAACGCAGATGGTGGACAGCGATGAGACTCCCGATTGCGGCGGTTTCCAAGCGTCTGCTACAATTCCGCCCACGCAAATCGCATCACCTATCACACACGAGTTCAACCATGCTTCAAGACGCCGACGCATTGCCGCAGTTGATCGGGGATTACAAGCCGCTGGATGAGTGGCAGGCCCACATCAACACGCTGTTCTATCGCCTCAGAGGGGACAAGCTCAGGACCTATTATCAGACCTTCGCCTCCGCCGACTATCGTCTGGCGCACGCGCTCGCGGCGGATTATTTCGAGCAGGTCACGAAACGCGAGAAGGCACGAGGCCAGGGGCGTGAGGCGAGAGGTGAGAGTAAGGATGCTCCGCCCCCTAGCCCCGCATCCCTAGCTCCTCGCCTGATTGTGCTCGAACTCGGTCCCGGCAACGGCAACCTCGCCGCCTGCTTCCTCAGCCATCTGAAGACGCTGGATAAAGACGGCCTGGTCTACCCCCGCGTCCGCTATGTGCTCGTGGACTGGGAACAGTCGATTCTCGACGGCGCCTTGGCCCATCCGGACCTCGTCCCGCATCGGGATCGGGTCGAGGGGCTGCAGGGGAGCGTGGAGCACATTGCCGGGGTGGCGGACCATTCGGTCGATCGGATCATCTGCAGCGAACTCTGGAACGACCTGCCGACCAAGCTCATGGCCAGGAATGCCGGCGAGATCGAAGAGGAATATCTGCGCCCCAATCTCAGCGAAATGCTGCATGCCACGATTCAGGATTGGTCGGGTTTTGTCCGGGCGTTCGAGGCGAAGGACGTGGAGCGACTCAAGACCTTTCCGGCGTTTCTCGACGACCTGGTCTGGGAGAAGGAGTTCCGGAAGGTCGAGTGGAAGGATGTGCCCTATCGCAAGACCATCACGGAGTTTCTCAAGACCATCGACGAGCAGGTGCTCGTCCCCGTGAACCTGGGGGCCTTCGCCACATTGAAGGAGGCCAAGCGCCTGCTGGCTCCCGACGCGGTGGGGTTCAGCGCGTTCGACGCCGGGACGGCGGATCCGAAAGTGCTCAACGATCCGGACAAGCCCTGCTACGGCCAGTTCGGCGGGCAGTACAGCTTCATGATCAATTTCGCCCTGGTTGAGGCGGTCGCGAAACATCTCGGCCTGGGCAGGATCACGATCGAACCCCAGCGGGAGTTTGTCGGCCGGTCGTTGAACACCAACGTCATCACCCTCATGGATCTGCTGGCGACCCATCCTTCGGCGGGGCCGAAGCTGCAGTCCTGGGAGCAGGACCGTCTCGTGCTGAAGACCATCAAGGCGCTGAACGAGTCCTATGAAAGCCCCTACAGCCGAAAGCTCGATTTCCCCTTGCAGGACAAGATGCCGCAGGAGGAGCGGGAGACGCTGAACGGGATGCTCCTCTCGCTGAAGCGGAACGGCGTGCCGGATACGGTGGCCTATCTGACCGAAGAGGAATTGGCGACGGCCGCGCCGGATCTGGAAGGGGTCGGGTACGATCCCGATACGGTGAATGTGGCCCTTACCGCCCCGCCGAGCCCGATCGAATACCACCATTTTACCTGCAAATAGCGCGCAATCGCGCCACTCTGTCCCCCTCCTTCGTCACAGGAGGGGCCAGGGGAGGTCGAGGATTCCGGCGGCCATGACCGGCTTGCGTGTTGGTGAGCGGCGTGGCAGGTTGCGAGGCTCTACCCCACCTATCCTCCCCTTACAAAGGGGAGGACAGTTCAGTATCGGATCGCCGACAGCTTGCTGCTCAAGCGTCCCTTGCCTCTCGTCCCGCGCTATTCCCAATATTTTTCCTTGACTTGCCATTGAGTTTTCTATAGCCTTCCCCGCGATTTAGGTACTTACCCCATCTTTCGTATAGGACGCTGAATCTCAATGCAGGATGGGCAAGAAAGGGTACCGTGCAAGATTTGATGGCTTGGCCAGAGACAGTTGTCTTGCTCTTCCCGCAAAGTTGCTCGGTCCGTATGGACCAAGCGCCCGTCACCGATCACTCACCACGCTTATTATTGAGGTACTAGATGTTCGGCTCATTCGGCTGGATGGAGCTCATGCTGATTTTGATCATCGTGTTGATCATTTTCGGCGCCGGTAAATTGCCGCAGTTGGGAGAAGGGCTCGGCAAAGCGATCAAGGGATTCAAGAAGACCGTGCATGAGGCCGACGCCATCGACGTGACGCCGGGCGAGCAGGCCCCGGCCGCGCAGGCGCCGCCCACGCAGATTGCCGGACAGGCCCAGGCGCAGGCCGCGCCGCCTCCGGCCGCACCGGTGCAGCAGAGCGAGCAGACGAAGCAGGGTTAACAAGACGGAAGGATGGCACGGGGCTAGAGGCGAGAGGCTAGTGGACATGAGAGTGCGGATGCTCAGTGCCCCTGGCCCCTCGCCCCTGGCCTCTTGCCAGGACATACATGTTTGGACTCGGAGCCGGCGAAATACTGATCATTCTCGTCATTGCGTTTCTGCTCTTCGGGCCGAAGCAACTGCCGGAGGTCGGACGGCAGGTCGGGAAGGCGGTCAAAGGATTTAAGGAAACGGCGGAAGACCTGCGGAAATCGGTTGAGCCTGAGATCAACATGATTCAGCAGGAAGTGAAGATGGTCGAGCAGGACTTCCAGGCCTCCATGAAAGAAGCCGAAGAAGAGATCAACGCGGCGGGGCAGAAGCCGGAGCAGAGCCAGAAGTCGATCAACGAGTCGGGGCAGGCCTGATCGGCAGGCAAGGGGTAAGTGGCGAGAGGCGATGGGACGGTATGGGGCCTGAGTGAGAGGATCACTCAATCTCAGCCGACTTGAGCCCACTCTCCGGTTACCGGCCATGCGGGTGTTCATACCTCTAGCCCCCTGCCTCTGGCCTCGTGCCGTGAAGCCGGATGAAGAGAGAGTGTCGGTACAGGACCAGGGTGAGTGAAAAACGAGATTTTACAAGCCACAACGAAAGAAGTCGTGTAGTAGTGACGTATCGCAGCAGGGCGGCGGAAGCAGAGGACGGGAGGGATCAGGAAGGCCCTTCCGGTAGGGCACCGGGCACGACGGAATGGTGCCGTCATAGTGGGGGTAGTTGGATCGCAAGTCGACAGCCTGTCTGAGGGAGTGGAGCCACCAGGGGCTGTTATCCAATTCACAGGAGGAACGCTATGAGACGAAGCAAGGAAGCAGCAAAATGGGTGCTGGCAGCGGCCCTGATGGGATCGATGCCGATCGGCCAGGCCTTGGCCGACCCGCCAGTAGCCCCGACGGTGATCGACAAGCCGGGGCACGGTGCGCCGGTGCCGCGGAGCTTTCCGGATCTGGTTCCCTATTGGAATTTCGATCCGCCCAAGAGCCCCTTGTTTGACATCAGCAAGTTCACGCTTTCCGGCGATATGCGGGTCAGAGGGGAGTACCGTAATAACGGGTTCTTTGGGGCGAATGCGAGCGGTGCTGCGGGGCGGTCAGCAAATGACAAGACTGCAGATGCGGGTGTTCAGCAGTGGGCGCGGATCGGCTTGAACTATTCCGCGTCGCAGGACGTCGATTTCTTCACCCAGTTGCAGTATTCCAAGACCTGGGGTGGTGCAAACTCGAATGCCGTTAACGCGAACGACGCCGCGAGCCAGACGGGTGCGGTCAACGGCAGCATCCTCGGCGTCCGGCAGGCCTTCATCATGATCCGCAATCTGGGCGTTGATGGGTTGAGCCTGAAGGCTGGCCGTCAGCTCGTCGTGATGGGTAATCACCGTCTGTTCGGCCATTTCGACTGGAACAATCAGGCTTTCTCGCATGACGGTATCACCATACAGTATAACCAGCCCACCTATGAAGTCTGGGGCGGCTGGTTGCACTTGTCAGATCAGGACAGTTTTGCTTCTGGAGCCTCCTCGGGAGGAATTGGACAATCCGCGAATAATACGACCCCTTTACAGGGTGGCAGCAATAGTGCCGACCTCCTCTTTACGCGTCTGGCCTTCAAGCCGATCGCTGGGTTAGCGATCGAACCTCTCTGGGTGTTCCTGAACAACAAGACGGGTGTCGCAACAACAGGCGGTGTTACCCCTGGTGTGGGGAATGTGCTGGCTCCTCATGCCCCTGGCCAGAACCGGCACACCCTCGGTGGCCGGGTCGCCTATCGGCAGGGCATGTTTGATGGAACGTTTGAAGGCTATTGGCAGACCGGATCGATGGCTGTTGCTGGCCAGGCGAACACGTTGCACATCAATGCCACGGCCCTGGCGGTGGAAGGCGGCATCACGTTGCAGAATGTGCCGACCAACCCGCGCGTCGGCTTGGAGTTTAACTATGCTTCTGGCGATGGCGATGGGGGAGCTTGCGCACGTGGCGGTAACTGCAACGGCAACGCCAACACCTTCGAGAACCTCTATCCGACCAACCATATCGTCATGGGCTATGCCGACCGGATGGCCTGGCGGAATATGCTGGGCTTCAGCGGTAGTCTCCAGTTGAATCCGACCCAGCAGAGCCACCTCGAGGCGCGGTACTGGGTGTTCCAGAAGGCCAACAACGGTGACTGTTGGTACACCGCATCTCAGGGCTGCGCGGTTATGCCAGCAGCAAGTGGTGTTGCGACGAGCAACTCGCTCTATAAGGAACTGGACCTGATCTATACCCTGTTCTTCAAGGGCAACAAGGTGGCCTGGCAGACCGGCGGCGCCTATCTGTGGAGCGGTGGGGCAATTGATCAGACTGTGGCCGGCAGCACATCTGGAAACGGCCCGCAGTCATCAGTGAACTCCACCTGGGCCTATACCCAGTTGCAAATCAACTTCTAAGACGCAGGCAAGAGGTATGAGGCTAGGGGCGAGAGGATCTCTCGTCTCAGTCAGAACATGAAACCCCGCCGAGGGCGATCCCCTCGGCGGGGTTTTTCTTTGTCCTTCACCGCAAAGTGGCAGTTCAGGCCAAGTAAATAGATAAGGCTTCGATCTCCCCTTACCTCTCATTACGAAGGAGGGGAACCGATTGTGACGCCAGGAGATCGTGATAAAGATGGTTAAGTGCGACCGGTATTTCTCAGTCCTCCCCTTTGTAAGGGGAGGCAAGGAGGGGTAGAGTCCCTGTCGGCAGATCGCCGCACTTGCACGCATGAGCCAATCAGGATGCCGACATCTTCGACCTCCCCTCGCCCCTCCTTATGAAGGAGGGGAACGATGTGGCGGCCTGGTTAGAAAATCTCCAGAAGAAAGGCGAGGGGGGTTATCGTTGATTCACCCGGCTGAGGGGGATCGACTGCACGCCCAATGCCGGCGGCAGGGCCGGCACTGTGACGGCGCTGCCTCTGAGCGAGCGGAGCCATTCGCCGAGGGTGACGATGCCGTCGTGATCGAGGTCGGCCGGGCCGGTCAGCCCTGAGAGCAGACTGTTCTGCTGACGTGACGAGCCTGAATTTCCCGCAACCTGGATCAAGGGTCGACCGGTCTGGCCTGAGGAGCCGTCCAGATCGGCAATCCAGTTTGGTGTCACTGATTTAGGCTTGCCGTCTTTCGACAGTGCGCCGGTGGCCAGTGGCGTTTCGATGATGGAGAGAGCCAGCTTGGCGCCCAGTTTCTGCAGGCGGCTTTGGAGCCAGCGCAGCGAGATGAGCCGGGAGCGGGACGAAGCCGGGGTACCGTCGTAGGGAATGAGATAAACCTCGCCGGTCTTGGGGTCCGCCAAGGCCTGTCCGTTGAAATAGAAGAAGACGATGGAATCTTTGCCCATCTGCTTGGGGAGCCAGGAAGCCAGCGCTTCTTCGATGTCTTCCTGGGAGGCCAGCTCATCCTGCAGCAGCAGGGTATGGCTGTCCGGCACGTTGAGAGACTGGGCAATCAGGGAGATGGTTCCCTTGCTGTCGAACGAGAGGCCATCCCGCCAGCCGGCCCAGGGAGAGCGATACAGGCTCAGTCCCACGGCGACCGCGTAGCGGTTCTGACCCTGACCGATTGCTCCAGAGGACAGTGCCGACTGCCCGGCCGATGGGGCCGCTGCCGCCGGTGCGCCGATCGGGGCCATGGTTGCCACGAGAGTTTGGCTGGCCAAGGGGCCGGTTTTGGTGTCAGCGGAGGAGATCGTCACAGTCAGCTCACCCCGGGTGCCATCGAAGCGTGCCGGAAGCTGTCCCACGACCATCGCGCTGGTGGATTCTCCCGGCTGGAGCGCGGGGATGGTGACCGGTGCGGTCAGCGTGCCGGCAAAGGCCTCGGTGAGCGCTGGCGTCCCCGAGAAGGTGGCGAACGCCTGGTTTGTGGGGGCAGTGCCGGTATTGGTGACGTCGATCCGGACCCTGACTTTCTCGCTGCTTTCGAGGATGAGGTTCTGATTGTCGTCAAGCAGCGTGACCTTCACGGTCAACGGGGAGGCCTCACCCTGAGACGGGCGGTTTGTGGCTGTTTGCCGGGCTGATTCGGTCTGCCTCTGCTGCTTGGCGATCAGTTGCTCGACATAGGAGGGGAATTGCGCCGCCAGTTGTCCTGCTGCCGTTCGCAGGAGTTCGTCGAGGTCCTGGGTGGCGCATTGGCTGCTGGCGCCGAATTGCGGGGTAAAGACACTGACTGCTTCCGAATAGTTGAGAGGCGCGTCCGGCAGCGGTTGCCCCTGAGTATCGTAAAATGTGGCGACGAGGTGAATGTCGAGTTGGGCCATGTAGCGGTCGTCCGCACCGGTGCGTGTTCTGCTCGTGAATGACTTGTGGGTGAGCTTGACGGTGGCTCTCACGGGGAATATTCCCGGCTCAGCGGTCTGTCGCGCAGCGGGGGCCTCACCAAGCGAGAAGTGGGTAAAACGGGTTTGCCCCATGTCCTGAAACGCCCGGACAAGGCTGTCTCCCAAATGCCCTTTCCACATCACGATGTCGGCGCAAGCGGTATATTCGAAGAGGGCGGTTTTGACTGAGTCATCGAGGACCAGCGTCACGGAGGCCGGGATGACCTGTTGCGGAGGCGCGGGGGTAAAGAGTCTCGGGACATTGAATTGACTGCAGGCCGCCGTCATGCAGAAGACCGCGCCCAACAACAGGGCCTTCAGCGGTGAGGACGCAGTGCGCATGAACATCCCGCTAAGATACCCGATAGCCCCCCTGGATACAACGAGGATGTTGCGTCAATTCACCGACTGGCGCCATTCCCGCGTGAGGAATCTTGACTGCCCGCTGATGAGGGAGGATGATGACACACAATTCTCTTGCTGAGTCTTTCTCCTGGAGGTTGGCCATGGCGTTCCACAGATTCCTCGCGGTTGCGCTGTTGTTGATCACAGGTGTGTTGGGCGGGTGCGCTCAACACCCGCTCTCTCGCATGGACGGGTATTTGGGAAGTGCCGGTCAAGGACTGCGTGACGGCGTTGCGCTTCAAGCAGACCGGAAGGGCGGTCCGTTCAATGCCGGGCTTCTCTTGGTCAACGATACGTCGGCCCAGCGCTCGGCCCCGGCCTTATCCGAGAAGGCCACGGCCTTTCTCGATCACCAGGTCCGTGAACGAGTCGAAAGGGCCACGCCGATCCGTCTGGTTCAGGTGCTGACGGTGGGCGAGCCATCGCGGCCCCAGGACCCAGGCGCGCTTGCCGGGCTGGCCCGGGAGCGGGGCTGCACGCATGTGGTGGTGGCGCTGTTTTCCAGTGAGGAGTCGGAAGTGCCGACGTACCTCCCCGTGACGGGCGATCCCGAACAGGGTGGAGGACGACCGGGTGTGCCCGGTTATGAAGCGGTTAATTATGCGCTGGCCGAGTTGGCGCTGATCGATGCGGCGAGCGGGCAGGTGGTCGCGCGGTCTGAAGGGCGGGCCTGGGCCAGGCTCAACCGTTTGAATGTGCCCATCAACTCGAACGCCTATCCGGTGATTCACCGGTCGCAACGTGTCGCGCCGATCTATCCGCCGGAAGCCGATGCCAAGGATATTCTACGCAGCATTGCCGGCGACGAGGCGTTGGAACAGGCGGTCGCCAAGCTGCAAGAAGCCTGGTCGAAATCTTGAGTCCGGCCGGTCCTGCCGATCAGCTATTCAGGTCCGAGGCTTCCATTCCTTGACCTTGCCGGATAGACTCCATTATCGTTCGTTTGCTGAGAGAACGTCTTCTTTAACGGCGGAGGCTCTATGCGTTGGGTCCATGTGATGTTGGTTCTCCTGTTGGCGGCGGTCTGGTCATCCTGTTCCTCAACGCGCTGGGTGCATCCGACAAAAAGTGAAGACAAACTCACTGCGGACTATAATAAATGTGAGCGTGACTGGCTCAACAAAATGGCCACGAACCCGGGCATTGCGGGGATGGCCGATAATCAATCCCTCACGCGCCAGCGAATAGACCGCTGTCTGCAGAAGGAAGGTTGGCGGAAAGTCGAAGAAGAGTAGGTTCCCCTCCGGACTGAATGTCTGGGCTCTGTTTCCTAATCCTGTTCCTCAACTCCCATCTTCTGGCTATCTTTCCCTGTGGATGATCTCACCCGACAGCTTAAAAAACAGTTTGGCTTTGCGGAGTTCCGGCCCGGCCAGCAGGACGTGATTCGGGCGATGCTGGCCCGGCGTGATGCGCTGGCGGTTATGCCGACCGGCCAGGGGAAATCGCTCTGCTATCAGCTGCCGGCCACGCTGCTGCCGGGGCTCACGCTCGTGGTGTCTCCCCTCATTGCCTTGATGCAGGATCAGGTCGAGAGTCTGAAGCAGCGTCAGATTGCCGCCGCCGCCTTTCACTCCGGCCTGTCCGAGTCGGAACGGGACCGGGTGTTGCAAGCTTTACATCTGCAACGGTTGAAACTGCTGTATGTGGCGCCGGAGCGGATGCAGCATGAGGGGTTCCTGCGTATCTTGCGGTCCTGCCTCATTTCGCTGCTGGTGGTGGACGAGGCCCACTGCATCTCCCAATGGGGCCACGATTTCCGGCCCGACTATATGAAGATCGGCCGCCTGCGCCGGGAACTCAATCAGCCTCCCTGCCTGGCGCTGACCGCCACCGCCACGACGCGTGTCCAAGCGGACGTGTGCGAGCGGTTGGCGCTGCGCGACCCGCTCAAGCTCGTGACGGGATTCCGCCGGACGAATCTCGCCTTGTCGGTCCGCTCCTGCCAATCCATGCCCGACAAGCTGGGGGCCTTGCAGCGCCTGGTCCGCGACTGCGAGACGGGCACGATCCTGATCTATTGCGCGACACGCCGGACAGTGGAGGAAGTGGCGAGCTGGCTGGGGCAGTCGCAGCCGTCGGTCGGCTATTACCATGCGGGGCTGTCCGATGACGAACGGCGGCTGGTGCATGACGACTTTCGCCGCGGCGTGTTGCGCATTCTGGTGGCGACGAACGCCTTCGGCATGGGCATCGACAAACCGGATGTGCGCCTCGTGGTCCATTTCGATATTCCCGGCAGCGTGGAAGCCTATTATCAGGAGGCCGGGCGGGCCGGGCGCGACGGGCTGCCGGCCGCCTGTGTCCTGCTCTTTCACGAACGGGACCTGGCCACGCAGGAGTATTTCATTCAGCAGGCGGGGAAAGATCCGTCGAGCGCCGACCGGGCGGATCGCATGAGGACCCTGCTGCAGGACATGCTCGCCTATGTGTCGGTATCGACCTGCCGCCAGCTTGCGATTCTGGATTACTTCAGCGATGAGGAGGAGCGGGCGCTGGGCCCCTGCGGTCTCTGTGACCGGTGCGCGACCGGCCACCAGCCGGAGCGAGCGTCACTTGCGGATGACCAGGCCTGCGCGAAGGCGATTCTGGAGACGGTCTCCTGGTGCGAGGGGCGGTTCGGCGTGAGCCGCATCGTCGAAATCCTTCGAGGGAGCCGCTCGAAGGCGATGGGAGCCTACGGCGCAGAGAGCTGCCCGACCTACGGTACCTGCCGTGATCGCTCCAAAATGGCTGTGACTCGCCTGGTCAAAGACCTGATCGACTCGGGACATCTGGTGGTCGAAGGCCAGGAGTATCCGACATTGGATCTGACCCGTACCGGCAGGGAGGTGCTGAAGGGAACCGGCACGATCACGTTACCGCAGCAGGAAGAAGCAGGGCCTGCGCCGGGCGTGAGAAAGCCATCGGGCGAACGGCCCAAGGCCATGGTGCTTCTCCGTACCTCTCCCGGCGACGCCCGGCTCTATGAACGGCTGCGTCAGTTGCGGACCGCGCTGGCGGAGGAGGAAGGTGTGGCACCGTTTGTGGTGTTTCACGATAAGACCCTGCGCACCATCGCCAGCCACAAGCCGCTGACGACGGCGGCGCTGCTGGAGATTCCCGGCATCGGCGAGGTGAAAGTCGAGCGGTACGGCCGCCGGGTGCTGGAGATTGTGAAGGGGGAATAAGAAAGCTTTCAGCAGTCAGCGTTCAGCTCTCAGCTCCGGACTGGGGAGAGACTGCTCTTAATCCCAGTTGTTTCTGGCTGATTGCTGACAGCTGAATGCCGAAGTGCAGCCCGTTAGCTGTCAGCCGTCAGCTTCAGAATCAGAGCTGTCAGCATACGTTTGACATCTGTTACCTGTTTGGTCAGATGTTGGCTGGTGGATTTGTTTAACTAACACAGGTCCGTTGAAAGAATAAGATGGTATTCAAGCTCGCTGGCCGATCCGAGAGCAATTCTTAAAAACCGAGCCAGTTCGGGTTCTCCGCTTCTCCCGCAGCCTCCCGCGATATTTGCCGCTATGGACACTGCCGCGCGTCTCAGCTGACTCGTTAGGCCAAATAGTTCCTGTTTAGGACATCCGACGTGGCTCTGTAGATAGCCAGGCTTAATTCATGTGCCTTTTCCCAGACTTTGATCTTTCTGAAGTCCCGCATCAGTTTTCGGTTCCTCTTTAGCTGAAGGCTGATAGCTGACAGCTAGGGCTTCAGATTCCCTGCTTGGGCAAACCGTGCTTCCAGCTCCTTGTAGGTCTGCGTGACCGGGAAGTTCGGAAACTCTTTCGGCAGGTGATCGGGCGGCCTGAAGAAGAAACCCGCATCGGCTTCGCCGAGCATGGCGGTGTCGTTGTAGGCGTCTCCCGCCGCCATCGTGAAGAAGTTCAGCGACTTGAAGGCGGCGACGGAATGCTTCTTCTGATTCTGCATCCGCATGTGGTGGGCGAGAATTTTCCCGCTGCCGTTGATTTCAAGCTGATTGCAGAACAGCGTGGGATAGCCCAGCTGCCGCATCAGCGGCAGGGCGAATTGATAGAACGTGTCCGAGAGAATGATGACCTGACAGCGCTCGCGCAGCCAGGCGACAAACTCCGGGGCTCCCTCCAGCGGGCCCATTTTTCCGATGACGTCCTGAATGTCGGCAATGGTCAACTTGTGCTCGTCCAGAATGGCCAGCCGGCGCTTCATCAGCTTGTCGTAGTCCGGCATTTCACGCGTGGTGATTTTCAGCTCTTCGATCCCCGTCTTCAACGCGACGTTGATCCAGATTTCCGGCACGAGCACTCCTTCCAGGTCCAAACAGGCGATGACGGGCTTCTGCATTTCTATTCCTCTTTCTCTGTGTATGGTGAGTTGCCATGAGGCGAGGGGTACGAGGCGAGAGGCTAGAGGGCGGAAAGAAGAGCCCCCCATTGCCTCCGGCCCCTCGCCCCTAGCCGTTCCCTTCAGGTTTACTATGAAACGCCTGGCTCAGAAACCGCCAGACTTTGTCGAGGGCGCGGTCGAGCAGCTGCGTGCCAGGCCAGCGCGGCTGATTTTCTTGCTCGTGGCGTTCGGCCCAATCGAGCGCCGTCGCGAGGGGAATGAGCTTCGGGGGTTGCTCGGTCAACTCGGCCCATAGGAGGCTCAGCGCCGGACCGATCCGCACCGGAACCGGCAGGGCTTCGACCGGGTTGGTGACCGGGTCCCGGCACCACTCGGCCGGTGAGGTGACCAGCAGTTCGCGGCAGGCGGCCGGCCGCTGTTCGTAGATCGTGCAGACCTCCTGCTCCAGAAAGGCGCAGGGCACGTGCAGTGCAAAATAGGCCCGATTAATCGGCTCCAGCGCGGCGTCGTCCGGCGGGCTGGTCGATTCCCCGATGTCGATCAAGTTTTTCCAGAGTCCGTGGGCGAGCAGGGCCGTTCGTGTGACGGCCAGCCGCTGGGTCAGGCGTGCGCGCTCCGGTTCCGGCAAAGTCCGCACATGGTCGCGGAGCGCGAAGGCTTCCGGTGCCGAGACGGGCACCAGCATGCGGCAGCAGGCGGCGCAGCCTTTCTTGCATGAAAGGCTGCGCCCCGCCTCGACGCTCTGCTGTTCTTCCAGGGCTTGCGCTTCTTCTCCCAGCCGTCGCATCAACGGCACAATGGCCGACACCGGCACCAGGCCGGTCGGGACCTCGACGGTGCTGGTGAGTCGTCCTGCGGGAGTGTTCAGGGCGATGTCATATCGTTCAGTCATGGAGTCTCGGTCTCATTGGATCGGGCATCATAGCAGGATGAGGAAAATGTCCGCTACCGCTGACCGTATCTTCGTGAAACGTGAATCGTCGCTCGCGAACGACGAGAGACGAACGACGAACGAGCAAGCCGGCCCCGGCTTGCTCCCCGGATCCAGAATCCCGATAATGCCCGCAGAGGAAGGGACGCTATGTTGTCGGGGCATGTGATCGGATTGTTGAAAGAGTATATGCGGGATCTGGTCGAGCAGGCGGCGCAGGAGCAGGCGGCGCAGGAGCGTTTCGGTTTTGCGGCCGCCGCCTATCGCCCGGATCAGGCGCTGTCGGATCTCTTGGCGTTGCTCGATGATCGCATCGAGTCGGAAGGCATGCAGGTGGGATTGCCGGAGGGATTTCTGCACGATATGTGGACCCTCTGCAATGAAGCGGGCCCCCAGGTGACGGATCGTGTGTACGTGGAGGCGAATGTCGGTTCTGATCCGGCCGGTAAAGCCAGGACCAGAGAGCTGACCTACCGCGCCTTGCTGGAATTCATTGAGGCACGGGGCCGTGCGCAATCGCAACGGGAGGCAGAGTCATGAATCGATCTCCCCTCAGGAGC
Organism: Nitrospira sp. NS4; assembly: GCF_049546785.1. Lineage (NCBI taxonomy): Bacteria > Pseudomonadati > Nitrospirota > Nitrospiria > Nitrospirales > Nitrospiraceae > Nitrospira > Nitrospira sp. NS4. Next base: position 282,335 of record NZ_JBMWAN010000002.1, on the reverse strand, counting down.
AAGGCCGGTCTGGCGCTGATCGGGCTGCTGTGTGGTTCATTGCATGCATTTTCCGGTTCGATGGCGGCGCCATCCGTTGAGGCACCGGTCGCGCTGGCTCCCCTGGTGACGAAAGGCCTGGAGAAACCCCTCTTTCTGACCCATGCCGGTGACGGGTCGGGCCGGCTCTATGTGCTCGAACAGCCGGGACGGATCCGGATCGTCGAGCAGGGGGCGCTCTCACCCATTCCCTTTCTGGACCTGGTGGATCGGGTGCTGATGGATGACGCTGAGCGGGGACTCTTGGGCCTGGCCTTTCATCCCGACTACCGCCGTAACGGGCGATTCTTTGTGAATTACACGCGACGGCCGGACGGGGCCACGGTGGTGGCGGAGTATCGGCGCGGGGGCTCGCCGGATGCGGCCGCTCGCGAGGAACGTGTGGTTCTCGTCGTCATGCAGCCCGAGTCCAATCACAATGGCGGGATGGTGGCGTTCGGACCGGACGGGTATCTCTACATTGGAATGGGCGACGGAGGGGCCTGGGGGGACCCCGGTAATCGCGCGCAAAACCCCCATGAGCTGCTGGGAAAGATCCTGCGGATCGATGTGGATCATGGCGATCCCTATGCGAGTCCGGCGGACAACCCGTTCGCCAAGGGGGGCGGCCGTTCTGAGATTTATGCCATGGGGATGCGGAATCCCTGGCGCTTTTCGTTCGATCGTGAGTCCGGGGGCCTGTGGGTGGCCGATGTGGGACAGAAGAAGTGGGAAGAAGTGAATCTGGTCACGCAGGGCGGGAACTACGGGTGGCGCCTGATGGAAGGGGGGCATTGCTATAATCCTGCGGTCGCGTGCCCGACGGAGGGGTTGGTGCTCCCCGTCATGGAATATGGCCATGAGGCAGGGCGCTGCTCGATCATCGGCGGCTATGTCTATCGCGGCCGCGCGCTCCCTGCGCTTCGGGACGCCTATGTGTCCGGCGATTTCTGCAGCGGTGAGGTGTTTGTGTTCAGACCATCAGCAGAAGGCGGAGGAGTGGCTGGTCCTGCTGTCTTGCTCAAGACGGGATTCCGGATTTCCTCGTTCGGGCAGGACGAAGCGGGGGAACTCTACGTGCTGGATCACGGCGGCGGGATCCATCGGCTCATCCCGCCGCGCTAAGAGGGTTATAGTTTCCCAGCCAATCGATATACGGCCATGCCTACTGCTTCTCCGGCCACTTCCGTTGTTCGTTCCAAGGCCCAGCTTGAGGGAAGAAAGTCAAACAGCGTGAGCTCGTTCCACAGGTCTGCCACCCGGTGTTTCGCATGAAATCCACAGGCGGCAGGGGTCACCCGGAATCCCTGTTTTTCAAACAGGGCGGTGGCGCGCCACAGATGGCCGGCTGAGGTCACGAGCAAGATGGATGTCTGATCTCCAAGCAGCCGTTTGGCGCCGAGGGCGTTCTCGTAGGTGGTTCTGGCGCGATCGTCGGTGAGGATGGCGGCCTCCGGCACGCCGAGCCGGATGGCCCACTCCTTCATCGCGGCGGCAAGAGTGGGACCGGATCCGAAAAGGCTGGTATCTCCGCCCGTGATCAGGACGGTGGGCGCAAGTCCTTGGCGATAAAGCTCGGCCCCGCAGAGGGTGCGCAGCCGTGAATCCGGAGACAGCTCAATCGATGGGCGCAGCGTACCTTTGTCGTAAATCGCGCCGCCGAGCACCACGATGGCCTGCAGCGGGGCTTCGGAGCGCGCCGGTTGCGCCGGAGGCCAGCCTTCCAGGATGCTCACCAGGGGTTTGGCAATGACCGGCGCCGTGGCCAGGAGCAATAAGAGGCATGTCATGGTGGAGGCAAGCCGGAGCCGGCGTCGGCGCGCCGGAGTCGGCGGGAGCCAGGCGAGGATGAGGGTGAGGCAGGCAAAACCGGCGACCCACGTCAGGGGGTAGACGCCATACTTGACGAGCTTGTAGAGACCGAAGAAAAATGGGGTCATGTCCATGGCAGCTCCTTATCGACGGGCAGAGAGCTCCAGCATAGCAGTCGTGACGTGATTGACCAAGAGAGGATGAGCGGCATGTCGCAGGAACGGCAGTATTGGTTGATGAAGTCTGAGCCGTCGGTGTTTTCTATCGAGGATCTCGCCTTGGCGCCGAAGCGGACCACCGGCTGGGACGGGGTGCGGAACTATCAGGCGCGTAATTTTATGCGCGCGATGAAGCCGGGCGATCAGGTGTTGTTTTATCATAGCAACGCCGACCCGCCCGCTATCGTCGGGATTGCGCGGGTGGTGAAGACGGCCTATCCGGATCCGACGCAGTTCGAACGGGGCCACGCACATTTTGATCCCGCCAGCACGCCTGCCGCACCCCGCTGGGACATGGTGGATATTCAATTCGTGAAGAAATTGTCCGTGCCGCTTTCACTGGACCGACTCCGTGAGGAGCCGTTGCTCAAAGGGATGGTCCTGCTTCGGAAGGGGTCGCGGTTATCGGTGCAGCCTGTGACGAAGGCCGAGTGGCAGCACATCGTCACGCTGGCCTCGGGATGACGGAGATCCGGTGTCGCTCAGCGGTAACCGGGAGTTAACTGCGGGCTTTCCCTTCATCCAAGTACCGGTGTTGCCAGTCCAGCCAGGCATGGCCCAACTCATGCGCCAGAATGTAGCGGCGTCGCGTGACGGGGAGACGTTTGCGGATATAAATGGTCTTGCTATCGGCGTCCCAGATGCCGTCGGCATTGTTGTCCCGCCTGTCCATCTCGGCGTCCGTCAATTGACGGACCGTAATACGGTACCCGAACGGAAGCACGACTCGAGTCGGTATTCGCATCGTCACAACCTGTTCTATCCGATCCGGTGGCGGATGCCCGTCTGGTCTGCTGCTGGCCGAATCAGGGTCCGGGGCGCACCCTTCCTGTTCTACGGCTACAGTACCACAAAGATCGTGCGGAGTGTCCTTCTGTGCACTCTTTACATATCAACGTGTTATGGGGCTCTTCGGGGAATTCCCCGGTGATGGGGAGAGGGCAGGGCCGGGGTGGCTTTTGGTTCCCCTTGAGAGGGATTTCGTGTATTATGCCGCACCATGGATCAGGCCATTCTGGATGAACTCTCAAAGACGTATCCCCACTCGGTGAGGTTGACCGAGGTCAAGGTTCGCGATCGCGGGGAAGTGAAGAAGCTCGATGCGGGGGAACTGCCGCTGCATGTCGGCGACCGGGTCCTGCTCGAGGTGGACGGCGAGGTGACGTACGGGGTGGTCTATGCCGAGCCCTATCGCACCCCGTTCATTCCCCCGATGCGTGTCTTGAAACCGATTCTTCGCAAAGCCAATCAGGAAGATGCGGCGCTGATCTCCCGGCTGGAGCGGCTGTCCCACGAAGCGACCAGCTATTGCCGGACGAAAGCCGCGGAGTTCAAGCTCCGCCTGAAACTGGTGGAAGTGTTCGGCGCGTTGCAGCGACGGCAACTCACATTTGTCTATACGGCCGACGATCGCATCGATTTCCGCGAGCTCGTTCGGGATCTGGCCAGACGGTTCGGCGGGCGGATCGAAATGCGGCAGGTCGGCGTACGCGAAGAGGCGCGGCGGTTAGGGGGGATCGATACCTGCGGCCTGGTGCTGTGCTGTGCGAGCTTCCTCACGGAAGTCAAGCCGGTGACCGTGAAGCAGGCCAGGGGGCTTGGGTTGCAAGTGGAAGATCCCCGGCTGCTCGGCGTGTGCGGGCGGCTGAAATGCTGTCTGATGTTTGAAATGATGGATGCGCAGGGCAATGTCCCGCAGTCCGCGCAGAAGCTCATTACGCCGGCCAGGCCGGCTCCCCCATCTCTTTCTTCCTAGATTCTCGGTTACTCTCTTTAAGAGAGAGGCGGTCGGGTTGGCTCAGTTTCTCAGGCAGGGGGGATTGGGCGAATAGACCTTGCCGAAGTGCGTCTCCACAGGGCGGCTGTCGATGATGAGCGGCGACAGGTCCGCAGGCATAAATGGCAACTCATGTTTATTGTGCAGAGGGCGCGACGGATTCGGGAGAAATGTTCTGAATCGTTTTTCGCCCACGTCACTCTAAACGGGTAAGGCTTTCTCTGGGGATCAGGAGGTCACTCGGTTCCATCATCCAACCCACATCAGGAGGTAACTGGTTATGAAAAAAGGACTGTTAGCCATGATTGCGGTGGCGGCCATTGGTTGTGCCGGCGTGGCCCCTCAGAAGGCGGTCAGCGGCGAGCCCACAAGCCCTGCCGTTGGATACGATATCCATGTGCAGGCTCCACACCTGATGGCCGACGGCACGCCGGGTGGCCCGTACCACCATTACTGCAAGGGAATTTCAGACAAGATACTCCAGTGCCTGCTGTTTGAATCGACTGATCCCAAGGCCCCGCTTGTGGGGATCGAGTACTTTGTGGCGAAAGATCTGACCAGAAAGCTCCCGGCCATTCAGTGGCATCGTCACTTCCACGATCATAAAGTAGAAATCGCCACAGGCCGTGTCCAGATTCTCGATATGCCGGCGGACCAGGCCGCGAAAGTGGCGGAAGTCGCGGCAGGGACGGATGGCGTGATTTATCATCTGTGGCAGCATGGCCAGGAATTCCCGGACGGCACGGTGAGCTTCCCGCAGTCGCTGGGCCACAAGTTCCCCGGTCATTCTGATAAGTAAGCAACCGACGAACGGCCGGCTCGTTTCTTAATGGATCGGGCCGGCCTGGTCGTGTCCCGCGCGCGGAGATCACTCACATCAGGAGTCAGGGAGCATGCGTCTTCAGCGGCCGTATTGGAGCAGGCTCGCGGCGCTTGTCCTATCGGGTTCAAGCCTGTGGAGCGGGTTGGCCTGGGCTGCAGACGAAGCCGTCCTGCGGCCACGGGTGCCGATCGATAAGATTGAAGAGGCCCGAACCTGGACGAACCCCTTTCCCTCAACCGAGGACAATATCGAGAAGGGGAAAGCGCTGTTTCACGGGAAGGCCTTCTGTGTGACCTGCCATGGGCGCGATGGAAAGGGGCTGGGAGATATCGAGGGGCTGCGGGGCAAGCTCCCCCGCAATTTCACCGACAAGGTCTGGCAGGCGGCCAGAACGGACGGCGAACTCTTGTGGATCCTCAAGAATGGCAGTCCCGGGACCGATATGGCGTCGTTTGTCCCGCTTATCCTTACCGAAGAAGAAGCGTGGCAGGTGCTGCTCTACGTGCGGTCGTTCGGCCGGCCGTAAGCAGGCCCGGATGGCCCGCGCATTTCCTCTTACCGGCTTCGTGCTCCTCCTGGGATTCTTGGCTCCGCTCTTCATGCCTCATCGCGCGATGGCGCAATGGTCGGCGATTGCCGAGGGCAAGGTTTCGTACACTGATGACGTGACCAATTTTTCCGCCGCCCGCCGTCTGAAATTCAGCGAAGACCCGAGCCAGCCCACCGGCCTCCCAAGCCGGTTGTCCGACGTCATCTGGGATCCCTCGCTTGAAGTGATCCGCTCTTCTTCCTCGACGCTCGGACCCAACGAGCTTTCCATCAAAGCCCAGGGATTCATTTTTACCAACAATCCGAGCTACAACCACGGCGATTTCCGGGCGCAATTCAAACAGGGGCTCTCCCGGGACACCTCGCTCCTTCTCCGGTACCGGAATGTGCCCAACCAGTTTCTGGGCCCCAATTTCGAGCGTCGCACCGGGAACCAGTTGATCCAGGAGGAGCGCGTCTCCTCGCAGACGGTGCGCGCGGAACTCGAGCATCGAATGAATGAGTCGTGGACGGTGACGCTCATCGGGCGTTATGGGCTCCGCACGTACAATGAGGCGTTTGCGGAGCGTGACACGAAGTTCTGGACCCTCGGCCCGCAAGTTCAGTATGCGGTCAATGCCCGGGTCTCCCTGGGGTTGGGCTACCTCTATGAACTGGGTCTGGCTGATGGCCGCGGTGATACGCAATTCAACGATGATGTTTCGTACCGCTTGCACGCCGTTTGGGCCGGAACGGACCTCACGCTGACGGAGTCGCTTCTCCTGCATCTGGCCTACATCTACCGGCGCAAAGACTTTACCAGTGATTTGGTCGGGGATACGCATTTCAACCGGCATGATGACAGCCACCAGGGCATGGCGGAGTTTCGCTATCGCCTCAGCCCTGTGGTGAGTCTCTCGGCGTCCTTCCAGCGGACCCAGCGAACCTCTACGGTGGCGACGAAAGACTTTAACGATACGATCTATTCGCTTGGCGGCAGCTATCGGTTTTGACGCAGGGGCTCTGTGTGTGCCTTGAGCTAAGGACAGCTCTAGGGTGCCTGGCACGGTGGAGGCGGGCTGAAGAGGCGATGCCAAGCCAGTCTTGAGAGGGCAAATTGCGGTTACGGTATGATTAGGATTGGTTGGGAGAGAAGGGCCCGTGCCAAGGGGTTTATCCGCCCGCAATAATTACGATAAAGCGATAAAGTGCGGGCGGGTCTCACGAAGTGCGGTTTGGTGGGCCGTGTAGGGGTCGAACCTACGGCCCGCTGATGAAGAGGAGCGGGCCACAAGAGTTTGCCGAGTCATTTCGCTTGTATCCCCGTTACTCCAGGTTCAAGGCGGTTTGCTATCTGCAAGCCTCTTGCTGATATGCCAGTTATGGCATATCATAAAGCCATGAGTGGGATTGAATGAAGCCGGTGCATTTTGTAGGGGCTTCGCGGGAGGACATGCGGGAGCTTCCTGCGGATGCCAGGGAGACAGCGGGGCACCAGCTTTTCAAAGTGCAGCAGGGGAAAGAGCCGGACGATTGGAAGCCTATGCCCACGGTTGGGGCTGGGGTCAATGAGATCCGAGTGCGGGATGAGAGCGGAGCCTATCGAGTGCTCTACCTGGCGAAGTTTGAAGAAGCCGTCTATGTGCTGCATGTCTTTGAGAAGCGGTCTCAGAAGACCCCGAAAGGCGATATCCAGCTAGCCAAGGGGCGCTATGCTGATTTGGTGAAGTGGCGGAAGGAGCAAGATTTATGACACGTGCAGCGGTGACCAAGGGCAGCGGGAATGTGTTTCGGGATTTGGGATTCTCCGAAGAAAAGTCCGCCGAACTGATTTTGAAAAGCAGTCTGCTTCAAGCACTCCAAGAGACGATTAAAGGACGAGGGTGGAAGCAGGTTGACGCGGCGGATCAGTTGGGCATTGACCAAGCGAAGGTATCAAAATTGTTGGCAGGGCAGATGGCGGGATTTTCCATTGAACGGCTGGTCCATTTTCTCTCGCTGCTCGGACAAGATGTCGAAGTCACAGTCCGGAAGGCTCCACGCGGGCAGCGACGCGGGACCATACGGACGAAGATTGCCAAGAAGTTAGAAAAAGTTACTGGGTAATGCGAGAAATTCCCCTCAATCAACAGTACCCGCCGCGCCTTCTTTCCCTTTGTCGATCATGCTGGCTTTGAAAGAAATATGACAAAAAATTTCAAAGACCAACCCGCTTTGAAAGATCTTCTTCAGTACTGGTTCCAGGGGGAGAAGAAATAGAAAAATCACAGAAAATATTTTCTGTGACCGTCTACACGGTGTCTACCCCGGCGACTTGGAGGAGGACTGCGGCTTGTAAGTGGTTGATTTTGGTGGGCCGTGTAGGGGTCGAACCTACGGCCCGCTGATTAAGAGTCAGCTGCTCTACCAACTGAGCTAACGGCCCACCTAGGTATGTACGTTGCGGGGATGTGCGGCGGTCGTAATCCTTGTCTGCTTGCTGGTGGTGCGCCTGACAGGATTTGAACCTGTGGCCCTCAGCTCCGGAGGCTGATGCTCTATCCAGCTGAGCTACAGGCGCTCCCGCAAGCAAGGAGCGTCACCATAGCACAGGGCCAAAGACTCTGTCTAGGAGGGCTTGTCGATTGTGAGGGCCGGATTTTCCGGGAGAAAGGCGTACGGCAGGAGGAGTTCTTCTCCTGCCACGTGGTGTTCTCGCTGCATGGCAGCCAGTTGCTCGGCCTCTTCTCCGGCCAGCTGCTCTTCTTCCCGGCGAAGCGCCGAGGAGAGTCGAATGACGGGGAGAGACGTTTGTATCTCGCAGGCTCCCTCCACCGTTCCGTCCTCTTCTGAGGGGATTCCCATAGACCGGCAGGTGAGGGGCCGGAAGGCGTAGATGGCGCAGCGCCCGTCGGAGTCGAGCGCCGGACAGGGCAGGTCGGCAAATTGTTCGACGAGCTGTTCGATCAGCGGATCGGGCCAGTGATCGAGAAAGGGGGATGCGGCGAGCTGTGGGAATGCCGCTTCCATGCCGGCGATTTGGGTGAGCGCCCGTTCTTGAATTGCCTGCCGTCGGTGAGTGGAGAGCTCAGTCAGTCCACGTTCGATGTTTTTGCGATCCAGGATGGTAATGGGAAAGGGTCCGATGCAGCAGCGACAGCAGCCTGCGCGGCAGGGCACTTGGCCCAAGAGGGCTGCCGTGGCCCGTTCAAACCACCGTGACGTCTTTTGCGAAAGTGTGGAGGGGAGCACCGCCAGTGGAGGCGTAGAGGCCACGAGGGCTAATCCTCTTGGGGGGCCATATCGACGATCAGATCGCCCTTCGGAGAGTAGAATCCCTGGTCGTCGATTTGCACGATGCCATTGCACTGGTCCTGGTAGAACTCCAGAATCCAGCCGTTGAAATCATAGCCTTCGTCGGTGATGTCAGATTTGGAGAAACGGGTGGTCAGGATGAACCGCGATCGGGTGACATATTCTTGCGCGAGCTGCGCCTCAATATCCTCATAGGCGGTCAGGAGATCGACAAATTGTTTCTGCTCCTGCTCAAACACATCCTGGTAGCTGCCCCGGTCGCGCACGCAAAACAGCTGCACCGGCTGGCGATCGCGATGATAACCCAGTGAAATTCTGACCCAGGCCCATTCGTCGAGCGCCGCGTCGTCGATGTTGGAGGGCACGATCGGCGTTTGGCCGCGGGCTTTCAGGAAGTCGATCAAGAGCCTGAGGGGGGGCGAGTTTTCCTTCTGGCAGAATACGCGGGAATAGACAAACGCTTCAGCCTGTTCGGATGACGAAGGCTGCGCCGCTGCCGGAAGAATCGGGAGTTCCTTGCCCATGAAAATCCTTTCGCGCCGGTCACCGTGGATGAACGAGGGCGGGCCGCTGACCCCACATAGCGGCTACTCTACCCCTGGGTGTCTTGGAACTGCAAGAGGGCTCTGTAGGCTGTTTCCCACGCCAGACGGGAGCTTTTCCCGTTGACAGCCTGGAGACTCTTGGCTACACTCTCGCGGGTTTTAGCGGTATCACGCAGCGAGGCGGGTTTTTCGATACACGAATTTGAGTCCGGGTGTTCGTACGAGAGGCAAGGCAACATCGGTTCCGTGTTCTTACTTTCTCTCAATTCCAAGGAGGTTCTCGAATGGCAAAATCAATGACGAAGTCGCAGATCGCCGACTACATGGCCCAGAAGACCGGTTTGACCAAGAAGGCTGCCGTCCAGATGATGGACGATTTCGCCGCCTTGGCCTATCGTGAAGCCAAGAATGTGTTCACCGTGCCCGGTATCGGCAAGTTGGTGCTGGCGAACCGCAAGGCCCGCATGGGCCGGAACCCGCAGACCGGTGAGCCGATCAAGATCCCGGCCAAGCGTGTGGTGAAGTTCCGCGTCGCGAAGGTGGCGAAGGACGCAATCCTCGGAAAGAAGTAACAGGATTTCCGTCTGGCGCCGTTGCAGCGCCATGGCCGTTCATCCGGCTTCATCCGCTGCAGATGACGACACAAGAAGGGCCGGTTTCCCTCGTGGAAACCGGCCCTTTCCGTTTCGGACAGAAGGCTGATCAGTGCGGCAGTGTTTTGACGATCAGGTGTACGCGAAGCCGAGACCGGGTTCCCGTCCGGTTGTCTGCGGGGAACGTCTCATACGTGGGAGGGGCCCAGGCCGCTTCCTCCCATCCCGTCGTGTCCGACGAGGCGAATGGCGTCCCCGTCTTGTACCAGCGAATCCTCGCTCGCAATCCGCTTATTGATGGTAACCAACACCTTCTTTTCGCGCAGGAGTTGCAACAGATGGCGGAGTTGCACGCCTTGGCGTTGAATCACTTGCCGGACGGACATCGAGGTCGGGATTTCGCAGGCCAGATCGCGTTCTCCGTCGGCGGTTTGTAGTTGGCCTGTGAGCATGATGGTGACCATTGCGGACGACTCCTTTGTTCCTGTGACGAGGCCGCCGATAGAGGGCGCAGACGTTGACTCGGTGGCAGCGTCCACCGATAATAGCTCCGTTATGCAATCCTTAGATATCAACAATCCCGGCATGCCGGATTTGCAGTTTGTCCTCTTCGTGTCGGCGCTCTGTACCTCTGATCTCGATTCGCTGAACATTCCTCCGGCGGTGCGCAGGGTGATTTTCGACCGGTGCTGGGCGCTCGTCAATACCGATCCGCCCCCTGCGCTTCGGCAGGAACGGGTGCTGGATCTTCGCCACGGCGACGAGCTTACCTTAGAGGCCTGCCTCGAGGCGATCCGTTCAGTCTTGCGTGAGGCCGGTATCCGCACCATCACGTGGGACCATCCGCCCAGCGAACCGACGCGCCCCAGTACGCCGGCCGCCCAACCGCTCATCGACCGGCTCCAGCAACTGTACCCCGAAGGGCCCGATATTGTCGATCCGGGCGGATCCTCACCCGAAGAATCCGGTGGGCCGATCTGACACGGTGAGAATGCGCTGTTTGTCCCGCAAGGTCCTTCGCCCCTCAAGCGACATGAGTCGATGAATGGGGGGCGACATGCAGATGAGCCAGACGACGCTTGACGGGGTCTTCCTGATTGAGCCTGGGATTGTTCGCGGCCTGCGCGGGGTATCCTATTGAACGATCCCGGCTTGGCGATTGCCAGGCGGATCGTGCCCCCGTTGCTGTCGTCAAACGCTCAGGACTGCAAGGCCTTGTCGGAGACGGACGGTAATCCGCCGGAGTGGTCCGGAACGCCATGAGCCTTCTGGCCCGTTGATCCGGCGAGGCGGCTGTGTTATACGGCCTAGGCTGTCAGGTAGGCCGTCATACAGTCAGAACCATTCGATCCCTAGGTAGGAGGAGGACTTAAATGGGAAATAGCTTAAAGGGAACCAAGAGCCATGAGAATCTCAAACACGCGTTTGCCGGCGAGTCGCAGGCCAACCGGCGCTACCTGTATTTCGCGCGGCGCGCGGACATTGAGGGATATCCCGATGTGGGCGGGTTGTTCCGCGACACGTCGGAGGCCGAAACCGGCCATGCGTTCGGCCACCTCGATTTCTTGAAGGAAGTCGGCGATCCGGCCACCGGGGTGCCGATCGGCAATACGGAGGCCAATCTCAAGTCCGCGATCGAGGGTGAGACCTACGAATATACCCAGATGTATCCGGGTATGGCGAAGACCGCGCGGGACGAAGGATTTGCCGAACTCGCCGAGTGGTTTGAAACCCTCGCGAAGGCGGAACGGTCGCATGCCAACCGGTTCCAGAAGGGACTCGACAGCCTGAAGCAGGGCTAGTTCCGGTCCGGCGCAGAGTATACCGAAGGGTGGATCAGGCTGCGGCTTGATCCACCCTTCCTATTTTCCGCCTTGTGTTCTCGCAGGATATCGGGAGACAATACCGGCCATGAAAGGTCTGAGCCTCATCTCGCCAGTGGATCCGGCGCAGCTGGAAAAGGACACCTTGCGGATTTATGAAATCTGCGACGGGTGCCGCCGCTGTTTCAACCTGTGCCCCTCCTTTAACACGCTCCTTGACGGCGTCGATCGGCACCACGGCCATGTCGAGAAGGTCATGTCGGTTGAGCATCAGCGGGTCGTCGATGAGTGCTACTACTGCAAGCTCTGTTACAACCATTGCCCCTATACCCCGCCGCATCAATACGCGCTGGATTTTCCCAAGCTCATGGTGTTGTGGAAGCAGCGGTTCGCCGCTGAGCGAGGGGTGAGCTGGCGCGATCGTCTGTTAGTCCAGACCGATCTGATCGGCCGATTGTCTACGATCGCGGCGCCGTTTACGAATCGGGTGCTGGCCTTGGGCCCGGTCCGTCGAGTGATGGAATGGGTGATGGGCGTCCATCGAGAGCGCCGGATCATGCATTTTTCATCGGAAACATTTGTACGGTGGTTTCAGCGCAGACCGGCCCCACCTGTTCCGAGGCCGGCGCAGAAGAAAGTCGCCCTGTTTGCCAGTTGCCTGGTCAATTACCAGGCTTCCGATGTGGGGAAGGCGACGGTACAGGTGTTGGAGAAAAACGGAATTATCGTCACCGTGCCGGATCAGCAATGCTGCGGCATGCCGTCCTTCGATTTCGGCGACACAGTCGCGATGCAGAAAGCGGCGCAAGCCAATATCGGTGCGCTGCTTCCCTGGGTCGAGCAGGGATATGATGTCGTGGTCCCCGTGCCCAGCTGCAGCCTCATGCTCAAGCGGGAATATCCGGCATTGCTCGCCGGTGACGAACCCAGGAAGGTCAGCGAACGCACCTTTGATATCTGCGAATACCTGATGATGCTGAAGCGCGAGGGTGTGTTGGCGACGGATTTTGTGCGCAAGCCCGGCCGCGTGGCCTACCAGATTCCCTGTCACCTGCGTGATCAGAATATCGGGTTCAAATCGAAAGAACTGATGGAATGTGCCGGGGCGCAGGTCGACGTGATCGAAAAATGCTCCGGTCATGACGGGTCCTGGTCCGCCAAGACGGAATTTTTTCCTCTGTCCATGACCATTGCGAAGAAAGCGGTGCGGGCCATTGAACAAGCGCCTGCCGACCTCGTTGCGTCGGACTGTCCGTTGGCCGGGTTGCAGCTCGATCAAGCCGGCGCGTCGGCGCACGTCGGCGGGCGGCCGGCCAAGCATCCGATCCAAATCGTTCGTGATGCGTACGGGTTGCCGTCATGAGAACTCGTCACCTGTCACGTGGTACGCGTGTCGAGCCCTCCAACCAGTGGAGCAGAGACCGGCGATGAGGGGCATCACCCTGGATGAAGTCATCCCCTACGCCGACTATGAGCGGCAGCGGGAGGAATTTCGGTCCCGCATCATTGCGCTCAAGCAGCGCCGAAGGATTTCAGTCGGTCCGCTGATCACCCTGGTGTTCGAGAATCGGGAGACGCTGAAATTTCAGATCCAGGAGATGATCCGGGTCGAACGGATTTTCGATCCGGTGAAAGTGCAGGAAGAGCTGGATGTCTATAATGCCCTGTTGCCATCAGATGGCGAACTCAGCGCGACTCTTTTGATCGAGATTACGGATGAAGCCAGAATGAAACACTGGCTCGATACCTTTATGGGGTTGGATCACGGCCAGAAGGTGGCGATTGTCGCCGGAAACGAGCGGATTTTCGGCGAGTTCGAAGGCGGTCATAGCCACGAGACCAAGATCAGCGCCGTGCACTTCGTCCGGTTCCGCCCGACTCCGGCGATGATTGCGGCGCTGGCCGATCTTCGCCAGCGCGTCACCCTCAGTGTCGATCACAATGGCTACCGCGAAGCGGCTTCCGTGCCTGGGAGCATGCGGGAAGAATGGCTCTCAGACTTGACCCAACGTGCCGAGAATTGAGTGCCGCGTGCTGAGTGAGGTATTGGAGCGTCCGGTTTTTGTAGTTGCCACGCAGCACTCAGCACTTAGAATGTGGGAGATCACATGCCCCCTGTCTTACTGACCAAGCGCATCGAGTTTTCCTCCTCCCATCGGTATGTCAGGACGGAATGGGATGAGGCCAAGAATCGCGCGGTCTTTGGTCCCTGCTACAACCCGCCGGCGCATGGCCATAACTATCTGCTCGAAGTGACCGTGGCCGGTGAAGTGGATCCGAAGACCGGCATGGTCATCAACCTCTTCGATCTGAAGCGGGTGTTGCTCGATATGATCGAGGAGTTCGACCATAAGAATTTCAATCTGGACATGCCCTATTTCACCGACCGGATTCCGACGTCTGAAAACATCGCCCAGGTGCTGTGGAGCAAGCTGGAGTCGCAGCCGGATATCGGGAGGCTGCACCAGGTTCGCCTGTGCGAAGATGAAGACCTCTATGCCGAAGTGAGTGAGGCGGCCGGACCGGATGTGGCCAGCGTGGTGCGGCGCTATTCGTTCACGGCCGTGCTGGATGGCTGCAAGGGCCACACCTGGGATTGTTTTGTCACGGTGCACGGCCCTATCGACCCGGTGACCGGCATGGTGACGGACATCGGCGCGCTCGATCGGCTGATGCAGGCGCGGGTAGTGAAGCCCTTCGATCAGCACCACCTGGGTGAGGTCCTGGGGGTGTCGTCTCTGACCGGCGACCAGCTCGCCAGGGCCATCTGGGAACGGCTCACCGGCCGCGTGTCAGGCGGGACGTTACAGAAAGTGAGCCTTGTACAGACCCGTGATCTGACCTTCGAATACGCCGGCTGATTCGCCGACGGTTCCTGCCCGATTCCCCTTCAACGGGGATTCCCCGTGAAACGAGCGACAAAGGTTTCACCGAGGCCCTGCCGGACCTTTTCCGGTTCATTCAGCGGGAGGAGACTCGTTGGACGGAGGGTCCGTTTTATGTGTTGTCCTGCCCGTCCAGGACGGCTTTCACGGCAGATGACAGGCTTTGGATGGTAAAGGGCTTAGCCACAAAGGTGACTGAGCGGCTGGAGATTCCTTTGCGCAGGAGGTCGTCTTCATTGTATCCCGACATAAAGACTACTCGAAGAGTCGGCTGTTTGACGATGAGCTGTTCCGCGAGTTCGCGTCCGTTCATGCCCGGCATCATGATATCGGTCAACAGGAGATGGATCGGGCCATTCCCGTTCGACATCCGTTGGAGCGCCTCATGGCCGTTCGGCGCCTCTATGACATGGTAGCCCTGCATCGTTAAGATTTCACTCGCAATCTCCCGCACAATGCTGTCGTCATCGACCAGCAGAATCGTCCTCGTCTCTGCCTTCGGTTGATCGGGTCGCTCCATGGTGTGTATCGCCTCTGTATCGACAAGGGGACCGGTCAGTGAATAGGCTCAGCGCCGGCTGATTGCACCGTTGGCGCCAATGGTACCCCCACTCTTGGTCATAATGCCATAGATCGTTGCCATCCCGACCTGGTCTCCTTGCGAATGTCCTCCAATCGAGAAACAGTCAAAATTCCTGGTCTGCACGCCGCGAGACCTATTCCCTGCGCTAGTGCGTGTGACTGTTCTCATGGCTGCAGGAGGGTTGCCGGCATTGGGTGTTGCTCAGGCCTCTTTGCGGCATGACCCATTCGGGGGCTCCTGCTGATCGTTCGCGGCATGATTGCAGAAGGGGAGCATGGAGGTAATCCGGGAAATCGTCACGAGAAGCAGGGGGACGGGGAGTCGATGTGCCGTCTCTCTTAGCGCGGGGAAGACGGTTTGAGCAGCGCTCGAACTTTCTCGATGAGCGTGGTGGGGAGGAACGGCTTCTGCAGAAAGGCCGTATCCTCGAGAATACCGTTGGCCTGCAGCGTCTCTCCTCCATAGCCTGACATGTAGAGGACGCGGGTGTCCGGCTTCATGGCCCGTATACTCTCGACAAGCACCGAACTCTTCATGCGGGGCATGATCACATCGGTAATGACCAGATGGCAGGGCCCCTTGTGGACTTGCATGCGCTGGAGCGCCTGCACCCCGTCCTCCGCCACCAGCACGCGAAACCCCTGGTCTTGCAGGACGGTGGTGATCAGGGTGCGGATGCTGTCATCGTCCTCAACCAGCAGAATGGTTTCCTGGGAACCTTCAGGCTTGTCGGCTGCCGGCGCGACAGCCGCCACGGCTCTTGTCCCCTCTACGCGCGGAAGGTACACCGTAAATCGTGAGCCTTGGCCCGGCTGGCTGGCCGCGTCGATGTACCCGCGGCTTTGCTTCAGGATGCCGTAGACGGTGGCCAATCCGAGTCCGGTGCCTTTTTCAGGTCCTTTGGTGGTAAAGAAGGGCTCAAAAATGTGTGCCAGCGTATTGGCATCCATCCCGCATCCGCCGTCTTGAACGGTGATTTTGACGAAGGATCCGGCGGTGGCCCCCTGATGAAGCCGGATAAACTGCTCATCGAGGTCGGCGCGATCCGTTTCGATATTCAGCAGCCCCCCGTCCGGCATGGCGTCACGGGCGTTCACGGCCAGGTTCATGATGATCTGTTCGAGCTGGACGGGGTCCATCAGGGCATAGCCCGCATCGGGGTGCAGTACCACCACCATCTGGACATGCTCGCCGATCATGCGTTGAAGCAGATCCTCCATGTCGTGGATGGCCGCGTTGATGTCCAGTTCCCTGGGTTCAAACACCTGCCGGTGGCTGAAGGTCAGGAGTTTTTTCGTCAGGGCGGCGGCTCGCAGGCCGGCCTGGCTGATGATGTCGATTTCCCGCGTCGCCGGATGCGCGGCGAGTTGCTGTGTCAGCCGATGGGCATGGCCGATGACGACCGTCATGAGATTGTTGAAGTCATGGGCGATCCCGCCCGCCAGCCGCCCCACCGCCTCCATTTTCTGCGACTGGTGGAGCGCCTGTTCGGTGCGCTTGTGGTCGGTGATATCGGCGATCGTCTCGATGATGTGGGTGTGCCCTTCGTCGGTCGTGGCTTTCGACCAATGGACGAGGAGGAACTGATTCCCTGGCAGGGGGACTTCGCTGGAAACCACGGAGCCGGTGTTCAGCGCTTCGGGCATCCGGCAAAAGGTACAGGGGGCCGGGCATCCCGCGATTTTCTCATAACAGGCGTTCCCGGCGATGTTGCCGAATTTCTTGAGACCCGTCTCGTTCTGAAATTGCACATGATAGGTGGCGGGATCGATGACGGTCACAATCACCGGCTGGGAATTGAGCAGCGTCTGCGCGTCGTACTGCGGGAGATGGGAGGAGGATGAAGATGACGACATCCGGTATGCCTCGGGTAATGGATGCGCGGCCAAGGTCTCCGCTGGACACAGGCTACGACCGCCAATCCTTGGTATCGCGCCGGCTCCCCCGACATTACTATACGGATGCCGTGAGTCAAGCAGAAGAAGGATTCTATAAGCGCGGAAGCCGAAAAGACCGGAGCCGGGCGGATTACTTCAGCAGATGATCCGCTATCAGGGCCGCCAGCTCAGCCGGTTCCACCACGCCTTCGCGGGTCAGGAGGAGTGCGCCGTTGGAGAAAAAGTGGGTGGTAGGGTAGGTTTCGAACGTATGGGTCTTCTTGATTTCACGGCAGCGGCCCGGCACGTGCATTTTGGCCTTGCCGACCTTGACGGCCGGGAACTTCGACGCGGTTTCTTCCAGGATGGGATCGTATTGCTTACAGGGCTCACAGGTGGCAAGCCCGTAGGCGACGATGGATGCCGGGGCATCCGTAAATTCCTTGTAGTTGGCGTCGCTGACGTCGAGTATGGTGCTCATGGATGTCCTGCATGCCGAGTTCTGAGTGCTGAGTAGGCCGGTATCCCGGCCCTCAGCACCCAGCACTCAGGACTGATGGTTAGCTTAACTTCGCGAGGGCGTCGAGAATGTCCTTATCCTCGCGCGCCACCTTGATTTCCTGCACCTTCACGTAGGCGACCTTGCCGTTCTTATCGACAATGACGGTCGCGCGCTTGGAGCAGTTCAACGGCTCGAAGTACAAGCCGTAGGCCTTGGCCGTGGTCCGGTGCACATCGGACAGCAGGCGGTGCTTGAGATCCATGGAGTCGGCCCAGGCCTTGTGGGAGAAGAAGCTGTCGCAGCTGACGCCGAAGAGCTCCGCGTTGGCCGATTGGAACTTGGGGAAATCATCGGTCAGGCACTTGTTTTCTCCCTGACAGACCGGGCTCCAGTCCAGCGGGTAGAAGCACAGCACGACATTCTTCTTGCCCCGATAGTCGCTCAGCTTCACATCCTGCTGGTCTTGGTCCTTCAGATTAAAATCCGGGGCGGTATCGCCCACCTTGATTTCCGGTGCTACATCGCTCATTGCAGATCCTCCTTTGGGAACATCGCTATATGGTGGCGGAAATGAGCTCTCAGGTTGAGAGAACCCTTCAAGAAGCTCAAACTTTGTACCTTGTGGTTTGAAAGCTTGTCAACGGGCCTGAAGGCCTATGAGTCTGGGCCATGGGTTCTAACCCGTCGAACTTACGGAAGATTTGCCTACCCCTGGAGCTCTCGAAAGCCGATCATGCGACCGGTCGGGGCCGCAGTCCGGTGATTCACGATCCGGATGGTCCGGCCTAACAGGGGGAGGCGAAACGCCGTGCCGACTTTGGGGGATTGGCCGATACGGAGCAGTTCGTTCGCCGACTCCGTCAGCAAATCCTTCGCGGCACTCTCGGAGAGGCCTTTCCCGTAGAATGTTTCGATCTCATCGAGGCCGAATTTGGTCAATCCCAGCGTATGACACCAGATCTGGTCCGGTTTCGCGGCCTCGTCGTGGGTGATGGCGATATGGTCGTCCACCAGGAAGCTGACGAGGGTCCGGTTCTGCCAGTCCGACGGATTGATGTAGGCTTGGGTCGCGATATCGTAGGCCGTGCCTTGGGTCAATAGCGTCAGGCCGCGCGCGAGACGGGCCGCAAAGAGCACGGTGTCGGGCATGTCGCGGTTGGGCACGATTGAGGGGGCGATGGCTCCCATCAGGTTGTGCTCCCAGGCCATGTTTTTCATGATGTCGTCGGTATGTGTCGTGGGTAACGGCATCACGACGTGCGCCGACCAGGGGCCATGCGTGGCCTGCCACGACTCCGGAGCCTCGGCTTCCGGTCGAATGGTCAGGGGGCCGCCATACTCCCGTTCGTACCAGATCTTAAGTTCATCCGTGGCCGGGGCGGTTCCGCGATAGCCGATGAAATACAGCGGGGGCCGTTTCGATGACGGTTTCGGAACTTTCTTCTTAATTCTCATGAGTGAGTCCGTTACTTGCCGGCTTTTTTCGCTTTGCGCCGTTCGTCCGGGTTCAGGATCCGCTTGCGCAGTCGCAAGTTCTGCGGGGTGATCTCGACCAGCTCGTCCGGGCCGATGTATTCCAGCGCGAATTCCAACGACATTTCTTTCGGCGGTGTGAGTACCAGGGCTTCGTCGGATCCCGAGGCCCGCATGTTCGACAGGTGCTTTTCCTTGCAGACGTTCACGTCCAGGTCTTCGTCACGGCTGTTCTCGCCGATGACCATCCCGCGGTAGACATCGACGCCGGGGCCGATGAACATGGTGCCGCGCTCCTGCACCATGAAGATGGCGTAGCCGGTGCTCGTGCCGTCTTCAAAGGCGACCAGCGACCCGTGCGGCGACACCAGCAGATCCCGTTCTTCCGCGGGCTCATAGGCCGCAAACACATGGTGCATGATGATCGTGCCGCGGGTTTTCGCGAGCAGAATGTTCTTCAATCCCATGATCCCGCGGGTGGGAATATGGTACTCGAGATGCATTTCGCTGGTGCCGACGTCGGAATGGATCAGCCGCATATGCCGCAGTTCGCCGCGGCGCTTGCCCAACTCTTCGATGACGGCTCCCTGGTAGATCTCGGGCACCTGAATGGTGAGTTCCTCATACGGTTCCGTGACCTTGCCGTCGACGTCGCGATGGACAATGACCTCCGGTTGCGAGACCTGGAGCTCATAGCCTTCGCGCCGCATCTGCTCGATCAAGACGCCGAGATGGAGTTCGCCGCGTCCGGCGACGAGGAAGCGGTCCGCGCTGTCCGTTTCATGCACGCGCAAGGACACGTTCGTTTCGAGTTCCTTGAACAGCCGGTCGCGCAGGTGCCGCGAGGTCAGATACTTGCCCTCCCGTCCCGCGAAGGGGCTGTTGTTGACGGAGAAGGTCATCTGGACGGTCGGTTCATCGATGGTCACGCGCGGGAGCGCGATCGGGTTCTCAGCATCGGCGATCGTGTCGCCGATGCTCACGTCGTCGAGCCCGGCAACCGCGACGATTTCTCCCGCTGCCGCCTGGTCCGCATCCACCCTCTCAAGGCCCGAATAGACCGCCAGGTCGGAGACTTTCCCGGGAATCTGTGCGCCGTCCTTTCCCATTAGCATGACATTCTGCCGGCGGGCGATCGAGCCGGACTGAATCTTGCCGATGCCCATCTTGCCTTTATAGGCGTCCTGCACGAGCGCGAGCACGAGGATTTGCAGCGGCGCATTGGCGTTGATGGCCGGGGCCGGAATCTTCTCGAGTACCGTGTCCAGCAGGGGCGTGATGTCCGTGCCCGGCTTATTCACATCCAGCGTGGCCTGCCCTTTGATGGCGGCCGCGTAGACGATCGGAAAGTCGAGCTGTTCGTCAGTGGCGCCCAGGTGGACGAAGAGATCGAACGTGCGGTTCACCACGTCGTCGATCACGGCGTCGGGGCGGTCGATCTTGTTGATGACGACAATGGCCTTGTGTCCCAGCGCGAGGGCCTTCCGCAACACAAAGGTCGTCTGCGGCATCGGGCCTTCTTTGGCATCGACGAGGATCAACACGCCGTCGACCATCCGCAAGGTGCGCTCCACTTCGCCGCCGAAATCGGCGTGGCCGGGGGTATCGACGATGTTGATCTTCACCCCTTTATAGGTGACGCTGGCGTTCTTCGCGCGAATCGTGATGCCGCGCTCACGCTCCTGGTCCATCGAGTCCATGATGCGTTCGCCCATATCGTCGATCTTGCGATGGACGTGGGTCTGCCGCAGCACGGCATCGACCAGAGTCGTTTTGCCGTGGTCGACGTGGGCGATAATGGCGATGTTCCGGATATCGTTCCGGCGGTCGTGAGGGGCGCGTGTCTGTGTCATAGTCGTGGTCTTCTCTCGGTCAAAAAAAAGACGCCTCGACAGTGAGGCGTAACGGGGCAGTATACATGAACTGTCCCGCATCGCACAAGCCGACAGGTGGCGGGGCCTCGAATGGGTCTGGAAGGGGTCTGATTGTCTGGTGATTGAGTAGGACTGACGGGGGATCCGGTCAGCGGGTTTGCCAGGAGGCCTTGCGGGTCATCGTGCCCCAGGAGGCTTTTCTCCCGCGCACCCATTGATATAACCCGATGAGTTTCCAGAGCGAATTCAATTGCCGGTAGCCAAATTTCTCCAGCACGGCTCCCAGAAAAAGCAGGAGCACATGCCGGGGATTCGGATAGACGTGGAAGTAAATCTCTTCCAGAAAGAGCGTGCTCACGGACAATAAGATGCCCATGCTGACCGCGGCGAGCAGCAGCGTCAGCCAGGTTTTGAGCGAGACGAACCCGACGATCAATCCCCAACGGTTACAAAGAGATAGCCGAAGACTTCGATGGCGGGGCCGAGCCATTCGAAGAGGGCCATGAACGGGAAGGCCAGCCATCCGACAGTTTCCCCTTTGGGATGACACAGCAGGTCGAGATTCTTGGTCAGGCTCTCACACAGGCCCCGCTGCCAGCGAATACGCTGATTCTTGAGCGTCTTGAGGTCCTCCTGAGCTTCGGTCCAACACACGGGATCGGGTGTAAACGTAATACGGTAGGGTTTGCCTGTGAGCCGGAGATGGCGATGGAGTCGCACGACGAGTTCCATGTCTTCGCCGAGGGTGTCGTGCCGGTACCCGCCGATGCCGACGACGGTGTCCTTGTGAAACAGTCCGAATGCGCCGGAGATGATGAGCATCGCGTTGATCGGCGACCTGCCAGCCGCCTCCACCCGGTGCGGAGGTGGCCCGTCTGTTCGAACTCGCCCGCAAGCTTGAGACGGAGCGACGCTATCTGGAAGAGGCCGTCGCCTATCGAGAGGCCCTAGCCCTCCGACCGCGGGGCGCTTATCACCATGGGGTAGTTGGTAGATCGATGGTCGGCCAGGGTGTGGGGAACGATCACGCTCGGCTGGTGTAGATTTGGATGGGCACCCCAGGATCGGTCTCCGGACCATTCGCTGCCGGGCAGTCCAGCCTTCGCATGAAGCCATTCGCGGTCCCGGTCGAGAAAGCTGATAGAGGCCATCGTCACGTCGCACGCGTGCGCGGCCAGATGGACGAGATCTTCGAACGTCCGGTCCGGTTCAGTATCCAGCATGTCAGAGCGAAACAGTGCTTCCAGCCGCCGCTGCTCGTTTTGGAGTGTGGGGGTGGGTTTCATCGAAGGCACTCTCTCCCGCTTGCTGCGAAGGCCGCGCGAAGTTCGGTGCGTCTCTCCGGACAGGACGGTGGGCGATGGACTTGTCTGATTGCTCTGTATTCTTTCTCGGTGGTTCCTGTGAATTCTTGAGCGGGTGAGCGTCAGTGATGGCGGTCGTTTCTGGGGGCGGGGAGGCTCGATCCGCGGTGGACGTATCCCATTGTCTGATCGGCGGCCTTGCTTGAGTTTTGAGGGATGGCATTGTAAGGTGACAGCACTATCCCGCCCCGTTTTTATTCCCTTAAGGAGCGTGCAGGTATGGCTGGCGACGACCGGTTCGTTGAGATTCAAGAGCGTTCCCGGAGCCGGATGTGGCGCTGGTGGCAGGTCGCCCTGCTCAGCCTGCTGGCACTGGTGCTCGCGGGAGTGACGGCGGCCGCCGGGGTGGTCTGGCACTTTTCGCAGGATCTCCCGTCGCTCGATCTGCTCCAAAGCTATCAACCCAGCCTGGTCACCACGGTCTACGCGGACGATCGTCAGCCGATCGGTCAGTTCTTCATCGAACGGCGCATTTTGACTCCGCTGGCGGACATTCCAAAGACGCTGACGCAGGCGGTCATCGCCACGGAGGATGTCCGATTTTTCGACCATCCGGGGCTGGACTACATCGGCATTCTCCGCGCGTTCTGGACGAACATCCGGCATGGCGGCCGGAAGGTCGAAGGGGCGAGCACGATCACGCAGCAGTTAGCCCGTTCGCTGTTTCTCTCGTCGGAACGCTCGTACGATCGGAAGCTGCGCGAATTGATCCTGGCCTACAAGATGGAAGCGGTGTCCTCGAAAGAGCAGATTCTGGAGACCTATCTCAATCAAATCTATTTCGGCCAGGGGGCCTACGGGGTGGGGTCGGCGGCGCAATCCTACTTCGGGAAAGAGATCGGGACCTTGACCCTGGCGGAGTCGGCGTTTCTCGCCGGGTTGCCGAAGTCGCCCAGCCGGTTTTCGCCGTTCACCAACTATGAGCGGGCGAAGAAGCGCCAGGAACATGTGTTGTCGCGCATGGCGGAGGCGGGGTTCATTTCGGCGGCCGAGCGGGATGCGGCGATCGCCGAAACGCTGAATTTCCGCCGGCCCGGCAGCGAACACATCGCGCCGTATTTTGTGGAGCATGTCCGACAGCAACTCGTCGCCAAGTACGGCGAGACGAGCGTCTATAAAGGCGGCCTGCAAATCTATACGACGCTGAACCTGGAGATGCAGAAGGCGGCGGAGAAAGCGTTTCTGGCCGGCGTGCGCGATCTCGATAAGCGGCAGGGGTGGCGCGGTCCCAAAAAGACGGTTGATCCGGCCGCACTGCCGGCGCCGGGTGTGCCGGCTGCCGATGCTTCGCTGAAACCGGGCGATCTGGTTGACGGCATCGTGCTCAAGTTTGCCAAGGATCATTATGTCGTCCAGGTCGGCGAGGTGACGGCGAAGCTGGCCTTCGACGATATGGCCTGGGCGAAACGCTTTCTCAAAGGACCGGATCCGACGCAGGATGTCGTGCTCAATCCCGATCCGAAAAAGATCCTCAAACCCGGCGATGTCATCGAAGTCGGGGTGAAGAAGGTTGCCAAAGACGGTCTGCAAGTGGTGTTGGAGCAGACGCCGGTCGTCGAAGGCGGGCTCGTGGCGATCGATCCGCGGACCGGCGCCATTCGGGCCATGGTGGGAGGATACGATTTTTCCCGCAGCGAGTATAACCGTGCGATCCAGGCCCATCGGCAACCCGGCTCGGCGTTCAAACCGGTGATTTACGCCACTGCGATGAGCCAGGGGATGAGTCCTGCCACCCAGATTCTGGATGCGCCGGTGGTCTACGAGCAGGAAGCGGAAGACAAGATCTGGAAGCCGGAGAACTATGGCCGCAAGTTTCACGGCATGGTGACGTTGCGGGAGGCGTTGGCTCATTCCCACAATCTGGCGACGGTGCGGTTGCTGGATAAGGTGGGGATCCGGAACGTCATCGACTTCGCGAAAACGGTCGGTATCACCAGTCCGCTGCCCGCCGATCTGTCGCTGGGATTGGGGACCTCCTCCATGGGGTTGTTGGAATTGACGTCGGTCTATGGGGTGTTTCTCAACCAAGGGATGAGAGTTGAGCCGTTTACGATCAAGACGGTCAAGGACAACGCGGGCAAGGTGCTTGAGGTGATGGAAGAGCAGCCACATGAAGTGATCACGAAGGAAACGGCCTACCTGATTACCAACATGATGGAAGATGTGATTCAGAAGGGGACCGGGCAGGCAGCCAAATTGCTCGCCCGGCCGATTGCGGGGAAAACCGGTACGACAAACGAATATCTGAATGCCTGGTTCATCGGCGGCGCGCCGAATCTCGTGGCCGGCGTGTACGTCGGGTTTGATGATCGGCGGCCCTTGGGCGAGGGGGAGACCGGCGCGCGGTCGGCTTTGCCGATCTGGATTCAGTTTATGAAAGAGGCGCTGCTCAAACTGCCGGTCGCGCCGTTTGAAATTCCCGATGGCGTGACGTTTGTAAAGGTCGATCCTTCCACCGGGTTGTTAGAGTCGGAGACGGAGCAGGAGGGGGAAGGAAAGGGAACCGTTGAGTTGTTCGCCAAGGGCAGTGAGCCGACCCAGGCTGCGCCGCGCCGTCTCGACCCGACCGACTTCTATAAGCTGGATCAGATTCCCGAGGGGCAGCCGGTGGGGGAAGGGACCGGAGCCCCGTAACGAATTAGGCCTTCGAGTCCTGGTATTCCTCGTGCCAGGCCATTTGGATGCTTTCCAGAATCTTCTCGTTTGATTTCTTCGGATCGTCTTTAAAATCAGGCAACGCCACAATCCAGGTGTGCATATCTGTGAACCGGACCGTCAGCGGGTCGGTGTCCGGGTGTTCCTCCACCAGGCGAATCGCGATATCTTCCGTGTTGTTCCATTTCAGATCCATGGGATTCTCCCTGGCGCGAGGCCAGAGGCACGTGGCCAGGGGGCGTGTGTTCATCCCCCCGCCTCTAGCCTCTTGTCTCTAGCCTGTTCAGGTGATGTCGGAGACCTTCTTCCCTTGCAAGCTCCGCTTGAGGGAGTCGTCCAGCATGGCAACGGTCAGGCCTTTTGCCGCCTGTTCGAGTTCGGCCATACGCGCGCGGATAGCGCGGGGATCGTTGCCGTCTTTGGCGGCGGCCAGGGCCGAGAGCACGTTGCGGATGGCGGTCATGTCGTCTGCCGACACCAGGTGTCCGCCGTCGGCCAAAGATTTCTCCGTCGTGGTGATCAGAGCCCCGGCGTCAAGCCGGGCCTCGATCAATTTTCGCGCGCTGACATCGTCCGCGGCAAACTTGAACGAATCCTCGATCATCCGCTCCACTTCTTGATCCGCCAACCCGTAGGAGGGCTTGACCTCGATGGACTGGCTCTGCCCGGTCCGCATGTCGGTGGCCTTGACGTTCAAAATCCCGTTGGCGTCGATGAGGAAGGTGACCTCGATGCGCGGCACCCCCGCCGGCAGGGGCGGAACTTTCAGCCGGAAGCGGGCCAGGCTGCGGTTGTCTTTCGCCAGTTCCCGTTCACCCTGGAGAATGTGAATGTCCACGCCGGTTTGGCCGTCCACATAGGTGGTAAACATCTCCTTGGCGCTGGCGGGGATCGTCGTATTGCGGCGGATCAGGCTGCTCATGACCCCACCCATCGTCTCGATGCCAAGAGACAGGGGTGTCACGTCGAGAAGCAGCATGTCGGTGGTGCCGCCGCTCAGGATGTCGGCCTGCACCGCGGCGCCGAGGGCCACGACTTCGTCCGGATTGAGTTCGCAGTGTGGTTGTTTGCCGAAGAGTCCCTGGACTCGTTGGCGCACCAGCGGCATGCGAGTCGAGCCGCCGACAAGCACGACTTCATCGATGTCGGCAGGCGAGAGTCCTGCGTCCTTGAGCGCGAGGCGACAGGGCCCCAGTGTACGTTCAACCAACGCGGTGCAAAGGGACTCCAGTTGATCGCGCGTCAGTTCTCGCGTGAACCGGCCCTTGCCTTCCGGCAGATCAAGGGTTGCCGTGGTTTTGAGTTCGTCTGAGAGGCGTATCTTTGCCCGTTCGGCTTCGAGCCGGATCCCTTGCATATGATCGGGATGAGCATTGAGGTCGAGCCCGAACTGGTTCTGAATATCCGCCAGAAACAGATCGGCAATCAGCCGGTCGAAGTCGTCGCCACCGAGGTGCGTATCGCCGTTCGTCGCCAGTACCTCGAAGATGCCGTTCTTCAGCTTCAAGATTGAAATGTCGAATGTGCCACCCCCCAAGTCATAGACTGCGATGGTTCCCTGGGTGCGCTGTTGCAGTCCATAGGCCAGCGAGGCGGCGGTCGGTTCGTTGATGATACGCAGGACCTCAAGTCCCGCGATCATGCCTGCATCTTTGGTGGCCTGCCGCTGGCTGTCGTTGAAGTAGGCCGGGACCGTGATAACGGCTTTGGTGATGCTCTCTCCGAGAAAGGCTTCCGCCCGGAGCTTCAGCTCCTTGAGGATCATGGCCGAGATTTGTGGGGGGGAATAGGTCTTCTCGCCGAGCTTGATGCGGATGACTCCGCCCTTTTCGGTCAATGTGTAGGGGAAATAGGCGAGCTCGTCCTGGACGTCGGCCAGGCCTTTGCCCATAAACCGTTTCACGGAATAGACAGTGCGTTCCGGGTTCCTGGTCAGGTGTTCTTTGGCCGGATCACCGACGATGAGCCCGTTGTCGGTCAACGCAACGACGGAGGGGACCATCGCCCGCTCATGGCGGCCTGCAATGACGCGGGGCGTGCCCTTGTCCATATAGGCGACAAGGGAGTTGGTGGTGCCGAGATCGATGCCGACGATTCGTGACATGGTGTTTAGGCGATGGTCGTGACGAGATCGTTGACGATGTTCTTCACGTAGGTGCGGTTGGACAGGATGTCCCGCATTTCTTTCAGGATGCGCTCGCGCTCGGTGCGTGCCTGTTCGGTCGCCTCGCCGCGGTCCTGCAGCGTATCCCATCGGCCGAAGAGCCGCAGAATCTGTGCTTCCATATCCCGCTGACGCTGCTCCAGCGTGGCGCGCTCGGATTGGAGGGTGGCGCGGAGCGCAGCGGCGGCGTCAGACGTCCGGTCGCTGGCGCGGAATTCGTCGAGCGTGTCCTGCAGTTCGAGGATTTCCTCGAAGAGGTCGGCCGGGGGCGTCGTACGGATATCTTTCACGGCGCCGGCTTCCAAGTCGAGGAGATATTCGGCGCGCTGGATCGGGTCCCGCAGCGTGCGATAGGCGGTGTTCAGCATGGCCGAGTTGCCGAGGCTGATGGTCTGCTCCGCATCGCTCTTATTCTGGTAAAAGTCGGGATGGAACGCCCGGCTCAATTCGTAGAACTTGGTTTCCAGCTTCTGTTGATCGATGGACAGGCGTCGGGGAAAGCCGAAGCAGGTGAAGTAGTCCAGTTCCTTCGATACCGGCTGAACCTTCACACAGCGGTCGCAGAAGTATTCTCCCGACACTTCGGACTGGCAGTGCCAGCACATGCTGCGGGCCATCTGCAGCTCGCGTCGATCGCTGGTGCCGGTGTTGTGGGTATGTCCATCCATCGGGCTGTCCGTTTACGCTGAAAAGGATTCTCCGCAGCCGCAGGTCTTGTTGGCGTTCGGGTTCACGAATTTGAAATTTCCGCCCATCAGATCTTTATGGTAATCCAACTGCGTGCCCTGAAGATAAATGGCGCTCTTGGCATCCACAATGATCTTTACGCCATCGAAGTCGTAGACCTGGTCGTACTGGCCGATCTTTTCGTCGAAGTTGATGGTGTAACTCAGGCCGGAGCAGCCGCCTCCTTTGACGCCCAGGCGAAGGCCGCCTTCTTCGATGCCTTGGACGTTGATCAGGCGCTTGATTTCCTTCAGGGCCGCGTCCGTGAGCGTGATGACCGGGGTCTGGGTTTCCGCATTCGTGGCGTCCATAGTGGGCTCCCTTCTGCCGTTACTTCGAGTCGGCTTTCTTCTGGTAGTCGGCCAGCGCCGCCTTGATCGCATCCTCGGCCAGGACCGAGCAGTGGATCTTGACCGGCGGCAGGTTCAGTTCCTGGACGATATCGGTGTTCTTGATCTTCTGGGCCTCTTCGATGGTCTTACCCTTGAGCCATTCGGTGGCCAGGCTGGAGCTGGCAATGGCGGAGCCGCAACCGAAGGTCTTGAACTTGGCATCGACGATCGTGTCGTTCTGGACCTTGATCTGGAGCTTCATGACGTCGCCGCACTCGGGCGCGCCGACCATGCCGGTGCCCACGCCTTCTTCGTCCTTCTTGAAGCTCCCCATGTTCCGGGGATTGTTGAAATGATCGACGACTTTGTCACTGTATGCCATAAAAGCCTCCTTGGTATCCCGTCGTTCGTGAAGCGTCGTTCGTTGTATGCGAGGTACGCTTCACGAGGCACGTTTCACGCCGTTCAGTGGGCCGCCCACTGAACGGATTTCAAATCGACCCCTTCTTTCGCCATTTCGTACAACGGCGACATTTCACGCAGCTTGGTCACAATCTCAATAACCTTCTTGATCGTGTAGTCAATCTCTTCGTCCGTATTGAAGCGGCCCAGGCCGAAGCGGATCGACGAGTGAGCGAGTTCCACACCGACGCCCAGGGCTCTCAGGACATAGGACGGTTCCAGCGTCGCCGAGGTGCAGGCGGAACCGGATGACAGGGCAATGTCCTTCATGCCCATCAGGAGCGATTCGCCCTCGACGTAGGCGAAGGAAATATTCAGGTTGTGCGGCAAGCGCTGGGTCGGATGGCCGTTGAGATAACTTTCTTCGAGGGCTTTCATGATCCCGGCCTGCAGACGGTCGCGCATCGCCGTGAGCCGGGCGGTTTCCGTGGCCATTTCCTGTTCGCACAGTTCGCAGGCCTTGCCGAAGCCGACGATCAACGGCACCGGCAGGGTGCCGGACCGCATCCCGCGCTCGTGTCCGCCGCCGTCCATTTGCGCGGCGATCCGCACGCGGGGGTTCTTCTTTCTGACATAGAGCGCCCCGACCCCCTTGGGGCCATAGATCTTATGGGCCGAGAAGGACATCAGGTCGATCCCCATGTCCTGCACATCGACGGGGATCTTGCCGACGCCTTGCGTCGCATCGCAGTGGAAGAGGATGCCCTTTTCCTTGGCGATCTTGCCGATCTCCTTGACCGGATTAATTGTGCCGATTTCATTGTTAGCGAGCATCACGGAGATCAGGACTGTCTTGTCCGTGATCGCGTTCCGCACGTCTTCCGGGTTCACCATCCCATACTTATCGACGGGCAGATAGGTCGCCGTCGCCTTGCCCTTTGCTTCGAGGGCCTTGGCTGTGTCGATGACCGCGCGGTGCTCCGTGGACGACGTGATGATGTGATCGCCCTTTTCCTTGTACATCTCCAGCACGCCCTTGATCGCCAGATTGTCCGATTCGGTGGCGCCGCTGGTGAAGACGATTTCCTTGGGATCCGCCTTGATCAGCTTGGCGATCTGCTTGCGGGCGTTCTCGACCGCTTCTTCAGCCGCCCAGCCGAACGCGTGGTTGCGGCTGGCCGCATTGCCGAACTTCTCCACGAAATAGGGCAGCATGGCGTCGAGGACCCGGGGGTCCATGGGGGTCGTGGAATGATTATCGAGGAAAATCGGAAGTTTCATTGTGCGACTCCTTGTGCCGTGGAAGACTGAATCGTAATCAGGGGGGTGCCCCCCAGCATGTCTTGCAGCGTCATATTACTGAGTAACTGGTAGATGCTGTCCTGAACCTTGAGCAGCGGCGTGCGGATGTTGCAATGCTCTCGTTGAAGGCAGGGTTCGCCTTCTTTTTCATGGGAACAATCCGTGATGCCCAGCGGCCCCTCGATGCCTTCCAGGATCTGCGCGATCGTGATCTGCCTTGCGCTGCGGGCCAGGAGATACCCGCCCTTGGGGCCGTTATGGCTTTCAATCAACCCGTTCTTGGCCAGGGTCTGAAGCACCTTGGCTAACAGTTCGAGCGGGATGTGGTACTCTTCCGCGATTTCTTTCGTGTTCACGACACGGCCGGGTGTCACGTCGCCGAATTGAACCGATGCGATGTGCTGGAGGGCCATGAGGGCGTAGTCGGCTTTTTTTGAAATCTTCAACATGGCTATTGCCGATCGATGGAGTCGGAGACTATAATGATCTCCGATCAATAAGGTCGGACTAAAGATACCACGCAACTTTCTGAGCTGTCAACGGGTTATTCCAAGGAATCATCAGGCAGAGAAGAGAAAGGAATGGGAACATGGGCGGGACAAACCCCTATATTGAGAAGGCGGAGTATGAGCTTCCCGAGAAGCCCTACACCATCACCTATGTAGCGGCTGACGGGGATGTCACCAAAGTGACGGTAGATCCCGCCAAGATTCCCTACGGAGAGACGGGGCTTCCGGGCAGCATCCTGGACATCGCGATGGCAAACGGCGTGGAATTGGAACATGTCTGCGGCGGGGTCTGTGCCTGTTCGACCTGCCACGTGATTGTGAAGCAGGGGCTGGAGAGCTGTAACGAGGGGACTGACGACGAGTTTGATCAGCTCGACGAAGCGCCGATGACCACGTTGCAATCACGTCTCGGCTGCCAGTGTGTCCCGAACGGAACCAAGGACATCGTGATCGAGATCCCCGCGGTCAACAAAAACCTCGTGAAGGAAGGCCACTAGCCTGATATTTACAGGCCGCTGACAACGCCGCGATTCTGTACAAGACTTTTCCCTGCGTGCTATAGATACCGGCCTTTCCACCCCTACGAATGAGATGACCGCATGACCCAAGTCCGTGTTCGTTTTGCGCCGAGTCCGACCGGGTTCCTTCACATCGGCGGAGTCCGCACCGCTCTGTTTAATTGGCTGTTCGCCCGGCAGCAGCAGGGCGTGTTTATTCTCCGCATCGAAGACACGGACCAGAGCCGGTCCACCGATGAATCGATCCAAGCCATCATCGAGGGGATGAAATGGGTAGGGCTCGATTGGGACGAGGGGCCCTATCGCCAAACCGAGCGCATGGAACTGTACCGCAGCCACGCCATGGCGCTGCTGGAGAAGGGGCAAGCCTACTGGTGCGTCTGCAAGGCCGAGGAACTCGAAGCGCGACGGAAAGAGGCGGAAGCGAAAGGGCTGTCACCCCGATACGATGGGCGCTGTCGCAATCTCGGGATCACGAATCCGCCGAGCGATGCCGCGCTGCGATTCAAAGCGCCGCAAGAGGGGCAGATTGTCGTCGATGATTTGATCAAAGGGAAGATCACGTTTGACAACAGCGCAGCGGACGATCTGATCATTCTCCGTTCCAACGGCTATCCGACCTACAACTTCT
Source organism: Nitrospira sp. NS4 (assembly GCF_049546785.1). Taxonomy (NCBI): domain Bacteria; kingdom Pseudomonadati; phylum Nitrospirota; class Nitrospiria; order Nitrospirales; family Nitrospiraceae; genus Nitrospira; species Nitrospira sp. NS4. The sequence continues at coordinate 251,107 of NZ_JBMWAN010000002.1, read as the reverse complement.
CCGTCGTGGTTGACGACGCGCTCATGAAGATCACTCATGTGGTGCGCGGGGACGACCATTTGACCAACACGCCGAGACAAGTGCCCATCTTCCAGGCTTTGGGGTTTCCAGTTCCGCAGTTCGGCCACTTGCCGATGATTCTCGGATCGGACAAGGCCCGGCTATCCAAACGCCATGGCGCCACGTCCATCATGGCCTACAAAGACATGGGTTATCTCCCCGAAGCGATGGTGAACTATCTCGTCCGGCTGGGCTGGTCGCACGGAGATCAGGAACTGTTCAGCCGGCAGGAACTGATCGAAAAATTTTCCTGGAAGAATGTGCAATCCTCTCCGGCTGTGTTCAATCCCGAGAAGCTGCTCTGGATCAACGCCGAATATATCAAGAGCAGCCCGCCCAGCCAGGTGGCGCAGGCGCTCGTTCCACTCCTGGACGCGGCCGGGTTGCAGGAACAGGTGAAGGCGATGTCGATGGACTGGCTGGCGCAGCTGGTCGTGCTGGTCAAAGAACGGGCTAAGACACTCGTTGAGATGGTGGAATGGGTGCGGCCCTACTTCGGCGAGTCGGTCGTCTTTGAAGAAGAGGCGGCCAAGAAGTTTCTCGCGCCGGCGATTGCGCCGGTGCTCGGCAAGCTGCTTGCCCGCTTTGAAGCGTTGCCCGCTTTTTCCAAGCAGGCATGGGAAGAATCCTTCAAGAAGCTCGTCGAAGAAGAGGGCCTCAAGATGGGCCAGCTGGCTCAGCCGGTGCGCGTGGCCTTGACCGGCAGGACTGCCAGCCCGGGCCTGTTTGAGGTCATGGAGGTCCTGGGCCGGGACCGGACCCTCCTACGCCTCCGGCAGGGGATCGAACGGGCGTCGGCCTAATCGGCGGAATTCTGCTAATAAATCCGCCGCGATCTTGACGGAATCACAAGCCGTATATTACTGTGGGCGTCGGTTGGGGGATCGTCTAGCGGTAGGACGTCAGTCTCTGGATCTGACTACCTAGGTTCGATTCCTAGTCCCCCAGCCAAAAACTCTTTCCCACGCCGTACTCTCAGATCGACGTCTTGGTTTCGTACCGCGCTGGGGGATCGTCTAGCGGTAGGACGCCGGCCTTTGGAGCCGGCTACCTAGGTTCGATTCCTAGTCCCCCAGCCATTTCTCGTTAATCACGTTTCGAATTCATTGTTCAAGCGCAGGCGGGGTCCGTTGGGCGGGCCTTGGTCTGATCGGCGGCCTACTGTCCACCATGGGGCGATTGCCGGTTCGCGCTGCTCTGCAAATCCATCTCAAACACGACCGGCCCGTTCGGGTTCTTGGGGTCCACGCGATGAGGCATCTGATCGACGGCCAGTTTGCCGAGCGGCACGGCGACGATGTGAGGGGCCTTGTCGGATGGATTGGAATAGAGCGCCAGCCGCACATTTTTCGGGCGCAGTTGCGGGGTGAGTTGCGGCTTGAGATCCGGCCCGACGAAGCCCACCACCATGGCACTGCCGTCCGCCAGCTTATGGATCTCGTAGGCGTTGGCGGCCGGGGCCACCCGGTTCAACATAACGTCGGGACTCTGTGTGACCAATGCCATGCCCAGCCCCTGCTGTGGGACAAACCCGAAGCTGTTGAGGGGAGCCTCCGAGAAACGGACCTGCGCGCTCTCAGCCTTCATCTCCATCACCCCGTTCTTGAGCCGCAGCTGGCGACGCAACTCGGATTCCGTACCGACGGTTTCGATGAATACCGCGGCCGGGGCCGCCTTCTGTGCGGGCAGGACCTCCGTCTTGCCGCCGCCTCGCGGGGCTGCTTGAACCGGAGCCGGGGCCAGGCTGGTCAGAGACAGACTGAGGGATGTCGTCAGCAGCACGACATGCAGGCTACAGGCAGTTCGTGAGAACATGATCGTTACGATGCTCCAGTGAGAGGTCAAGACATCTTTTCTATCAAGCCCAGCGGGCTGAGCGCAATGGGCGGCACTCAATGTGGTGGTCGCCGGGCGGGGAGGATCGGAGCAGGTGGGGCGCAGGGGTTCGCGGCAGGGTCGCGGAGGGCGAACTCGGCGATGCCACGCCTGCCATCGAGCTGGATCAGGCAGCATTCGTGCAGCATCTCCTTCAACCGTCGGCGGCCCCGTTGCACACGGGACTTCATGCCGGAGAGGGAGAGGCCCAGCCTGGCTGCGGCAGTCTGCTGCGTGAGGCCCTCCAGTTCGACGAGTCTGATCGCATCCCGGTAGTCTGCCGGGAGCTGCTCCACCATGGGGCGCAGGCAGCCTGCCAGTTGCGCGCGTGGCTCACCGGACTCGTCATCCTGCTCAGCCAGCGTCATCTGTTCCTCGACTTCCGGTGCAAGCCCGGCCGGCACTTCCCGCTGCCGGTGCGGAGCCCGGTAATAGTCGATAATGACATGGCGCGTGATCTGGAAGATCCAGGAAACCAGGCGGCGGGGATCCTGCAGGCTGTCGATCTTGTCATGGATTCGCAGAAAAACCTCTTGCAGAAGATCGTCCACCGCCGCGTCGGCCTCCACCCGCTTGGCGATGAAGGTGCGCAGCCGCCCGCGCACCTCCATCCAAAGATCCCGTACATCTTGCGTCATGGCTGCTTCTCCACAAGGCGTATCCCTACGCTACACGCCATCAGGAGGCGGTGCAAGTTGCGGCCTGTGCCGAGCCTGGGTGGGCCGGGACGCAGCAGCCTGTCTGGCTGAGCGTCCCCTCGATCCCCAGTTGCTCGTGCACCGTGAACACTTCCCAAGCGTTGCCATCGGGATCCGTGAACCAGAGCTTGTCCTGCCGGGCGAAACAGCAGGTCGTGTTTTCCTCGACCTTCTGGAGAATGCCGGCAGTCTGCAAACGGGCCTTCCATTCTATGATCTCTTCCGGGGAATTCACTTCAATACCCAGATGGTCGACGGAGCTGATTCTGCCCGTGGATGACACCAGCGACAGGTTCAGCGACGGGGCGGTCAGGTCGAACTTGGCATAGTCTGCCGTCTGCTTCTGCGGCGCCAGGCTAAATACCTTCCGATAGAACTCAACGGATGCGGGAACGTTTCGGACATCGAGTGATATATGGGGTCTCATGGGCTCCTCCTTAGTGACCGACAAGCGATGATTCACCTGCCTACTCCTAGAGACGGAACATCGCCCAAAAGGACGCAAGCTATGAGGAGGGCAAGCCGGCAGGTATAGGCATAAGGACGAATTGTTTGACTGGGATGTGCAGGGGGACCGGGCGGTAAATGCGGTAAATAAGGGGGTGGACATTCCGTACGTCCATGAATCCGGCATGAGTCGCGTCATGAGCCTGTCTTGTGTGCCGTTCTGTTGCCTGAGGATACCTAGGGTATCACCCTGGTTATTACCGTTTTGGTCGGGTAAACTCTTGCCGGGTTGGAACGCTGAGCGTCTATGCCGCATGTCATATCCGACACCCTTGCGGAATAATTCCAGACCCCGATCCTGCTGATGGCCGGCCTGTCTGTCCAGAATTGAGTGTATCGTTCGATGGATTGTTACTCGGGGCATTAGTGAGAGGCTGGCTGGATTCTTATTATAGTCTGTCCGTCGCCGGCACGGTGGCAGTGACGTTGTTCGGGCTGGTGGTTCTCTCGGCCTGGTTCACGACCAGGCGGAAGTTCATTCTCAGCGCGCTGCTCCTCCTCTGCGCCCAGTACATGCTCTGGCGCGGGCTCTATACGTTGAACACCGACAGTCCTGCGGGAATAGCGGTCAGCGGCACGGTCTATCTCGCGGAGCTCTACAATCTGGTCCATATCGGGTTTTTCGTCTATCAGGCCTGGGATTCCGTCGAGCGCGGCACGCCTCCGATGAAGTCCGCGCCAACCGTCGATATCCTGGTTCCCATTGTCCATGAACCGCTGTTTGTCCTGGAGCGGACGCTGGTAGGCTGCCTGGAGCAGGATTACCCGCGTGACCGGTTCCAGGTGCACGTGCTCGACGATGGTCATCGGGAGGACGTGGAACAACTGGCCCGGTCACTGGGCTGTCACTACCTCCGGCGTCCGAATCGTGGAGAATCGGCGAAAGCCGGGAATTTGAACTATGCGATCGCCCGTTCCCACGGACAATGCATCGCCGTGTTCGACACGGATCACGTTCCGGTTCGATCGTTTCTCAAAGAGACGGTTCCGTTTTTTGAAGATCCTGCGGTCGGGATCGTCCAAACCGCGCATCGCTTCTATAATCGGGATATCTTCCAGCGGAATCTGCGGCTGCAGCAGACGGTCCAAGATGAGCAGCGACTGTTTTTCCACGTCATTCAGCCTGGGCGTGATCGACACAATAGCGCCTTCTTTGCCGGCAGCAGCGGCCTGTTCCGGCGCAGCGCCTTGGAGGAAGTCGGAGGATTCCGGGAGGAAACCATCACGGAAGACCTGCATACCAGTTTCTTGGTCCATGCGAAGGGCTACCGGTCGTGCTACGTGAATCGAGAACTCTCGGCCGGTCTGCTGCCGGAAACGCTCCACGGCTATCTCACGCAACGCATGCGCTGGGCGACCGGGGCGATTCAGTTGTTGTTTCGGGCGAACCCCCTCACGACGCCGGGCTTAACGGTGGCGCAACGCTTCGATTATCTGGGGGCGATTCACTACTTTCTGTTCGGGTTGCCACGCATTATCTGTCTGGCGGCGCCCTTGCCCTGGCTGTATTTCGATATCCCCGTCTTGCGGGCCGATCCCCTCACGCTCGTCGTGTTCTTCTTTTCCTATTTCCTCGCCTTTCTCATGACGACCCACGCCGTGAGCAGGGGGATGCGCAGCGCCATCTGGTCCGACATCTATGAAACGATGCTGTGTTTCGCGGTGAGCCGAGCGGTCGTCAGCACGCTGCTTTCGCCGAGGGCGCGACGGCCGTTCGTGGTGACTCCGAAGGGAGAGCGGATGCCGGGCGCCCCGGTGCTGAATCGGCTGATGCTGCCGCATCTCGTGCTCTTCGGCCTGCTTGCTGCGGGAGTGGCTGTCGGCCTGGTGCGGGCCGCCGCATGGGACCTGTCACCGGGAATGGCCATCGGCGTCTTTTGGGCGGCCGTCAATCTGCTCCTCCTCGGCGCGGTGATTTCGACGGCGTATGAACCTCCGCAGCGGCAGCAATGCGTGCGCGTGCCGATGTATTTCCCCTGCGAGGTGCTTGCCGGCAACCGTCGTCTGAGAGGGACTACGAGCGACCTGAGCGAGCTCGGCGCGCAGCTGGTCGTGCCGGAACCCCTGGAGGCCTCCGCCGAAGGGCTGCTTGTGCGGTTTCTGCCGGATGGCGAGACCCCCGTTTCTGTGCGCGGATGGGTCGTTCGTCAGGAAAGAGGGGACACCCGGCAGTGCCGGGTCGGCGTGCAGTTCGGCACCCTGCCGGCAGAGACCCGACAGGCGCTGATCCGCCTGATGTTCTCGTCCCATCAGACCTGGCGGGGGGCCAGGCCAGCCACAGGGTTGTGGAAGAGTTTCTGGGCGGTCCTACAGGGGATTCCGTCGGCCTATATGCCGTATAAACCCAGCCGGCGGCGTGTTCCCAGGATTCCCTGCCTCCGGCGCGGTCGGTTGGTGGACGGGACGCGCCAGGTCGACGTGCAGTTGCGGGACATTTCCTACTCGGGCCTATCCTTGTGGACCCGACAGGCTCACTTTCTCGATCAGGACCACGTGGTCTTCCTGGAGTTCGATGCGATCAGGCTGAAAATACGTCCTCAGCGAACGGTCCCACAGAATGACGGCCGGTTGCTTGTGTGTTCAGTCGAGAGTGTCGAACAGGGAGAAGCGGAGTGGGCGGAGCTGCATCGGCATTGGTGGGACAAACTGTACGCTCTCACAGGGGGCGTGGCCGTACCATAGAGGCCGCGTAGCAGTCAGGAAAGCTGGATAGGGAGTGCGCAGGAAGCAAAACAAGAGAGGGGGAGACGATGTGGCTCCGTCTCCCCCTCTATGCAGAACAGGACTAGCGACGGGCGGCCTGATCGCGGCTGCAGCTTTGCTCTGCCAGCATCCTCTGCCCCGCGGTGGCGTCCTTGGGGATGCGCGCCTTACAAGCCTCCAAGGTATCTTCCACACCTCCTGCAGCTATACGGTCGATGCCCTGAGGCGGGACGTATGATGATCCCGTCGTCCCCTCACTCGCACAACCACCCACCAACATGCCCAACAATGCGATGACACCGAATGCCTGCACACGCCGATTCGTCATGGTGATACCTCTCCTCGTAATGATGAACGTCAATGGTCAACAAACCGGGCTATCCTACTCCCGATGCCAGGGGAAGAACAAGCCGGGAAGGGGCGCCGTGCGACCCGATCTCAGTTTGGAGCCCGCTCTCAAACCCAGCCAAGCCGCCGGGATGAGCCGCCGCGCAACGGGTGAGGACTGTTCGGGTTGTGCGTGTTACGGAGGGACGGGGAGCCATGAAGGAATGGGGGTGGAGGTCTCTCCCAGGAGAAGAAGAGATCGCATCATGGTCAGCAGGGAAGACTACTGCCAGAACCTCCACCCGTGTCCATTCCTGGTCCGCTCCCACAGTGCCGCTGACTCCGGCAGTGTTTAGAGCGGGTGGAGCGTCGTAATAAATCCGGCCCCACTCTGGGTCAGCTGCAAGCGGCCCAGCCGACTCAGGCGGTCTACTTCGATAAAGACCTCGGACCAATTCCATCTCGGCAGGCGTTCCGTGAGCTCATCCAATGTGCAGCCGGGATGAGCCTTCACCATATTGAGAATTTCCTCGGCCACTGTATCTTGTTCCAGCATACCCTTCTCCTTGGGGTTACGCGGATCTTCCTGGAAGCCGTGGAAGAGGCAAGTTGTATTCCCCTGAAGACGCGCCAGCGGACGACCAAAAGGATGTAGAAGAAATCAAACAAAGCAAAGAGATTGGAGCGAGAGACTTCACAAGCGCAGATGCTGAGGGAGGCACGTTAACGACTCTGTGCTGTTCTGCACGGTGCAATCTGAGCGAAATCGCTCAGTGGGTGGCCGGTGAAAGGCCCGCAAGAGCGGTCCATTCTGCATGTTTCACTCTCAGCTGAACGATGGCTGCATTGGGAAATCGGTGGCTCAGGGAAACGCCGCGCGCCGTAACGGTCTGAAGCTCATCAGACTGAGCAATCAGGAAGATTCTCGCCCCCTCCGTTGCTGTCTCGTCTGCTTGGTCGCTCAGCGACGGCGTATTCGCTGGTAAAGAAAATCCCGGACCAGCAAGACGACGATGATCAGGGGGAAGAGGAGCAGAGCGACGTACCAGCTTGTCCATAACGCAGGGTCTCGCATGATGAATCCCTCCTTGCATCGACTGCTACAGCAAGGCTCGTACCGATCGAGATCTTAAGTCACCTAATCTATATCAGGGCAAAAGATTGAAGGGACTCACAGGATATAGTGGTATCACCGTCCGGTGCTGAGAAACGCCGCGGAAGAAGCTGTGTCGTCAGAGACACAGCAAAGTGGGATCTGCATCACAATTTGTTCAGCGGATGAGATTGGCACCAGGCCTCACGCGAATGGCCGGATAGAAACCGGGCTGAGCGATCAGAAAAGGGTGCGTCAGGATTTCGTGTGGGTCTGTGAGCAGGGTGCCCGTTTGGATTGACGCCAGTATGCCCAGGTGCCCTCTCCTTCGTCAGGAGGTGGGGGAGGTCGAATTCTGAGCACGGCGGCATGGCTCAGTGGGCCAACCACCCGCGCCCTGCTGCCGTCGAGGTTCTCTACCCCACCGTCCCTCCCCTTACACAAGGGGAGGGAGAGAAATAGGCACCAGCGATAAGAGTCTGATCAACGGGACGCCTGACCCCCTCGATATCCGGAAGCGCCCAGCAAAGAATCCCGGCCTCTTTATGTTTTTTTATGATGAGGCCATGCCTGAAAAGAGTGTGCGGATAGGAGGGCGCTAGAATGAATGCCGCAAAATCTCGACGCCGACCGACAGCGTCAAGGCCCACCAGAGGCCGAGCCATGCCAGTGCCATCCAGAGCTGGCGTCTCTCAACCGGCGCGGACCGTTGTGTCGGGTTACTTGTCATGAGTCAAAAGAGAAAACCAGCGTGAATAATGATGAGTCGTCTTATACGATCTTCCAGCAGGAGGTGCCATCGGAAGACCTTCGATTATTTTGTAGTAGTTTCCACGACGCCATGACGGCGAGGCTCGGTGTAGCGGCTAGGTATTTTGCCTGGGTATCGCTGCCGATGGGCCGAGCTGAAGGTTCTGCCCCGAGGTCAAGGCGATGGGCTGCCAGGCTCGTGTGGCGGAGAAGTGGAACCAGTTCGCAAAGGTCCGACAGAACTTGCATGGCGCCGATCTGCCGGCGTTGAAGTCAGGCGAGCCGGTGTTGGTCATGCCGGCGATGGAGAGCGCTCCTTGCTGTTCCATTTTGACGATGTTTGGAATCGAACAGGGTGCAGTGCCGAACGGGGCGCGACACCATGCGGCTTCGCCTCTCGCCGGAGCAGAGCAGGCCTGCCAGGCATGTACGAATCGCGATTTCCGTCGAAGGCTGATGGATGCGGGCGCAATACGGATGCGCTATTTCAGCGACGCCAGGTCGATGACGAAGCGGAAGCGGACGTCGCCCTTGAGAACTCGTTCGTAGGCCTCGTTCACCTGATGGATCGGAATGACTTCGACATCGGATTCGATATTGTGCTCGGCGCAGAAGTCGAGCATTTCCTGTGTCTCACGGATGCCGCCGATGACGGAGCCGGCGATGCGGCGCCGGTGCATAATCAGCGAGAACGGCTCCAGCGGGGCCGGTTTGTCGGGGACGCCGACCAGGATCATGGTGCCGTCGGTTTTCAGCAGGTTGAGGTAGATATTGTAGTCGTGCGGAGCCGAGACGGTGTCGAGGATAAAGTCGAAGTGCCGTTGCAGTCTGACGAGCGCCATAGGCTGGGAGGTGACGACGAATTTGTGGGCCCCCAGCCGCATGGCGTCGGCTCGCTTGCTCTCCGAGGTGCTCAAGACGGTAACTTCGGTGCCGAGCGCCCGCGCGATCTTCACCGCCATATGGCCGAGCCCGCCCAAGCCCACCACCGCCAGTTTGTGGTATTTCCCCACGCCCCAGTGGCGCAGCGGAGAGTAGGTCGTAATTCCCGCGCACAAGAGCGGCGCCGCGCCGGCCGGCGACAAGCTTTCGGGGATGCGCAAGACATACTGCTCATCCGCCACGATCTGGGTGGAGTAGCCCCCTTGGGTAATCGATCCGTCTGCCGCTCGTCCGCTGTAGGTGAGCAGCATCCCCTTCTCGCAATACTGTTCCAGCCCCTCCCGGCAGGCGGCGCAGGTCCGGCAGGAGTCGACGAAGCAGCCGACGCCGGCCCGGTCCCCGGCTTTGAACTTTGTTACCTCGGCCCCCGCCTGCGCCACGGTCCCGATGATTTCGTGCCCCGGCACCATGGGGAAAATCGAGCCGCCCCATTCGTCGCGCGCTTGATGGATATCGGAATGGCACACGCCGCAATGCGTGATGGTGATCAGCACATCGTGAGGACCGACGGCGCGACGTTCGAAGGAGAAGGGCGTCAACGGGGCTTTGGCGGTCAGGGCGGCATAGCCTTTTGTCGGCAACATGGTGCGGGCTCCTGGTGAGAGAGTGTGTTGGAAGGGAGACATTAGCAAGATGGACGGAACTTGCCAACTGGGAAAATGAGGACGCGGCCGGCACATTCATCACCTTGTGGATTTGTTGTAATGCCGGAAATGGCGGGGGGCAGGTGTGCGAGTTGATGCGTGAGTGGGCGCCGTTTGTTAGGGGCAGTCTGCGATGAATGATGTGGCGTGAATCGGTTCGGAGTATTACCGGCCTGAATCCTCTTCCTGGCCCTGTTCAGGGTCGATCGTCAGCGGCGTGCCGGCAATCCGGTAGCCTTCCGCGGCCCAGGTTCCCAGGTCCGTGATCTGACAGCGCTCTGAACAGAACGGGCGCCAGTGATTCTGTTCCCACGTCGTGGCTTTCTTGCAGACCGGACAGGTCATGCCAAGAGTGTATCATTCTTCCGGCAGGGTCAGGCAAGGGCGCGGGGCGTTGTGCTAGGACGCTGTCTGCGGCTTGACGACATGGAGGAAGCGCTGAAGGCGGCTCCGGTCCAGATCCGAGAGGCTCAGAAACTCGACGCCGAATTCGCCGTGGTTGGCCCAGCGCACCGCGGCGGCATGCACGGTGATCGCCGATCCCAGGTCGGTGGCCCGGATGAGGAGCCGGACGCCGGAGCCGGGATTGATGGGTACGGTGCTGATGACGGCGCAGCCTCCGGCGGAGATGTCGAACATCGTGCCCTGGCGGATGTCGGTGTGGTTGGTGGTGGAAAAGTAAACCTGGGCTTCAACCGGAATACGCGGATGCTCGCGGCACTCGATCATGATGATCTCCTGAACGTGGGTGAGCGGCGGGGTGGCGCTCGCAGGGGTTCACTGCGAGCGGACTCCGTCCTGGGCCCATCGTAGACCAGTGCGTCTCTCGTTCGAAGAAATAAGTGAAAATCGGCCGCTGTCCAGGCGGCCGGCCTGAGTAGGATTGCGGAAGGGGTGAATCGGGATCAGCTCGTCTTTTGGGCCTTCTCGATCTTGGCCCAGGCATCCTTGAGGGAGACGGTGCGATTGAAGACCAGGCCGGTCTGCGTGCTGTCCGGATCGACGCAGAAGTATCCTGTCCGTTCGAATTGAAACCGCGCACCGACCGGCGCCTGCTTGAGGCCCGGCTCGACCAGGCATCCGGTGAGGCGTTCAAGCGACTGCGGGTTGAGCAACTGCGTCCAATCCTGGTCCGGGGGAATCTTGGCCAGGTCCGTTGTCAGCAATGGATTATAGAGGCGCACTTCGGCCGGAACGGCATGGGCGGCGGAGACCCAGTGAATGGTCGCTTTGACCTTCCGTTGTTCCTGCGACGACCCGCTCTTGGTGTCGGGATCGTAGGTGCAGCGCAATTCGGTGATCGTGCCGGTCTGCGGATCTTTGACGACCCCGGTGCATTTCACGATGTAGGCGTAGCGCAAGCGGACTTCTCGCCCTGGCGCCAAACGGAAGAATTGCTTTGGCGGATCTTCGCGGAAATCGTCCTGCTCGATGTACAAGACCCGCGAGAAGGGCACGCGCCTGGTTCCGGCCGACGGGTCTTCGGGGTTGTTCACGGCCTCCATCTCTTCGACGGTGCCCTCGGGATAGTTCTCGATGACCACCTTCAAGGGGTTGAGCACCGCCATGACGCGCGGGGACCGTTTGTTCAAATCCTCGCGAATGAAATACTCGAGGAGCTGCATTTCCACGACCGCATCGCGCTTGGCGACGCCGATGTGCTCGCAGAAGGCGCGGATGGCTTCGGCCGTGTAGCCGCGCCGCCGCAACCCCTTGATGGTCGGGATTCGCGGATCGTCCCATCCCGCCACGAGTTTCTTGTCAACCAGTTCGAGCAGCTTGCGCTTGCTCATGACGGCAAAGGTCAGATTCAGCCGGGCGAACTCGATCTGCTGTGGGCGATGGGGGGCGTCGGTTTCCGCCACGACCCAATCGTAGAGGGGGCGGTGGTCCTCGAATTCCAGGGTGCAGATGGAGTGGGTGATCCCTTCGATCGCATCTGAAAGAGGATGGGCGTAGTCGTACGCCGGATAAATGCACCACTCGGTGCCGGTCCGGTAATGAGCGGCATGTCGGATTCGATACAGCACGGGATCGCGCAGATTGATGTTGGGAGAACCCATGTCGATCTTGGCCCTGAGCACATGGGCGCCGTCCGGGAATTCGCCGGCGCGCATCCGCCGGAACAGATCGAAATTCTCTTCGATGGAGCGGGCTCTGAAGGGGCTGTTCCTGCCGGGCTCCGTCAGTGTCCCGCGATATTCACGCATCTGCTCGGCGGTCAGGCTATCGACATAGGCCTTGCCCTTTTGAATCAGGACGACGGCGAAGCTGTAGAGCTGCTCGAAATAGTCAGAGGCGAAAAACTTTTTCCCCTGCCAGTCGAAGCCCAGCCAATGCACATCGTCCTGAATGGCCTCGACGTATTCCGGGTCCTCGGTGGTGGGGTTGGTGTCGTCGAACCGGAGGTGGCAGATGCCGCCGGGATTTTCCTTGGCGATGCCGAAATTCAGGCAAATTGATTTGGCGTGACCGATGTGCAGATAGCCGTTCGGCTCCGGGGGAAACCGGGTGACGACGCGTCCGTTATGTTTGCCGGCGGCACAGTCTGCCGCCACGATGTCGCGGATAAAGTCTGAAGGCACGGTCGGGTTCGGGTCGGTCATCTGTGGGATCTCTCGCCGGTTGCTGAGGTGAACGGGGCTGCCGGGTCGCGGCCTAGTTGTACCACAGTCGGGTCTCAGCGAGAAGCGGGGAGGAAGGGCCTTCAGGAATGAGGTTCGGGAGATTCGCGTGGCTGGGCGGAGGGCATCTGAATCACGTGAAAGTCTTTTTGTGCGATGAGATGGCCTTCCATCCTTAGACGAAACTCGTAGCGGCCGGGAGCGGGGAAGATCAGCGAGGGGATATTGATGCCGAAGTCGGAAATCTGGAGCCGGTCTCCGATCGCAATGTTTGGGAGCGTCGCGCGGCAGACCAATTGTTCGGTGTTGAGATAGACCAGATCGATATCGAAGTGGTAGGTGCCCTCGGCGTCGGTCAGGCAGAAATAGAGCCCCATCTGGTTATGCTGGAAGGGGAACGCCGCCGCCTGTAAGTGGGTGAAGATCCCGATCAGGCTCTTTTTCTTGGTGAGGCTGTCTTCGATCACCTGATCGCAGACCAGGAAGGCCTGCACGCTGGGTTTGGCAATGTCTGACATGGGGTCATTCTATGTGACGAAGGAGATTTCGCAAAGGATTCTTCCACTTTCGCGTTGCGGTGGCGGCAGGCTGGAAGCGGGAGATTGGCGGCCCGGTGTGTGCGAAGTGAAGGGTCAGCCCAGGACGACCGCGCTTCCCTTGTTTTCGGTTATGTCGCCGAAGAGAGTCGTGCCGGAGCCGATGCGGCAGTAGTGCGGAGTGATGTCCACCGGCATCCCTTTATGGGAATAAAATTTCCCGGTCACAATCTGCACTTTCTTGTCGGCGACCGCACGGGCTTCGAGCACGGTCCGGCCGGTGAGGCGATCCGTGACGGTGACGGAGGGCAGATCGGATGGGTTGGACCCGTCGGTACGATGGACGTCGACGGCAAATTGTTCCGTGCGATTCAGCACTAGCACGTTACGCCGCAGATGTCCGACATGCACGCCGGCCTCGCTGTACAGATCAAGCGTCGCGAGGAGCAGGCCTTGCTCCGGTTTCGATTCCAGAAACAGCTGCTCTTTCCCCTGGATCTTGATCACGCCGTTGGTATTGCGAAAAATATTCGAACCGATGAGCAGTTCCAGCCCCTGCCTGGAGGCCTGGGGATCGGGGGCCTCCTGGCGTGAGGCGATGCCTGTATGTTGGGGCTCTACGGACTCTGCCATAGTCAACCTCGGTGGTGGGGCATATGGGCTGCGACGGTATCAGCCGGGTCGATCGTTGAGCGGCCGAATAGCCTTGAAGCTAGCCCTGACCGCGCGCTCTGTCAAGAGCGCCGCCTCGTCAGGAAATCGGCCAGCGGGCTAAGGAATTGTCGAACTTTCGTGCCCCGCCTTATCGGTTGCCGTGACACAGATGAAGACGGCTTGCTCGCTCTGACCGGTGAGGGGAATAGTCACAGTTTGGGTGATGTCTCCTCCTCCGGTCGGCTTGCTCGCGGGGACCTCTTGGGCGGGCACGCGGCCGTCGCCGAAGTCATAGTAGATCGTGGTCTTCGCCAGGGTCTTGAGCGGGGCGCCCGTACTATTAAAGGATGGTTCTGTGTAGGAGACGTGGACCGTGGGCTTCGTGGGACTCACCATGGCTTTGAGTGCCGTGGGGCATCGGAGCGGCGCCGGCCTGTTGGCCTGGGGGCTTGCACAGGCCGTGAATTCTCCTAATATGATAACGAGCGCAAACAGCACTCCTGAGAGGCGTACGAAAGTTTCCGGCTGCCGGATCGATGGGATGGAACAGGGGGAGCTGGGTGTGTGTGTGTTGGGCATCGAACGCCTCCGGCCGGGTCTGCAAGGTTGTCGGGATCGAAAGACTGGTCCAGTTATAGGCAAGCTCGAGGTGAGAGGCAAGTGGGAAGAGGTCTCGCCGGCATGTGGTTGTTGGAGCAGCATCAGCTTTCCTTCCGGGACGTTTGCAAACCTGAAAGAGCCTATGCTACCGTTCCTCCGTTCTGCACGCCCTTCTGGAGCTCTGCCGAAAGTCTGGTGTCACGCGGCAGTGTCTCATGATGAATCGGATGGTCCCATCGTCTAGCCTGGCCTAGGACGGAGCCCTCTCAAGGCTTAAACACGGGTTCGAATCCCGTTGGGACCACCACCCCGAGCTCGCTTGGCGGGAGCCGCCTCGGGTGGCGATCCGCTAAATCCTGAAATCCCCCTCTGTGTCTTCGCCTCGCCTGTGTTGTGCGTTTTGCTTTTATGTTTGTATGCGGGAAGCCATACAGGATTCTCAAGCATTTTCACATCGCACGTATCGCGATCAACACTCAACATAGCAAGTGAAATGTCGGCGTGCGCCGAAGGCGAGCAGGCCATCGCGCTACATCGGGATTTGGGCAGCATTTGCGAGCGGTGCGTCGCGCGCTTCATTGACGCCTCTGGTAGCGGTTGTGTATAAAGAATCCGCTTTCACAACGATTTTGACGAAGGTGATGTGGGATGGGTGCACGCGAATTTCATGATGGCGCCAAGGACGGCTTGGAGGCGCTGGAGCCGCTCGATCCGGAAAAGATCGGCTCGTTCAACGAGCTGCTCGTCGCGATGGGTAAGACGGCCTTTGGTGGCCGCCGGTTGGGCGAGGCCTTCGAAGTGCTGTCGGCGATGGTCGAGGACCCCGATTGCAAGGTCGTGATGACGCTGTCCGGGGCGATGACGATCGCCAAGATGGGGAAGATCGTCAGCACGATGATCGACCACGGCATGGTTCACTGCATCGTATCCACCGGCGCGCTGATCGCGCACGGGTTGAGCGAATCGGTCGGCAAGACGCATTATCGCGCGAAGCCGTCGATGTCCGACGAGGAGTTGTTTAAGAAGGGCTACAATCGCGTCTACGATACGTTGGAGATGGAGACGAATCTCAACTATGTCGAGCAGGTCGTCTCCCAGACAATGAAGCGCGTCGATCCCGACAAGATGCTTTCCTCTGAAATTCTTACCCGCGAACTCGGGAAGACCTTAGCGGAAGAATTCGATGGCGCCGGGATTCTTAAGAGCGCGTATCTCAAGAATGTGCCGGTCTACATTCCGGCCTTCACCGATTCGGAGATGGGACTCGATGTCGGGACCTGGGCCATGGGACGGGTCATCGATCAGGCTCGTTCGAAACTCAAGCAGGGTGGCGATCTCGCGTTGTTGCAGGAGCTTCATCACGCCTACCCGGCCTTCAATCCCTATCTTGACCTCAATAGTTATGCTGGGCGCATGTTGTCCGCCAAGAAGCTGGGCATCTTTACGATCGGCGGCGGGGTGCCGCGCAATTGGGCGCAGCAGGTCGGTCCCTATGTCGAAATCGGCAATCATCGTTTGGGCATGGACGTCCAGCCGCCGCGATTCCAGTACGGAGTCCGGATTTGTCCGGAGCCGGATTACTGGGGCGGGTTGAGCGGGTGCACATATCAGGAAGGGATTTCCTGGGGCAAATTTGTGCCTCCCGGCGAAGGCGGCCGGTTTGCCGAAGTGTTGAGCGATGCCACGATCGTCTGGCCGTTGCTGATGATGGGGCTGCTGGAGCGTCGGCGTGCAGCCGGCAAGCGGACCGCATGAGGCGATCTCTCGGCCGGACAGCCACACTGGTGGCGCTTTGTGTGGTCGCGCTGGTGTCTCCGTCCGGTGCAAAAGAGCCGGCGGATGCTGACGGACGGGTCAGAGGCCAAGCCAAGGCTCCCGTCACCCTGATCGAGTATTCGGACTTTACCTGTGGTTATTGCCTGAAGTTTTTCCAGGAGACCTGGCCGAAAATTCAAGCGCGATACGTTGATACCGGGAAGGTCAAGTTTATCTATCGCGACTATCCCCGCGCCGATCAAGGTCCAGGAGTCGAGGCCGCAGTTGCGGCGCGTTGTGCAGGCGGACAAGGGAAGTATTGGGCGATGCACGACCGGCTGTTTGCGGAGGGGGGGCGGTTAGATCAAGCCGTTATTCTGCGCCATGCCGCGGCTATCGGGTTGAACCAGCCGTCATTTGAGCGCTGCATGAAAGAAAAGTCCTCCCTGGCCTCGATCTTTGCGGATCGTGAGGAGGCGAATCGCTGGGGCTTCCACGGAACCCCCGGGTTCATTCTCATGCGGACGGCCAGCGAACCGACTGAGAAAGAGCCGGCCATCGCGATCCCCGGCGCGTTCCCGTTCGAGATGTTTGCCGAAGAGATCGACCGGCTGCTTGCGACAAAGCCGTAACTGCTGCAGGATGTGTTTGTCGATCGATCCGGCGAGTGTTCCCTCACACTCGGCATCACAGGTGGGCGATTTATACGGGCTCATGTAGGAGTGAATATGGCGTCTACACAATCATTCTGGTCTGTGCCTCAGCGAGAGGGCCTGGCTGATTTTTTCGTGTGCATGTCCTGTCTGGGCGAAGTGTTTTATCGCAAGGTGCCGATGCCCGATTGTCCGGGCTGCCACGGCGTGTCCACCTATGAAGCGTTCACGCTGGAGGCGGTGCGCGACTGGGGGACCGAGGAGCTGATTGCCAAAGCCGTCGCCGCGCAGCAAGCATCCGATGCGGCCGAGTCCGCCGCCCTTCCCGCTTCTTCGTAGGGAGATTGCCGGTCTTGCAGGGACCACGTCCTTTTCTCGTCAACGGCGAATGGAAGCCCGGCACATCGACTGCGCGGGTCACGAATCCATTCAATGGTCAGTTGATTGCGGAGGTCTGCCAGGCCGGAGAGGCCGATGCCGAAGAGGCGATGGCGTCTTCCGCTGCCGCTGCGCCTGTGATGGGCAAGCTGGCCTCCCACGCCCGGTACAATATCCTGCAAGAAATCGCGGCGCTCCTCTACAAGCGGCGTGACGAGTTTGCGCAGACGATCACCGCCGAAGCGGGCAAGCCGATTGCCGATGCGAGGCGGGAGGTCGGTCGCGCGGTTCAGACGTTTACGATTGCCGCAGAAGAAGCGAAGCGCATTCCCGGCGAGGTGGTTCCGCTCGATTGGACCCCGACCACCGAGTCGTTTCTGGGGATGCTGCGCCGGTTTCCCATCGGGCCGATCCTGGGTATCACTCCCTTTAATTTTCCGCTGAATCTTGTGGCGCACAAGGTCGCCCCGGCGCTGGCGGCCGGCAATTCGATCCTCATCAAGCCGGCTCCTCAGGCTCCGCTGACGGCGTTGTTGCTGGGCGAAGTGGCGCTGGCGGCCGGTCTGCCTCCCGGCGGGCTC
The DNA here is from genome assembly GCF_049546785.1 of Nitrospira sp. NS4. Classification (NCBI taxonomy): domain Bacteria; kingdom Pseudomonadati; phylum Nitrospirota; class Nitrospiria; order Nitrospirales; family Nitrospiraceae; genus Nitrospira; species Nitrospira sp. NS4. The sequence continues at coordinate 233,727 of NZ_JBMWAN010000002.1, read as the reverse complement.
AATGTGCTGCCCTGCGACAATGCGATCGCCGAACGGCTGGTGGTGGATCCCCGGTTCAAGCTGCTGAGTTTTACCGGCAGTGCGGCGGTGGGGTGGATGCTGAAGACTAAGTGCGGAAAGAAAAAAGTGACGCTCGAGCTGGGCGGGAACGCGGGTGTCATCATCGAGCCGGACGCGGATCTCGACCTTGCGGCGCAGCGCTGTGCGGCGGGTGGATTCGGGTATGCGGGGCAGACCTGTATTTCGGTCCAGCGCATCCTGGTTCACCACTCGGTCGCTGATGCGTTCTCCACGAAGTTGCTCCTCCAAGTGGCGCGGGTGAAGGCCGGAGACCCCGCGGACGAGACCACCGTTGTGGGTCCACTGATCGATCAGGCGGCGACCCAGCGAGTCGAGGGATGGATTGAAGAGGCGGTGGCCCAGGGAGCCAGGGTGTTGCTGGGCGGGAAGCGCCGGGGATCGGTCTTGGAAGCGACGGTCCTGACCAACGTCAAACGGGACATGAAGGTGTCCTGCCAGGAAGTGTTCGGTCCCGTCGTGACGGTCTCGTCCTACCGCCAGTTGAGCGATGCCATCGCGGTCTTGAATGCCTCCGATTACGGGCTCCAGGCGGGCATTTTCACGCAGGACATCAATAAGGTGTTTTACGCGTTTCGCCATCTGGAGGTCGGTGCCGTCGTGGCCAACGAGATTCCCACCTTCCGTGCCGATCACATGCCCTACGGAGGGGTGAAGGACTCGGGATTGGGGCGGGAAGGGGTGCGGGCGGCTATCGAAGACATGACGGAGCCCCGGCTGCTGGTGTTGAATCTCAAGGAACCGGCCGGAGGGTGAGGCAAAAAAACCGCTCAGGATATTGCGAACCCAGAACAATCTTGGTACAACAGCGGCCCGATGCGTGATGAGTCTGCGCGGTGATGAACGGTTGTGGGCATAGCCAAGGGAGAAGAGAACGATGGTTCCTACACATATGTTTCTGACACGCGGGGTAGGGGTCCACAAAGAGAAGCTCGCTTCCTTTGAGCAGGCCCTTCGCAGCGCCGGGGTTGCGTACTGCAATCTCGTGACGGTGTCCTCCATTCTGCCGCCGAACTGCAAGATTGTCCCGCGGAAACGCGGCGAGAAATTGCTGAATCCCGGAGAAATCACGTTCTGCGTGATGGCGCGGTCGGAAACGAACGAACGCAACCGCCTCGTCTCGGCCTCAATCGGGTTGGCTATTCCAACGGACCGGGATACCTATGGCTACCTGTCCGAGCACCATGCGCACGGCGAAACGGATGAGGAGACGGGCGAATATACCGAGGATCTGGCGGCTCAGATGCTGGCCACCACCTTGGGCGTCGAATTTGATCCCAACAGCGCCTGGAAGGAACGCGAGCAAGTGTTCAAAATGGGCGGCAAGATCGTGCGGACGCTCAATATTACTCAGTCAGCCGTCGGCAAAGCCGGCAAGTGGACGACCGTGGTTGCCTTGGCGGTCTTTATTCCGTCTGAAAATCTGCCGAAGCGGGAGCGGCGCTAGTACATGCCGGGCTGCGCCGACGCGCATCTCTTGTTAGCCTAAAGGATTGTCTGTGGCGCTGCCATCGGGATGGGAAGGTTCGGACCGAAACTTTTTAGGGATTGACGAGCCCTGGTGCCACCCTAACCAGGCCGGGGTCTATGTCCTCCCCGCGCCTTATGAACATACCTCCAGCTACATTTTAGGGTCGGACCGCGGACCTTCGGCCATTCTTGAGGCCTCGCACCAGGTCGAATTCTACGACGAGCAGCTTGGCTACGAACCCTTCAGGGAATGGAAGGGGATCGCGACCGCGACCCCTCTCGATCTCGGGGGAAAAGTCGATGGCGCCGCGGTGGATGCCATCGAAGCCTTTGTCTCACCGCACGTGGGGACCGGCCGGTTTCTCGTGACGCTGACGGGGGAACATACCGGTGCGCTGGGGGCGATTCGAGCCCACGCGAAACGGTATCCGGACCTCTGCGTCGTGCAAATCGACGCGCATGGAGATTTACGCCAGGCGTATGAGGGCAATCCTTTCAGCCATGCCAGCGTGATGGCGCGCGTCGTGGATGAGGGGCACCCGCTGGTGCAGGTGGGGATCCGGTCGATTTGCCAGGAAGAGGTCCAACGGATCAAGACGACGGACCGCATTTCGACATTCTTTGCCGCCTCGATTCTCGATCCGTCCGGGCCGTACGAGGGCAGGGCGTCGCGCTGGGTTCCCGAGGTGGTGGCGGCCTGCAAGGGGCCGGTGTATGTGACGTTCGACTGCGACGGGTTGGACGCCTCCATCATCCCGGCTCTTGGCACGCCCGAGCCCGGCGGCCTGGGCTGGTACGACACCCTGCATCTGATCACGGCCCTGGCCAACGGGCCGGGCATTGTGGGGATGGATATCAGCGAGATCGCGCCCATCGACGGGTTCGTCGCCCCGCAGTTTTCGATCGCCCGGTTGATTTATCGCATGCTGGGCCGGATCAAAGCCGGCCGCCGAGTGCATTAGCGCCTTAGCCATGTCGCGCGAATCTGAGCCCGCGCTCCCTGCTTCCACCTCCGTCCGGATCAATAAGTTTTTCACCCAGCATGGCGTGTGCTCCCGCCGGGAGGCGGATTCCCTCATTGAATCAGGACGGGTCACGATCAATGGCCGGACGGCCAAGCTCGGCGATCAGGTGTGCCCGACCGACGTGATCGCCCGTGACGGCACCGTCATTCCCTGGGGGCAGACGTTTCTCTACATCAAGTATCACAAACCGGTTGGCGTGACGACGACCAGCGAGTCCCACGTGCCGCGCAATATCATCGCGGAGATCGGCCATCCAGATCGGATCTTCCCCATCGGCCGCTTGGACAAGGATTCATCCGGCCTCATTCTGCTCACCAACGACGGGGATATCGTCAACGAGATCCTGCGGACCGAGTTCGGGCATGAGCGGGAATATGTCGTCGACGTCGATCATCCGTTCGATGAGGCGTTTCTGAGACAGATGGCAGCCGGGGTGGTGATTCTCGGGAGCCGGACCAAGCCATGCCGCATGGAGCGGGTGCGGCCGAATCGGTTCCGGATTGTGTTGACGGAAGGACGGAATCGCCAGATCCGCCGCATGTGCCAGGCGCTGGGCTACCGTGTGACCGCCCTGCATCGCGTGCGGATCATGCACATCGGCATTGAGGGCCTCGTGGTCGGAACATGGAAAGAGCTCACGAAGGATGAGCGGACTCAACTGCTGCGGGCGGTCGGCAGAGTTGCGGGTTAGTGCGCGTCGCTCGGCAGGATCGGGGCCGGCGATTGCGCCGCATCCCGCAGGGTTCCGGGCTCATTGGATGTCGGCTGATCGTCGACAGAGGGTTCGTCGTGGCCGGATCTGCGCCTCCCGATAAAGAGGTTCAGAAAGGCGATGCAGAAGCTGCCCCCCACCAGCAACGAGCTGCTGGTTTGAATCGTCCGTGTCCCCTCATCGCGCATATCCTTTGCCACATCGGCCACCGTATCCAACAGCCGGTCGAGCGCCAGACTGACTTGAATCATTTTCGGGCCCGCATTGTCCGAGGCGTGCTCCTCGGCTTTTCTCCGAAGCGCCTCTCGTTCCGCTAGGGAGGTGACGGTCCATTCCTGCGTCAGCAGCTGGACGGTGGTGCTCGCGACCGAGAAGTATTGATCGAGGCTGCGCCGGACCGCTTCGATATCCTCCGGCTCACTCCGTCCGCTGCGGGAGACCCGCAGGCCGGCTGCGGCATACCGGTCGATGGCATGCTGAATCTTGGCCCGCTGAGTCGGGAGGGACTCGGTGATGCGTTCAAACTCTTTCTGGCTGTGGGCTTCCAAGGCGCGAATGATGGTATTTCTGTATCGCATCACATCGGCGGAGATATGGGCTAGATCGGCGGCGCCAAGGGTGTATTCCGTGTACATGATGCGCAAGTCCTGGTCGACCTGGCTCAGGGCTTGGCCGCTGTACCAGCCGAGGCCCGCGATCAAGAGGCTGATGAGAAGCTGGGGGCCGCGCGGTTTGGGAATCGGAATACGGTCGAAAAGTCTCACAAAAGCGTCCTTGTCACTCAAGAATGATGCGACGATCGACGTGCGGCGTGAGGTTCGGATCGTTCGAAATGAACACGACCGACCAGGGTTCATCCTTTGAGCAGAGGCGTCGAAGGATGGTTTCCCGCAGCGCCGGCTGCAGATTGTGCATGATGCCGTCAAAGATCAGAATCTGCGGCTTGGCGAGAATGGCGCGGGCCAGAAGAATCCGCAAAATCTGTGATGGGGCCAGCACTCTGCCGGGCGCCCGTGCATGGGTCTTGATGCCCTGGGGCAGGGCGTCGATCTCTTCTTCAAGCTCAGTAAAGCGCAGGGCCCATCGCACGTCGCTGTAGGGAACGTAGGGCCTTCCCAAGGTAATGTTTTCTTCGATTGTGCCCTCAAAGAGGGTGAGTTGGGAGTCGAGGATGAATCCCCGGCAGCGGTTGATGGCCAGCTGGTCCAGGTGACGCAGATCCACCCCGTTATACCGGACCACCCCGTGCGTGGGAGACTCGAGGCCGGCCAGCACACGAGCCAGGGCCGTCTTGGCGATGGAGGTGCTGGCATAGATCCCGATTTTTTCTCCCGGAGTGGCCTCCAGATTGAAATTTTCAAAGACGGGAGGGGCGCCGGGCTTGGCCACGGACAGGTCTTTGCATGTGAGCCGGATGCCATGGATCGAGGGGTCGGGTAACGGCACAGACAGCACCGCCGATTCCTGGTCTTTGGGCTGGGAGAATAAGTCGTTCAGCTCCGTGAGTCCGGTCATGAAGTAGTAGACGTGGCCCATCCGTTTCACGACCGCGTCGAAATTCGTCAGCAAGCCGCTGACGACCACTTCGGCCGCCACGAGTTGGCCGATGGTCAATTGCCCGATGGAGATGAGCCATCCGGCCGTGGCGATCAAGCCGCCGTGGACGATGGCTTGCCAGCCCACGGCACTGAGGTACTGGCGGGCGAGAATGGTAAACCGCGCGCGCCGGGTTTGTACATATTTATCGACCAGTTGGTCGGATTTCTCCATGAGGAGCGGTTGGCTATCGGTGGCTTTGAAATGCAGCAGGTTATAGGAGATTTCCTGCATCCAATGCAGCGTATCGTATTTTGCGTGGGAGACGGCGATCGTGGTGCGCAGCCCCCCATGGGACATCAGGAAGAAGACGATGTTGAATCCGACAAGGAGCAGGATGTTGAACAGCAGAAAATAGGGATGATAGAAGACGAGGATCGACATGCCGACCGCGCCGCCGACGACCACATTGATCAAGTCAACGAGCAGCACGGACAGCGCGCGCTGGATGAGCACCGTTTCCAGAAAGTAGTTTGCGAGCCTGGGCTTGAACCCTTGAAACTGCATTCTGGGCAGTTGCTGGGTCATGGCGATCGTGATCCGGGCGAAGACCCGGCGCTCAAGGACTTCCACGGCGTAGTACTGGAGGGTTTTGAAGGCGCCCACGAAGGCCAGGCCGGTGATCATGATGCCTGAGAGTGTGACGATGGTAATCGGCTGGATGGCAAAGGCAAAGGTGTTGACCAGCTCCTGGACGGTCAGCGGGACGATGAGGGAGAAGAGGCCGATCGCCAGGGAGTATGAGAAGATGAGGGCGAGGATGCGCCGTTCCAGCCGGAAGAGGAGACCGAGGTGCCCCAGCATGGCTTGGAAGAGGTTTGGCTGGTTGTCGGAATGGCCTTGCGCCATGACGTCTTGATCCCCGCTCTAACAGGCTGCGGAAAAACTCAATTCCCTTTAAAAACACAGTGATCGTTTCGTATAGACAACCATATACAAATCGCTCCCAGGATGCTCACAATGGCCGTCCAGCAAGGCCGCAGCAATCGAAGAGGCGAGGCGTACGCTCTGGCACGTTGAGTCTCTGCGTGACGCGAGAACCCCGCTGGCGGACTGTTTCAGCATCCTGCTAAGTCGCCCCGCCGTTGCCCGACGAAAGGTGACAGGCTCAGGCTGATTATCCTGTGCCCGGGGTCGCCGCCGATGCTGTCACCCTAGCAAATCCTCACTGAAAATGCCACGTTCGGTCAGACTCAGTCCCGGGCCCGGTAATTGACCGGGGTGGGGCCGGGAGTGCCGGAGGCCCAGGCGCCAATGGCCCATTGATACAGGGCCAGGGCTTTCTGATAGTCGGCTTTGGCGCGGATCACCTGCGCTTCCGAATCCACCGAATTCCGTTCACGGAGGTTGACGAACAAGATGCTGGTGGCGCCCAGGCTGAACCGGAATCGTTCCCCCTCCTCGAGGGTTTTGGCCAGACGCAGCGATTGCACCGCGGCCTCCATCCGTTCCTTGGCGCGCTCGATGGCGGAGAGGGCATTATCAACGTCGATGACCACCTGCTGCTCGCGGAATTTCTGGACCATCACGAATCGATCGGCTTTGCCTTGGGCTTCAAGCACCTCGCCCCGGCTCTTGCGCTGGAGCAGCGGAATTTTCAATTCCAGCCCGAACCGATAGCCGAGTCCGAGGACGAATTTCTCGGGCGCGCGGGCCGGCGCCGCTTCGGCGTCGAGGCTGGGAAGCAGGTTGTTCTTGGCGAGTTCGAGATCGATATCGTTGAGCTTGGCCTCGATGGTGATTTCCTTAATTTCCGGACGTTCATTCCTGGCCTGGAGTTTGTGCGCCTGGACAGTGTCGGGGGATGGGGAGGGGGAGAGTGTCTGTGCCGGGAAGTCAGGCGCGCGGTCGATCGCGGGCAGCGTGGGCGCATTGTTTTCCCAGAGAAACATGGAGAGCTTGAACTGCTCCTGTTCGACCTGACGTTGCGCGGCGATGGCCACCTCGCGTCGGCGCTGAACTTCCTGATTCGCTTCGACGACGTCGAGCGGAGCCACGGCGCCGGCTTTGGCACGTCCTTCCACCTGTTTGAACCGGTCTTCCGCCACCTTCAGGGCTTTGCGTTGCATGTCGACATAGCGCACGGCGGCGACCCAGTCCCAGAATTGCGTGGCGGCCGCGAGGAACAAATCCTGCCGGGTCTGCGCGATGCGCACATCGGCCCGCGGATCGGCAAGTTCCGAGCGCTGCAATTCGGCCTTCTCCGGATTGACCATCAAGCCTTTGAGGAGCGGAAAGAACCCGCCCAGGATGACTTGCTGCTGGTTATTAGGGCCAAATGCAAGGTCGGGAATCTTCGCTTCAGTGCCAAGGGCTGTACGGACGCCGGCGCTGTAGCGGAACCCCATCGGATCCCGTGCTTCAATTAAGGTGTCGTTGAAGCCTCCGTTCAAGGTCTGGCCGGTTCCCTTGTCAATAAACCGTTCGATCTCCGTGTCGTTGATGAGCGTGGGTTCGAACGCGCCGAGGGCTTTGAGCATGCGGCCGCGGGCCATGGTTTTTTCGGTGACGGCTCCCTTCAAGAGGGGGTGGGAACGGTCGATCCAGGCGTGGATTTCATTGAGACTCAAGGAAATGGCGGGGAGTCCCTTGGCCGAATCCGTCTCGGCGGCGGCAGGACGGGGATTTGCGAACGCGCACAGGCACAGCAGGCTCAAAGCCAGGCCCAACCGTAACGTCATCATGGATACTCCTTTCGTTCCCTCAATAGAATGAATGGCCATGTGCCGAAGGGCCGGCAGATGGAACGGATATGTAGGCGCTGAAGACGAGAATGGACAAAGACCTGCGGAACGCGAGGCGATTACTTGGCACCTCGTCCCGCTTTCGGCAAGAGGGTGTCGATCAAGCTGGGCGGACGCTCCTGATAGTCCGGCGGGAAGAGGTTGAATCGCCGCCACAGTTCGTACCAGAGCGGGACACGATTCAGGATCACCCAGCCCATGGTTTTGGTGCCCTGCCGCACATGGGCTTGTTCGGGCCACGGGCGATCTTCCGGGTCCGGCACCACCCAGAAGCGGAAATTGCCTTTGCCGTCGTCGACCTGGTCGATGACTTTAATGACGCCGGTATAGGTTCCGGACATCAATTCAGGCCAGGCCGGCAGCGGGATGGCGGGGATTCCATAGAACAGGATTTTCACTTTTCGCCCGACGTTCAGCAGCGGCGCGTCGATGCCGTCCGCGGTCATTTCGATGGCCTTGTCGAGACTTGTGGGCGAGATACGGACGATCTTGTCGCCCTGCCGAACGGTTTCGCCGGCTCCGGCCTCCGCCATCTTGACGACGGTCCCGTCGATCGGAGCCAGAACTTTACCGGCGATGCGGCGCTGGGTCGCATTGGACATTCTCAATGAGATATCGGCCAGTTGATCCGTGGCCTTCGCTGCTTCTCCAACCGATGCATCACGTGCGGCCTCCGCATCAAGGAGGCGCTGGAGGACTTCCGCGTTGATCTGGTCACGGCCGAAGCTCAGCGCTTTCATGCCCTGCTCGGCTCCCCTGAGGTTGGCTTGCGCCCCCTGGAGGTCGGCCTTGCTGGCAATGGCGGATTGAATCGTCAATTCCAGTTCGCGTTGGGAGACGAGGCCCTGTTCCGCCAGTTGCTTGTGCCGATCGACGTTCAACTCCGCCGTCGAGACGGCGATCTTGGCGGCTTCGACTTTTTGGTAGGCCTCACGGACCTTGTTCTCCGCCTCCACCACCCGGGCCTGGGCCGAGGGGACGGCAGCCTTGACGAGATTCTGCATTTCCTTGATGCGCTTATCGAGTTGTTCGGCGCGGGCTAGTGCGGCTTGTCTGGTCTGGTCCAACGCCTTCTTGCGTTGATCCAGGAACGACAGGAGGTCCGGGGCCATGAAGTTGGGGTCGTAGTCTTCCAGCTCGACGATGAGATCGCCCTTCTTGACTCGCACACCTTCATAGACATGCCATTTCTGGATGCGTCCGGTGATCTGGGCTTCGATGTCCTGGGGACGTTCAAAGGGGGAATAGGCCGAAAGTTGGCCGGTGACCGTGATGGTCTGCGTCCAGGGGAGGAACGCAATAATCAGCAGAAAAATGACAACCAGTTTAATCGCGAGACGAGAGGAAAACTTCAGGCGCTCGGGAATTTGGACCGCTTCCCACGATTGGAGTCGGGTCGAGGTCGCCAGGTCATCGACGGCGATCTCACTCAGTCCGCTCTCATGCGGAGTGAGTACAGAGAGCTTGCTTTTCGGATCTACGCCAGGGCGAGCCACAACGGTGATCCCTTACGTGATGGGTCAGGAAAATGCCCTACCCGGTCATCATAGAAGAAACGTACGGCGCGGGTCAATTTGAAGCGGTGAAACAGCCGGATCAGGAGGACGTTGTCGGGTGTCGCCTTGACCCATGGGGAGAGAATCGCTAAGGTGGCGGCCGGAGCCAGAAGCACGAATCGGCGGTAGTTGTGAGTGAACAAGGGGTGATGTTTTTATGAGCGGAACTGGACGATCGTCTCGTCGGGCCATGCCTCGCATGAAACGGGGAAATCAACCGCTGATCGGCATTCTAGGGGGTAGCAAGTCGGACTTTCCTATCCTGGAGAAAGCGGGCGCGCTCCTCTCGGATCTGGATATTCCCTATGAACTCCTGGTGGTGTCGGCCCACCGGACCCCTGACCGGCTTTTTGAGTATGCGGAGGCGGCTTCGGACAGGGGCATCGAAGTGATTATCGCCGGGGCAGGCGGAGCGGCTCATCTTCCCGGCATGCTGGCATCCAAGACGCACCTGCCGATTATCGGGGTTCCCATCCCGACGGAAAATCTTCGGGGGCTCGATTCGCTCTTGTCCATCGTGCAAATGCCCAAGGGTATTCCGGTCGCCACCGTGGCCATCGGCGGGGCGGAGAATGCCGGATTGTTGGCGGCACAAATTCTGGCCGGTCGCTACGCGTGGATTGCCGAGCGGGTCAAGGCCTTCCGCAAGGGGCAAACTGAAAGCGTGTTGAATTCTCCGGAAGCGCAGGGTCGCAGCGTCGGCAATCTCCAGGCAGACCGGACGAGCCAGTCGTCGTGAACGACGCGCCTCTTTATCCCGGAGCCACCCTGGGCGTGTTAGGTGGGGGGCAGCTGGGTGCCATGTTTGCGGCGGCTGCTCTGCGTATGGGCTACCGGGTGGCGGTCTGGGATCCCGACTCCGACGCCCCGGCGCATCGTGTCGCCGGCCTCTCCTTTACCAAATCATTTTCTGATGCCATCGCGGCTCAGGAGTTCACCCGGTCGGTCAGCGCGGTGACGCTGGAATGGGAAAATGTGCCGGCTGCGCTCTGCGAGCAGCTGGCAGAGCGCCATCCCGTGCGGCCATCCGGTGCGGTCCTTCGGGTCATTCAAGACCGGATCGAACAAAAACAATTTCTTCAGGCGCGGGGATTTCCGGTGCCCTCGTTCCGGATAGTTGAGGCCCCTCACCGGCTTGCCGATGCCGTCAATGAATTGGGTGGTTCTGTCATTTGCAAGACGGCGACGTCCGGCTACGATGGAAAGGGCCAATGGACCATCAGGCATCCGGCGGAAACCGCGGGTGTAGAGGCAGCGCTCGGAGCCATGGTGCCCCGGGGGGCACGGTGGATTGTCGAGTCGAGAGTGAATTTCGAGCGGGAGCTGTCGGTCCTCGTGGTGCGGGGGCAGGACGGCGATCAGCGTGTCTATCCCGTCGTGGAAAACCGGCATGAAGGCGGAATCTTGCGCCTGTCGACGGCTCCTGCCAGGATTGCGGGCGTGGTCTCCGAGCAGGCCCGCGATCTGGCCATGCGCGCGGTGCGCGCATTGAATGGCGTCGGCGTCTTCTGTGTGGAGCTGTTTCACACACGAACCGGCGCGCTCCTCATTAACGAAATTGCCCCGCGCCCTCACAACTCGGGGCACTATACACTCGACGCCTGCTCCGTGTCGCAATTCGAGCAGCAAGTGCGGGCGCTCTGCGGGTTGCCGCTCGGGGAGGTCCGGCTCTTGAGCGCGGCGGCAATGGTGAATGTGATCGGCCAGGATCTGGAAGCCGTGACGAGCAGTCAGGGCTGTCGCGATCTGTTGGCCACTCCGGGAGCGGTCCTGCATCTCTACGGAAAGCGGGTGGCCAGGCCGGGACGGAAGATGGGCCATGTGACCTTTCTGGCAGACCAGGCCGAACAGGCCGAGGCGCGCGCGAGTCTGTTCGAAAAATCCCTGCGTTCCTAACGATGTGAGTCTTTCCGCCTCAGCCGGTCGTGCGCTCCGGGCATTCCACACGACCTGACCGTTCTGAACTTTCCCCTCAGCGCCGTGCCTCGCCCGTCCCCGTCGAGCGGTTGTTCCATTTTGTCTGGGCTGTACAGCTCTGATCCGTGCGAGCCGTTGGAGAGGTCCGCATTCCCAGGCCAATGAGCAAATAGGGCGGTGTCAGGGAGGTACAGGAATTGCTCAGCTCTTCAGGGTGCGCCATCAAGGAGGGCGACTCTGTGAGCACACCATCAACGTCTCTTTGCGGAGTGCAGACCGGGAGCCGGTTCTTTCAGCTGTTGATCAATCCTCGCTCTCGCCAGATCCTGCTGCAGAGCCTGGTCAGCATCATCTTGTCCTATGAACTAGTGGCCGGGTCGGACGTCATGATCAGCCGTCTGACGAGTGACGGGCTGGTGTTGGGGCTCTGGCTCTTCATCGGCCTACTGGCACTGCTTCCGGCGTCGGTGCTGGAGGCCGCCTGGTTCAATGGCACCTTAGTGGTGGTTGATACGGTCCTGGTCACAGGGGTTATCTACATATCCGGGAATGCGAGGCCGGAGCTGTACATCGCGTATTTTGTGTTGATGCTGGTGGCGGCGTCGGTTCGCCGGCTCAGCCATCTCATGGGGCTGTGTCTGCTGCTGAGCCTGGGGTACGGAGTGGTGTTGTATGAGAGCGTGATGCAGGCAGCCGCTGTGACCGCTGGTCAGCTCCTCGGGATTCCCGTGCTGCTCGTGATGGCCGTGTTCTACGGGGTGGCGTTGGAGACGATTACGGTCGAACGTGCGGAAAAATCGACGCTGTTGAAAGACGTGGAGGCGCTGAAGCACACCGAAGAGCAGTTGCTCGCCAGCAAGGAGCAGTTGGAGGCGCGCATCAAGGGATTGAAGGAGGATCTTGCGAACGCGAATGAGCAGATGCGTCGAGGGTTGGCGATGCGGCAGGGATTGGAACGGCAGTTGCGCGAGGCGCAGAAGATGGAAACGGTCGGGCGGATTGCCGCCGGCATCGCGGGGGAGTTCGGCGAGCTCTTTGCCGTCATCGGCAGGCAGACCGGGGTCATGCTTTCGCAGTTGAAGCCGAACGATCCGCTGCGGACGGCTGCGGATGAGATCTTTCAGACAGGCGAGAAAGCCGCTGCATTAACGGCGCAACTGATCGCGCTCAATATAGGGGGTGGTCAGGTTCGGCAGGTCCTTTCCCTGCAGTCCCTGTTGAGGGACTTGGAGGGGCCGGTCCGCAGTCTCTTGCCGGAGCGGATCGATCTTGCCATCACGGCGGGTGCGGATCCTGCTTGTGTGGAGGTTGATCGTGAGGGGCTCGAAAAGGTGTTGTTCCAGCTGGTTGTGAACGGACGCGATGCGATGCCCGATGGGGGGCGGTTGGCAATCGAGGCCCGAACGGTTGCAGGCCAGGAGGAAGGGATCCCGTCCGTCGCAGCGGATAAGCCTGTCTCGCGGGTCTTGCTTCAGGTCAGCGATACCGGAACCGGTATGAATCTCGAGACACAGGCCCATATGTTCGAGCCATTCTTCTCAACCAAGGAGACGAACATCGGACTGGGATTGACCTCCGTATATGGCATTGTGACGCAAAACGGGGGGACCGTCGAAGTCGACAGCCGGCCCGGATATGGGACGGTCGTACGGGTCTGGCTCCCGGCGATCGACTCCGCGCATGCGTCCGAGGCGATGCCCTCGAAGCCCATGCTGGCCAAGGGGGATGAAACGATTCTCGTGGTGGATGAGGACGAGATCGCACGCAAGCTGGCCCGCTCGGTGCTCATCCGGCACAGGTATCGTGTCCTTGAAGCGGCATCTCCCGTGGAGGCGCTGATGCTGGTGCAGCGCTACAAGGGCATCGTTCACCTTACAGTGAGCCCTCTGACGATGCCGGAAATCGGGGGGCGGGAGCTGGCCCGTCGGCTGCTCAATCACCACCCCATGATGAAAGCGTTGTTTGTCTCCAGTTACGGTGACGAGACGATCGACCATCACCGCATCAATCGGCGTTTCGTGCTTCAGCAGCCTTACCGGCACGTGGGATTGGTCGAAAAGGTTCGGGAACTGCTTGATGTCGCCTGACGGGGCTAGCGATCCCACCGATGCGGGCGTCCCTTCGACAAGAACGGGACGTCCCGCCGCTTAAATAGCCCGATCAGCGCCAATCCCGCCACAAACCCTCCAATGTGGGCGAAGAAGGCCACGCCTCCTCCTGTGGCGCCCAGAGTCATGCCTCCGCTGTAGAGCTGGCCGAGAAACCAGATTCCCAGCACCACGACGGCCGGTACATAGGTCGTGCCGTAGAACGGCGGAGGGATCAGGACCAGCACACGGGCATGTGGAAACAACAGCAGGTAGGCTCCCAGAATCGCTGAAATGGCCCCGCTGGCTCCTACCATCGGGATTTGGGATGAGGGATCGGTCAAGGCATGACTCAAGGCGGCCAGGACACCGCAGATCAGATAAAAAATGACAAAGCGAACGTGACCCATGACGTCTTCGATATTGTTGCCGAAGATCCAGAGATAGAGCATGTTCCCGAGCAAATGCATCCAGCCGCCGTGGAGAAACATGCTGGTGACCAGCGTCAACATTCCGGGAAGGGCCACCATATCGCCGGGGAGCGTGGCGTGGCCGAAGACCAGGGCTGGGATGGCGCCGTACTGAAAGACGAAGGCTTCGTCGGAGTTGTGCGGGAGCGACGCCTGATACAGGAAGATCAACACGCAGAGGGCGATAATTGTGATCGTGACGAAAGGGGTTCGTTCGGTCGGGTTGTCGTCGTGAAGCGGGAGCATCGGGCCGGTCTACGGTGATCGGCGGCGATCGATCACCGGCTTGGGCAATGCCGGGTTGGCCGGCAAAGACCCGTCGTCGTCGAGGGGGATCGAAAAACCTGCGGCGTGGGTGTGCCCGCCGCCGCCGAACGACGCGGCGATGGTCCCGACATCGGTCCCATCCTCGCGGGAGCGCATGCTGAAGTACCGGCGTCCGTCGCGATCGTGCCAGATGAGGCAAAAGGGATGGTGCGGCGACAACCGCTCGCCGACCTGGCTGGTCAGAATCGCGCTGTGCACCGCCGGGATCACGAGGCCCTGGAAGTCCACCATCACGGCCTGTGCCGCTAGCTTCCCTACGAGTTCCTGTTCGTAGCGAAGGATGGCGCGTCCTTCCTGTTCAAGGTCCGACTGGATGAAACCGTCCCAGCGCTGGAAGTCAAAGGGATAGGAGGCGATGGCGGCGTTGATTTCCCGGCTGCCGGGCAGGGCCCAATTCCACAAATCCTTATCCTGGATATATTGCAGCAGCCAGGGGGCCGAAGAGCCGTGGGCCCACTCCCAGCCCAGCACCGCGCCGGATTTCTTGAGGTCAAAGTACGCGTAAGGCAGGCCGGTTAAGGCTTTCTCGGCGGTGATGTGATGGTCCAGGATGATGAGGTCTTTCGCTTCAGCGGCCATCGATTCGAGGATGGGCCGGGAATAGCTGAAGTCCACAATCACCACGCGCTGGCCTGTGAGGTCGCCGGGGGGAGGATTTCCGTGTTTGACGGGGATAAACTTCGCGCTGGGATATTGTTTCCAAATGGCCCAGGCTGCCCCGAATCCGTCGGCACATTCGGCGTGATAGAGCACCGTGCTCGGAGGACTGCTGAACTGACGGGTATGGGGCGAATCATTCATGGGCGTGCGGCCACCATACCATGCTGACATCGCAGGACAAAAGAGGGCGTGCTAGAGGCTATTCACATGGTTGATGAGCTGGCGCAGCCGCCCCGCGCTGCGGCGATTGAAGGGAAACACCAGCCGGGGGAGCTCGGTCAGGGCCGGCTCATCGAGTTCCTCCTCCAGCGCGCCGCGCAGTTCAAAACGTCCATCGGTGAGGACATCGCTGAACTGACTTTGGATGCGGTCGAGTTGCTCGGCTGAGATGGCCGATGTCAGGCGCATGGCCAGTTGCTTGCCGACAAAGCGAATTGAGTGGTAGCGGCGATAGAAGGCCAGGATTTCTTCGACCGCGGCCTCCGCCGAATTGACGATGGTGAAGAGGCTGAGATCTTCTTCATTAATCAGTTTTCGTTTCAGGAGCTGCTTCACGATGAAGCCCGACCAGTCGTCCCAATAGTCGCAGTCTGGCGCCTGCAGACAGACGATCGGTTGCGGATCGCTTTTTCCGGTCTGTGCCAGCGTCAGGATTTCAAACCCTTCATCATGTGTGCCGAAGCCGCCAGGAAAGAGAGCGATTGCGTTGGCTTCCTTCTGGAACATCAGCTTGCGGGTAAAAAAATACTTGAAGGTGATCAACTTGGGATCATTCGCGATCGTGGCATTCGCACCCTGCTCGAACGGCAGCATGATATTCACCCCGAAGCTGTTCTCGCGGCCGGCCCCTTCCTGCGAGGCCCGCATGATGCCGTCGGCGCCTCCGGTGATCACCATGTAACCGGCTTTCACGATCTGTTCGGCGAACTCGTGCGCCAGCCGATAGTTCGGGTCGTCAGATGGCGTGCGGGCCGAGCCGAAGATGCTGACTTTCCGCCGGTCGCGATAGCCGTGAAAGACGCCAAAGGCATGGCGGAGCTCCTTGACGGCCCGGTTGACGATCTTGAGGTCCAGGAGATCGAGATGGGCATCGTGGAGCCGCAGGAAGCCGGTCAGGAGCTCTCTCATGATGGTTGCCTGGAGGTCGTCATCCGGCCCCTCCAGCAGGGCACGAATCTGCGTCAGAATGTCATCGTTTGACAGAACGGGCCGCTGGCGGTTTTGTGGGGGTTGTGTCGGGGTATCCATCCTGTGCACCTCTGTAAGTCGAGAGAATTCCAATACGAAAAAATTCTACCAGCGGGAATTCCCTGGGTCAAAGAAGATCGCAAGTCTGGCTCTGTATGATGGAAACGGTTCAGGAGTCCGTCAGGACAGATCGGTTGCCTTGGGCGAGTTCTGAAGGACCCAGGCCTTGATGCGGGACTGGTCTGCGGGGGAAAGATTGGTGAATTGGACGTCGACGCTGGGAGTGGCGGAGACAGGCTTCTTACTCAGACTGGAGGTCTGCTCATTGTCGTCGAGAATCGTGCCGTTGACGGTCAGGGGCGCGGGGAGTTCAGGCAGCGAGAAGTTCACCATGACCTTGGTGCCCGGCAGGAGCAGCGTGGGGGACTGGACCATGGCTCCCACATGGCTGAGTTGCACGATAATGGCTTGATGTTGCGCGCCGGGCGCGTTCTCGTCGAGCACGCTGATCGTGGCCGGCACACGGGTGTGGCAGCGTTTGGGGGATAAGATCAGATCGCGGGCGGTCAGGACTCCCACGGGCTGCTCTTCTTTGGTCACGATCAAAATGGGCGAGCCGGATGACATCATCAACGTCGAGGCCTCGTCGGCGGCACGATCGTATTCGATAAACTGCACAGGCCGCGACATGATGGCGCGCACTTCGATCTCGTCTGGGTGGAGGCCCTGGGCGACCACTTTCTTCACGATGTCGGTGGGGGTCATCAGCCCGAAGCGGGTATCCGTGTCTTTCACCAGCAGGCAGGGCATGTGTTCCTGTTCCAGGAGCGACGCCGCTTCGGCGACCGAGACATCACCGGGAATTTGCACGACACCTGGAGTCATCATGTGGGCAACCAAGGTAATTTGGGGGTTCGGTGTTTTAGAATGTTGATCGTCCGGATTCATCATCGCTCAGCCAGGTCCTTGTCTCTCATCGTCAGCCGTCCCGACCGTTGCGATGTATGGCAAGTATAGCAGACGGTTTCGGAGGCCTCTGGAAGGCTTAACGCCTTGTCATTTCAGCGTTTCCAGGCATACACTAGGTTCTGATTCTGTCAAGGCGAAAGGGCCCTCGTGAATTCGTTGCATCATGAATATACGCGTCGTGTCGATCAGGTTCCCGTGCAAGGGCTGGGACTTTCCGTCGATGTGTATTCTCCGGACATTGTTAACTTGCTCGCCTATCTAAGGCGGCGTCAAGCCTTTCCCGCTTATCTGGAAGTGTTCCGGGCGGCCTCTACAGCCCTGGCTGCCGTCCGTCGCCATACGGATCTCCCTCTCACGTACCATGGCGAAGGGCTTTGGGTCACCCAGCCGGGAGCGGAACGAGAGGCGCTGTTTCAGCAGGAGGCCTCCGCGGCGGCCGCCCAGCTGGCGCTGCTGCACAGTGTCTGGTCGAATCATGAATGTGCCACGAAACACATCGCGGGCTATTCCTTCGGGACCTATCTTCCGCCGCTCTATACCCCGGCGAGTGCGGCGGTTGTGGCGGCCAACATACGGGCGGTGCAGGCTATTTTTGATCGGGAGTGCCGGCTGCACGGGGGAAGCTCGCCGTTGTTTCTGCTGGAAATGCCCCCGCTGACCTATTTTGTTGCGGGAACCGTCCCGATTCCGGAGTTTTTCCGCCAGGTCACCGAACAGGCTTCGTGCGGGCTGGTGTTGGATGTCGGCCATCTCTGGACGGTCTATCGTTATTCGACCGCGTGGCAGACCGTTTCGCTGACGGCATTCCTTGACCGATTTTTGTCGGAGTTCCCGCTCGAGCGAGTCGTCGAGATTCATGTGGCGGGGTTGTCGGTCCATGAATCAATGGTGGAGACCCCGATGCGGTCGCCTGCCGAAAGGCCTCCGGGATTGCCTGTGTGGACCGATGCGCATGCCGCGCCGATTCCCCCGGTGTTGTTTGAGATGCTGGATCAGATTGTGAGCGTGCCGCGGCTGCCGCATCTGAAGGGGCTGGCGTTGGAGGTGGATACCAAGCCGATCGAATTGATCGCGGATGAATACGAGGGGTTCGCCCGCCAGTACGGGACGCTGTTCCCGGGTAGAGCACAGGCTTCGGCGTCCCTTGAGGCGATCGGAGGGGAGCGCCTCGACGCGGAGACAACATCCCGGCGCGAGGCCGGACCGGAGGAAGATTCGGTGCGCCGGGCCTATGAGCATTATGCCCGTGTGGTATCCGGACAGGTTGCGCCGGCGGGGCCGGAGTGGACATCGCCGGCTGCCTGTTCTGAGGGGCTCCCATGGTATCACACGAGCTATCTGCCGTATGAGATCCTGCATTGGGGTGGCGAGATAGGAGCCATGTTTCCCGAGACCTGTCGTGGTTTGGCGGCACAGCAGATTTCGTTGGAGACGTTCGTTGCGTACTGGTTCAGGGAGCCGCGTCCGGTGGAGAGTTCCTACGATTTTTTTGAAATCAAGATCGACCGGTTTCTGGAATTTGTAAGCGAGGTCGCTCCGGACAGCCGGGCGATCGCGCGGCGGGAAGCAGAGGAGCTGCGCGCGGCCTATCGGTCGGCCAACGAAGCTCCATTGCCGGTTGCGGGCCAACAGCCATGAATTTCTGGTCCACACTCCCCCGGCCGATCATCGGTTTGTCACCCATGGACGGTGTCACGGACGCCACTTTCCGGCGCGTCATTGCGCAGCAGGGGAAGCCCGATGTCACGATGACGGAATTTACGCATGTTCATGACATCTGCCGCGGCCCCGAGTTCCTGCTGAGTACGCTGATCTATAGTGACATTGAGCGTCCGATCGTGGCGCAGCTCTACGGCAAGGATCCCGCCTTGTTCTATCAAGCCGCTCATGCGGCCTGCGAACTGGGATTTGACGGGATCGACATCAACATGGGCTGTCCGTCCAAGAGCGTCGCTTCGTCCGGCTCCGGTGCGGGGCTCATTAAAACGCCGGAGGTGGCGCAGGCCATTCTCCAAGCCACGCGTCGAGGGATGGATGATTGGGCGAACGGGCAGACGCTCGAGCAAGCCGGGTTCAAGCCCTCGCGGATCGCGGCCTTCCGTCTGCTCAACGAACGCCGCCAGGGGACCTCGCCCGTTCCGCGACGGGTTCTGCCGTTGTCGGTCAAGACCAGGCTCGGGTACGACTCGGTTATCGTCGAAGAGTGGATTGGCCATCTCCTGAGCGAAACGCCCGCCGCGATTACGCTCCACGGCAGAACTTTGCAGCAGATGTATCGGGGGGATGCCGACTGGTCGGCCATTGCCAGGGCGGCGCAACTGGTGAAAGGGACCGGAACGGTGCTGCTCGGGAACGGCGATGTCCAGACTGCCGAAGAGATCGCCCGCCGCGTGCAGTCTACTCAGGTGGACGGGGTGCTCGTGGGGCGGGCGGTGCTCGGCGCGCCGTGGTTCTTCCGGTCCAAAGAACGCGCCCGTACATTGGCCCTGGCCGGCGCACCGGACGCGGTCGGTGAAGAGCTGGTGATGACGCTCGATCAACGTTTCGCGCTGTTGTTGGAGCACGCCCGGCAATATGAGGCGATCTGCGGCCCCGGCCAATTTCACCGCATGCGGAAGCATCTGGGGTGGTATTGCAAGGGGTTCGGGCATGCCGCGGCGCTGCGTGCCCGGATGTTCGGGGCCTCATCCGTTGACGATGTCGAACGGATTATCGCCGAATATCACGCCGATCAGGTCATAGACCCCGCCCCCTCTGCCGTTCAGTCCAGTCAAGACCCGGACGATTCCATGACCACGCTTGTGTCCCGATGCAGTTGATTCTTGCCTCGACCTCGCCTCGCCGCCGGGAACTCCTGGCATTGTTGGGCCTCCCCTTCCAGATTTGTGCTCCGGATTTTGAAGAGCAGCCGGTGTCAGGGCTGACTCCTATTCACCAAGTGCGCCGTTTTGCCCAGGAGAAGGCCCGCTCGATTGCCCGGCAGCAGCCGGAGCATCTGGTGTTGGGCAGTGATACGGTCATCGAACTTGACGGGCAGATGTTGGGGAAGCCGATGGATCTGAATGAGGCGAGGGGCATGTTGACCAAGCTGGCCGGGCGGGACCATCTCGTGCACACGGCGGTGGCCCTCTGTTGTGTGACCCGGCATCTCGATCTGGTCGAGGTCTCAACGGCGACCGTGCACATGAAGCCTGATCAGGCGGATGGCATTGAGCGGTATCTGGCGACCGGCGAATCGCTGGGGAAAGCGGGCGCCTATTCCATTCAGGGCGACGGCGGGGCGCTGGTTGAAAACGTGCGCGGGGATTATCTCGGGGTGGTGGGTTTGCCGCTGCGGCTCCTCGTCGCGTTGCTGGCCGGCGCGGGGATTCAGGTGCCTGTCGATATTGACGCGCTCTATCGTGAGAAGCCGTACCCGAACTGGACGCGGTTCGCGCACGATTGAAAAGGGTGGGCGGTTTGCCTACAATGCGCCATTCATTATGGGGCTTTTATCTTGAGGGAGGCGGTCATGTTCTTCGGATCACATCGTCGTTCATCCGTACTGGCTTGTTGTGCGGTGCTGGGAGTCTTCGGCGCCACGGTTCCGCAGACGGCGTCGGCCATTGATGTGAAATTGACGATGGAAGAAGCGCAGAAGGCCTTGGAGGCCGGGCGCATACCGATGGAGAAAGCCAACTCGCCGGAAGAGGTGAAGAAAGTGTTGCAGCAGGCGTCGCTGGCCACCCGCATCGGGTCCGATCCCGAGAAAGATTCCTGCGGGGCCAGTGCCATTCTGCGCACCAAGCGGTTTCGGCTGGAGGCATTCGGACGCCAGGAGGCGGCGGAATCCAAGAAGCAGAAAAAGGAGATCCGCATGCCCGACGAGTTCATCAAGAAAGTCGTCGAGATGCCGAACATGGAAATCGAAGTGCAATTATGCGGCGACGACGAGTATTTCGCCGAGGGTGCGCAAGTGGCGTTCCAGCAGGGCAGCAAGAACATCAAGCCGGTCGATGTGAGCCCGGCCGAGAAGGGCCGCAAGAACGACGGCCAGGGGCCGGCCTATCGCTCACGCTTTACCGCCCGATTCGCCTACGAAAGTTTCGACCCCAACGCCAAGACCAAAGTCATCGTGTTCTTCCCCGACGGCAAGACCAGCGAATTCGACGCCGACTTCTCAAAAGTCCGCTAACCCGCAACGCGAGCGGGCTTGTTGCTGCTTTGGGGGTAATTGCGACCTAACGTATTGCCCCGAAGCGCAGAGGAATCTTGCGTGCTTCCAGGAGGTTCTTTCTTCCCATGGGGCAGAGGGACCTCTCCGTGATCGGGAATCGGCGCGGATTACGCCGGCTGCTCGTTGAAGCGGATGGTGTAGAGGTAGTGGTAGAGGCCTTTGCGCTCCATAAGCTGCGCGTGGGTGCCCGCTTCGACGATGCGTCCCTTGTCCAGAACGAGAATACGGTCGGCGCGTTGGATGGTGGAGAGCCGGTGCGCGACGACAAAAGTCGTGCGTCCCGCCATCAACCGTTCAAGCGCCTCTTGCACCAGCCGTTCCGATTCGGTGTCGAGCGACGAAGTGGCTTCATCGAGCAGGAGGACGCGCGGGTTCTTCAGGATGGCGCGGGCGATGGCGATGCGCTGGCGTTGCCCGCCGGACAGATTAATCCCCTTTTCTCCCACCACGGTCCGGTATCCGTCCGGAAAGGCTGAAATAAATTCGTGGGCATGGGCGGCCTTGCTGGCTTCCTGCACCGCTGTCTCGTCGGCCTGCGGATTGCCGTAGCGAATATTCTCCAGGATCGTGCCGCCAAACAGAATCGTTTCTTGCGGGACCAACGCGACTTGCCGGTACCAGCTTTCCACGGAGACAGTTTTGAGATCCTGTCCGTCGATGGTGATGCGGCCTTCGAGGGGATCATAGAACCGGTGGAGCAGATTGATGACGGTCGTCTTTCCCGCTCCGGTCGGTCCGACGAAGGCCACCAGTTCTCCAGGATGGGCCTCGAAAGACAGATGCGACAGGACCGGTGTGCGGGGGTCGTAGGAGAAGCTCACCTGTTCAACCAGCAGGTGGCCCTGCACGGCCGGGAGAACAAGGGCATTCGGCTCATCGCGGATATCCGGCCGGGCATCGAGAATTTCAAACACCCGCTCTGTCGCGCCCTGGGCCTCTTTAATTTGTGCGAACACACGGGCGGCCGAGCTGAAGGGGCCGATCAGAATGCCGGCGAACAAGACGAAGGCGAAGAGATCGCCCGGAGTCACGGTACCGTCGATCACCTGGCTGCCTCCGTACCACAAGACGGCCGCAGCGGCTGAAAAGGTCAACAGGCTGATGACGGGAATAAACAGCGCCATGATGCCGGCCCGGCGGAGCGAGAGCGAGAGGCCCTGCTGGATTTGTGCGGCAAAGCGCGCTTCTTCCCGTGAGGTTTGGACGAACGATTTGACGATCCGAATGCCGGAGATCACTTCTTCCAGGAGGGTGCTGAGTGCGGCGGTCTGGTCCTGAATGGAGGTCGAGAGTGATTTGAGCCGCCGTCCAAAGAACTTTGCGGCCAGGACCAGCAGCGGGAGAAGCACAAGAATCAACAGGCACAACCGCCAGTTCATGGATAACAGGAACGCGATGCCGCCGATGAAGGTGACGAGCTGCTTGGCGGTATCGATCGGCGTTTCCGTGACAATGGATTGGATGACGGTCACATCATTCATCAGCCGCGAGAGCAGCTCGCCGGTTCTGCGCCGGGCAAAGAAGCTGACGGCGAGGCTTTGGAGATGCTTGAAAAGATGCGTGCGAAAATCCGCAACAATATGTTGCGAGACCCAGGCGGTGAGGTAGCTGTGCCCCATCGAGCAGAGGCCTTGAAGCAGGACCAGTCCGATGAACAACGCGATCAATTCCGTCATCCGGGCATGATCGTGCTGGACCGTGATGACGTCCCACAAGGTGCCGGCCAGTCGCAGCAGGGCGAGATTGATGGCGGCGACGCCCATCACGAGGAATCCTGCCACCGCCATACGGGGGATATAAGGGCGGATAAACGGGAAAAATCGTTTGAAAGTCGACATCAGCTGGTTTGCACGATCCGTGAGGGCGGTCGGGTGAGAGCCGTACTGGAGAGGCCGGGCCGCAGTTGAAGATCACGACACGGCTGTAGCGAAGCCATCAAAGCAGGGCTCCGCTACAGCTGCGCGATCGACTCGATGAGGTTCTTGTTGAGCGCCACAAAGTCTGAGCGGTCGCGATCATTGATCACCACGTCCGTCAGATTGACGAAGAGACGTGCTTCCTCATTGATCGCGTCAGAGACCCGATGGCGCATCGGCGGCACGAGAAAGTCCCCCACGTAGGTACAGCTCACCGTACGGACGCGGATGCGAACCTTTTTGCCCTCCGGCACAATCTCCTCCTCCCGGCGAACGGGGTGAGCTTAGCTTTTACGACGTAAGAATTTTTGGCGTCGGCGCAGCTTCTTATACTTGTGCTTGCGCATTTTCTTCCGACGCTTTTTTAACACGCTCGACATGCGATGAATCTCCCAAGTCGGGCGAGTCTAGAGGCTTTCGGCTGAAAAAGCAAGCGATAAGCAGGCCTGCGTGGAGTGATGCCCGATGATGGGGCCGGAGTTTTTCGCCGGGCTTCTACGCCTTGACCGTACTTGAGGACGTTCCTATACTGCGAAACTATGATGAAATTAAACGCCTCGTCGTGTGTTCTGCGTCGGTGTGTGGCTGGTTGCATGCTCATTGCGCTCTCGCTCTCTTTTGCCTGCGCAGGGAAGGTGATCGATTATCCGGAAGATCATGAGCGCCTCGTCCGGATCGACAAAGCCGTTGAAGCGTTGAGGGAAGCCTATCAGCGACGGGATCGGGCGGGATTCCAGGATGTGATGCTGCCACTGGAGCAGCTGGAGCAGATGCAGGCTGATGCGGGACAGGATTTCGATACGTTTCAATCTATTCAGCTGGAGTTCAAGACGGAACGGATCATGATCGACGGCGAAAACATCGATGTGTATGTCCACTGGCAGGGGGTGTGGAAAAAAACCAGCGAGGATGCCGGCATCCGGCAGCGCGGGCATGCGCGCTTGCAGTGGGTGGGGACGCAATCCATTCTCCTTCGTGGCGTACAGGGTGATCTGCCGTTCGGCATGAAGACACGTCAGGCCCTCTCCGAAGTTCCACCTTCCGGCCGGAAGGTGCCCCAGTGAAGGACGCAGCTCAGTTGACTCGTCGCTCCTTGTCCGCGCCCGACGCCGATTTTCTTGTAGTGGGCAGCGGGGTGGCCGGGCTTCGCGCCGCGCTTGAACTAAGCCGGAAGGGCCGGGTCATCATGTTGACGAAGGGCCATCCGCTGCAGAGCAATTCGATTTATGCTCAGGGGGGCGTGGCCGTAGCGTTGAGCGAAGAGGACGACGTGGCCATTCATTATACCGACACGTTGAAGGCGGGACATGGCCTCTGCCGCCAGGAGGCCGTGCGCGTGTTAGTCGAGGAAGGGCCGGAGCGGATTCAGGAATTGATTCGCTGGGGAGCCAAATTCGACAAGGCGGGGGGCAAGTTCGCCTTCGCGCGGGAAGCCGCTCATAGCCGCAGCCGCATTCTGCGTGCGCGCGGCGATGCCACGGGCAACGAAATGGTTCGGGCGCTTATGGCGCAGGCCGGTCGACAGAAGCGGATCCGGCGGCTCGACTATCATTTCACGGTCGATCTGGTTGTGGAGCAGGGACGTTGTTGCGGCGCGGTCGTGTTGGACGAAGCCTCGGGCAAGCAATTCATTCTTCCCGCCAAGGCGGTGGTGCTGTCCACCGGGGGGGCCGGCCAGATCTATGCGAGGACGACGAATCCGCCCAATGCCACGGGCGACGGGATGGCGATGGCGTTTCGCGCGGGCGCGATGCTGCAGGATATGGAGTTCGTCCAGTTTCATCCGACGTCGTTGTATCTTCCGTCAAGTCCGCCGTTTCTGCTTTCCGAAGCCATGCGGGGAGAAGGGGGCCAGCTGCGCAACAACAAGGGTGAGCTGTTCATGCAGCGGTATCATCCGCTGGGCGCGCTGGCGCCGCGCGATATCGTCGCGCGGGCCATTTGGGCCGAAATGGCTACGACGCGGGCGCGGCATGTCTATCTCGACGTCACTCATCTTGGCGCGGACTTCGTGAAACGCCGGTTTCCCACGATCTACGCCACCTGTCTCCGCTACGACATCGATATCACGGAAGAATGGATCCCCGTATCCCCGAGCGCGCACTACATGATGGGCGGAGTGTGGACCGATCTGAACGGTGCGACGACGCTGCCCGGCTTGTTTGCGGCGGGGGAAGTCGCGTGCAGCGGGGTGCACGGGGCGAACCGCCTGGCGAGCAATTCGCTCCTCGAGGGGCTGGTGTTCGGCATGCGGGCGGGGGTGGCGGCGAGCGCGTTCGCGCAACGACACGGTCATCTCGACCTGTCCGCTCAGGCCAAGGCGCTTGCGTGCGAAGACGAGCAGCGGTTGGAGGACGCCGAAAAGCTGAGGAGTTCGCTGCGCCGCACGATGTGGGGACAGGTCGGGGTTGTGCGTTCGCGGGAGTCTCTTGTTCGGGCCACGGCGCAACTGTCTCGCTGGCTCAAGGTCGTCTCAGGTCCGTTCAACAGTCGGGCCGATCTCGAAGTAAAGAATATGGTGCAGGTCGCGCATTGTGTGGCGGAGGCGGCGCTCTGGCGTGAGAACAGCATCGGGGCGCATTTCCGGTCGGATTTTCCCCAGGTCAAACGGGCAGGCTGGAAACTCCATAGCCAGCTGACCTGTACGGATGAGCCTACTCAGCCGCAGTCGGGACGGAAGCAGGGTGTGGTGATTGCGATGCAGGTTGGGCCGAAGCGATCACGTGCCCGGTCGTCGCCAGGTCTTTCATAAGAAAAGTCCGATAATAACGCATGACCTTGCGCACGTACTGCCGTGTTTCATCGATCGGCGGCAGTCCGCGATAGCGATCCACGACGTGTTCGCCGGCGTTATAGGCGGCTAAGGCGAGTGGAAGATTCCCGCTGAACCGATCGAGCAACTGTCGAAGATACTTGGTTCCCCCGCCGATATTGTCTTCCGGATCATAGAGGTCATGGACGTCGAGGCGCACGGCCGTCTGCGGCATGAGCTGCATGAGCCCGATCGCGCCGGCGCGTGAGACGGCCAGGGGGTCGAAGTCGGACTCCGCTTTAATCACGGCCCGGATCAACGCAGGGTGCAACTGATGCTGTTGGGAGGACCGGCTGATCATCGGTCCCACCTCCCGTTCAGACAGGGTGGGATGTAGCCGGTTTGGCCTGGTGGCGACGCGGCGATAGCGGAGATCGGTCGGGACATTGGTGAGGGAGATCGTGCCATTGGCATCGATATATTGGTAAATCTCGGCGTGAAGAGCCTGCGGTAACTGCGTGAGCCACGTCGCTCCGATCATCAGGGTCGAGAAAAGGATTCTGGCGGTATGCAATGGAGATCTCCTCAAGAAGGCTGTCTGTTCGTTTGCGGGCATGGTCAAACGATAGCAGCCTGCATCTGCCTGTCAAGGATTTGCAGTTCCTGTGCCCTGTGGAGGAATTTGAAATGGGCAGGAAAAACAAGCGGATCGGAATTTAGGGCGCGGTCGGCGGTTCCAAAAAGCGACGGTGATTGTCTATAAAGTGTCCATGCAGTTGACGGGTCAACGGCCCCGGGGTCCCGTCGCCGATCAGGTGCTGGTCGATCGACACGACGGGCATGAGCTCCATGCTGGTATTGCTGAGAAAGCATTCGTCGGCTTGCAGCAGGTCCTGAGGGGCGAAGCGGCCTTCGACGATCGGGATTCCGAGCTCCTCTGCGAACCGTAAGATAAGTTCTCTGGTGATCCCGTCGAGGATTCCGCATTCAATCGCCGGCGTGTGGAGCCGGTTTCTTGAGACAAAAAAGACATTGCTCACGGTGCATTCCGTGAGATGTCCTTCCCAGTTCAAGAACAGACTGTCGAACACCCCGGCGGCAATAGCTTCCCGTTTTGCCAAAATGTTGTTCAAGAAATTGGTGGCTTTGATCTGCGGCGAGAGCGCGCTGGGCAGATTGCGTCTGGTCTGCGCGATGATTAGTGACACCCCGTGCCGATAGGTTTCCTCGGCCGGCGGGTGCAAAGGCTTCGCCATAATCACGAGCGTGGGTTTCGGACAGAGCGCGGGATCGAGCCCGATCTCGCCGACGCCGCGCGACACCGTAATTCTGAGATAGGCATCGGTCTGCTCGTCCCCCACATGGTTGCGCTCCATGGCCTCGTGCAAGAGACGCGGCCATCCGCCCTGAGGGACGGGGAGTGTCAGGCCGATCGCATCGGCCGATCGCTGTAACCGCGCCAGGTGATGATCGCGCATGAAGATCCGGCTCCCGTAGGAGCGGATCGTTTCATAGACGCCGTCGCCGTACAGGAACCCGTGATCGAAGACGGACACGACGGCATCCTGGTCTTTGACGAACCGGTCATTCAGAAAAATCCACATCGGTGTTGTCACGACAAGGCGCTCAGGAACGCCTGCGCCTTATGAATCGTCTCCTCATATTCTCTGGCGGGATCCGAATCGGCCACGATCCCTGCTCCGACTTGGAGGTATCCCTGCCCCTCCCGGAGCACCAGCGTGCGGATCACAATATTGAAGTCCAGATCGCCGCTCCAGCTGAAGTAGCCCATTGAGCCGGTATACGGGCCTCTCCGCACGGGCTCCAGTTCCTCAATCACCTCCATACAACGGATTTTGGGGACGCCGGTGATGGTGCCTCCGGGGAAGACGGCACGGAGGAGGTCGAAGCCGCTGGTGTCTGCCTGGAGGCGGCCGGATATATGGGATACCAGATGGCTGACATGCGAATATTGCTCGATGGTCATCAATTCGTCGACACGGACCGAGCCGAATTCGCACACGCGCCCCAGGTCGTTCCGTTCAAGATCGACCAGCATCAGGTGCTCCGCCCGCTCTTTTTCGCTTGCGAGAAGTTCTTCGATCAGCCGCCGGTCGTCGGCCGCATCCCGCCCCCGCGGTCTGGTCCCGGCAATCGGCCTCGTATCGGCCTGTCGGCCGGTCAAGCGCACCAGCCGTTCCGGCGACGTGCTGATGAAGCTGGTTCCGCCGAAACGCAGCAGGCCGGAAAACGGCGAGGGATTCATTGCGCGCAGGCGCGCATAAGCCCGGAGTTCCGGTGCAAGGGCCGACTCAGGAGCGAAGCGGGGGCTCGTGACGGAAAAGCGGTGAGAAAGATTGGCCTGATACAAATCGCCCGCTGCGATGTAGTCCTGGCAGCGGCGAACACGGTCCATGTACGACGCTTGGGATTGTTGGGGGCCAAAGGTGATCGGTCCGGACAGGTCTCCGTCGTGGGATTTACGGGAAGGCCGAGCGAGTTGATCCTGCAATGCCGCGAGCCGGGCGCAGCCCTCCCGATAAAGGGATTCCCGCGACTCTCCTGAAAACCGCTCAAGCGGTGGGCAGAAGATCAAGTGGAGCTCATTGGAGTCATGGTCGCATGCCGCTACGAGGTCGAAGAAGGCGAACTCCAGATCCGGGAAATGAAGATCGTCGATCGCATGGATGGGCAACGACTCGAATTGACGGGCAAGGTCATAGCTCAGGTAGCCCACAGCTCCCCCGAAAAATGGAGGAATCCCGGGCGGGCGCGCGATCGGGGACTGCTGCATCATCTCCACAAGCTTGTGGAATGGCTCCTGTCCTGTCCGGGTTTTCCCGTCCGCCGTTCTGATGGTCCAGTCGCGATTTTTCCCTGACAAGGTTTGGTAGGGGGCATCGGCAAAAAATGAATAGCGTCCGGTAGAGAGGGGGCCTTTGCCGCTCTCGAATAAGAACGAGGGTTCGGAGTCGGAGGCGATCTGCGCATACTGTTCGAACGGACTCAGGGAGGTTCCACGAAGGGTGACTATCAAGGGCCGGGGAGGTCCGTCGAGGAAGGGTGTCGGTGATGGCGTTGTCATAGACAGTCGAACGTACGCTCCGATAGAGGGAGCACACTATACCGTAGCGATCCGGTCAAGGGACAGGGCCCTAACGGCTTGACATTTCAATGGGGATTCTGCTTGAATTGCGCGCCCGCAAACGGTGGAGTCCTTATTCAGCATCCCTGTCTGAGTACTCGCCCCCAGTGGGTATGCCATGCCCCCTTCACAAGATCCGTTCTATGCGGGGCTCGGTCAAGCGGTCCGGATAGGAACCGAACTGCTAGCTGCGCTGATTGTGGGAGGCGGGTTGGGCTGGGTCGTGGATACCTATCTCCTGGAGTCTACTCCCTGGGGAATGGTGGCGGGGCTGGTCTTAGGTGTGATAGCGGGCATACGAAACGCGTACCGGTCGGCGATGAGATGGCCGGGGTCACCGCAAGAGAACGAACGTAAAGGATAGCCGTGGAAGAAAGTCCCCTTCATTCCTTTGAACTGCACAATTATATTCCTCTCTCCATCGGCGGGTTGGATATCTCCATCAACAAGGCCGTGATCCTCATGTGGATTGTGGTGGCCTTGGTCACCGTGCTGATGGTGATGGCAGGGTCGGCTCGTCGGCTGGTGCCGGGCAAGCTTCAAAACCTTGCCGAAATGCTCGTGGACTTTATCCGGAGCATCATTCTCGATACCATGGGCAAAGACGGGATGCGGTTCTTCCCGCTTATCGCCAGCCTGTTTCTCTTTATTCTCTTTTGTAATTTGCTCGGGTTGATTCCCGGATCCTATACGGTCACCAGTCAGATCGTGGTCACCGCCGTGTTTGCCTGTCTGGTGTACGGGTTGAGCCTCGTGATGGGGTTTATCCTCCATGGAGCCAAGTTTCTCGGGATTCTCGTGCCGCCCGGGACCCCGGGATGGCTGCTCCCCTTGATGATTCCGATCGAGTTGATCAGCCAGTTAGCCAGGCCGATTTCGTTGGCCGTCCGGTTGTTCGCCAACATGACGGCGGGCCACGTGATCCTGGGAGTGCTGTTCGGGCTGGCGATCAGCGGCGGGGTGCTGATCGGTTGGCTGCCGTTCGCCTTTACCATCGCGATGAATGGGTTGGAAGTCGGTATCGCGTTTATTCAAGCCTATATTTTCACCGTGTTGACCTGCGTCTATTTGGGAGACGCATTCCATCTGCACGGCCACGATGACCACGCGCATTAATCGCGTGTCAGATCAGACAAGGGAGGAGTAGCACACAATGGATTCAGCAGCAGCAGCGTTGTTAGGCATGGGATTGGCGGCGGCGGGTTTCGCCGGGGCCGGTGTGGGAATCGGGTACATCTTCGGCAAGATGATCGAAGCCGTGGCGCGCCAGCCTGAAGCCGAAGGCCGCGTCGGCAAGTACATGTGGATCGGGTTCGCGCTCGTCGAAGCCATCGCGCTGTACGGGCTGGTCATTGCGTTCATCATCATGGGGCTCCGCAAATAACAGTGCTGAGCAGTGAGTGCTCGGTGCTGAGCAATGCGCTCGGCACTCAGGACTCAGCACACAGCACTTAGGTACAACTATGCCGCAGTTTGAATCGAGTTTTTTCTCGTCGCTGATTTTTTGGGAGGTCGTGTCCTTCGGGATTCTGTTCTTCGTCCTGTACAAGTTTGCCTTCCCTGGCATCCTTGGCATCCTCGAAGAGCGGGAGAAGAAGATCAAGGACAGTCTCGACCAGGCGGAGCGTCATCGCGCCGAAGCCGAGCGGTCGCTCAAGGAGTATGAGGCCAAGCTCAGCGCGGCAGCCAAAGAAGCCGAAGGCATTCTCGCGGCGGCGAAGGAGCGGGCGCAGCGGTTGCTGGACGAGAACGAACAGCGCCTGACTGCCGAAGCGGAACGTATCAAGGGGGATGCCACGCGTGAGATCGATCACGAGCGGCGGAAGGCGGTGCAGGATATCCGCAACCAGACCACGGAACTCGCGTTGATGGTGGCTGAAAAGGTCGTGCAGCGCAGTCTGACCGATGCGGATCACCGGAAGTTTGCCGACGAAGCCCTAGAGGCGCTCTCGAAAGCGCACTCCTGATCAACGATCATCTGGCCGGGCGCGGTGAGCCCAGACTGACCCCGCCCGGCCGATATCCTTCCAAATCAATCGTCACAAAGCGAAAGCCCAGCTCTTTCAACTGCCGGCTCACACGCAATCCCCGCTCCGGCTCGATCAGGCGCGCCAACTCATCCCGGCCGACTTCGATTCTCGCGATCTCCCCATGGTCCCGCACCCGGTAGTGCCGGAATCCTTCGCTTTGCATGACGGCTTCCGCCTGTTCAATGCGGCTGAGTTTCTCTCTCGTGATCGGGATCCCCCGTGGAATGCGCGAGGACAGGCAGGCTGCGGCGGGTTTGTCCCAATTCGACAGGCCGAGATCGTGGGCAAGCGTTCTGATTTCAGCTTTGGAGAGGCCGGCTTCCACCAGCGGACTGCGGACGCCCCACTCGCGCGCAGCTTTGATGCCGGGACGATCATCTCCGAGATCGTCGAGATTCGTTCCGTCCACCATGACGGCTCCCGCGTGCGCGTCTCGCAGAGCGCCGAGCAGCTGATACAGATCTGATTTGCAGTGGAAGCAGCGCGTCGCATCGTTCTCGGTGAACGCGGGGATTTGCAGCTGATCCGTCTGCACCAGTTCATGGCGGACGCCGATTTCCCGCGCCACCCGCTTCGCCACCTCGAGTTCGGAGGCCGGGAATGTCGGCGAAAGAGCCGTAATCCCTACCGCACGGTCCTTGAGCTGATCGTAGGCGACCTTCAGCACTACAGTGCTGTCGATACCGCCGGAATAAGCGACCAACACGGAGTCCATCGCCGAGAAGATCTGACGAAGGTGCTGGAGCTTTTGCTGGAGAGGAAGGGGCTGCATAGGGACTCACGGGAACGGCTGTGTGCGGGCTACTGGCGAACTTTGGCCTTGGCGACGTTGCCTACCACCACCAGCGCATAACGGTTGGGATCCAGGTACTGCCGGGCGACCCGCTGCACATCCTCCTTGGTCACCCGCTCGATCCATTTCGGATATTGGCTGAAGTACTCGAAGCCGAGCCCGTAGAACTCGACTTGCGCGAGCACCTGGGCCAGCTTGGCGGTGGAGTCCAGGCGAAGCGGGAAGCTGCCCATCAGAAATGTTTTCGCTTCAGATAGCTCTTGATCGCTGACCGGGCTTTCCCGAATCGCTTTGATTTCCGAGAGGACTCCGGTAATGGCCTGGTTCGTGGCTTCGGTCCTGGTCTGGAGATTGATCCAGAACGAGCCGGGCATCGCCCGTGCGTCATAGTGACTCGAAATGCCGTAGGCCAGCCCTTGTTTATCGCGAATCGAATCCATCAGGCGCGACGAGAATCCGCCGGCTCCGAGAATATGATTCATGACGGTGATGGCATAGAAATCAGGATTGTTCCGGCTGATCCCGCCGTGGCCCAGCAGGATTGTCGACTGGGTGAGATCTTTTTCAATGAGCTGCACGGCCTTCTTCTCCACGGGCGCCGGTTTTTTCGTGGCGCGCGCCGGGGATGTGCCTTTTTTCCAGGTTCCGAAATAGGTCTGCACCAGGGCCGTGGCTTGTTCGACGGTCACGTCGCCGACTACGGTGAGGATCACTTGATTGGGGAGGTATTCCCTGGCATAGAACCCCTGCACATCCGCCAAGGTAATTCTTGCGACGGTTTCCTCCGTGCCGTTCACCGGCCATCGATAGGGATGGTTGT
Organism: Nitrospira sp. NS4; assembly: GCF_049546785.1. NCBI lineage: Bacteria > Pseudomonadati > Nitrospirota > Nitrospiria > Nitrospirales > Nitrospiraceae > Nitrospira > Nitrospira sp. NS4. Next base: position 201,256 of record NZ_JBMWAN010000002.1, on the reverse strand, counting down.
GGAACACCAGCTGATTGAAGGCCCTCATCGCCACCGTGCCGGGATCGTCGTTATCGCTCGACATTTCCCCCAGGATTTGTCCCCGCACGCGCTCAAATTCCTGCCTGGGAAAGGCCGGATGCATCAAGATGTCGGCCAGCAGCGTGAAACCCAGGTCGAGATCCTTTTTCAGCACCCTCGCCGAGGCGGTGGTGAAATCCTCGCCCGCCCTGGCTTCCAGCGATCCACCCACGAAATCGATCTGTTCCGCCAGTTGCTTTGAGGAGCGGGTCGTTGTGCCTTCATCCAGGAGGCTGGCCACAAGGTTCGCGACACCGGCCTTGTCAGGGGGATCTTGGGCCGAGCCGGCTTTCACCAGTGCGTGCATCTCCACGATGGGAAGAAAGTGCTGCTCCAGCACCAGAACGGTCATGCCATTAGCCGTCGTAACCTTGACCGGGGTGATGTCCGCGGCAAGCGCGGGAGCGGCGACGCACAGCAGGGCCGCGGCCGAGAGGGCGCAGCATGCCCGGCGCCAGCGACCAAGCCGGAGGAGGGAACGCGGTCCACTGTGTTCGGATGCGTGAAGCATGGCGATTATGATTTTCCCTGGTGGGCGGCGGCCGGTTGAGGCTCCGGCTGTTTCGGCGGCTGAGGCAGCAGAATGCCGAGCGTCCGATTGTCCTGCGTCAGGTATTGCCTGGCAACGCGTTGAATGTCTTTGGCGGTGACTGCGCGGAGGTGTTCCAGCAATTGATCGGCCTTCCGCCAGCCGGCGCCGATGGATTCCATCTGCCCCAGCAACATGGCGCGCCGGAAATTCGAATCCTGTTCGAACACGTGGGCCGCCTCCACCTGGTTTTTGGCCCGCTGCAGTTCCAACTCCGACGGCGGCTCATTCTGCAAACGGGTAATTTCACGCTGGAGGGCTTCTTCCACCGCTTCGGTCTTTGCCCCGGGGCGTACCAGCGAGTACAGGTAGAACAGGCCGGGATCGGTCTGCAACAACCCGTAGTCTGCGCCCACGGCCAGGGAGTTTTTCTGTTCGTAGACCAGGCTTTGATACAGCCGCGAGCTTTTCCCGTGCGAGAGGATGGACTCCAGAATATCGAGCGCGTACGAATCGTCGCTGGCATAATTGGGCACCCGGAAGCCCATCATCACGAACGGCACCTGGGCTTCGCGCTTCAGGAGGAAGCGTCGCTCGCCGCGCTGCTCCGGTTCGGCGGGCAGCGCCGTTTTCGGCGCCGGCCCTTTGGGGATCGGCTCGAAGAGATGTTTGATGGTCGGGAGCAGGGCATCGGCCTTGATGTCGCCTACCACGATTAACGTCGCATTGTTCGGCGAATAGAAGGTGTCGTAATGGCGCTGCAGATCGTCGAGGGACATGGCGTCCAGATCGGCAAACCAGCCGATGATGGGCCAATGGTACGGGTGGCTGAAAAACGCCTGGGCGAAGAGGGCTTCCACCAGCGCGCCCTGCGGATCGTCTTCGTTGCGCAGCCGGCGCTCTTCCTTGACGACTTCCCGCTCGGTTTGAAATTCGCCGTTTTCCAGAATCAACCCCTGCATCCGGTCGGCTTCCATCTCCAGAGCGAGTTCGACGCGATCGGCCGCGAGGTTTTCAAAGTAGGCCGTGAAGTCCTGGCTGGTGAAGGCGTTATCGACTCCGCCGTTCTTGCGGATGATCCGGGAAAACGTGCCCTTGGGATACTTGGCGGTGCCCTTGAACATCATATGTTCGAGCATGTGCGACAGCCCTGCCCGGCCCATCACCTCGTTGCGCGAGCCGACTTTGTACCAGACCTGGACGGTCGCCACCGGAGCCTTGGGGACTTCGACCAGCAGGACCTTCATTCCGTTGGATAGGACATATTCATGCGGGTCGTTCGCGCGAACGGGGTCCCACGAACACAGGATCGCCAGGAACGCAAAGAGGGCTGAGCAGTAATGGCGCTTGGGTGAATTCATAGTCGGGTGAGTCGCACGGGGCATGCTAACAACGGGATTCGATTTGTGTCAAGGCAACGGAAGCCGCGCCTGCTGGCACCTTGCCCAATTGGCCGCAGGCGCCCAGCACATCACGGCCCCGGCTTTTGCGGATAAAGGCATCAATGCCGGCCTGCGTGAGGAGTCGTTGGAACGACAGCACGTTCCGGTCCGTCGGTCTGCGGTAGGCGCTGCCGGGAAACTCATTGAAGGGAATCAGGTTCATCTTGCAGCGAATGCCCTTCAGCAGCGTCACCAGCCGGCGGGCGTCTTCGTCGCGATCGTTCACTCCGGCGAGCAACACATACTCAAACGTCAGCCGTCTGGTCGGAGCGAGGGGATAGCGGCGGCAGGCGGCCATGAGCGTCTTGAGCGAGGCGATCTGGCTGACCGCCGGCATCAACTGCCGGCGCTGCTCTTCCGTCGTGCCATTCAGCGAGATGGCGAGATTCACGCCGAGCGCGGCCACATCGTTCAACCGCGCGGCCAGGCCCGCGGTCGAGACCGTGATGCGGCGCGGCGACCAGCCCAGCCCCCACGATTTATTGGTCAGGCAATGGATGGCGGCGGACAGGGCTTCGATATTCGCCAGCGGCTCGCCCATGCCCATGAAGACGAGGTTGGTGAGGCGTTCTTCGCCGGTTAAATGGTCCTGGGCCGTGAGCACCTGATCGACGATCTCGTGTGCTTTCAGATTGCGCTTGAGCCCCATTGTGCCGGTCAGGCAAAATCCGCAATCCAGCATGCAGCCGACCTGCGTCGAGACACAGAGCGTGAGCCGATCCTCTTCCGGGATCAGTACCGTTTCAATGCGCAGCCCGTCGTCCAAGGTCAGCAGCAGCTTGCGTGTGCCGTCGGCGGACTCAAGGACCACGCAGTCCCGTGTGCGCCGAATCGTTGCGATCTCGGACAACTGCTCTCGATCTTTCTGCGAAAGATCGGTCATCTGTCCGATGGTCCGCGCGCGGCGCTGATAGAGCCAGCGCAAAATCTGTCCCGTACGATAGCCTGGCCAGCCGAACCCGTGGACGAGCGCGGCCATCTGGGCTTCAGTCAAGCTCAGCAAGTTCGTCTGTGGACGAGAAGGTTCAGTCATGGCATGGCCAATTTAGTCACCAGCTTGCAGGGTAACACAGCCCACAGGGCTTCGGCAGCTATCGTTCAGTCAGCAGATTGGGAGCAAGCACTGTATCTCCTACCCCTGCGGTATATAATGTGCTACTAGAGTCGCACATGATGTCCTCATCCCGCTTACTCTTGCTCTCGTCCTCGTTCCTGGCCGTGCTTTCGCTTTTCCCGAGTCGGGGGATGGCTGCGCAGGTCGGTAATGGGGACCCGCCTTCTGCCGCGTCTTGTGAATCCGCCGAAGAATGTTTTGCCGCGGCTGCCCAGCCGAAAGAACGATTGGGCAATCAACTCACAAAGGATCAGGTCTCGGCGCTGAAACTCGAACGGTTGCGCTTGGTGATGGAGCGGTTTCCCGGCTCGCTCTGGGCGAAGCGCGCGGGCGTACTCTCCGGCGTGTTGCTGATCGAGCGCAACCCGGCCGCGGCGATGCCGTTTCTCCGTGCGGGCCAGCGCGATTTTCCGGTGCTCGACGACTATTTCCGCTTATGGATGGGCGAGGCCCTGCTGCATCTGGGGGATGCGAAAGAGGCGGCGGGCTTGTTTGAAAGTATCGGGCAGGCGGTGCCGGATTCCAATCTGCTCAATCAGGCGGCGCTCCGCGCCGGAGAGGCCTGGTATCAGGCTGCGCGTTGTCCCGAGTCCGTCGGGTGGCTGGCGAAAGCCGTGGTGAACAATGACAAAGATCCGCTGGTGCCGCAAGCCTGGTTGCGGCTGGCCGCCTGCTATCTGCGCGAGAATCAGCTTGAGGACGGACGGGCGACGCTCACCCAGTTGTGGGTGCGCTTCGCGTATACGCCTGAAGCCAGGGAAGCGGAGGCGCTGCTTCGCACGAATATCGGCGGAGAGTTGTGGGCTCCCACGGCGGAGGATCATTTCGGCCGGGCGCAGGCGTTTCTGGGACAGGCGCTGCATGCGGAGGCGATCGACGAACTGAAACAATTCCTGGCGATGGCGCCGGCGTCGGCACAGCGCGGGAGCGCGAAGCTCAAGCTCGGCATTGCCCAGGTGCGGTTAAGGCAATACGATCCCGCGCGCGACACGTTCCGCACCCTGATCACGGACCGCGTGGCCGAATCGGATGAAGCGACGGTGTGGCTGGCGCGGGTCTATCTGCGGCAGGCGATGGGCCCCAAACTGCTGGAGCTGAGCCGGTCGGTTGAGAAACAGGGGTTGTCCGCTGAGCAGAAGGGGCAGATCCATTTGTTTGCCGGTATTTGGCTCGAAGACCAGGGGCAATATGACGAGGCGATTGCCAAGTACCGGCTGGTCTCGAAGGCGGGAGAGCCGGCGACGCAACGGGCGGAGGCGTTGTGGCGGATCGGCTGGGTCCGCTATCGAACGGCGCATTACAAAGACGCGATCGATGTGCTGCAGCAGATTGTCGATCAGCACGACAGTGATTTTGAGCCGCAGGCGCTCTACTGGATCGGGCGGTCTCTCACGCAACTGGGCCATGCCCGTGCTCCGGAGATCTATGCGCAGCTCTGCCGGCAGTTCCCCTACACGTATTACTGCCAGCAGGCGAAAGAGCAGTCCGCGGAGGCTGCGGCTGACGCCGCGGTGCAACCGGCATCGGTCGCTCATCCGGCGAACGGGGCGGCCGCCGCGGTTCCGCCGGCGAATGGTGCGGAGGTGGAGCAGCAGCCGGCCTATCGGCGGGCGATGGAACTCAAGCGGCTCGGGATCGATGCCGCTGCGGCACGCGAGCTGGCGGCGCTAACGGATCAATATGGCCGTCGCCCCGATGTGCTCATGACCCTCTCGATGCGCTTGAACGAAGCGGGGGCTTATCATCAGGCGCTACGGCTGGCACGGGCACAGTTCCGCGACAAGCTGGAACGGACGGGCGGGGCGGTGGCGCCGGGTCTGTGGAGCGTGGCCTATCCCACCGGGTTGATTCCGATCATCAAGACCCAGGAATTGAACGGGGTGAGTCCCTATCTGGTTGCGGCGATCATACGGGAAGAGAGCCAGTACGATGTGCGCGCAGTTTCGCGCGTGGGGGCCATTGGCCTCATGCAGGTGATGCCGGCCACGGCCAATGCCGTGGCGCAGCGGCATCATCTTCCTGCAGTGACGCGGGAGGATCTCTTTGATCAGGACACCAACATTCGCATCGGCGCGCGCTATGTGGAACAGTTGCTGGCGCAATTTGCAGGGAACGTGATCCAGACGATTGCCGCGTACAACGCCGGGCCGGTGGTGGTCGAAAATTGGGCGACGCAGCATCGGGGCCGCAGCCAGGATGAGTTTGTCGAGCTGATTCCGTATCGCGAGACGCGGCAGTATGTGAAGCGTGTACTGCGGAGCTTCCGGGAGTATCTCCGGCTGGCGGGATCATCCTGATTCGCTTCCTTGACAAGATGTTGTGAAATTTTTATAGTGGCCCACAATCTATTGGGTTTTAAAGGAGATTTGCTGGTATGGCCTTGGAACGACTCGATGCTTTGGAAACGCGGATTCGTGATCTGGTGAAGCTGGTGCAGGACCTGAAGCGAAAGAATGTGACGCTGGAAGATGAACTCAAGGCCGCGCGTCAGCGTATCGCCACGCAAGAGGATTTGAATCTCCGGTGGGAACAGGAACGGGTCGATATTAAGGAGCGAATCGAAAAGGTGATGGGCGAGATCGAGCTGTTGGAATGTTTAGAAGACACCAAGGAGGTGGCTCTTGACTAAGACCATTGATGTCGAAATCTACGGCCAACGGTACTCGATTCGCGGACAGGCCGACGATGCGTACATCCGGCGTCTTGCCAGCTTTGTCGACGATCATATGAAACGGCTGGCCGAAGGCATGAAGACGGCCACTCCCTCCAAGCTGGCAGTTCTCACCGCCGTCAATCTGGCGCATCAGCTCTTTGAGTCGGAAAAGAAACGGGCGCAAGGCGAGGCCGACGTGGAGCGTCGCATGGTCAATTTGATGGAATCCATCGAAGAGCAGATGCCGACCTCGCTCTTCCGGTGAGTTTCGCCTTGCTTTCGGAAAAATCCTTTGTTATCGTGGGCCTAGTGTATTTGGTTATGCGCGTGTCGAGTCTGAGGAAAGGTATCCCAGGAAGATCATCCAGAACAGGTTACGCGGTCGAGATAGTCGAATCGTGAACGCACCAATGAACAGTCCTCTCTCTGTGTATGAATGTGTAGTCCGGTGGATCCTCACCACGTGGGTGATCCCCGTTCGGCGGTTCGTGTGGACGGTCCTTGATCTGAGTAGCGACACATTGTCGCTCCTTCTACCCGGTCAAGGGGGGATGTCGCACGGTCGGCCTGTTTTATTTCCGGTCCCTCTTCGGCGGAAAATCGTGTCGCGAATTCGGGTGCTTCGGCCGGATAGAGGTGGACACACAGACACAGGTGTCGGATTTTCCCGTTCGCGAGTGCAATCGTTTCAGGGATGATGTAGTCCTTCAGTCTGGGCCTTCCTCGTGTCTCCACACCCCCGCATAGCGGTTCATTGCTAACAGCATGTAGAAGATAGGCGGTCGTCGCTTATTTTCTCCGAGAAGGGGGTGCTCCCATTTCTACCTCAATCGTTGCCTATATTCTCTGCGGGCTGGTCGGAGCCCTGATCGGGGCCGGCCTCCTCGAGTTGGTTCGTCGAAATCTTGCAGCCGGGAAACAAGCGGAAGCTGAAGAACAAGCCAAGCATGTGGTGCAGAACGCCCAGCGCGAGGCCGAGAGCATTATCAAAGAGGCGAAGCTGGAAGCGAAGGACTTGGTGTTTCAAGCCAAGACGGAAGTCGAAAAGGAACAGAAAATCAAGCAGGGCGAGTTGGCCGTCACGGAAAAACGGCTGGTGCAGCGGGAAGAGAATCTGGACCGGAAAATCGGCGCCGTCGAGAAGCGCGAGGCGGAGTGCCAGAAGCGCGACCAGGAACTGGGACGGCGTGAGGAAGGCTTGGCCAAGAAAGAAGCGGCCTGCGCCAAAGCGGAGCGGGAACATCGCGAGGCCCTTGAGCGAGTCGCGGGCATGACGGCCGAGGAAGCCAAGAAACACCTGATGGTGGAAATGGAAAGCCAGGCGCGGCTCGACGCGGCCGGAGTGGCCAAGCGGACCTTGGAAGAGGCGCGGGAGAATGCCGAGCGGGAAGCGCGCGAGATCATCGCCCGGTCCATCCAGCGCGTGGTGCGCGACTATGTCTCTGAGTCCACCATTTCCGTGGTGCCGATCCCGAATGATGCGATGAAGGGCCGGATCATCGGCCGCGAGGGGCGGAATATTCGGGCGATCGAGGCGGCTACCGGTATCGATCTCATCATCGATGAAACCCCGGAGGCGGTGATTATCTCCGGTTTCGACCCCTTGCGCCGCGAGATTGCCAAGGTGTCGCTTGAACGGCTGATGCACGACGGGCGCATTCACCCCACGCGGATCGAAGAGATCGTCGAAAAGGTGAAGGTCGATATCGACAAGTTGATGTACGAAGAGGCCGAAAAGATCATCTTTGAGTTGGGCCTCTCAGACTTTCATCCCGAATTGATCAAGGTGCTCGGCCGGCTCAAGTACCGGACCAGCTACGGACAGAACAATCTGTATCATGCCCGCGAGGCCGCCTATATCTGCGGCATCATGGCATCGGAACTGGGGCTCGACGTCAAGCTGGCGCGGCGCGGGGCTCTGCTGCACGACATCGGGAAAGCGGTCAGCCACGAAGAGGAAGGCCCGCACGCCATGCTGGGGGCTGAGATTGCCAAGAAGTACGGCGAGAACGAGAAGATCGTGAACGCGATTGCGGGCCACCACGAACAGGTGGAGCCGATCTGTCCGGAATCCGTTCTCGTCGCGGCGGCGGAAGCCTTGTCGGCGGCCAGGCCGGGAGCCAGGCGCGAAGCGCTGGAGTCGTATGTGAAGCGGTTGGAGAAATTGGAAGCGCTCGCCGTGGCCTACAAGGGGGTGCAGAAGGCCTATGCGATCCAGGCCGGCCGGGAGATCCGGGTGATCGTCCGGCAGGAAGATATTACGGATACGGAGTCGTTCCAGCTCTCGCGCGATCTGGCGAAGAAAATCGAGCAGGAGCTGACGTACCCCGGGCAGATCCGGGTTACCGTGATTCGTGAAAGCCGGTATGTGGAGTACGCCAAGTGAAGGTGCTCTTTATCGGTGATATCTTCGGCGAGCCGGGACGCCGTGCGGTCAGCCGGATGGTGCCGCGCATTGTGTCGCAGCGCCAGGTCGATGTGGTGATTGGGAACGGCGAAAATGTCGCCGGGGGATTCGGCATTACGCCGGAGCTGGCGGAGGACCTGTTTGAAATGGGCCTGTCCGTCATTACGACGGGCAACCATGCCTGGGATAAAAAAGAGGTGCTGGAGTATTTTCCCCGCGAGCCTCGACTGTTGCGGCCGGCCAACTATCCGGTGGGTGTGCCGGGCCAGGGGAGTTACATCGTGGAATCGGCTGGCGGGGAGCGGCTTGCCGTGCTCCAACTGATGGGGCGGGCCTACATGCCGACGCTCGACTGTCCGTTCCAGGTGGCCAGGCGGGAACTGCTCAAGCTGAAGCGTGAAGCGGCCGCGGTCATCGTCGATATGCATGCGGAGGCCACGTCGGAGAAGATGGCGATGGGCCACTATCTCGACGGGGAGGTGACGGCGGTGGTCGGCACGCACACGCATGTGCAGACGGCCGACGACCAGGTGCTTCCCAAGGGCACGGCGTATATCACGGATATCGGAATGACCGGGCCGTTGCACGGGGTGATCGGCGTCAAAAAGGAATTGGCGATCGAGAAGTTTTTGACCGGCATGCCGAAGCGGTTTGAAGTGGCCTCCGGCCCGTCGGTGTTTTGTGCCGTGCTGGTCGAGCTGGACGCGCGGCTCGGCAAGGCGATCACGATCGAACGTATACGGGTTATCGATTAAGGGAGACCGCGCTACGGGCTTCCCAACGTCCGCATCCATGTTCCCTTCTCCCGCGCCGATCCGACAGATTCTGACCGTGTCGGAACTGACCGGTTTGGTCCGGTCGGCTCTCGAAACCGGCTTCCCCGAGGTGTGGCTGGAGGGGGAAGTTTCAAATCTTCGCGCTCCGGCCTCCGGCCATCTCTATCTGACCCTGAAAGACGAGTCGAGTCAGATCCGCGCAGTCCTGTTCAAGGGCGCGGCGGTTCGGCTGCGCTTTGCGTTGGAGGATGGCCTCCACGTCGTGGCGCGGGGGCGGGTGACGGTCTACGAGCCTCGGGGCGAATATCAGATCATTCTGGACTATGTGGAGCCCAAGGGGCGCGGGGCATTGCAGGTAGCGTTCGAGCAGTTGAAGGCGCGGCTCGCCGCGGAAGGACTGTTCGATGCGGAGCGTAAGCGGCCGCTTCCCGAGTGGCCGCGCGCCGTCGGCGTGGTCACTTCGCTGAGCGGAGCCGCTGTGCGCGATGTGTTGACCGTGCTGCATCGGCGCTGTCCCACCTTGCGGATCATTATCGTCCCGGTGCAAGTACAGGGGGACGGTTCTGGGGAGCAGATTGCGGCCGCGATCCGGACCCTCAGCGATTCGGGTTGGGTCGATGTCATGATCGTGGGGCGCGGGGGCGGCTCGCTGGAGGATCTCTGGAGTTTCAATGAGGAGATCGTGGTGCGGGCGATCGCCGCGTCTCGTGTCCCTGTGGTCTCCGCCGTCGGACATGAGACGGATGTGACGCTGGCCGATTTTGCCGCAGATCTCCGCGCGCCGACGCCGTCGGCGGCTGCCGAGGCCGTGGCGCCTCTGCTGGCGCAGATCGTGAGCCGGCTGGCGGAATTGACGGCGCGGCTTCAGCAGGCTGTGACGCGCCGGACCGATGAGGAGCGTCAGCGGTTGCGGTTGGCCACGCACCGAATGGCGGCGGTGCGCTATCGGATTCAGGAGGAGCTGCAGCGGGTTGATGCCGCAGTGTTCGGAATGACAGCTGCGGTGCGCCGGGCTGTGCAGGCCGGTCAGGACCGTGTGCAGCGTGTTGAGCGGGCCTTGATGGCGGGGAGTCCTGAAGCAAAAGTCCGCCATGGGCTTGCCGTGGTTCCGCAATTACTCAGCCGCCTGCATCGCGGCATGCGGCAAGAAATTCTGAGTCGTACGCAGCGGGTCCAAGCGTCCCTCGGGAATTTGCACGCGCTCAGCCCGCTCGCGACCTTAGGGCGGGGATACAGCATTCTCCGGCGCGCTCCGTCCGGTCCTGTGATTCGCACGGTGGATGATGTGGCGGTCGGAGAGGATCTTCGCGCGCAGTTGGTCAACGGACAGCTGCTCTGTACGGTGAGGGCGGTGAAGCCGGATAACGCGGTTTGAAATCACCCGACGAGTGGTTATAATGCACGGAGTCATTTTTACGATAAGGGGTCGATTGTGGCGGCTGTGAAGTTTGAACAGGCGATGGCGCGCCTCGAAGCGATTGTCGGGGAGTTGGAAAAGGGCGACCTTCCGCTGGACGAATCTCTCAAGATTTTCGAGGAGGGCATTCGGCTGTCGAAGAACTGTCTCAAAGTATTGGAAGAGGCCGAACACAAAGTGGAAGTCCTGGTGCAGGACAAGAACGGCAAGAAGCAGTTGCGCGCATTCTCTCTTGATGACGATGATGCCGATGCGGCCTCGCTTGAGTCGTAGGCGGCCCGCGTCGGCCCGCGTCATTCTCCCTTAACCCCCTCTTTCTCACGCATGGGAACTCAGACGCGCCCTTCAAAAGACCGGCTTGACCGAGTGTTGGTTGCGCGCGGTTTGGCCCAGAGCCGGGATGTGGCCGTTCGCATGATCCTCGCCGGAGAAGTGCGGTTGGACGGGGCGCTGGCCGACAAGCCGGCGAAGCTCGTTCCTCTTGACGCGGCGATCGATCTGGTCTCGCAGGGAAGCCGGTTTGTGAGCCGGGGCGGGGACAAGCTCACGGCTGCGCTCGATGCGTGCGCCGTCGATTTGCGGGGAGCCGTCTGCCTCGATGTGGGGTGTTCGACCGGGGGATTTACCGATTGTCTCCTGCAACGCGGCGCCGCGCGCGTCTATGCCGTCGATGTCGGATACGGCCAGTTCGACTGGCGCCTGCGTCAGGACCCTCGCGTGACCCTGTTCGAGCGCACCAACGTTCGTTACGTTGATCGGTCGCTCATCCCGGAGCCGGTTTCCCTGGTGGTGATCGATGTCTCTTTTATCTCTCTCACGATGGTCTTGCCGCCGATTATCCAGTTCCTGCGTTCCGGCGCGATCGTCATTGCCCTGGTAAAGCCCCAATTCGAAGTGGGGAAGGGGCAGGTCGGACGCGGCGGGATTGTTCGCGATGAAGGGCTGCGACAGTCGGCGCTGCAACGGATTCTTACCTCTGCCGCGCAGCTCGGACTCGTGTCCACGGCCACGCTCGATTCTCCCATTAAGGGCAAGAAGGGCAATCTCGAATTTTTGGCAATTTTCAAGTTCGATTCGGCAAATTATGCTATGAAGGACACGGACACGCGCAGCGGATCCTCATGAGTTGGAGGGATGAATGAAGGTGTTGGTTACGGGTGGCGCAGGGTTTATTGGCTCCCATGTGGTCGATCGGCTGGTCGAAGAAGGCCATGAGGTGGTGGTCGTTGATAATCTGTCGACCGGGAAACGCAAACACGTCAACCGTGCCGCCCGCCTCTACAAGGTCGATATTCAGAGTTGGCGTCTGGAGAGGATTTTCCGCAACGAGCGGCCCAACGTTGTGATTCATCTGGCGGCGCAGGTCAGCGTCAGAAAGTCCGTCGAGGACCCGGTGTTTGATGCGCAGGTGAATATTCTGGGCACGATGAATGTGGTGCATCAGGCGGTGCTGCATGGGGCCAGGAAAGTGGTGTTCTCCTCATCCGGCGGGGCGATCTACGGTGAGCAGGAAACCTATCCCGCCCCGGAGTCGCACCCTACGAATCCCTTGTCCCCCTATGGGATCAGCAAATTGTGCGGGGAACACTACGTGTCGTATTTTCAGCGGACAAGTGGGATTCAGACCGTCTGCCTGCGGTATGCGAATGTGTATGGGCCGCGGCAGGATCCGGAAGGCGAGGCGGGGGTGGTCGCGATTTTCATCCAGAAGGTGCTGAATAATGAGCAACCCATCATCAACGGGAATGGTCGTCAGACCCGTGACTTCGTGTTCGTCGATGACGTGGTTGAGGCCAATCTGGCAGTCATGGGCCAGCAGACGAAGGGTGTGTATAACGTTGGCACGGGGGTGGAGACCTCAATTAACGAACTCTTTAGGATGGTGGCCGATCTCACCGGAGCTTCCGCCAAAGAAGTGCATGGTCCGGCCAAAAAAGGGGAGCAGATGCGCAGCCTCGTGGATTCCACCAAAATCCGCCAAGAGCTTGGTTGGGAGGTGAAGGTTGATCTCGCCGAGGGCCTCAAGAAAACGGTAGCGTTTTTCCGCGAGAAAATTAGTTGAGCACAAAACTACATCTCAGGACGAGAGTTCATCCCGCGCATAGTTTGACAATGGCAGGGACTTGGTCAGTATCGGGGGACGCTGCCATCGACCTGGGTTGACCAGGCGTCGATTCCCCCGACCAGATTCTTCACATTTGGGAACCCCTGCTGAACCAGGAAGCCTGTGGCATCGGCGCTGCGCATCCCGTGGTGGCAATAGGCGATAATTTCTGTGTTCTTGTCCAGCTTTGCGAGGGAGTGCGGCAAGGTGCCCAGAGGGATCAGGACCGATCCATCCAGTTTTGCCAGGGCATGTTCCCAGGGTTCGCGGACGTCCAGCAGAACGAGTTTATCCCCTTTATCCAGTCTGGCCTTCAGTTCCTTCACTCCAATGGAATAGCTCATCGAAAGTCCTCCTCAACAAGTGCGAAGTCCATCATAAGTGACCGCTAAAAAGTCTGTCAAATTTTCCTGCTCAGGAGTTCTCTCAGGAATATGCGACCTGTGCTGTAGATCACGAGGACCTTGTAGAAGGTAGGTACTAGACGAGTGGCAAGGTTTTGCGAGTGGTACTGGAAATTGTCTTCCTGTAGCAATTTGCGAACAGTGGGGTTGAGATGACCGCCGATAGAGACGGCAATGAAATATATAAGTAATTGAAATATTGACATATTTTATATTCATTGATGCTGCAGAATGGGTACAGAAGTTGCGACAGGCGTCACAGGGAGACCTTCTGGCTGTCCAGTGATATGCCAGGACCCATCTCTCTCTGTGAAGGAAATGCGTTAAGGGAATCGATTAGGGCCATGGGGCTCGGTAAGGTTTTGGGAAAGAAATGACGACAGATCAGAAGGACATCGTGGTGATATTGGTTGCGACTTCCGGACTCGATGAGGCCAGGAAGATAGCCAACGCCGTCCTGACCGCTCGCTATGCAGCCTGTGTCACGATCGTTCCGTCAGTCCACTCGATGTACTGGTGGGAGGGCAAAATTGCGCAGGAGGAGGAGTCGATGTTGGTCGTCAAGACAACAGGCGATCAATACGGGGCCATCGAAAAAGCGATCAAAGAATTGCATTCTTACAAGGTTCCTGAGATCGTGGCGGTAGCAGTCAAAGACGGGCTCCCACAATATCTAGAGTGGGTCAGGCGAGAGGTGTCCATCTAATTGGTAATTTGGGTTGAGCCTGGTTTCTGAAGTATCAAAATGGTTGACCCTGGTCGGTAGTGAAGGTAGAGTACGATCATTCTAAAGGGTGCAGGGTCCCCCGGACATCGAGGGAGTGAAGAGCATGGGACAAACAGCAAATCAAGAGAGCAGCGACGCCTACACCGTCGTCATTTTTCGCGGGTCTACTGCGAAGCCGCTTCGCTTCAGTTTTTCGAGGAAATTTGTTCGTAACTTATTGATTGCCTGTTGTATTTGCCTCTTGGCCGATATCCTGGTTATTTCCCATTATGTGGTCCGGACCGGCGAAGTATGGGAGCTATCCGCCTTCCGGACAGAGGCGATGAGTGCCCGTCAGCAGACTGCCGCCTTTTCTTCTGCGATCGAAGACCTCAAAAAGCGCATCGGGGCGATGAAAGAGGTCAACCAACGTCTCAGGGTGATGTTGGGCATCGATACCTCGAGCAGGCCTGGTGATCTGGTAAACGGGCGTGGCGGTGAGGAAACCCCGCTTCCTGAAGGTTCCGTGGTTCCAGGAATGGACAAGTCGAAGGCGTCTGACGATTCCCAATCCTCCCTGGGTCCCGTACAGGTCGGAGAAGGGCAGGCAAATTCCGGATCCGGAGATACGCAGGGCACTGATCAAGAGGTCTTGGCGTCCGTTAAGGAAAACCTGGAGTGGTTGACAAAAGAGGCTGAAAACCAAGAGAAAATCTTGAATGAGCTGTCGCAGGTTGCAGAGCAGCGGTCCTCCCGCTGGGCGGCGACTCCATCCATCTGGCCTGTAAAGGGGTGGGTTACGTCCGGGTACGGTCCTCGGGTTTCCCCGTTTACCGAAAAGCCGGCCTGGCACGATGGCCTTGATATTGGAGCGGCTCCGAATGCTCCGGTGCAGGCCCCTGCGCAAGGCAGAGTCACCTCAGTGGGATTCGATCCCAAGCTCGGGAATTTAGTTCGTCTCGATCACGGATTCGGCATTGAAACGATCTATGGCCACTTGGCGAAGTCCCTTGTGAAGGAGGGACAGCGAGTAAAGCGCGGCGATGTGGTGGGCCTTGTCGGAAGCACCGGTCTGGCTACCGGTCCCCATCTTCACTACATGGTCAAGGTCAACGGACAGGCGCTCGATCCCAACAAGTATATTCTGGAGTAGACCTCACCGGTTTCCCTCGGTTGCCTTCAACTGCCGACTCAAGGGAAACTGTGAGCCAGTCGGCTTTTCACCCGTTATCCCCCTCGCAATCAACCCCCTAGCCCTGCAGCAGAGGCATAGTGTACCCTGCGCCGGACATTCGTGATTCAAATTGTATTTCCACAGGGTCATTGTGACTGATCTGGAAATCGCCCGATCCGTTAGACCTCGCCCGATCCTCGATATCGCCGAGCAGCTTGGTCTGCAAGCCGACGAAGTCGTGGTATTCGGCTCAAGCAAGGCTAAAATCTCATTGCGGGTGCTGAATCGCCTGAAGGCCCGTCCCTTAGGACGCTATGTTCTGGTGACGGCGATTAACCCCACCCCTCTCGGCGAAGGAAAGACCACGACATCGATCGGGCTGGCTATGGGGCTGTCCCGCTTGGGCAAGCGCGCGGCTGTGACCCTCAGGCAGCCGTCCCTCGGTCCGGTATTTGGAATCAAGGGCGGCGGCACCGGAGGCGGGCGTGCTCAGGTGCTTCCCATGGAGGAGATCAATCTGCATCTTACCGGCGATGCCCACGCGGTCGCTGCGAGCCATAATCTCCTTTCCGCCTTTCTGGACAATCACCTCTTTCACGGCAACGAGCGCGGTTTGGATATTGGCCGAATTACCTGGCCCAGAACGTTGGGGGTCAGTGACCGCGCGCTTCGCCGGATCATGGTAGGGGAGGAGGCACAGCGGCATGGCGGGCAGTTTGTGATCACTGAAGCCTCAGAAATCATGGCCGTGCTTGCCCTGGCATCGAGTCAAGCCGATCTCCGTCAGCGGCTTGGCCGGATCATAGTGGGAATGAAGCAATCCGGCGCTGTCGGGACCGCCGAAGAACTGGGCTGCGCGGGGGCAATGGCGGTCCTGTTGAAGGACGCGTTGCTCCCCAATCTGGTGCAGACATTAGAGGGAACCCCGGCTTTTGTGCATACCGGCCCGTTCGGCAATATCGCCCATGGCAATTGTTCCATCCTTTCCGATGCCGTGGCGCTCAGGTGTGCGGATTATGTCGTCACGGAGGCCGGGTTCGGGAGCGATCTGGGCGCCGAGAAGTTTTTTAACATCAAGTGCCGGGTGTCGGGGTTGAAACCGGCTGCCGCTGTCGTGGTGGCGACATTACGGGCGCTCAAGCTGCATGGCGGGGGAGGCGTTGCCAAAGCGGGCGCGCCATTGCCTCCCGGATTGACCGGTCCCAATCAGGCGGCCCTGGAGAAGGGCTTCGCGAATCTGGAACAACATATCGCCAATGCGCGGGCCCATGGCATTCCGGTCGTCGTGGCGGTCAACGCGTTCAAAGGCGATGTTCCTGCCGAATTGGAATGGGTTCGAAATCGGTCTCGGGAGGCCGGCGCGATCGACGCCGCGGTCTCGACGCACTGGGCCGACGGCGGGCGAGGCGCTGAACAACTGGCCGATGTCGTGATTCGTGCGGTGGAACAGCCTGCCAACTTTACCCATCTCTACGATGTCCATTGGCCGATCAGGAAGAAGATCGAAACGATTGCTTCGCAGATGTATGGGGCGGCCGGGGTGAAGTTCGAGCCCGATGCGGAACGCCAGATTGACGTAGCGGAAGCGCTAGGTTTTGGGAAACTCCCTGTCTGCATGGCCAAGACGCCGCTCTCCCTGTCGCATGATCCGTCGCTCAAGGGGAGACCCACCGGGTTTACGGTCCCGATCAGGGAATTGCGCATCCTCGCGGGAGCGGGGTTTGTCACGGCGGTCTGCTCAGGGATTCAGCTGATGCCGGGATTGCCGAAGAAACCGGCCGGTGAGCGGATCGACCTGGATCCGGTGAGCGGAGAAATCGTGGGGCTGTCGTAAGAAGACCTATCGCTGTTTCAGATAGCGGAAGAATTCTGAATCCGGACTCATCACCAGCGTCGACTTGTCCTTGAAGGTCTTCTTGTAGGCTTCCATCGAACGGGTGAACTCGAAGAACTTCGGGTCCTGCCGATAGGCATCGGCGTACACTTTGAAAGCTTTGGCGTCTCCGGCCCCGCGCAGTTCTTCCGCTTCCTTGTAGGCTTCAGCCAAAATAATCTCCCGGTCCTTTTCCGCTTCGGAGCGGATCTTCTGCGCTTCTTCGGCGCCTTCGGCGCGGTATTGTTTCGCCTGCCGCTCCCGTTCGGCTTGCATGCGGGCGAACACGGCTTTTTCGTTCTGTTCGGGGAGATCGGCGCGTTTGATCCGCACGTCCTGGATCTCGATTCCGTAGGCAGAGGCCTTCTCGTTGGATCGTTGGGTCACGACCTTCATGAGGTCCGCCCGAGTCGTCGAGACGATTTCAGCCAGATCGTGCCGGCCTAATTCGATGCGGAGCTCGGAATAGATGATGTCATGCAGACGCTGCAGCGCTCCCCGCTGGCTTTGAAAATTTTGATAGACCTTCAAGGGGTCGGTGATACGCCACTTGGCAAAGTTGTCGAGGAGCAGCGTTTTCTTGTCTTGCGTGATCACGTCCTGGGCATCGGAGTCGTAGTCGAGGAGACGCTTATCGAAGTAGGTGACCTCTTGAATGAACGGCACTTTAACGTAGAGCCCCGGCTCTGTGATGTTCTTCACCGGGGCGCCCAACTGGACGACAATGGCGTTTTGCGTCACGTCCACGACGAACAGCGGCGACGCGCCTAACACGAAGAGGCCGACGACCACAGCAAGTATGGCGATGGTCACTCCCTGCTTGCTCACGGTTTCTGCTCCTCGGCGGCGGGGCCGGTTCGCGCTTTCAGGCGATCGAGTGGAAGGTAGGGCAGGACACGTTCGCCGCCCTTGCCGTCGATGATGACTTTATCAATCGTGGGGAGGATCTCTTCCATCGTCTCGATATAGAGCCGCTTGCTGATGATGTCTTTGGCCTGATTGTATTCTTTGAGCGTCGCCACAAAGCGATTGGCTTCGCCCTGTGCCCGATTCAGCCGCGCCTGGGCATAGCCCTTGGCCTGATTCACCATCTGGGCGGCTTCACCTTTGGCCTTCGGGAGAATGTCGTTGCGATAGCCCTGCGACTGGTTGATCAGCTTTTCCCGATCTTCCTTGGCGTTGGTCACATCTTTGAAGGCTGCGGCCACTGCGTCAGGCGGGGCGACGTCTTGAAGCTGCACGGCGGCGATCTGCACGCCGGCGCGATACTGATCGAGAATCGCCTGGAGCAGCACCTGGGTGTCCTGCTGGATTTGCGCCTTGCCCGTGGTCAACGCTTCGTCAATCTTGCTCTTGCCGACCACTTCTCGCATCGACGCCTCGGCGGCCTTTCCGATGGTGTCGTGGATATCGGCGACGCTGAACAGGTAGTTCGAGGCTTCCTTGATCTTGTACTGCACGATGAATTCGATGGCGAGGATGTTCATGTCGCCGGTGAGCATCAGCGCTTCCTGGGGGAGCATCTGCTGACGGCCCTGACGATCGGTGCGGAAGCCCACCTCCACACGGTGGAGTTTTTCAACTTTGGGCTGCAAGACGGTTTCGACAAGGGGAATCTTGAAGTGCGGACCGGGGCCGACGGTCCTGACCGGAGCGCCGAACTGCTTCACGACTCCCTCCTCGTCCGGGGCCACGATAAAGGTGCTCTGCCAGATGAGGAAAATCACCGCCCCCACGAGGAGGAGACTCTTGACCCCGCCGGAGGGGAGAACACCACGCAGCTGAGACTGAGCCTCTTTGAAGGCATCATCCAGCTTGTCGCTCCGTTTGTTCCAGGGATCGTTGGGATTCCAGACCATGACAATCAGGCGGAAGGTTGAGTGTGCGCGAACCGGTCGTACACTAGCAGAGTGAGTCCCCGCACGCAACCGGCCTTTCTCGGGCTTGATCAATCAAGATATATTGATGTATAAGAAGGCCATGCAAGGCGTGACGGGCAAGAACCGGGAGAAAGTCGCGGCGGTGTTCTCCGCCCTCGGGGATGAAACGCGGCTCGAAATCCTCGCGCAGTTGCGCGGGGGCGAGCGCTGCGTCTGCGAGTTGACCGAGGCCATTGAAACCGGCCAGTCCCGGTTGTCGTTCCATCTCAAAGTGCTGAAAGAGGCGGGACTGATCAAGGATCGACCGGAGGGGCGATGGATCTATTACTCGATCCATGCCGACGCGATGGAGGAGCTTGAGGACATGGTGCGGCTCCTGAGGGAAGGTGGAAAAGCCTCGCGGGGAACATCCCGCTGCTGAATATTTTTTTGCCGCATATATCAATAATTGTTGATCAATTGAGAGAAGCGATCATGGAGGCAGTCATACGCGCGGCACCGCCTGCAACGGAGAAGCGGCTCAATCTGTTTGAGCGCTATCTCACTCTGTGGGTCGGCCTCTGCATGGCGGGTGGTGTGCTGCTCGGACAATGGGCGCCGGGGATGGTCCAGACACTCCGCACCTGGGAATTCGGCGAGGGGAGTCACATCAATTTCCCGATGGCCGTCCTCATCTGGCTCATGATCATCCCCATGATGATGAAAGTCGACTTTGCCTCGCTCAAACGGGTGCGTGAGCGGCCCACGGGATTGGCGGTCACCCTCGTCGTTAATTGGGTGGTCAAGCCCTTCTCGATGGCTCTGCTGGCATGGGTCTTTTTCAAGTTCCTGTTTGCTCCCTGGATCGGCGCGGCAGAGGCGGACCAGTACATCGCGGGATCCATCATCCTCGCCGCCGCGCCTTGCACGGCGATGGTCTTTGTCTGGAGCTATCTGACCGATGGCGATCCGGCTTATACCCTGGTGCAGGTCTCGGTCAACGACCTCATCATGCTGGTGCTCTTTGCGCCGATCGTCGGCCTCCTCGTCAGCGGGGCCTCATCGCTCTCCATTCCCCTGCCGGTCCTGCTCTATTCCGTGATGGCGTTCATCGTGATCCCGTTGGTCATCGGAACACTGGTGCGGATCTGGCTGATCCGGCAACGGGGACTGCGCTGGTTTGAGTCGGAATGTCTTCCGCGCTTTGCTCCGGTGACGATGACGGCGCTGCTGCTGACTCTCCTCATGATCTTTGCGTTTCAAGCCGACAATATTCTCGGGAAGACCGTCCATGTCGCATTGATCGCCGTGCCCATTCTCTTCCAAGTGTATTTCAACGCGTCGTTGGCGTATGGACTGATGAAATGGCTCCGGGTCCCGTATGCCGTGGCGGCGCCGGGGGCCTTGATCGGGGCGAGTAATTTCTTCGAACTGGCCGTGGCCACGGCGATTGCCTTGTTCGGGCCGGAGTCCGGCGCCGCACTGGCGACCGTGGTCGGCGTCCTGGTGGAAGTGCCGGTGATGCTCTCCGTCTGCCATGTCTGCAACCGGACGCGCCATTGGTTTCCCGCGCCGGAGGCCGCATGAAGCCGCGGGTATTGTTTCTCTGCACCGGCAATTCCGCGCGCAGTCAGATGGCGGAAGGGTGGCTGCGGCATCTGGCGGGCGACCGCTTTGACGTCTTCAGTGCTGGCACCCATCCGGTCGGGCTCAATCCCGGTTCCGTGGAAGTTATGGCAGAAGTCGGGATTGATATTGCCGGGCACCGGTCGAAAGGTGTGAATGAATTCACCGATCAATCGTTCGACTATGTGGTGACGGTCTGCGATCGGGCGAAGGAAACCTGTCCGCTCTGGCCGGGCCGGACCAGACTGATCCATTGGAGCTTCGACGACCCGGCGGCCGTCACCGATGCCGACGCGTACCGACAGACCTTTCGCCGCGTGCGCGACGAGATTGCGGAGCAGATTCGCCTCTTTCTTAGGTCTTGCCGTATGGCCTAACGGGATCCGTCTGTTGCGCGCTTGCGAGATCCGTCTAGATCAGTCGCGAGAGGAGCAGATAGGTAAGGCACGCCAACAGAGCCGCGGCCGGCAGCGTGACGATCCAGGCCAGGACCATGTCGCGCACGGTTGTCCATTGTACGGCCTTCAGGCCCTTGAGCAGACCGATACCGATAATGGCCGAGCTGCTGACGTGGGTCGTCGAGACGGATAGCCCCAGTGTGCCCGAGACGAGTACGAGTGTGGAGGTTGTCAGGTTGGCGGACAATCCTTCCGCATGATTCATCTTCGTGACTTTCTCTGCGAGCACTTCCGTCACACGGAGGCCTCCAAAGTAACTACCGAGCCCCATGGCCAGCGCCACCCCTCCGAAGGCGGCCAGCTTCAGTGACTCGCTCGGCCATACGGCGGATGAACTGCCGAGCAATAGCATGGCCACAATCTTCGGCGCATCGTTGGTGCCCCGCGCAAAGGATGCCAGGCCGCTGGAGAGCCAGTGGATCGTATCGAGCCCCACGACCAGCCCCTGTAGACCGGCTCGATCGCATTGCGACGGGACTGCCATGACCGGCGAACTGAAGTTCGTGGTCTGAAACAGAGTTCTGGTGCCGCCGTGTGCGTCAATGGCGACTAACGCTCGTGAAACCGGCATCACGCACACACAGGCACCCTCCCACTTTCTTGCGAGCGTGCGAACCGCAGGATGGATCAGCCGCGAGACGGCGAAGGCGAGGACGGGGCTCAGCAGTAACGGGAGAACGATCTTCTTCCCAATCGCGGGCCAGATCAATCCCTCTCCCGCAAAGGCGATGAGGCCCGTACCCACAATGGCGCCAGTGAGTGCATGGGTCGTCGAGATGGGCAGACCGGTGCGCGACGCAATCAGAACCCACGCCATCGCTCCAATCAAGACAGCTAGAGCGACAGTCGGTTGAAGGGTTGTGCCTGTCTGGATGAGGCCATGGCTGAAGGTCTTTACCATCGCGCTCGCTACAATCGCGGAGGCGGTCGCGCCAGCGATTGTCCAGACGGTTCCCCACATGATTGCCGTGCGATAGCTGGTGACGCCGCTGCCCACCAACGTGGCGATGGCTTTCGAGACGTCGTTGGTGCCGTTGGCAAAGGCGAGGGCAAGGACCAGCAAGAAAGCGAGAACGGATAGTTCCATGGCGGTTATGAGGCGACGGCGCCGCCGCAGGAGGAGCCGGAACCGGCCGTGCAACCGTAACAATGATTGCGGGTCACGATCCGGCGGTGCTGAAGCTGGGCCGGGTCGAAATCGCGAATGTGGGCCGGAACGCCGCCCTCGAGTGGGAGTTCCAGCATCTGGTTGAAGTCGCAATCGTACAGCCTGCCGTCCCAGCTCACCGACAGGGTATAGCGGCACATCACGCCGGCGGCGGCCGCTGGATTGAACGCGTTGGCGAGCCGCTCCATGTAGCCCTCGTAGTTGCCGCTCTCCATGAGGAACTCTAGAAACCGGCTCACCGGCATGTTGGTAATGGTGTAGAGATGGTTGAACTCCACTCCATGCCGGGTGCGCAGCTCTTTCCGGAATTGCGCTTCGATGGCTTCCTGCTTCGGAGGAAGGAAGGCACCGACGGGATTGTGCACGAGATTCAAGAGCAGGCCGCTGTCGGGGCGGCCATAGCCCAACTGATTGAGTCGCTTCAGGGCTTCGATCGACTTGTCGAAAATACCCTCGCCCCGCTGGGCATCGGTCTGGCTGGCCCGGTAGTAGGGCAGCGACGCCACCACCTCCACGCGATGGGCAGCCAGGAATTCAGCGAGGTCTGCCTGGGATGGGACCAGCAGGATCGAGAGATTGCACCGGTCCATGATATGCCGGCCGAGCGCATGGGCCTGCTCCACCAGCCAACGGAAATTTTGGTTCAGCTCCGGCGCGCCACCGGTGATATCGACGGTGGGAATGTCAGTCTGAGCCAGTGCCGCGATGCAGAGTTCGGCCGTTTCCCGCGACATGCTCTCCGTGCGATCGGGACCGGCATCCACATGGCAATGACGGCAGGTCTGGTTGCAGAGTTTGCCCACGTTGATTTGGAAGACGGTGATGCCGGTGGCGTGAAGCGGAAGCAGCCCGCACTGAGCCAGTTTAGCCTCGAAGGAGGGAATGCCGGTCGTCTGATCAAGAATCCGCAATTGCTCAGCAGCAGAAGCCAGCGGATTCTGGCGGCCTAGTAGCGTGAGCGCCATCGTCGTGCCTAGCAGCAGCCGCCGGTCGGCGCGCAGCTGGTTGCCGCGCCGCCCACCGGCTCGCTGGCCCGGTTGAGGATCGCGAAGTGGGGGGCGTAGCCGTCCGTTTCAAGAACCGTGAGCGTCTTGGAGCAGATTTCCAACGGCTCGCCGCGTCGAAAGACATGGTGATCATCGTCCTGCGCTTCCACGAAGGGGCCGGCCAGGAGGGCGAAATCGCCTTTCCACACGCAGGGAGTCTGTTCGGGAAGCACGGCGCTCCAGCGTGGATCTGTCTGGTCCAGCGTCACCGGATCTTGTGACAAGACAAACAGCGATGCAAAGGGTGGCTGGCTCAGCAACAGCGCCGATTCCGCGGTGAGTGCTTGTGGAATCCCGCGTCGATACGTTGTCCCTTGTTCATCTACCACGCGGCTGAAGGGGCCTCGCAATGTGGCATAGCGTGGGCCTGCGGTTGATGTGGTCGCCGGGAGTTTGTAGCCG
The DNA here is from genome assembly GCF_049546785.1 of Nitrospira sp. NS4. Taxonomy (NCBI): domain Bacteria; kingdom Pseudomonadati; phylum Nitrospirota; class Nitrospiria; order Nitrospirales; family Nitrospiraceae; genus Nitrospira; species Nitrospira sp. NS4. Next base: position 178,038 of record NZ_JBMWAN010000002.1, on the reverse strand, counting down.
GTTAACGTCACCGAAAAGAAATGGATGCCGTCGATCCGTTGCCAGGGGGACGACTTGATCAGATGGATGCCGGCAAACCCCGCCTCCGTCATGCCTGCCATATAGTCGGTGAGTGTCAGGGCGCCGGACAGGCAGTCGCCCCACTTCTCCGCGTCGTGGACCAGATATTGCGGGACGGGCTGGTCGGCGACAATATCCGAGATCGTGAACCGCCCGCCGGGCTTGGCGACGCGGGACATTTCACGGAAGACCTTGCGCTTGTCCGGGGCTAGATTGATCACGCAATTGGAGATGATCAAATCGACCGTGCCGTCCGCCACCGGCATGGCATCGGCCAGGCCTTTCCGGAATTCGACATTGGGGGAGGGGTAGCCGAGATTGCCGGCCACGATCACGGCGTTCCTGCGCGCGATCTCCAACATCGTATCCGTCATGTCGATCCCGATCACATGACCGGTCGGGCCCACGAGGCGCGAGGCCTCAAAACAATCGATGCCGCCTCCCGACCCGATATCCAGGACCGTTTCCCCGGCGCTCACGGTTTTCAGCCCGGCGGGTGTGCCGCAGCCGTAGGAAATCTTGAGGACCTCCTCGGGAATAAAGGTCTTGAGGTGGCTCATGTCATAGCTGGTAGGGCAACACATCTGCTCGCCGGAACTGGCGGCCCGGGCGTAACGATCGCTGACCTTTTTCTCGATTTCGTCTATCGGCATGGTGTCCTCATCATCGCGATGACTTACAGAATGCGCTTATGTACCAACCCCTCCGGATCTACGTCAACCTGGAGCTGATGGATGTGGTGGGAATCATGGGGATAAAGACACCCACTGAGCGCCACCCTCGGCCAGTTCCGCGACCAAGGGTTCATCAGCATGGACGGCCGGACAATGACGATTGTCAATCAGGAGGGGGTGAGGAAGCTCATCGGATGAGGGGTATTCTTGATGATCATCATGCGCGGCGTTACTATCAGCCTCTGTGATTACATCATTCAAATGCTTCTGACATAGAAGCGCTTTCGGTTGAGTGAGGAGCGCCATGCGCAAGCTGAAACCTGTGACTCCAGGGGAATTATTGCGGGAAGAGTTTCTGAAGCCAATGGAAATTAGCCAATACCGATTGGCCAAAGAGATCGGCGTGCCGGCACAGCGTATCGGAGACATTGTGGCGGGCAAGCGTTCCATTACAGCCGACACGGACTTGCGCCTCTGCCGGTTCTTCGGCCTGTCGAACGACTATTGGCTGAGAGCCCAGGCCGCTTGCGACATCGAAGTGGCCGAACGGGCGCTGGGTGCGAAGTTGTCGAAGATCAAGCCATGGTCTGGATCAAAGGCCTTGAAGGCCGCATCCTGAGCCGCCTGTTCCGGGTGAAGGGCTCGTTCGGATGGACAGCCAGACTCAGACGATCGTCAATCAGAACGGGTTGAGCAAGCTTATCGGATGAAAGATTGGCACTGATCGCAGGTACTTGCCGCAGCGACGATGAAAAAGACCACCACACTCCGGTACGACGTGGCGGACCATCTGAGAACGCCGGAAGAGATGGCCGTTTATGTGGAGGCCATGTTTGAGGAGGCTAACGGCGATGCGGCCTGTATTGCCAAAGCCTTGGGGGACGTGGCTCGATCCAAGGGCATGGCAAAAGTGGCGCGAGAGGCGGGCCTGTCACGTGAGAGCCTGTACAAGGCTCTTTCCGGCGAACGAAGCCCTGAGTTCGATACGATCCTGAAAGTGATGGGTGCATTGGGCTTGACGCTGCACGCCCAAGTTTCGAGAAGTCGTGGGTCTCGTTCACGTGCGCGTTCGTCCAGGCGGCGAGCGGCATAAAGGGGCAAGACCGGCAGGGGAATGCTGTACGAGCCTCTTGTCCTACGCTCTCATCGTGTGTAGCCGCGAAAGCGTGAGCGCTACCCTCGGCCAATTTCGCGACCAGGGGCTTATCCGCATGGACGGCCGGACGATGACGATCGTCAATCAGCCAGCGTTGAGCAAGCTCATCGGGTGAAAGATGGGTACCGCAGGTGAGAGGTGGAGAGGGGAGCGGAAGATGAGCACAAGAATAAGATTCCCGGTACAGTTTCTCCATTCCATGCAATGAAGATCGAGAAGTTTCCATCAAGAGTTTCCGTTGTTTCGGTCCGAGCGGAACCACGATTAAGTTAGAGAGCGGCGTCACGGCATTCGTTGGCAGCAATGGCTCCGGCAAGACGGCGGTCTTCCAGGCGCTGTCGCGTCTATTCGGGATCACGTCCGCACAGCGCACCGTGCGACGCCGGGACTTTCATCTGCAGGCCGACCAGCAGGAGCTTCAATCGGGAGCTACCCTGTCAATCGAGGTGGTCTTCTCCTTTCCAGAGCTAGACGACCTCGATGGAGATGAGGCTAAAGACGCGGTGCCGGAATTCTTTCAGCAGATGGCCGCTTCCGCGCCGAGCGCTCCGCTCAAGGCGAGGATGAGGCTTCAAGCGACGTGGATCGACGACGGCACGCCTGATGGCAGCATCGACGAGGATCTTCGCTGGATCACCACGCTCGATGACGATTTTGAATGGGATGATTGCAGGCTTGTGCAGGCGGTGGAGCGGGGCTCCATCCAGCTCATCTACGTCCCGGCTACCCGGGATGCGGCGGGTCAAGTGACCGCCTTGATTAAGGGGCGTCTGTGGCAGGCGGCGAAATGGTCCGACCAGTTGCGGGACCGCAGTGCGGCAAGTGCCAAGAAGATTCAACAGCAGTTCGAGCGAGAGGGGCCTGCGGAGTTTATCATCGAGCGACTTTCTCGGCGCTGGAAGCAGGTCCATGAGGCAGATACGGATACCAAACCGGTCCTGCGCCTCATCGAAGGCCGTTTCGAAGAGCTGGTTCGCAAGGCCGAGTTCACCTTCTTTCCCGACGAGGCGGGGCAGGAGCGCTCGCTCGCAGACCTCAGCGACGGCCAGCGCTCTCTCTTCCACATCGCGCTTACGGCTGCGATGTTGGAAGTCGAGAAAGACCTGTTTGCTCAACCTTCCGAGGAGAGCTTTTTCGACGAAGAGAGGCTGCGGCGGACCTACCTAACATTCCTTGCAATCGAGGAGCCCGAGAACAGCCTTTCCCCCTTCTTCCTCTCCCGCATCGTCTCGCAGGCCAGGGAGATCGGTGCTTTTCCATCCGCGCAGGTCGCGCTGTCAAGTCACTCGCCTGCGATCCTCAGCCGCATCGAGCCGGAGGAGGTCCGCTACTTCCGGCTCAATCGAGAAAAACGGTGTGCTCTTGTACGGCGGCTTACACTGCCGAAAGGCGATGAAGAAGCGAGCCAGTATATCCGTCTCGCGATCAGGGCGCATCCCGAGCTCTACTTCGCCCGATTCGTCATTCTCGGTGAGGGCGACTCAGAGCGGTTTTTGATTCCGCCCATCGCAGAGGCGATGGACGTTCAGCTCGATTCTTCCTTCGTACCCATCGTGCCTTTGGGTGGAAGACATGTCAGTCACTTCTGGAGGCTTCTGAACAATCTCCGCATCCCCCACGCGACCTTGCTCGATCTTGACCTCGGAAGAGTACACGGCGGCGCAGCCTTGATCGCCGATGTGGTCGCGAAGCTAGGGGAGATCAAGAACGATCTCGCGGATAACTCCCTTGTTAAGGACGGCACAATTGATCCAGCCAACCTGGACGCTATCGAGGACAACGAACTCCTGGATGAGGGCGAGAACCATAACTGGCTGAAAGCCCTGAAGGAGGAGGGAATATTCTTCTCGTTTCCCCTCGACATTGATTTCGCGATGTTGAGGGCTTTCCCGGATGCCTATCACCGTCCCAATTCCGGAGGCCGCGGACCGCGCGGGGACGCTAACGCGATTCGCGACAAAAAGGCCGTTACCCTCAAGACCAATGGCAAGCCCGAGCTGTACGACGATGAATACGACGATGGGTTCAAGTGGTATCCGTACCTGTTTTTGAGCCGAAGCAAGCCCGAGACGCACATTGCCGCGCTCGCACGTATCGAAGATGACACTCTCTTGGAGAACATCCCACCGGAGCTAAAGGCGCTGATCGAGCACCTACAGGCAAAACTCGGTCTTGAGGACGAAGTCGAATGAGTGTCGTGCGCCTCGAAGACTGGAGACCACAAGGGGTCGCTGGTCTTGAGCCGCGAGCGTGGGAGGCGTTGCGGCAAACGGAACGAAGCGTTCTTGTCACTGCGGGGGCGGGTGCGGGAAAGACGGAGTTTCTGGCGCAGAAGGCCACCTATCTTCTCCAGACTGGGTTGTGCCCCGCGCCGAAGCGTGTCCTCGCCATCAGCTTCAAGCGCGACGCCGCCCGCAATCTCGCCGAACGGGTGGCAAAGCGCTGCCCACCGGAGCAGGCCCGCCGATTCAACTCCTACACGTTTGACGCATATGCAAAGGGCCTCGTGGATCGTTTTCGCGCGGCGATTCCAGCCCCCTATCGGCCCCCTGCAGGCTACCGGATAGTGATGCCGAAAAGGCAGGATTACGAGGACTTTCTGAACGCCCACAACTTCCGTGGCGTGAACGTTCAGGAGCTTGAGCGCACGATAGCCAGAACGCGACTGCCGGTCGCCAATGCAGGCTCGGAGCTTCAACGTGTAGTCGCGGAGTATTGGCGCACCCAGTACAACAACTATGACCCTGCCTCGCTATCATTTCTGATGCTTAACCGGCTCGTTGAATTCCTTATCCGAGAGAACCCTTCGATTCTTAGAGCCATGCGTCTTACTTACCCCATCGTGTTTCTCGACGAGTTTCAGGACACAACCTTCGCCCAGTTCCAGCTTCTGCGTGCTGCGTTCGAGGGCAGCGAGGCGATCTTCACAGCTGTGGGCGATGACAAGCAGCGCATCATGGTGTGGGCGGACGCTATGCCGGATGCTTTCGCCAAGTTCGAGCAGCATTTCGGAGCGCAAAGGATCTCGCTAGTCTCTAACTGGCGTTCTCATGAAGATCTTGTCCGGATTCAGCACGTCGTCGCGAGCAGGATCGATCCCACCGTCGAGGAGCCTGAAGCACGCGCCGACCGCCTCGTCGACGGCGACATTTCGGCGATCTGGGAATTTGCGAGCGAGGATGAGGAAAACGTTTGCCTCGCTCAGTGGATCGATCGCGAGGTGCAGATGGGCAATGTGGAGCCTGACGATGTTGCGATTCTCGTGCGTATGCACGCTGATGAAGTGGAGGCCCGGCTTTCGCCCGCATTTGAAGCGCATGGCATCAGGCTGCGGAATGTCGCCCGTAACGTGGGCAATATTGCGATCCAGGATCTGCTTGGCGAAGATCTTACCCATGTACTTCTGCGTCTGCTACGGCTCGGCGCCACAGAGAGAAGCCCTGAGAACTGGAATGCCGCACTGTGTGATTTGCAGTTTCTCGAAGCTGTCGATCCTGCTGATGAGACAGGACTACAGCGCCTGCAGCAACGGCTTCAAGTATTCGTCCGCGAAATTCGGCAAGCAGTGCAACATCTTGATCCCGTACCAGACTCTGCAGCCGAAGCTTCGCGAATGGCCCTCGACTTCATAGGAGCACAGGTTCTGCGCCGTGCGTTTCCTTCCTATCAGCGCCTGCCTGATTTCGATCGCGTCTGGAACGGATTTGTGCTCTTGCTGCGGGAATGCTTAGAGCACGCAGAAACCTGGTCCGATGCTCTGGATAAGTTTGAAGGGCTGGGGCAGGTCGCTCTCATGACGATCCACAAGAGCAAGGGACTGGAATTCCACACGATGATCTTCTACGGACTCGACAACCAGACATGGTGGAGCCTTACACCCGGTCGCATGGAGGAGCTGAATTCTTTCTTTGTGGCCTTTACCCGTGCGAAGCAAAGGGCCTTCTTTACATTGTGCACTGGTCGGGGCCAACCGCTAGTCTGGATTGAAGATCTTCTCGCTCCAGCCGGAGTTCGTCGCGTCCGTTTCCCCGGGTAATGGGGAGACCTATGGAGAAGTTAGGAAAAGGGGTCGGGAACATTTGTTTGGGGATCGTTTTTCGGCGCGTCGTGGGAATGCCGTCGATCTGGTTGTCGGTCTGTCGCGTCTATCTGGATTCGGTGAGGGGATAGACCAACCCTGGCATCTGTCGTGTCCGGCATGGGGTACGCGCTAATCATTCACGTTGTTCGGGCTGAGCTGCTAGGCTATTTTCTCACACCTTTTCTGCGCACCAGAGGGAAGGGAAAGGGGGCAGGCAGAACAAACGAATGGATGCATAGAGAGAAAAGATCGGCTGCCCAGATTTGCCGTCTATGTGGTCTCAATGCGCAGCGGGAATGATTGGCTCCTTTACCGATGTCTGTTTCTGCTCAATAGGCTTTCTGGAAGTCCGGTTTGCTGAGGACGCGCACGATGTCGATGCGTGCCCCTGATCGTTTGAAGACCACGCGGTAGTCGCCGGCTCTCAATCGATACAAGTTCTCCTTGAATCCCTGAAGCTTTTTGATCCGTTTCCCGTCCAGAATGGGATTGTCGGCAAGGCGCGCACAATCGGCAAGGATTTGGTTGGTGATTTTGTCGGAGAATCGGTCGAGGTCTTGTTGCGCTTTGTTGGAGAGAAAGACCTGATAGGTCACACCGTCTTGGCCTTCTTTCTGGTTCGTTTCGCTTTATAGTCGGACAGGGATAGTGACCGGCCGGCGCGAATATCTTTGAGCCCTTCCTCGATCTTTTTGCGGAGCTTCGGGCTATAGGCCAGCAGGGCATCTTCGATATCGTTTTCCGTGACAGGAACGAGCATCGCCGTAGGGCGTCCATGGGTGGTGACGAGGACGGTATTCCCCTCTTCCACGGTTCTGAGCATTTCCGATGTCTTGGCCTTCAGCTCGCGCACATTGGTGAATCTCACGGAGGCGCCTCTTTCGTATGGTTGCAAGTGTGACCACATCGTACGAATCAGATGCCCCGGAGTCAAGAGGAGCGGCGAAGTCGACTGGTCTCTTTGGTTGCTGGTCTGTCTTGTCTTTCTGGTGGGCGATAACGAGATAGACCAAAGAGACCGGACAGACCTCTCAGGCCTCACCTCTGCTGTGTTCGCCACCACCAGCCATAGATCGCCAGATTTACGGTCACCACGATCGCGCCAAGTATCAGTTGAATATCGTGCGTGAGTGTCTCCGGGTAGAGGAGGGGTATGACATAGTGGACGACGAAGTCTCCTTCATAGCCGTGGCTTCCGCCCTGTGTCCGCAGCCAATTCTCCAGAGGCGTCAGTGGACAGATCCAGCCGCTGAATTCTATGAACGCTCCCCAGGCCGCGGCGGGCAGGTGCAGCCACATGACTCTCGGCCATCGCAACACGAACAGCCCGCCGAGCAGCACGAAGAGTACAAAACTCAGGTGGATAAGCACGACGAGATCGGCGGCTAGGCGGTAGGGCATGGGGCTAGTCTGGAGAAAGCGGGAGGCTGGTGCAATGGGTTTAGTCGAACAGCCGAGGGGCGGCGTCCGGATCTGGGTAAGAAAGCCGTCCATTCTCGACAACGGCGAACGATGTCAGGCGGTGCCGGTCTGCCTTCGTATTGGTCATGATGTGCCGGACCTCCCAGCCACGGCTGACCAACGCGTCGGCGATCAAGGACCGGTGGCAGCGCCAGGGGACGGCTTCGGCGCACATGACGGCGGTCTTCACGCCCGTGCTATGTGCCATCAGCTCTTCCAGCGTCTGTTGAAATTCCTCCGTCAGCATGTAATCGGCATAGCCGCGAAAGCTCTCATTGCGCCAGCCGGTATTGCGAGAGTCTTTCTTCGGTTTGCGCAGTCCGCCTAGCGCGGGCATGTGGCGATAACGGATCCCCGAGCGTCGCAACGACTGCGCAAGCGCGTCTGTATTAAATTGAGGGTTGTGACGAGAGCGCGGCACTGTGCGCACGTCGATGAGTTTGGCGATGGTATGGGCCTGAAGCAGGGCGATGAATTCCTCGATCGGCCTGGTCGAATGGCCGATCGTCCAGAGGGTGAGATGCGGTCCATCGCTCACCGCTGGCCTGCCTGTTTGGCCCAGTCAGTCAATTGCTCCGCATCCTCGATCACGTCGAGCGGGACTTCATAATACGACGTGAGCGTTTGCTTGGCGTTGGGTTTGAACGGTTTCATGCCCTGGTCTTGATAGAGCGTGACGGTGGCCTTGGAAACTTTGAAGTAGAGCCGGCCTTTGTGGATGATGCCGAAAAACGTGTCTCGATAGCGAAGCCCGTGGCCACCGAACATGGCGCGACAGGTCAGGTCTCGGAGATCGGCCAGTTGGTCGAGCACGAAATCCTTGAAGCCGTCTGTCTTGGCCATAGGAGTGATTCCTACTGTGGCTTGCGCGCCGCGACAAACCGCACCGCCATCGGGAACACGAGGCGCTCGCCACGCCGGTAATTTGACGCGGCTTGGAGAATACGCTGTTTCACGTCCTGCTGCTGTGCCCCGGTCAGCTTGGCCATGAGATTCTGGACCGGCGCGGCGATCTCCATCAGGCTGGTGTAATACTCGTCAGCCGAGGCATAGGCCCATTCCGCAAGGAACTCCTGTTCGGCCACATCGACCAATCCGGCCTGTTGGAACATGCCGGCGAGATCGCCCGGCTTCGCCAGCCGGAAGATGCCCGGCGCCGTGGGGTCGGGCGGCGGCAGCTCGATCACCTGTTTGATGGCGGTCATTGAGAGCCCGATCGAGGGATTCTGCTCCGGCGCGGACCAGACGGCCGCCGCCACCCATCCTCCCGGTCTCAGGACCCGCGCGATTTCTGAGGCGGCCTTGGGAATGTCCGGCAGGAACATCAGGCAGAAGCGGCTGGTGACCGCGTCGAACGAGTCGGCCTCGAACGGCAGCATCGTCACGTCGCCGGTTCTGAATGAGACATTGCTCAGGCCGAGGCGTTTGGCCTTGCGGTTCGCGGCGGCGAGCATCTGTTCGGCGAGATCCATGCCGGTGACGCTGCCGGTCGCTCCGACTGTGTGCGCACCAAGCAGAGCCGGATAACCCGTGCCCGAGCCGAGGTCCAGCACTTTCATGCCCGCGTGCAGGCGCGCATCGGCCACGAGGCGATGATTCAGAAACGCCATCTGCTCGTCGAACAGGCGGTCCCACTTCTCCCACCCGCCGGCGACGCGGTTCCAGTCCTGACGTTGACCTTCGATGACTTGTGCGGGATTCAGTTCAGGCATAGGGCCTCCTTGCTGTGTTATCCGCCGCTGAGGGCGCAGACGATATAGATCCGAGCTTCCTGCTGAAGCGGGCCGGTCAGGTGCGAGATCTGTTGTTCATTCACGAAAATTCTGATGTGCGGCCTGATGGTATCCTGTTCCGTGATGATGCGAAACCGGATGCCGGGAAATCGGCGATCCAGCGATGCCAGGGCGTCAGCCAGCGTGGCCCCCTCCACCTGTACCTCGCTCTCCTGCGCGGTGTAGGACCGCAGGGCGCTGGGAATGTGGATGATCATCGTCCGAGCGTTGCCGCTTCCACGGAATAGATTTCCGGCAGATGCCGGGCGATGCAGGTCCAGGTCGCTCCCTCGTTCCGGCTCGCCCAGATTTCGCCTTGCGTCGTACCCACATAAAGCCCGACTGCCTCGTGCGTATCGTTGGTCATGGCCTGACGCTTCACCGTCCACCAGGCATGTGACCGGGGGAAGCCCTTGTCCTGGCGCGTCCAGCTTTTTCCGGCGTTGCGCGTGACATAGGCGGCCGGTTTTCCATCTGGGCTCACGCGCGGCCATACGGTGGTACCGTCCATCGGAAAGACCCAGGCCTGGTCCGCATCGCGCGGATGCACGACCATGGGAAAGCCGATGTCGCCGACTTTCTTGGGCATGTTGTTCCCGATCCGCACCCAGGTATTCGAGGGCCGATCGATCCGATAGATGCCGCAATGGTTCTGCTGATACAGCCGGTCGGGATTGCTGGGGCAGAGCCGCACGCAATGGGGATCATGGAAAGTGACGGTCGAGGCGTCAAAACCCTCCACGACGTCGAGTCCCTTGATGAGAGGCGCAAACGTTTTGCCGCCATCGACGGATTCATGCACACCGCCGCCGGACATGGCGAAATAGAGATGTGCGGGATCACGCGGGTCCACGAGGATCGAGTGCAGCTTTGGTCCGTCCGGCGTACCGTCCTGCACCGTGCCCATCCATTCGCGGTACTGCGGATCGTCGTTGATGTAGGAGAAGGGCTTCCAGCTGGCGCCTCCGTCGTCGGACCGGAACAGACCCTGCGGCGAGGTGCCGGCATACCAGGCGTTCGGTTCGTTGGCATGACAGGGCGTGAGCCAGAAGGTGTGATTCACGGCGCGGCCCTTCTCGCCCTCCGGCACCTTCGGGAAAGCCGGCGGCGCAGCCGACTCCTTCCAGGTCTTCCCGGCATCGGTGGAGCGAAACAGGGTCGGCCCCAGGTGCCCCGTGCTGGCCGCCATCAACATCGTGCGGCGATCGCGGGGGTCGCAGACGACGTGATGAATGATGTGGCCGAGAAATAGCGGCGCCGAAACCTTCCACGTCCGTCTCGCCCGGTCGCTCTTGAGGATGAAGGCGCCTTTTCTGGTGCCGATCAGCAGGGTCACGGCACCGCTGCTTGCTGTGGCAGTCGAGGATGTCATCACCGGCCTCCGTCTGAGCATTATTTCAAAGTCTGCAGCGTCTCCCGCAGTTCCTTCAATTCAGCGACGAAGAGATCGAGATGCTGATCGCGCTGCGGCTGATCGTCTTTGAATTTCCAGAGCCGTTTGAAAATGGCCATGAGCTCCTTCTTGTGGGTCACGGCCAGATCGTAGGCCGGCGTTTTGGCCTGCGCGTCCGTCACGCCGCAAAATGCATCGTTCAGAGCATGGAACTGATTGTGGAAGTCGTCGAACGCGTTGTCCATGCCCTTCCCGCCTTTGGCTTTCACGGCGGTGGCTTCCATCATGTTCGTGAGGTTGATCAGGGTCTCGACACCCGTCGCGCCTTTCGCCTGGGTCGCATAGTCTCCGGCGCGTGGGTAGAACAAGTAGCTGCAGCCGCTGAGTCCGGTCAGCATCAGGGCCAATGCCAACATTCCCAATGTGCGTTGCATATGAGGCCTCCCTAGGTGGTGGTGTTGCTGATCGCCTAGTCAACCATGTTGCCTAATCGAGGTCAACGTTGCCTCGTCACGGTTTGCGCGTATAGGTGATCTCCATCATCTTCATCTCTTTGCCATGCCCGTGGGCGCCGTACATCTCGAAGGTCTGGCTGTTCGGATCAATGATCTTCCAGACCGCGCGATGCGTCATCTGTCCCCCGCCGAGTTCCGGGTGTTGTCCCTTCAGCGTGATCGTCTTGCCGTCCGCGCTCGCCGTGCCTTCCATCATGAAAATCCCGGTGCCCATGGTATCGATCCAGGTCGACACATATCGCTTGCGGAGGTTGTCGTATCCGCTGAGCCCGACCCCGGAGTAGGGGTGCCCCATCATGGTGCCGGTGAATTCCTGCTGGAGAAATCGTCCCTCCAGCAACATTTTCATTTCGACGGAGCCGGTCGATTCCACCGGCGGCTTGCCGGGCTCCATCCACTCCTTCGTGGTTGTCGTCCAGCCGCCGGCCAGGCCGGCGAACCGGTTGTGCTGCTCACCGGGTGTCGCCAGTTTCTGGTAGGCCTCCATCATCGCCTGCGGATCCATCGGTTTTACGGCCTTCTTGTCCTTGGCCAGGGCCGGTGACAAGGTCAGTGCCATACATACTATGGTGAGTATGAGATGCCTGATACGCATGGTGTCCTCCTTTACTGTTGTACGCACGTGTTGAGATCGACCGAAATGGCAACAGTCTCGATCATGGCGTCCTCCGCCTTTACCGTTTCCCGGCGTCGACCTGCGCACGAATGCGCGCTTCCTGCTCTCTCAACTCCGGGGTGAACTCAGTGCCGAAGTCCTCTGCTTCGAAGACCTGGCGGATTTCGATCTCGCCTTCGTGGCCGTCGCCGGCCGGATTGGGACAGCGCCTCACCCATTCGATCGCCTCTTCTTTCGACCTGCACTGCCAGAGCCAGTAGCCCGCGATCAGCTCCTTCGTTTCGGCAAAAGGCCCGTCGACCACCGTGCGTTTGCTGCCAGAAAATCGCACTCGCGCCCCTTTGGAACTGGGGTGAAGTCCATCGCCGGCGAGCAGCACGCCAGCTTTCACCAACTCTTCGTTGAACGCCCCCATGTCGGCTAAGAGCTTTGTGCCCGGCATCACACCCGCTTCTGAATCCTTCGTGGCTTTCACAATGACCATGAATCGCATGATGTCTCTCCTTGAATTGAGCGTGTTGTGCGACTATGGACCCTCATATGCTCGCGTTAACGCGTTGATGTCGATCTTGCCCATCTGCAACATCGCCTGCATGACTCGCCCAGATTTCGAGTCGTCTTCATCCTGCAGCATCTCGCCCAAGATCGACGGGATGATCTGCCATGACACGCCGAATTTGTCTTTCAGCCAACCACAGCGGCCAGGCTCGCCTCCGGCGGAGAGTTTGTCCCACAGTTCATCGACTTCCTCTTGTGTCTTGCAGTCTACAAAAAACGATATAGCTTCGGTGAATTTGAATTGTGGCCCGCCGTTCAGGGCGATGAATCGTTGGCCGTTGAGCCGGAATGTGGTGGACATCTCGCTGATTCGTTCGATCGTTGAGTTCTTGAAGATGGACGTATAAAACCTCGCCGCCTCTTCGGCCCGACCGTCGAACCATAAAAAGGGAGTAATTTTATCCATAATAGATTGTTACCTCTTTCCCCGCCGCCGCTCGCTTTCACGAATCATCTCGGTCAGGTCTTCCACCGGACGGATTTCCCAGGGGCCCATTTTCACGCCAGGGTGGTTCGACACGATCTGGAGGGCGTGGTTGCGATCGCGAGCCTCGATCATCAGGAGTCCGCCCAGGATTTCCTTCGTCTCGGCAAAGGGGCCGTCAGTGACGGAGACGTTGCCGTTCTGGTAGCGGAGCGTGGTGGCGGTATCAGGGCCCTGGAGTCCTTCTCCGACTACCCAGTGGCCGTTCTTCTTGAGCAGCTCATCGTAGGCGAGGCACTCATCGATCATGGCACTCTGTTGGACGGGAGACAATGTCGCCCACTGATTGACGTCGAGATATCCCAGGCATATGTATTTCATCGGTTCTCCTTTTCACAAAAGATGGGGCCGCTTCACCCTTTAGTCGTACGGGACGGCCAAAATCGACAGCGCAGGATCAGCGCGAGATCCTGAAAGCTATTTCTCGGGCAACCCCGCGATTTCTCTCACGGGACGAACCTCCACCGCCCCGATCCTCGCTCCCGGAATGCGGCCGGCGATCTCGATCGCCTCTTCCAAATCTTGTGCGTCAACCAGGAAGTACCCGGCGAGCTGCTCGCGGGTTTCGACGAATGGTCCGTCAGTTACCGACCGCTTCCCGTCACGCACCCGGACGACCGTGGCCGTGGCGACAGGTTGGAGCGGCGAGGCATGGACATATTGCCCCTTGCCATGAAGCCGGTGGCAGAGCTGAATCGACTCGGCCAGCATGGCCTTTCGCGTCCCTTCGCTCATCCGGCTGAACGATTCTTCATTGTGGTGAACCAACAATAGGTATTTCATGCAGGTACCTCCCCGTACCGATAGTCGTTCCTGGCGTCTGAAATCGACAACGGAATTCCGGCTAATCCAGCTCGGCCAGCCGCTTTGCAAGAAACCGGCGCTCCGGCTCCTGCTTCGTGAGGGCGAGAGCCCGCTCATAGGAGGCGCGGGCGTCCTCCCTATTCCCCAGCCGCCGGCAGAAATCAGCCCTGGCGGAATGGAGTAAATGGTAGTCGGCCAGCTCGCCCCGCACCAGGAGCGCGTCCACCAGCGCGAGGCCTGCCGCGGGCCCGTCCTTCATTGCCACGGCCACAGCGCGGTTGAGTTCGACGATCGGCGAGGGGGCCGCGCGCATCAGCAGGTCGTAGAGGGCGACGATTTGCGCCCAATCGGTCGCGGCGGGGTCGGGTGCTTCAGCATGGACGGCGGCAATCGCCGCTTGCAATGTGTAGGGCCCGAACCGCCGCAAGGCGAGCGCCCGTTCAATAAGCGCGATTCCTTCCGCTATCAGATCGCGGTTCCAGCGTGACCTGTCTTGGAGTTCCAGGAGGACGATCTCCCCGGTCGCCGACATGCGCGCCTCGCGCCGTGATTCGTGCAGCAGCATCAACGCGAGGAGGCCCATGACTTCCGGTTCCGGCAGCAGCTCCAGCAGCAGTCTTCCCAAACGGATCGCTTCGCCCGAGAGATCGGCTCGCGTCAGCGATGCGCCGGAAGAGGCGGAGTAGCCTTCGTTGAAGACCAGATAGATGACGTGCAGCACCGAATCCAGCCGGTCCGGCAGCTCGGACGGCGGCGGTACTTCGTAGGGGATCCGCGCGTCGCGGATTTTTGCCTTGGCGCGGACGATGCGTTGGGCCAGGGTGGGAGGGGAGGAGAGAAAGGCCCGGGCGACTTCTTCGGTCGTGAGGCCGCAGACCTCCCGCAATGTCAGTGCCAGTTGCGCCTCCGGCTTGAGCGCGGGATGACAGCAGGTAAAGATCAACCGCAGGCGGTCGTCCTCAATGTGTTCGTCGTCCTGCTCAGCCGGGTCGCCGGTGGTCGTTTCGAGCGCTCTGGCGAGCTCACTCTGCGATGCGTCATAGCGGGCGCGTCGCCTCATGCCGTCGATTGCTTTGAAACGGCCGGTGGAGACGAGCCAGGCCCGCGGATTGGCGGGGATGCCGTCGCGAGCCCATTGCTCCATTGCCGCCGCAAAGGCTTCGTGCAACGCTTCTTCGGCCAGGTCGAAATCCTTGAGCAGCCGGATGAGCGTCGCAAGCACCCGGCGCGACTCAGACCGGTACACCTCGTCGGCGGTTGCGCGGGCTCTGGTGGCTGCGTCATCGTTCATGGCTTGGTCCGTTACGCGCAGCCGAGTTCCTTCATCGGACGGACTTCCACGCTGCCATAACGGGCGGCGGGGAAATGAGCCGCGATGCGGATCGCGTCGTTCAGGTCCGGCACGTCGAGCATGAGAAAGCCGCCCAGTTGTTCCTTCGTTTCGGCGAACGGCCCGTCGGTCGTCGAGGCCTTGCCTTCGCGGACCCGCACGGTCGTGGCGGTCTCCACCGGATGGAGCGGGGAAGCCGCCAGCAACTGGCCGATCTTTTGCAATCGGTCGCAGTAGGCCATCGACTCGTCGGAGAGCGCGGCCCGCTCGTGGCTCGGCAGGGCATGGAGGATCTTTTCTTCGACATAGACCAGACAAAGGTATTTCATGGTGTGCTCCCCACGGGGTTACAGGTGGTGTGCCGCGACCGCCGGATATCGGCCTTCACCGGATAGTCGTCGGGGAAGCCTGAAATCGACAACGGGTCATGGATCTGCGGAACCCGATTCCTCAGGACAACAAGCTGCATGTCTTAACCTGTCCGGCAGCGTTAGAAAGATCGTTCCCGCTTCGTCTGAGACGGCAGGATAGTTCAAACTATTGCCATGCCTGACGGGTCAAATCGTCGCATGTTGCCGAATAATCAGTCAATTTTCAGCAATGGTTTCTCTGTGCATTCCCGCCGTAGTTACGGGAGTGTATCCGGCGACCGCGCACGAAACAGCAGTGTGTGGGCTACGTATTTTTATGGAACCCTTTTGGCTTCTATACAATCAGCCGGTTGGTGTATTACAACGTCACAGCATTGAGGCTGTCGGCGATCTCCAAGCGGGGAGATGCCGAGTCAGGTGGTCAATGGGTGCGGAACCGGGGCGAACATGATGAGGCAGCTTATGGCATCGATAGGTTTGTACGGGAAGACGTTGCTGGGAAAGATGGGGTTGGGTGAAACGGCCGGTTCTCTTCCGGGCGGGGAATCGGGGGAGGACGGCGTTCTGCGGGTTGAACGTCGGCGGGAGGCACGCAGCCCCAAGATCAGCCCCTGCTCCTACGGGCTGATGCGGTCCGTCGATCGCGACGGGGTGACGCTTGAAGAGGGGCTGGGCACCGCGGTGAACGAGAGTCCCACCGGCCTGCGGTTATTGCTGGGGATCGCTCCTCACGCAGGGCAACTGTTGGAATTGCAAACGACCGATTCAAAGTTCCGATACGGTCTCTATCTTGCCGAAGTCTGTTGGACCAAACCGCTCAGGGAAGACGAGCAAGGCGCGCTCTACCTCGTCGGATGCCGCGTCAACTTCGGCACCAGCCACGTGTCGCTATTCTAGCGCTCACGTCTTCCCGGCGGGATGCGGGGTCGCAGCTCACGCTCTGAGAATCCGTCCTTCCTTCATTTGTCCATATCGCCGCACGGGGCCTCCTGCTAGGATACCCCGGCTATGGCCGAGTCTCCTGTCAGCCGGCCGCGTCAGGCGGCCATCCTGTTCATCCTGATCACCGTCATGCTCGACGTGCTGTCGTTCGGGATCATTATTCCCGTCCTGCCCAGGCTCGTCGAAGAGTTTCTGGCCGGGGACGCAGCGCAGGCCGCCCAGATCTACGGCCTCATGGGGATGGCCTGGGCGCTCATGCAGTTCGTCTGTTCACCTATTCAGGGCGCGCTGTCGGATCGGTTCGGGCGCCGGCCGGTCGTTCTGCTGTCGAATCTCGGCTTGGGCCTCGATTACATTTTCATGGCCCTGGCGCCCGATGTCACCTGGCTCTTCGTGGGCCGGGTCATTTCGGGCATCGCCTCGTCGAGCTTCAGCACCGCGGGAGCCTACATCGCCGACGTCACGCCGCCGGAGAAACGGGCCGCCGGTTTCGGCATGATCGGCGCGGCCTTCGGCTTGGGCTTTGTGCTGGGTCCCGCAGTGGGAGGAATGCTCGGCACGATCGATCCGCGTCTGCCCTTTTGGGGGGCGGCGGTGACGAGTCTGGTGAATGCCTGCTACGGGTTTTTCGTCCTGCCGGAGTCGCTTCCTCGCGAGAAGCGGATGGCCTTTTCCTGGAAGCGGGCCAACCCGATCGGCTCGCTGGTGCTGCTCCGCTCACACCCGGAATTGTTCAGCCTGGCGACCGTCGCCTTTCTCGGCTATCTCGCTCATGCCGTGTTGCCGAGCACGGCCGTCCTCTACGTCGGTTATCGGTATGGCTGGGGACCGTCGGCGGTCGGCTTCATGCTGGCCGGCGCCGGCATCAGCGCCATGCTGGTGCAAGGGGTGCTGATGCGGCCCATCACCGCCCGCCTCGGTGAGCGGCGGACGCTGCTCACCGGGTTGCTGTGCGGCGCCATCGGTTTCTCGCTGTATGGCCTGGCGCCTACGGCATGGGTCTATTGCGCGGGTATTCCGGTCATGGCGTTCTGGGGATTGGCGGGGCCGGCCACCCAGTCGCTCATGACGCGGCGCGTCAGTGCGTCCGAGCAGGGTCAGTTGCAAGGCGCCATCGCCGGCCTTTCCGGCATCGCCGGGCTCATCGGTCCCGGGCTGTTTACTCAAACATTCGCGTTCTTCATCAGGAGCGATGCCGCCCTCAGCGCGTCCGTGCCTCTTCCCGGCGCGCCCTTTCTCCTTGCCGCTCTTTTATTGTTGCTGGCTATGACCTTGGCCTGGCGCGCAACTGCCCGGTAGATCGCCGCTTCTCTCAATCGCGAACCCCGTCCTTTTGCACGGGTCGTGCGCTGCGTGGCGCGCCGTCATTGCCAGGCCGGTTCCGCCCGCTCACGGTCCCGCCTTGAGAAGGTCTTGTTGACAGGAAGCCGAACGTTTTGTAGTATTCAGGAGTCCTAACTAATTAGGCAAATACAAGGGAGGCGGCGATGGAGGCGGTTAAGGTGTTCGATACGTGGGTGGAGGCGGCGGGGCGCATGCATCATTTCGACGTCATGACGCGCGACGAAGCGACCGCGTTGAGGCTGGCGAACCAGCATATGGCGTCAATGGGGCTCACGGCGGCGACGGTGACAACGGAGGAATGTCAGTTTTGTCATCAGGAGCCGTTGGCGCTCTTCACGGAGACCCAGCAACGGGAGTTTCGCGAGGCCGGGGGCTTCATCGTCACGCTGTCTGCGTAGGGATGGCGGATCATGGCCACACCGGTTCCCATGCGGGCAGACAAGGCGATCGAGGACCACATTGCGGTCGGGCCCGGCAAAGTGGCTGTGGCGTTGCGGCATCAGGCGTGGGAAGGCGGCGCCGCCAGAAACCTGACCCTCACTCAGGGTGATTCTGGTGTGCTTGATGGAGCGTGGGGGCAGCGCATGCGATTGAACGATGTGGCGGCCGAGATCTGTCTGACGGCGGCAACGGCAAGCGATGCAGTCGGGGCATCGGAGCGCAAGGGGCTGGTGCGGAAAGCTCGCGCGGCCGATGACCGGCGTTCGGTGGCGCTCACGCTGACGGCAGCCGGGAGGCAGGAAGCCGGGCGAACCGGCGCCTGGAGCGACTTGGTGCGGATGGGCGTCGCTTGCTTGTCAACGGCGGAGCAAACCGTGTTGTTGCGCGGGCTCATCAAAATCATCCAGGCGTTGCAGGAGCAGGGTGTCATCTCCACGGTGCGCATGTGCGCCGGGTGTTCCTATTTTCATCCGTATGCCCATGCGAAGGCGCCGAAGCCCCATCACGGCACATTCGTGAATAAGGCGATGGGCGAGGGGCAGTTGCGGCTCGAATGCCCCGATTTCGTGCCGGTGCCGGAAGGCGACGCGTCGAACGGTGGACAGTGTTTTCAGCGGCAGCAAGGGCCGGTAAGACCGGCGTATTCACCACACAGGAGGGCAGTATGCAGCAGCGGATAATGTGGGGCGTGGCGGCGGTGAGCGTGATGTTGGCGGTCGGATCGGCGGAGGCCGGCGACCAAGCGGCCAAGTCGCTCTACGACCGGTTGGGCGGCAAAGGCGCCATCACGGCAGTGGTGGAGACGTTCGTGGGAAAAGTCGGCGGCGACGCGCGCATCAACAGTTACTTCAAGAGCACCGATCTGGTGAAGTTGAAGATGCATCTCGTCAACCAGATTTGCGAAGCCAGCGGCGGTCCCTGCCACTATACCGGGCGGACCATGAAGCAGACCCATGCGGGGATGGGCGTCAGCGCCGCCGCATTCGGCGCCTTGGTGGAGGATCTGGCCGGCGCCTTGGATCACCATAAGGTGGGCAAGACCGAGAAGGATGAACTCCTGGGCGTGCTGGGGCCGATGAAGGGCGATATCGTCGAAAAGCAGTAGACC
Source organism: Nitrospira sp. NS4 (assembly GCF_049546785.1). Taxonomy (NCBI): domain Bacteria; kingdom Pseudomonadati; phylum Nitrospirota; class Nitrospiria; order Nitrospirales; family Nitrospiraceae; genus Nitrospira; species Nitrospira sp. NS4. Next base: position 158,928 of record NZ_JBMWAN010000002.1, on the reverse strand, counting down.
TATCCGCCCGGGGGAGCCGCTGCGGCGGCTCCCCCATTCCCGTGTTCCGTTCCTTTCGTCTGTCGCTCCCATTCTATTGCCATCGAGACGTTGCCGGGGCACGTCGCTGGCATTCTTGACGGTCAGACCCAGGCCTCATAAAAGCGGCCTTTGTCCGTCCGGACTTTCTAGCAAGGAATGATTCATGGAGCCGGTGTCTCCGCCTGTTTCCGCCAGGTCGTCCAGCTTGGGCGTCGCGTCGGATGAGAACCCCACCTGGTTCCTGTCGATCTGCGGTTCGTCATCGCCTATGCCCGCCTCTACTTCCTCGGTCTCGTGTGGATGTGTCCCTATCCCCTGTTCACCGTGGGGAACCGTGCCTGGATGACCTGCTGACGGCGATCCGTTGCAGCGCGGGCCGGCTTGCCTCCCCCCTTCGTGCAGGCGTAGAATCTGGCTGTCTTTCTCTCCCACCTCTTTCGATCGGAGGTGTTATGGCTACTCGCACCGCTTCCTCTCAACCCCGGGTGTCTCTCGACCGCAGTATCGAACGCGTGCGCAAACAGCTCGCCGACCTCGCTCCGTTTCTGGGCAAAGGTACGACGATGCGCAGCCTGGACGAATTCGACCTGGAGACCGAACGGTTGATCGGAGAACTGCTCGGGCAGACGTCCGATCTGTTGCATGCCTACGAATATGCCGAGTTGGGGGAGGCGGCCGGTTTGGTCAACATGCCGGACGAAGCCCCCGAAGGCACCGGTATGGATAGCCAGCGGCAAAGTCTGTTGCAGCGCAACCGTGTGCTGGAGAGCTGCGTCTCGGAATTGGAAGCGCGCCGGTCCGCCGCACCCAAGAAATCCAGGATCGGGCCCACGCTCATCGGCCCTCAGGTCGCCGAGCACATGTCCACCGAGATCAGGAGCGTGTCCCAGGACGCCAGCCTGCGAGAGGCGGGGCAGCTCATGCAGCGATGGAAAACAGGATCTCTGTTGGTGACCAACGGTCGATCCTACGTCGGGGTCTTGACCGATTCGGCCCTGGCGCGCGAGGTCGTGGCCAACGGGCTCGACCCCGGAACCACCTCCGTAAAAAACTGCATGCGGGCACCGGTCATCGCCATCGAGGGCCACCGCCCGATTATCGAGGCCGTGCGCGCGATGAAAGATCAGGCCACCCGCCATCTCGCCGTCACCCAGGACGGGCAGATCATCGGCGTGATTTCCGTTTCCAACGTGCTTCGGTATTACTCCGGCGTCGTCTAGTCCCGGTGTGTTCGTGCCACGTTCCGTGTCGCGTGTCTCATGCGGCACCCCCGGGCGACGGCCATAGGCTCCTCTCACAACAGGAGGTGGGATATGGGTCCAACCAAAGCGATTGTAATCGGGCATGGGCTCTACGATGCGGTCACGCGCGCCCTGATCAAAGACGGGTTCACGAACCGGGAGGACCTCGCCGACTATGTGAACCATCATTATATGGTCCTGCCGGTGGTCGACAACGCGGGGCAGCCCTGGTTGCTCGATGGAAAGCCTGTCTATTGTCTCCACGGCTCGCAGTACGAAACCGTGGACGACCAGCGGGTCCATCTGGCTCGGTGCCCTGACTGCGGCGGCATGGGCGTTCGCGCCGACGAATTCGCGGTCGAGTCCGATTGCATCCGTTGCCTCGCCTGCGGACACGAATTCGATGCGCGGCTCGAAATGATGGAGACGTAATCCTCCATGGCATCGGAACCTGCACCCCCGCCGGACGGTGCGCCGGCACTCACCCGCCGGCAGCTGCTGAAAACGCTGGGCGTGGCCGGGTCTATCCTGGCCCTCGAAGGGCCGCGCGGGTTCGCCGAATCGGCGGCGCCGGAGGCGTCGGTGACGGACGGGGCGGCCGGAGAGATGCCGATGCGTGCATTGGGCAGGACGGGCGTGCGTGTCTCCGCGCTCTGTTTCGGGGGAGCGCACTGGGGCCGCCTGCAGAGCGACGCCGAGGCGATCCGTCTCCTGCACGAGGCGGTCGACGGAGGTATCACCTTCCTGGACAACGCCTGGGAATACAACGGAGGACGGTCGGAAGAACTCATGGGCAGGGCGCTGCAGGGGCGGCGCCAACAGGTCTTTCTCATGACCAAGGTCTGTTCGCACGGGCGCGACAAGCGGGTCGCGCTGCAACAGCTCGACGAGTCACTGCGTCGCTTGAAAACGGACTACCTGGATCTTTGGCAGATTCACGAAGTGATTTATGACGATGACCCCGATCGTCATATGGCGCCGGGCGGGGCCGTCGAGGCGCTGCTCGAGGCCAGGCGGCAGGGCAAAGTCCGTTTCATCGGGTTCACCGGCCACAAGCATCCGCGCATTCACCTCAACATGCTGGCGCGCGAGGCGCCGTTCGATACCTGCCAGATGCCGCTGAACGTCTTCGACGGGACCTATCGCAGTTTCGAGCAGGAGGTGCTGCCGGTCGTGAACCGGCGCGGCATCGCGGCGCTCGCCATGAAATCGTTGAGCGGGAACGCCGAGCCCGTCAAGCAGGGCCTTGTCAGTCCCGAAGAAGCCCTGCGCTATGTGTTGAGTCTGCCGGTGGCGTCCGTCGTGAGCGGCATCGATTCGCGCGAGGTGCTCAAGCAGAATCTCTCCATACTCCGCCGGTTCACGCCGATGACTGCTGCGGAGATGCAGGCGGTACGCACCCGCGTTGCAGTCTTCGCGCGGGAGGGGCGATTCGAACTCTTTAAATCCTCCGACCACTACGACGGCCGCATCGGGCGTGAACAACACGGCTTGTCGTAAGCCGCCCACTTGCGATCCCCTGCGACCGTGTCCTGCCCGGATCCTGCGTTCTTGACGAATTTTTCCCTGGAAGTTGATAATGCTTCCGCCATCAAGGCGCGGGGGCGCCCGAGTGATGAGAGGAAATCGAGGCGTACGCGACAGGGGCGGGAGGCGCCACGTCGCTGCACGGGGAGCAATCTGTTATGCCGATTGAGACGTTCACGGCCCGGGTCGACGCGATCCGGAATCTGACCCATGACGTGCGCGAACTGGATCTGCGTCTGGTCGAGCCGACGGCCATCTCGTTCAAGCCGGGCCAGTTCATTTCCTTCGAGATGCCGCATCCGCAGACCGGCCGCTCCGTGACGCGGGCCTATTCCATCGCCTCATCATCCGGCCGCGGGGATGTCATCACCCTGCTGTTTAATCTGGTGTCGGGAGGACCGGGCTCCGGCTTCCTCTTCGATCTTACAGTCGGGGACAAGGTCCACTTCAAAGGACCGGCGGGGAATTTCTATCTGCGCGAGGATCCGGGGCGCGAACTGCTCTTCATCGCCACCGGCACCGGCATCGCCCCGATCCGCTCGATGATCCTGGCGAACGCCCAACATTCCGATCCGAGGCCCGCGACCCTGTTCTGGGGGCTGCGCAGCCAGCAGGATCTGTATTACCAGGATGAATGGGCGGAGCTGAGCCGGCACGCGCCGAATTTTACCGCCCTCACCACACTCTCCCGCCCCGAGCCGGGCTGGTCCGGCGAAACGGGCCGCGTCCTCCGGCTCCTCGATGAGCGGGTCGCCTCGGTCGACCATCTCGCCGTCTACGTCTGCGGCAGCAGCACCATGATTGCCGACGTCATCGCCCGGCTTCAGGCGAAAGGCCCCTGCCCGATCTATCGCGAGAAGTGGTACGACGACAAAGGATCGTCGCAGGAATGACGAAACCATCGCAGCACGCCGTCGGGCCGGATGACCTCACGCACCGCCTCCTCGAAGAGGGATCGGCCTTCCGCGCCTTCCTGCGCAAACGGCTGTCCGACGACGCGGTGGTCGAAGACCTGCTGCAGCAGAGTCTGATGAAGGCGGTCGAACGCAGCCACGAACTGAAGAAGAGCGACAGCGTCGTCAGTTGGTTCTATCGCATTTTACGCAATGCGGTGGCGGACTATTATCGGGCGCACGCCGCCGACCATCGAAAGGTGGAAGGCCTGCTCCGGGAGATGGTCGCGGCGGGCGAAGATCAGACACCGGCGCTGGATGACCTGCGGCCGACGGTCTGTGCCTGTCTCGGCACCCTCTTACAGCAGATGCGGCCGGGCTATGCCGACCTCATCCGACGCATCGACCTGGAAGGGGAGTCACCGGCGGCGGTGGCAAAGGACCTCAAGGTCACCTCCAACAATCTCACCGTCCGGCTCCATCGGGCCCGTCAGGCCTTGCGAATCAGCCTGGAGCAATCCTGCGGTGTGTGCACCAAGCACGGGTGTCTCAACTGCACCTGCGAGTAGCGGTCGATTGAACCGGGACCCCGGCGAAACCATGATGTCGGGCGCACTGTAATAATCCTGTGCCTGCTCCGTCTGTAGTGGTGAAGGGGCGATCAACCACCACCACAGGAGGTCCGACCATGATGAACGCCAATGCAGCCGCCGCCACCCTCTCACAGCACGACGCGCAACGGGGACATCACGGTTACGCCGGAGGTCACGGGGACCATCACGGGCAGCACGATCATCACGGTGACACGCACAAAGCCTCCTCGCTCAACCGGACGGCGTTCATGGCGACGGTCCATTGCCTGACCGGTTGCACGATCGGCGAAATCCTCGGGATGGTGATCGGGACCGCGCTCGGCTGGACCAATGGGCCGACTGTGGCGCTCGCCGTGGCCCTGGCCTTCCTCTCCGGCTATACGATGACGCTCCGGCCGCTGCGCCGGGCGGGGATGGCCTGGGGCACCGCGTTTTCGCTGGCTTTCGCATCCGATACCATCTCCATGGCGACCATGGAGATGGTGGATAATGCGCTCATGCTCGCGATCCCCGGCGCGATGGATGCCGGCTTGCCGGATCCTTTGTTCTGGGGGAGCCTGATCCTGTCGTTGGTCCTGGCGGGAGTCGCGGCCTTTCCGGTGAACCGCCGGCTGATCGTACGAGGCAAAGGCCACGCGTTGGTGCATGCGCACCACCACTGATCGAACGGGCGGAGACGGAAGGATGAGAACCATGCGGATCGGGAAGCTCATGCGGGTGGCGACACTCATCGTGACGGCGGCAATCGCCGTGACGGTGGGCGCCTGCAGCCAGTTCGAACCGCGCGACAAGCGGTTCTACTACCGGGCCCTGTGGAACTTCGCGCTGCGCGAGGATCTGGCCGAACTCGACAGCGAGTTCAACGGGGTCGATTTCGGCCATTCCAATCTCTATGAAAATTTATTGCTGACCGGCGGGAAAGACGTGCCGGCCATCGAAGACCGGGCGAGGAAGGACACGCTCGCGTTCATCGCCACCAAGCCCCGGATCAACCCGAACGAGGAGGCCATCGCCCCCACCTACATGAAGCTGGCCTGGCGCGCGCAGAACACCTTCGACGAGGCGCATGCCCTGCATCGCGCGACGTACGACATCGTGGTGTCCGACGAGCCGGACAAGGACCGCGCGCTCCGGAACGTGCTGGCCTACTACCAGGACAGCGATTACGCCATCACTGCCAAACGGCTGGACCATCACCGTTTAGATCAGTTTCCCTATTCCAAGACGTTCCGAACCAGGTTTCCCCTGTTCAACGCGACGATCTGGTCCTACCACTACCTGCAAGTCGCCGTGTACGATCCTTTGCAGGCTGCGCGCGACCTGGAAGCCAAGAAACAGGCGGTGCGGCCCATCCTCGCGACCTATCGCCGCTATCTCGAACAGCCTCCGGTGGAGTGGACCTTCATGCCGTTGACGGCGGAGCTGAGCCCGTCGTTCGCCGCGCGCTATCCGGAGATCGCCAACATCTTCGACAATCTCCACATGCTGCACGACAACATCAGCGACATCCTCGCGAGTGAGGTGGTGCCGACCTGGGAGGCGAAGCGGGCGGAGATCTATCGCCTCGTGAACACCTATTATCTGGCGAGCGCCGATGCGACGAATCCGATGATCGTGCAAGACAAGGAGCATCACCATTGAGCCGGCTGGTGTTATGCACAATCAGCGTGATGATCGGGTTCCTGCTTGGGCTGGTTCCTCTGCGGAGCTTCGCCCTGGACCACGATAACCTTGACCCGAACCGGCCCATCGGGATGGAGGACGCCTACGCGATTCCGAAGGGAGAAATCGGCATGGAAGGCGGCGTGCGCTTCAACGACCGGCGGGAAGGCCGCACCCGCGTGACGTTCCAGCCGCAGATCATCTACGGGGCCTTCGACAACACGCAGATCGAAATTCAGGGGGATCTGATGTCCGATCCCAATACCCTCGTCGGATCGGCGAAGTCGGGCGACCTGCATCTGGGTGTGCTGTACAACTTCAATACGGAGACGTTGCAGCTGCCGGCCTTCGCGGCCCGCGTCGAGGTGGATCTCCCCACCGGCGTGAACTCGAAAGGCGTGGACACGCAGCTGACCGGCATCCTCACCCGATCGTTCGGGCGGCTGCGCGCGCACCTCAATGCGGGCTACACCATCCTCGGATCACCGCAGGGGCAGGAGAGGCCGGGGACGTATCGCGCGGTCGCAGCCGTGAGCTACCCCTTGGGTTACCCGTCGAGTTTTCGCGACACGTTGATCGCCAGCATCTACACGAGACAGTCGGACCTGCAGGGTCAACCGAATAACACCGGCATCGAAATCGGTCTGCGCCATCAGCTCACCTCCCGCATCGTGCTGGACGGCGGCCTCGGCACGGAATTCGCCGGCCCGTCCGACCGGACGGCGCTCACCGGAACGGTGGGGCTGTCGGTCGGATTTTGAGGCCGGCCAGGGCGACGTTGCGTCGGCCTGGATACGGAGAGAAACAAATCGGACATCGCCTCGGCCGGCTTTGGGGTGTGCTCCACGAGTATCCGGCGTTCAGCGACCAGGTAACGAACACCGCCGTCGGCACCTGCAAATTTCTCGACAGACCCGTTCTACAGCCTCTTGCCTTCCCAATCTATGGCCGCTAACATGCCAACAGGGCTTTTGTGAGGACAGGTCGCAGGCCTTGCAGACCGAGGAGACAACTCGGATCCTGTGAGGGGGCAGTTCACCGTGGAGATCCCGCTGGCCTTCTGATGGCCTCGCGGGCGAGCGAAAGGAGAAGAGATGAGCAAGAAGCAACTGAGTGTGTGGCTGCTGTGTGGCCTGGCGCTGGTGACGGCTGGTTGTACCTCGTACTATCGAATCAGCGATCCGTCCGGCGGATCGAAAGATTACTATACGACCGACATCGATAAGTCGAGAAGCGGCTCTATCAAGTTCAAAGATGCCAAATCAGGCAGTACGATCACCCTCCAGGCTTCGGACGTCAAGGAGATCTCGGAGGAGGAGTTCAAGGCGGCCGTGAAGCCCCCGGCGCCCGTGAAGCCCGCGACTCCTGCAACGCCCGCGACTCCTGCAACGCCCGCGACCCCTGCAACGACCGAGACGCCTGCGACGCCCGAGAAGAAATAGAGAGCGTCACGCCGGGTACAACGATGCAGCCGGTTTTCGGTTTGTGAACATTTTCGGTGAGGGCAGGATGGACTCCGTTCAGGAGTCCGGGTGCCTCTTGACCCACCTGCCCTGATCGACCAACTGCCAAGTCTCAAAATCGTCCCATCATTCGTCACGGTCCTCGCGCTGTCTTGGGGCGGGAGGCGAGCCGCATTGTTTCCCGCCAGCGCCTACGAGGTGGGGGGGCGATTGCGGGTCGGGCGGCGCTCCCCGGAACGGTAGAATCTGTCAGTGTGGTTCCAGCCCTCGAGGAAGACGCTGAAGGTTCCTCATCGCAAGCCGCAGCCCTTCCTATGCCATCAGCCATTCGCGATCAGCTCTTGAGTTCCCCACGGTTTTTCCTAATCTGGGCATATCCTGCTTGAGTCAGCTCCGAGCCGCCATGCATAATGACCGGTATGGACAGAGCGGAGCTCTTGTCGTTGTATCGTCAGATGTTGCTGATCCGCCGGTTCGAAGAGAAAGCGGCGGAGATGTATGCCCTCGCGAAGATCGCCGGCTTTCTCCATCTCTATATCGGCGAGGAGGCTGTTGCAGTCGGCGCCCTGGCAGCCCTTCGACCGGATGATTACGTCATCAGCGCCTACCGCGACCATGGACACTGTCTGGCACGAGGGTCCGATCCAGGCGAGGTCATGGCCGAGCTGTTCGGCAAAGCCACGGGCCTCTGCAAAGGCAAGGGCGGGTCCATGCATCTCGTGGACCTGGCGCACCGGTTCATGGGCGGCTATGCCATCGTCGGAGGCCACATCCCGCTCGCGACCGGTCTGGCCTTCGCGATGAAGTATCAGGCGCTCGACCTGGTCACGGTCTGCTTCTTCGGAGAGGGGGCGGTGCCGAGCGGCCAAGCGCATGAGGCGTTCAATCTAGCGGCTTTATGGAAACTCCCGGTAATCTTCGTCTGTGAGAACAATCGCTACGGCATGGGCACTCCCGTCGAACGGGCCGTCGCGCTCTATACGGATGTCGCGGAGACAGCCCGCTCCTACGGGATCACGGCCGAGCGCGTGGACGGTATGGACGTGCTCGCGGTTCGTTCAACGATGCAGAAGGCGGCGGAGCAGGTGCGCGCGGGGCGCGGACCCTGGTTCATTGAAGCGATGACCTACCGGTTCATGGGCCACTCGATGGCCGACCCGGCGCACGGCCATTACCGGACCAAAGAGGAAGTGGAGGAGCATCGCAAGCGCGACCCGCTCGTTGTCTTGAAGCAGACGATGGTGAATCAGAACCTGGCGGTCGAAGCCGATTTCAAACAACTCGAACGGGATGTGAGCCAGGTCGTCGCGGCCGCCGTCAGATTCGCGGACGACAGTCCGTTCCCGAACCAGGCGGCGTTGCACGCCGATGTGCAGCAGGAGTAAGACCATCCATGGTGCTGTCCTATCGGGAAGCCCTCAACCAGGCCATGTGCGAGGAGATGCGTCGTGACCCGCGCATCTTCTTGATCGGCGAAGAGGTCGCCTCCTATCAGGGCGCCTTCAAGGTCAGCAAGGGCTTCCTCGAGGAATTCGGCCCCCGGCGGGTGATTGACACGCCGATCACGGAAGCCGGCTTCACCGGCCTGGCCATCGGCGCCGCCATGGCGGGACTCCATCCGATCGTCGAGCTCATGACGATGAACTTCGGCATTCTCGCGCTCGATCAGATCGTCAACAACGCCGCCAAAATCCCGTACATGTCGGGGGGGCAACTGTCGGTGCCGCTCGTCATCCGTGGTCCCGGCAGCGCCGCCCACCAGTTAGGAGCCCAGCACTCACAAAGCCTGGAAGCCTGGTTCTGCCATGTGCCAGGTCTGAAAGTGATCGCGCCCGCCACGCCGCACGATGCGAAGGGTCTGCTCAAGAGTGCCATCCGGGACAAGAACCCCGTCATCTTCATCGAAGCGCAGTTGTTGTACGGCACCAAGGGCGAGGTGCAGGAAGGGGAGTACACCGTTCCCATTGGTGTCGCCGAGGTGAAACGGCTCGGGCGCGACGTCACCGTCGTCGCCTATTCGAAGATGCTCCTCCTCGCGTTGGAGGCCGCCGAGGTCCTGAGTCGAGAGGGCATCGAGGCCGAGGTGATCGATCCGCGTACACTGAAACCATTAGATCTTGAGACGATCGCCTCGTCGGTGAAGAAGACCGGGCGTCTGGTCATCGTCGAAGAAGGCTGGCGTTTTTGCGGGCTGGGGGCGCAGATTGCCGAGAGCGTCTACTCGGCCGCGTTCGACCATTTGGATGCCCCGATCGTGCGCGTGACCGGCGAAGACGTGCCGATGCCCTATAGCCGTCCGCTGGAGGATGCGGCCATCCCGGACCTGCCGCGCGTGATTGAGGCCGTCAAGTCGCTTGTGTGAGGGGAGGAGAACCATGGCGAGCCGAGTGGTCATGCCCAAACTCACGGATACGATGGAAGAAGGGATTCTCCTGGAGTGGAAGAAACGCGAGGGGGATCATGTGCAGGCCGGGGAGGCCCTCGCCGAAATTGAAACCGACAAGGCGGTGATGGATCTCGAGGCGTTCGCCTCCGGCATTCTGCGCAAAATCCTGGTGCGGGGCGGCGAAACGGTGCAGTCTGGAACCTTGCTGGCTGTGATCGCCGAGGCGGAGGAAGATATCACGCCGGCCTTGACCGACCAGGTCACGGCCGCACCCTCTACCGGAACCAAGCCCACCGCCGCGGCATCAACCGCCCCGCCGCCTGCGTCCCCCGTCCGCACAGAGGGGGCCCGCCCCATCGCCTCCCCTCGCGCGAAAGCCCTGGCCGCCGAGCGGGGTATCGATCTGTCTACGATTGACGGCACCGGCCCGGGCGGACGCATCGTCGAAGTAGACATACTGAAGGCGCAAGGCCCCGCCATGTCGGGCCTGCCTGCCGGAACCGATCAGCCGCTGACCCTCATGCGGAAAGCCATCGCCCGGGCCACGGTCCAGAGCAAGGCGCCGGTGCCGCACTTCTATCTGACGAGGGAAATCGACATGGAGGCGGCGCAGCAGTTTCGCGAGCAATTCAAGCAACGCCGCCAGCCTCATCCCTCGATTACCGATCTGCTGATCAAAGCCTCGGCGATGGCGCTCACCAAACACCCGGAGATCAACGTGTCCTATCTTGGAGACGTCATCAGAACCTATGGGCGGATCGATATCGGCGTGGCCGTCGGCATGGAGGACGGCCTGATCACACCCGTCATTCGCGATTGCGGCGCGAAGACGCTGGAGGCGATCATGGCAGAATCACGCGCGCTCATCGAGCGGGCCAAGCAGAAGCGGTTGCAACCGCAGGAATACACGGGTGCCACGTTCTCCATTTCCAATCTCGGCATGTTTGACGTGGACAACTTCATTGCCGTGCTCATCCCGCCACAGGCCGCATCGCTGGCCGTGGGCGCCATCCGGGAAGTGCCGGTCGTCGCAGCGGGCAGCGTGAGGGTCGGCCGACGGATGCAGGTGACGTTATCCTGCGATCACCGCGCTATCGATGGCGTGATGGGTGCGGAGTTTCTGAAAGAGTTGCAGCGTATCCTCGAACATCCGCAAGAACTCGTCGCTCCAGTGGGGGCACCCTAAGGGTCAGGACGATCGAGCCGGGCGCCTCTTGACCCGCGGCTGGCCAAGCGAGAGAGAATGGTGCGTCGCGAGATCCGGCTGCGGTTTGTCCGATAGGCTAGCAGTTCCATTCCCCAGCCATTCGCCATCAGCTCGTCGTCCCTTGGGGCTCAATAGCCGGGCTCGACTGTCGGCCGGGAGCTTCGGGCACAGGCTGAGGCGTGTGCGGCGGGTGGCGCGGAATGCAGCCGGACGTGAGACCGCACAGGATCACCATTGCCACTACGAGAGCGGGTAGACGACGTGTCATAAGAACCTCCTGTGTTCAGCCATCACGCGATCACGACTTCCGAGGCAGCGCCACGTGCCGGAGCGCGGTCATGGGGCCGCACGTCCGTAGGATGGCAAGCTGCGCCTCGTCCTTCACCAGCAACGCCCCGGCAAACCCCAGCGCATTGATCGAGATTCCCTCGAAAAACTCCTCAGACCGGGGCACCAGCAGCAGCCACTGTCGCGTGACGAGCAGGTTGTAGGGGGTTGAGGGTGCCTCATCCGACAAGCCGACGGCGCGCAGCAGCGACCGATAACAGGCGAGCAAGGCAGAGGCTCCGTCGTTCCATTGGTCCAGCCAGTCCGGATGCATCGGCGCGTAGGCATGCAGGAACGGGAAGCCCGGCGCTGTTCCTGTCGCACCGGCCATCTGCACAGACTGCAACAGCGGCTCGATCGGCGGCCGGGGATCGGGGAGAGCGGCCAGGGGGATCAGTTGCAGATGTTTGTGGCGTTGGCTGGCTCCGGCGGCAGGGCCGGCATTGTAAAAACCCAGTCCGTCGATCTCGGCAAGGCAGAGGAGCAGGGCCGCGCAATCCTCGCGCGTGAGCAGCGTCGCCTGATCTTCGAACGCGCGCGTCACCATCAAGACGTGGTGATCGACCACGTTGAACTTGTTCAGCAAGGCCACATGAGTCGGGGAAAGCTCCGCCACGAAGAGATCGGGATCATAGGGCAGAAAGGGGTTGGCATTCGGCTGCGCGGCCGTTCCCTCCTCCTTTTTTGCCAAGGCCGTGATCACGCGCACCTGAAAGGCCACGCCGCTTTGTTCGATCAGCTCCGGCTTCGTGGGGATGGAGAGGATGGCTTTTCTGATCCGGGCATGGGCCGTGGCCTTAAGCAACGCAGGCCAGAGGGCGCCGGGTTTGAGGAACGAGGCGGGATGGTCCATACAGGCGGAAAGGGTACGTGAAGTCGGGGGCGGAGGAAAAGGGAAAAGTGAGCGGGTCTAGGCTGATTGTAACGATCGCCGAATTGCTGTATCTACAGTCGCGTGTTTACCTGGGATATTCCAAAGGCCAAGGCCAACGTGGAGAAGCACGGCGTCCCGTTTGAGGAGGCGGCCACCGTCTTTTGCGATGCCAACGGGCTCGACTGGGACGAGGTTTCCGAGGGGGCCCACGAACGCAGGTTTAAGCGGCTCGGCCTCTCGGCGAACAAATGGCTCGTGCTCGTTGTCTATACGATCAGGAGAACGGAACATGAACAAGAAACGGTTCGGATCATCAGCGCGCGGCACGCGAGCGAGCGGGAAGGCCGAGCCTACCTCCGCTTCGCGCCCTGATTTCTCGGACATTCCGGAGTCCACCGAAGAAGAGTTCCGGCGCGCCCGCCAGGTCGGGCGGCCGTCCGGGAAAATGGCCCAGCAACTCATCGCCCTGCGGCTTTCGCCCTGGCTCATCAGTCAGTTGCGGAAAATGGCGGCCCGGCAGCGGAAGCCTTATCAGACCCTCATTCACGAGATACTGGAGCGGGCGGTGTCCCGCGTCTCCTAAACCCGCGGCGCGCGCCTATCGTAACAGCGCGGCCGCCAGGTAAGGCAGCCAGGGAAGCAGCGCCACGCCGAGACAGATCGAGAGCGCCACGATCGAGGCGACCAGATCTTCATCCAGGCCGGTTTCCGCCGCGAAGATCACCGCCGTCACCGCCGAGGGCATCCCCGCGATCAGGATCACCACCGCCTGTTCCAGACCAGTGAGCCCCAGCAACCAGGTTACAATCCATCCCAGCAACAGCCCGCCGCCCATCCGCACCGCCACGCCCAGGCAGGTCAGTGGCCAGGTCCGCCGCACCGCATCCAGACTGATCGAGAGGCCGAGCACCAGGCTCGCGAGCGGGGTCGTCATGAGGTGCACCGGCGTCAAGACGTCGTGGAGCCGGGAGGGCAGATAGAGCCCGGCGGCCTTCAACGCCAGCATGACGGTCAAGGCCCAGAGCGGGGGCGCGGAAAGCAGGCGCGTCAGCGACGAGCGCGCAGAGGGGGAGGCGGTGCCATGCCACAACGCCAGCGCATAGAGGGCTGTGAGGGTGAGCGTGGTTTGGCCGAGGTCGAAGAGAATCGCCTGCGCGAGTCCCTCTTCGCCGAAGGTCGCCAGAGCCACGGGATAGGCGAAGTACACGGAATTGATGCAGCCGACGGCGAGCAGGAACCCGCCTTGCGTCGGGCGAGCGAGGTGCAGCAGGCGGACGAGGGGCCAGGAGGCGAGCACCAGCGGCAGCGACACGAGGCAGGCGGCCAGCGGCAGCTTCCAGGCCGTCGGTGCGAAGACCACGCGATCCAGCGAGACGAGAATGGTGGCCGGCAGGGTGACGGAAAAGACGAATGTGCCCAGCCGCTCCGCGTGTTGCTTGGCGAGGAGGCCGGACAGACGCAGGGCCGCGCCGACGATGAACAGAATCAGGAAGGCTTGCAGGGACGTAGGCATGGAGGGGAGAGTAGCAGAAATCTCCCGGCTGGTCCTGTTGAGCAGAGGCTAGCGTGACTGCCGGATTGTTTTGTGCCCTCCTGCCATCAACGCGGCGAACTGGCTTTTCAGGAGATTGATTCTGGTGAGGTAGGTCTGCACGTCGTGGTCGCCGCATCGTTGATGGGGGCTCAGCCGCAACCCGCGCCTGGCATAGTCCTGGCCCGCTCCGGCCCCGCAGAGGTGAATCAGGGCGGCCAGATCCTGCTTCTGTCTCAGGGTCGTGCTGCCGCTCTGCCGGTGCCCGAGCGCGCGGGCGACTGCGCGATCCAACTGGGCCGCCGTCAACTCGATGGCATGGCTGGGGAGCACCCGCGTGTAGAAACGATTGAACCAGCAGGAGTTCAGGTCATGCCAGGGGCCGTCCTCGACCACCACATGGTCGTGGACACAGTAGCGGGTCGCCTCGCGGAACGTCCCGTCCGTGATCTGGTACATCCCCACCGCGCTTGATGCCGGTTGATACCACTCGAAGGGATTCCACGAGAGGTGCCAGCGCCAGTAGGTCCGCGCCACCGGATTGCCCGCGCCTTCCGCCTGGGCCAGCGCCGCCAGCAACTCCGGGGTGATGACAGCGGTCGCATGTTGGCGGAAGAGCGGGCCGTACTCCTTCCAGGTGTCCGACGGACCTTTGTTCAACGCGTGGTCCAGGGGAAACAGGACCTCGGTCGGTTTGTTGAACGCGTGATAGGCCCAGTTCACCGTGAGCCACAGGGTCAGGAGGAGGACCGCGCTGATGACCAGGCGCATGAAGGGGGGAGCCCTTCGCACCGCGCGCAGGAGCCTTCGTACCTCGCGCCAGCGTGAGAGCGTGAAACGCCAAAGGGAGGCGAGTACGGAAGAACGGCGGGAGCGCCGCCTGCGGCGAGGAGATCTGGTATTGCGGCGAGGGGCCCGGGGCGACATGCGCTCACTATAACTGAAAACGACCGGCGGGCTCTTCGTCTTGTGTGACGCAGCCGCCACGTTCATGCGCCGGAGCAGCTCATTGGACGGAGGCCGTGAGGGCAGGGGAGAAGTCGATGAAGCCGCCCGTTGCCGGGCTCTGCTCACTCACGCAGGCCCGGCGACAATCGGCCCGGTTTAGGCGGATTTTTTCAAGCGGGACCGCCGGACTGTTACAGGGATGGCCGCTGCGTCCGGTTCGAAGGCTTTCATGGCCCAGTAGGAAACCAGGGTGGCCGTGAGCAACCCTTCCATTGCGAGCATGCCATCGATTAGGCTATGCACCATTGATCACCTCGTTTCATGCCGGGGAGTTACCGGCTTCTGCTACATCAGAGACATCGACGGGGAAAAAGATTCGCGGCAATCACGCCTTGCGCGGGATTCATTGCTCCGGGGGCACTGATGGCAAAGAAGTTGAGTGCAGGCATCCTGCTGTATCGCCGGCGCGGTAGTACAACGGAGGTTTTTCTTGTCCATCCGGGCGGACCCTATTGGGCGCGGAAGGATGACGGGGCCTGGTCCATTCCCAAAGGCGAATATCAGGAGGGCGAGGATCCCCTGGCCACAGCGACACGCGAGTTCTGCGAAGAAACCGGCGCCGAAGTCAGCGGGACGTTGTCCGCCCTGTCGCCCCTCACGCAGCCGAGCGGAAAGATCATATCGGCCTGGGCCCTGGAGGGAGACATCGATGTGACCACGGTGAAGAGCAATACCTTCTCGCTGGAATGGCCGCCGCACTCCGGGAAGAAACAGGAATTTCCGGAAGTGGATCGTGGAGGCTGGTTCGATTTCCCCGCCGCTCGCGCGAAAATCCACCCGGGCCAGCGCGGCTTTCTCGATCAGCTCCAGCAACTTGTGACGCAGACTCCTCACATCTGACCGGCGACGGAGAGAGGCGTGCGGGACTTTTGTCGCGCCGGTGCGATCACCTGCCAGGCGACAACGTGAACGTGAGTCCTGATTGTCGCATTGACACACCATCCCCAAGTCACTAGCCTGGAACTTCTTCATGTTCTGTTACGGAGGCCTCCGGCAGGATATGGGTGGAGCCGGGCGAGCATCTGTCCGGAATTATGATCTACGTCATGGTGGCCGGAGCGTGAATGAGGGCATCTTCTCTGTCGAAAGAGGGAGCGCCGGGTGATGCGAAAGGACGGACCGCTCACACAGTTCCTGACGGAAGACCACCGGAGGCTTGATGGCTTGTTGGGAGCGGCCGTGGCCCAGCCTGACAAGGTGGATGAGTTGGCCTACGCGCAATTCCGCGCCGGGCTCCTCCGGCATATCGGCATGGAAGAAAAGATTCTCCTCCCGGCAATCCAGCGATTGCGCGGCGGGGAGCCGCTTCCTGTGGCAGCCAGGCTCCGGCTGGACCATGGCGCCCTCGCCGCTCTGCTCATGCCGCCGCCGACCGTCGCGATCATGGCGACGATCCGGAGCATCCTGGAAGACCACAACGCGGTGGAGGAAGGAGCGGCCGGTTTGTATGAGATCTGTGACGAGCTGGCCGGTTCAGAGGCAGAGCGAATCCTGGCCAACCTCCGGGCCGCGCCCGAGGTGACCGTGATGCCCTACTCGGACAGTCCGGCGGTGATGAATGCCGTGCGTCGCGCGCTGGAACGGGCGGGGCATCGCTTCCCCGACCACGATCCGGCATGAACGGAAGGAGTCACGATGACGGACCAATCGCGAAAGCCGTTAGACATGCTGCCCCCGGACGCCCAGCCGGGGACCTGGCACCTGCGGGATCTGGTGCGGCAACTCAAAAGCGGGGAAGCATGGCGCACGAGCGAACGGCAGACCATGCCGCTCTTCAGGACGGAGGGGATGCGGGTGATGCTCGTCGCGCTGCGCGCGGGAGCGTCGCTGTCCTCCCATCGCGCGGCCGGCCCGATCACGGTGCAGGTGCTGGAAGGACGCATCACGTTCAGCGCCGAATCGCAAGCCGTGACGCTCACGGAAGGACAGATGCTCAGCCTGCGGGCCGGGCTTCCCCACGCGGTGGAAGCGCCGGAAGACGCGGTCTTTCTGTTGACCGTTGCGCCGGAGCGGACGGCCGCTTCCGGCACATGACGCCGGGATGGCGCCGTGACGGACCTCCGTCGGGGCGTGGCACAGGACGAGGTCGCCGATGATCATACGACATCCTCAGCGAGTGCCCTTGCTGGCCATGGGGATGGTTGCGCTTCTGGCCGGCCTGGGGGCCGGTCTCCTGCGTCTTGGATGGGATCTCCCCCTCCTGCCTCCCGCTCTGGCGGCGATGCACGGCCCCCTGATGGTCTCCGGGTTTTTGGGCACCCTGATCAGCCTGGAGCGCGCTGTGGCTCTGGGCTCACGTTGGGCCTATGCCGCGCCGCTCTTGAGCGGGCTCGGCGGTCTCGCCCTCATCGCCGGCCTGCCGTATCAGGCGGCCCAGGCCGTGATCCTGGCCGGCAGTCTGGGGCTCCTCGCGATATTCCTCGTCATCATCCATCGTCGGCCTGATCTCCATACGGTCACCATGGGGTTCGGGGCCCTGGCCTGGCTGATGGGCAATCTGCTGTGGCTCCTCGGCTGGCCCGTCCATCAGGTCGTCTTTTGGTGGGCCGGCTTTCTTGTGGTGACGATCGCCGGTGAGCGGCTTGAATTGGCCCGGTTGCAGCTGCTCTCCCGGGCCAGCCATTCCCTCTTTCTGCTCACGCTCGGAAGTCTGTTCGCCGGGCTGATCCTGATGGCTATGTCGTTTGAATGGGGAGGCCGGGTCGTCGGGGCGGGGCTGGCGGGACTGGCCCTGTGGCTGGGCCGTCACGACATCGCCCGGCGCACCGTCCGGCAGGCCGGGTTGACCCGCTTCATCGCGGTCTCTCTCCTGTCCGGGTATGCCTGGCTCGGGATCAGCGGACTCCTGGCGGTGGTTTTCGGCGGAGTGCCGGCAGGGCCCCGGTACGACGCCATGCTGCATGCCTTCTTTCTCGGGTTCGTCTTCGCCATGATTTTCGCCCATGCGCCGATCATCTTTCCGGCCGTGCTCGGAGGCCGGATGAGCTTCCGGCCCCTGTTCTATGCGCATGTGGTCCTGCTGCAGGCGACCTTGGTGCTGCGCCTCGCCGGCGACGTGGCGGGCTGGTTGCCGGGACGCCAGATCGGCGGCCTGCTCAACGCCCTCGCTCTGCTATTGTTCCTGGCCAATACGGTGGCGGCTCTGGTGAAACCGGCGGAGCGCGTGGCGCCGGTCAAAGCAGGACGATCTGAAATGTTCCAAGAGAAGGCTGTCGGCTTCCTGGACGGAAAGGAATGAGCGCATGACGCACCAGAACCACAGCTCCGGGTCAGAGGCGCGGGTACTCGACGCCTTGCGGCAGGTCGTCGATCCCGAGTTGGGAGTCAACATCGTCGATCTCGGCCTGGTCTATGGGACGGAAATTCGGGACGGGGTGGTGCACGTGAAGATGACCATGACGACCCCGGCCTGCCCGATGGAAGAGCTGTTGATGGAGATGGTGCACTCGGCCATCCTGGGAGAGATTCGCGATGCGCGCTCGGTGGAGGTCGATCTGGTGTGGGAGCCTCAGTGGAAGCCCGACATGATGAGCGAGGCGGCCAAGTCACAGTTGGGCCGGTAATCCGACACAACCCTGGCCATCTCATCTCCTGCGACCACTATTGCGGCTGTTTGTAGATCCCTCTGTTTGACAACCACGTGCGTTGGCGTCAGGATCGGCCGGTGGGCTTCGCGTAAGCGTGTAGAACTGTTGTCCGGGGGAGTTCCTGCCATGCCCGCGTCTCTCGACCACATCCATCCCGGTACCCCGATGGGGGCCAATCTGGTCGCCGGCGGGGCCACCTTCCGCTGCTGGGCGCCGCAGGCCAAGGCCGTTTACATAATCGGCGATTTCAACCAGCGGGTACGCAACGACGCCAGCCTGCTGACACGCGACGAGTTCGGCCATTGGCGGGGCTTCATTCCCGGCGTCCAGGACCGTCAGCGCTACCTGTTCTACGTCGTCGGGGAAGGGGGCGAGGGGCCGAAGCGTGATCCCTATGCCCGCGAGCTCGAGACGCCCTTTCCCAGCGACTGCATCGTCCGCAAGACCGACTTCCCCTGGCACAAGACCGGGTTCGTCACGCCGCCCTTTGATGACCTTGTCCTCTACCAACTCCACGTCGGCACCTTCTTCACGCCGAACCTGCCGCGCAAAGGAGGCACGTTTCTGGATGTCGCGCGCAAGGTGCCCTATCTGGCAAGGCTCGGCGTCACCGCGCTGCAGCTCATGCCCATTCAGGAATTTCAAACCAGCTTCAGCCTGGGCTACAACGGCACCGACTATTTTTCGCCCGAGATGGATTTCGCCGTGGCGGATGCGGACCTGCCTCCCTACGTCGCCGAAGTGAACCGGCTGCTGGAAGCGAAGGGCCTGCGGCGTTACCGGACGGAGAAACTGCGCGGAGAAATGAACCAGCTCAAGGCGCTGGTGGATCTCTGTCATGTCCACGGCCTGGCCGTGATCCTCGACGTGGTCTACAACCACGCGGGCGGCGACTTCGGCGACCAGAGCCTGTACTTCTTCGACCGGCAATCGCCCGCCGGGGGACAGAGGAATTCCCTCTACTTCACGGACAAAGGCCATGCCGGCGGCCTTGTATTCGATTTTTCCAAGCCGGAGGTGCGCGACTTTCTCATCCAGAACGCCAAATTCTTCCTCGATGAATACCGCGTCGACGGATTCCGGTATGACCAGGTGAGCGTCATCGATCACGACGGCGCGCCGCACGGATGGGGGTTTTGCCAGGACCTTACCGCCACGCTGCACGCCCACCGGCCCGCGGCTTTGAACCATGCCGAGTACTGGGACGTGAATCCGTACGTGGTGAAGGAACCGCCGGACGGGGCCGGCTTCGACACGACCTTGACCGACGGCCTGCGCATCGCGATCCGCGATGTCATCGGCAATGCGAGCTCCCCGGACGAGCGCCCGCTCAACATGACCGGGCTGGGCCGGAGCCTCTGGCCGGAGGGATTCCGGGAAGAGTGGCGCTTCGTGCAGGGGCCGGAAAATCACGACATCGTCTACCGCGACCGGGAGCCGCGCATCGCCCGCCTCGGAGATCCGGCGAATCCCCGCTCCTGGTTCGCCCGCAGCCGGGCCCGTGTCGCGACCGGGCTCAGTCTCACCGCGCCGGGCATTCCCATGCTCTTCATGGGACAGGAGTTTCTGGAGGACAAGCAGTGGGCCGACGATTTCGTCTCGCACCGCGATCTGCTCCTCTACTGGGCGGGGCTGGAGCAGGGCGACAAGCAGATGCTCGACCATGTGCGCTTCACGCGGGACCTGCTCCGCCTGCGCCACCGGTCTGCCGGCTTGCACGGCCGGGGATTTCGCGTGGTGCACGCGCACGATCAGAACCGCGTCCTGGCGTTTCACCGCTGGGTGGAAGGAGAAGGCCACGACGTCATCGTGGTCGCGCATCTGGCCCCCTTCAACCGGTTCGGCTATCGCATCGGCTTCCCCAACGGCGGAGCGTGGCGCGAGGTCTTCAACAGCGACGTGTACGAAAACTGGCTCAATCCCGGCGTGGTCGGCAACGGCGGGCTGGTGGTCGCCGACCCGCAACCGCTGCATGAATTCGGTTATTCCGCCTCTCTCGTCCTCCCGGCCAACAGCCTGCTCGTCTTTGCGGGGTGATATCTCCCTATTTCGTCGTTCGTGAAGCCGATCTCGTATCGGAAAAGAGCTGATGGCCGAAAGCTGGCTGCAGAGCGCTTCGCCCGCGAGAGACACAGCACAGGCAACGGAGCGGGTCCTGTTCCTCACCAGCCCGGCCGGCTTCGCAGCCACGAATTGGCGCAGGCGCCGATTCTGCCGGCTTGAGCAAGGAGGTAGCGGGTAGTATGCTGAAAGAGTCGCGCAGACCATGTCATTGTTTGCCGGCGATTCTCCACGCGGGACTCATAGGCCCCGATGGTCAGGAGGTCAGCATGAAAGCCGGCCGGTGGGTCCGGACTTCAACCCTGCTGCTGCTTGGTGTCCTTGGCACAGAGGCCGGGGCCGGCGGAGCGTCCCGTGATGTGAGCGGCGCGGCCATGCAGCGGTATGAGAGCCGGATGATGTCCTCTCCGATGATGCGCTTCCCCGGTTTATATGGGATATCCCTTTGGCCGTACATCGCCTATCCCCAGGCCCCGCCTATCACGATCGTCAACGTCCAGGTCCAGATTCCCGAGTTGGAGCAACGGCCGGCGCCGGCGCCGACACCTCCGGCACGTCCGAAATTTTGGACCGCCCGCTGCGGGGTCTTTGTCGAACTCGACGTGAGCGCGACGATGAACCTGATGGAAGAGGAGCGGAAACCCTGCTCTCCCTGACGAGCGAACAGCAAGTCTCATGGACAGCACCGATGGCGCTCTCAGCATGAGACATCTCCCTCCCCGCAAGTGACGCCGCCCACCAAGAAAACCCTGGTCTCATAAGAAGTCGGGGCCGGGCAGCGTTCGGCTGCTCACTCGGGCTACCTGGGCATCTCAAACACGAGCGGTTCTCGGGTTACAGCTTTGAGAAAAGCCACGGGGTTGGCCTTGTTGTGATTGCGCCGACGTGCGTGCTGAGCTTAGGGCTCCTGGATGGCATGCCCGCCGGATCTTGATCGGCTTCGCTTCATTCCGCCACGGCGCGCATCATTTCGGCGGGCCGTGGCGGAATCGCACCCTTGCTACAGCGCAGTCAGGAAGGCGACCAGATCAGCCTTTTCCTGATCCGTGAGCTTCATGTCGAAGCGGACGTCGTAGAACTCAAGGACTTCCTTGAGACTCGCCGCAGCGCCATTGTGGAAATAGGGCGCGCGCGCGGCAAGCCCGCGCAGGATCGGTCCTTTAAACTTCCCGATATCCGCCCATTTCCCGGTCACCATTGCCCGTCCGGGATCGGTCGTGGAAACTTCTTTTGTCGGATCTGCTTTCTGACGCAGTGTGATGACAGGCAGATAACTGACGTCCAGCGGGTTCACGACGTCGGCGATACCGATGTTCAGCGGCGCGGAGACCGAATGGTTGCCGACATTGAAGGCGTCGTGGCATGTCCCACAGGTTCCCGGGATAACCGACAGGCCAGTCGCGTCATTGAGTCCCCCGACGCTCTTGATGTCGATCGGTTTCGAGTTGAACAGCTTCTGCCCTCGCAGGATGCTGGCGCGGCTGGCGGCGATGGCGTCAGTGGCACTTGCGTTGACCCAGGCGGGAGTAAACAACGTGAAGACCACCGGGGTAAACGCCGTGTTGTAGGGGTTTTGGCCCAGCGGATCATTGATGCCGATGTAGAAGGGTTGGTTGACCAGTGTCATGGGGCCGCCGCTCGCACCGAGGGAATTAAGCGACCCGGCGCTGGAGTCGACCGCCTGTGCCGTCGAAAGCCCCATTTCAAACGCCACGATTTGCTGCTGCTGTTGCGGGGTGAGCGGTGTGGTGGCCTGTGCGTGGCCATTGGTCGCGTCGAGAGCTTGATGGGCCAGGTCCGACAACAGATCGCCGGGGTCCGTTGCGAACGTGATCGGCTGTGTGCCGGTCTGAGTGGAGGATTCACGCCCGTCCCACATCACGGTGCTCAGAAACCGGAGGTTGGTTGAGGGAAGCGGGCGGCGATACATGGACAGTGTCGAGGTGTCATTGCATGCATAGGGGTTGCGGACGCCGACCACTTCGAACTCGGCGCGGGCGGGCAGGTCGAGCGCGACGCGAATCAAGCCGCGGCCCGTCAGCAGGCTGTAGGCCTGCCTGCGGCCTGCCACGGTAGTCGTATCGATATTGTGATCGCAATTCGAGCCGTCGTTGGTTCGAAAAATCGGGTCCAGGCCGTTGGTCTGTTCAAAGCGGGCGGCGACGTGCGCGGCGGACACGGACCAGGCATCACTCGGCTGGTGGCAACTGGCGCAGCTGCGGCCGTTGGTGCCCAGGCTTTGGAAAAACGGACCGGTCAGATCGATTGTTCCTGTCGAACTGTAGGTCTTCAAAACCCCGTTGGGGTCGGGAAAGGAAAAGAGATTCGGGAGAAAAGAGGAAGCGCCGTTGGCGACGGCTGCTACCGTGACGACACTGATCGTGAGGGCACTCAGGAGCCAAACACGACGTTTGAGCATAGCGGGCCTCCTCTGTGAGCGGTGTGGTGGAATGATAGAAAACGCCGGGCCTTATGTAAATCTCTAGAAATACGTAGAGTGAAGCGAGTTGCCGTGAGGGCCGGTTGAGGGGGCCGGATCTTACAGATTCCAGTGAGGTGGTCAGGTGGAGGTCGGGCTTGCAACCCCACACCAGCGCTCCCTCCTCGTGCGGCGTGTGTGATTCGATATCCAACGTTGCCTCGTTGTGACATCCTGCCTATGTCGGGAGCCTCTGCGCACCGCTGTCTTGGCGTGGTTGGCTTAAGGCAAAGCGGCCGTGGCGACCGGACCGGGGCAGTTGGAGATCGACCTTGCCGTGGGTGACAGGATTGTGAGCATCAAGTCGCGGTCTGACGGCGCGCATATGACCCGGAACCCATACCCTCACAATAAGCGCAAAAACCGACTTCTTTATTCCTCTTTTGGCGAGCATTGACTTCCCTCCTCGCATCAGAAACGATCCTCCGCCGAATCTAATTCGATACGTCACAGTGGTCTACGCTCCTCTAGTCTTGGTTCAACTCCGCGAGGAAACAATTCAATCCCGAGAATTGTCATTGATATTTCAGGGAGTATTGCATGGCTTGCCCATAGGCACACTTGTTGCGCTCGAAACTGATTGTAGGGAGGAGACCCAATGCGACCGCAGAAACGTCTGCTCATGTCGATATCCGAGCCGAACATCACAAAGATGCTCATGCTTGAAAAGGAGTTTGCGAATAGATACGACCTCTCCATAGCGGAGGCTCCCTATGTCGCTGAACTCCTGGCTCAAGGCCAACGTGAACCGGCTGATGTGTTCGGGTGTCTCGTTCCTCGGTGCAAAGAACAAGGGTGAGCGTGGCTTGTCGGTCATCACGCAGCTGCGGGACTCGTATCAGAAGCCGGTGATCGCGTTGATGGGTTGGTATCCAGAAGACGGGTCGTGGTCGGAAGAAAACCTAAAGCAGGCCGGAGCATGCGCCTCGTTTGTAATTCCGCCTGATGGGGCACCATTCATCAATGCTGTGAGTGAGTGCCTGGAGAAAGGGGGCACTCATGGAGCCTAGGAAGTTGCCATGACGCCGAATTATATGATCGCGAATGTAGTCTGGCAGTTTCGATACAAGATCTTCTCGGGGGTCGTATTCGTTGCGGGTCTCGGCGGGTACATGCTGCTGCGATCCTACGTCGGCGCATGCGGAGACGGGAAACGCGGCCTTCTGGCGATCCTGATCTCCTGCGTTGCTCACTGGACCTCAGGACGCCAGGGGACGCTTGAACCAACGAGGCCCTGGCGGTTCATCTTCTGACGGACCAGGGCTCTTGATGATCAAGCCGGGGAGGGGTGTGCGGTCGTCGTTGTTTCGCGATACTTGGCGAAACAGATGAGATCCAGGTGGTGGTAGTGGTTGGGCAGCACGGTTTCCGCCTTGTAGCCGAGATTCAGGAAGAACTGAATGTTCCTGGCCGTGCGCAGCATGGTGCAGGCATAGAACTTATGGACATCGGTCGTGACCCGTTCGATTTCCTCCATCAGCGCTTTCCCCACTCCATGCTTCTGATGGGCGGGACTCACCGATAACAAACGGATCACACAGACCCCGGCCACATTCCAACAGCGCACCGACCCGACAATGACCCCGTCCGCCTCCGCCACGAAGATCCGTTTCTCCCTGGCATCCTCCTTGAGGCTGTCGAGCGTTTCCGTAGTCCAGGCGCTTACTTCGTAGGTGTTGGTGTATTCGCCGAAAGCGGCCTGCTGGACGTTGAGGATCGCCTCGAAATCAGTTTCGGCTGCTGGTCTGATGCGCATCATCACCGGCGTGCTCCGGTCGGGTTCACATGACCTCGCGAAGGTGAAGATAGCAGAGCCTGACCCGCTCTTCATTTCCTGCGTGGGAGTTATGTCAGGCCCGCTGGTATCCGTCCACCGGGACGCCGTTCCTCGAAGGCGACGGCTGCCGCCTCGATCGCTTTACGAAACTCCAGCGGGGCGTGAATGCCCGCAAAGGTCTCTCGCGTGGAGCCGGTGCCGGTAACGTAAATGGTGCCAAAATTGAAGAGCCGTCCCCACAGTGTCTGCTCCACACCGATGTTTTCCACTTTTGTGAGCAGGGTTTCCAAGGTGTGACGGCCGACAATGCCGGTCTTGATTAAGACGCGCTTGTCAGTGACCCCGAACTCCCAGCAGCGCCGCTTGAGGTATGCAGAGAGCACGGCGCCGAGGGGAAGCACGAGGATAGCCGACGACAGGTACGGATCGAATCCCCGGACTATCGCAACCGCGACGACGATGGCAAGGCCGAGCAGGAACAGGAGCAGCGGAACAAGAAAGACCTTCCAATGCAGATGGGCGCGAAACAGCACCTGTTCGCCGGGCAGGAGGTTATGATCGATGTAACCCATGGGGCACTTCTTTAACAGAGACTCCCTACTATTTCCACTCGGCTTCCACGAGCACAATCGGCAAGACGGGTGAAGTAGGCAGGCGGTTGGTGAGGGTACACCGGCATCAACCGGATCAGCGTTGGAACCGTCACAGGTCGTCATCCTGTGTGGCGGTATGAATCGGGCCTGACGGCAGTGGTATTGGAGGAGAAGGCTTCCGGAATTCTTGCCGGATCAGACCGTTGAGCCGTGCCGAACGGCTCTGCTGCAAGGAGCACGACATGAAAGCCGGCATCGTGTGATCGGGTGATGGGGCGAAGGCCTTGGCCGGCGGGTGCCTCAAACAGGGGCATCACGCCATGACGGGCACGCGTACGACGGCCAGACTGACGGAGTGGGCGACGCAGAATCCAAAAGGGCATGGCGGCAGCTTCGCCGAGTTGATCGTGCCGGCGGTCAAGGGAACGGTCGCAGCGGACGCGAGTAAGATCCGGAACCCATGACCTCACGATACCGAAAAATGTTCCCGACCCCTGTCGATCGTTCTCCGGCGATATCCCTCTCATGGATCATGGTTCGTCAGAGGAAAGGTCTGCTCACAGAGTTGCGCAAACCAGGTCGTGTCGAACGGCTTCTCGACGTAGTGGCTGGCCCCCAGTCTGAACGCCTCTTCACGAATCCTGTGGTCCGGATCGGCCGTCATCATCACAACCTGCACCGGCCCGTGTCGAGCCCGGAGTTCCCGGAGCACCTGCAGGCCGTCCATGACAGGCATGTGCATGTCCAGCAACACGCCGCCGATCGGAGCCTGCTTCGACTCAAGGGCCATGAGCGCCAATCCCGTTCGTCCGTCGTTGGCGACCAGCACGGCGTAACCCATGGCCTCAAGCCGATCCTTCAAGACCTCACAGACCATGGGGTCGTCATCAATGATGAGCAGCCGTCGTCCCATGCGCCGCTCCTTCTGCGCCGGTCCCGGGTGAGCCTTGCCCGGCCCGGAGGGTTCCGGTCGTTCGTTCCGCTCGCTCGTCCTCCATGCCGGAGCGTATCCCGTCATGCCTCGCGGATGGATCGACGACGACCAGCGTGCCCGTCATGACGGGGTGCAACTCGCAGTGATAGGCATAGCGTCCCGGCGGCAGGGGAGCGATGAAAAAGCTGCTGTCCGGCGGGACCGCAATGGATTGGAAGGCGCAGGCGTCATCCGTCAGGCATCCGTCATGGCGGACGCTGTGGGGGGAGCCTGTCGTATTGACCCACCGGATAGAGGTGCCGGCCGGCACGATGGCCACCCGGGGTAGGTAGTAGGGCGA
Organism: Nitrospira sp. NS4; assembly: GCF_049546785.1. NCBI lineage: Bacteria > Pseudomonadati > Nitrospirota > Nitrospiria > Nitrospirales > Nitrospiraceae > Nitrospira > Nitrospira sp. NS4. Next base: position 132,424 of record NZ_JBMWAN010000002.1, on the reverse strand, counting down.
AGTCGATTCGAACGTGATCTCGACCGGATCGGCCGGAGCGGCGGCCGCAGCCCCGCCGGTCACGAGCAGGCCTGAACAGGACAGAAGGCTCGCGCCAAAGAGTCCGGTTGTGAATGGACAGGGTCGGCGCATCACACCACTCCTTTCCATGTGTACGACAGAGACCGCTTCGCTCTCTCGTAAGACAACCTACTCCTGGGGGGCATAAAGACTCGATAGGCAGATGAGAGGGATTGCATAAGGAGTGTGTAAAGATCGGCCGGGGGAGGGGACAAGACGTAGTCGGGGGGAGAGACCGGGGGCTGACAAACGGGACAGTATTTAGGTGACGGGCTGGTCTTCGCCTTCGACGGAGAAGCGATAGCCGACGCCGGGATCGGTCAGGATGAACCGCGGGCGCGTGGGGTGTGGTTCGAGTTTCTTTCTCAGCTGTCCGATGAACACCCGGAGATATTGGGCCTGGTCCGCGTAGGCCTCTCCCCAGACCGCCTGCAGCAGCATGCGATGCGTGAGCACCTTGCCCGCGTGTTCGATCAGGTATTTGAGCAGGTCGTATTCAGTCGGCGTCAACTTGACCGGCTTCTGATGCAGCGTGACCTCCCGCCGGTCAAAATTGACGCAGAGGTCGCCCGCCGTAAACACCGGCTGCGGACCGTGGGCTCCTGCCGCCCGGCGCAACAGGGAGCGAATGCGGGCCAGGAGTTCATCCATGCCGAAGGGTTTGGTGATGTAATCGTCCGCTCCCAGTTCGAGCGCTTCGACCTTGCGCGGCTCCTCTCCAATCGCGGACAGCACGATAATCGGCACCGTGGAGGCTTCGCGAACCCGGCGCACGACTTCCGCCCCGCCGATGCCCGGCATGATGAGGTCGACGATGACGACGTCCGGCCGCCGATTGCCGAAAGAGCTGAGCGCCTCTTCGCCCGTCTCCACCGTTTCGACCGCGTAGCCGCTGCGTTCGAGATTCACCTGGAGGGAGTGCCGGATCTGCGGCTCATCGTCCACCACCAGGATGCGCGCTCCTTGAGTCATGCGGCCCCCTGTAAGGCGGTCGGTTCCGGGGTCGGCCGGTCGCCGGCCGGCGGCGAGGCGGTGAGCGGGATCCGGAACAGGATCGTCGTCTCAGCACCGGGAACCGACTGAGCGAGGATGGTACCGCCATGGGCCTCGACGATGCCCTTGCAGATCGCCAGCCCAAGACCGGTCCCGGGAGAGCCGGACGACCGGCCCGACTGCACGCGGTAGAATCGGTCGAAGATCCGGTCCAGCTCGCCGGGAGGCACCCCCTCGCCGCTGTTCGACACGCGCACGTCCAGACAGCCGTCCACAAGGGACGCCTCGAGGCGTATCGGAGAACCGGGCGGGGAAAACTTGATCGCGTTGTCGAGCAGGTTCACGAGCACCTGTTGGAGTTGCACCCCGTCGGCGAAGATCGGCGGAAGATTCCGGTCCAGGCTCGCATGGAGAGGCCGATCGGCCAGCAACAGCCCGACCCGCCGGATGGCGCCTTCCACCAGCTCATCCAACACCTGCCATTCCCGGCGGGGTTGCAGCGTGCCGGCTTCGAGGCGGGACATGTCCAGGAGATTGCCGATCAGCCGGTTCAAGTAATCCAGTTCCCGGTCGATGCCGGTGAGGAACTCACGGCGGATGGCGTCCGGCAGCGACGTTCCATCGTGCTGTAGGCTGAACAGCATCGTCTTGATCGCGGTCAGCGGCGTGCGGAGCTCATGGGAGACGGAGGACAGCAACGACGATTTGACCGCATCCCGCTGATGCAGGGCCTGGAGGGTCAGGGCCTGGCTCTGTTTCAGGGCCCGCTCCGCCCGCAGAAAGCGCCAGGTGCCCAACGTCCCGACCGCCATCACCAGGAGCACCACGGCGAGCTCCCACCGGATGAGCGTCCGGACGTTGTCTTCCGAATGCCGGGCCAAGAGGATCACGGCGTCGTTCGCGACGTTCAACAGCGCGGCATGATCCTTGAGCAATGCCTCACGCGTGGCGGCGATCTGAGCACCGGCCTCGGTCCGCAGGAGGAAGAAATCGGCCCGGACAAACAACGATTCCAGGAGCTGTTGCTGCTCCAGGAGTTTCTGCCGGATCTCGCCGGTCGGAGCGGCGGGAATCGTCACTGTTCCGTCGCGATCAAGATCGGCCACGGTGGTCCCCCCCTGGATCAGGGTCTGCACCCGGTCTGTCAGCGCGGCGCGAGTGTGCCGGTAGTCAGCCTCCACTCCCTGAGAAGCCAGCAGGATTTCCTTCATATGCCGTTCCAGCAACATCCGCTGCCGGCCGGCCAGATCGATGACGAGCGCGTCGGATTCGCGGCTGTGAAGGACGGTCAAGGTAAGGGGCACGACGGCGAGCGCGGTGATGAGCAGGAGGCCGGAGATGCCCGCGACAGTCCAGTTGACCTCGTGAGGCCTCACAGATGCAGGAGACGCGGCAGCAGCCATAGCGACCTCCAGGCGTTGTTCATCATAGCAATAAGCGAATCGGGAAGACCAGGCAGAGGAGGATGGGGGATGCCTTTGTCTGTTGCCACCTACCTCCAGGACCGATCCGTCCGGGCGTTGCCGGGCGGAAGCCTTCTGGAATTCCCGCAGCCACAGTCTCGCACTCGGAGGGCTTCGTTCAGTTCCAGCTTTCTTTCCCGGCGAAGCTTCGTCGGATGCCGCGCTTCTCCGGTAACCTGCGCATAGCCCGAAGGGATCTGAGGAGGAGATGGGTCGAGCGCGCGCGGAAGGAGCATTTATTTCGTGAAACGGGTTCGGAGGCCGCGCCGAAGTTTGCAGGGAGGATATTGCGAAGTGTTGAGAATGCGCGGGACTAAATTCAAGTCTGTCTGGCTGAATGTGTGAGTGCGAGACGGCAGTTCTTTGCCCCCAGTGTCAATAAAAGATTCCCAACCCGTTTTCTGGCCTTAGAACTCGCCATTTTTCATGCAACCGTCTACAATTGGGCGCATGTTGAGGCAGGGGCAATCCAAGCTGCAAGCAGTTGATTTCTTTTGCGGTGCTGGAGGAATGAGCTTTGGTCTAAGCAAGGCCGGAGTGAAAGTTCTGGCAGGTATTGATAATGCCACCGAATGCAAAAAAACCTATGAAGCTAATATCCCTGGGGCTAAGTTTGTCAAACGCGACATTAGCACTCTAACTGCTCCAGAGCTTGCACGGCGTTTGAAGATCCAGATTGATGATCCGGCATTGGTGTTTGCTGGATGCAGTCCTTGCCAGTTTTGGAGCAAAATCAGGACTGACAAGACGAAGGCTGCTCAAACGGCCTTCCTGCTGAGGCAGTTCGAGAAATTTATCCGATACTTCCGACCGGGATTCGTAGTGGTTGAGAACGTTCCTGGACTTCACACCCGGAAGAAACACACTATCTTGCCTGATTTCATTGGCTTCATTGAGCGCCTGGGATATGCCTGGGACGACGGCATCATTAACGCGAATAATTACGGTGTTCCTCAAAATCGTATGAGGTATCTCTTGATTGCCACTCGGCTGGCTTCGACGATTACGTTGCCTGCACCAGTAGTCGATAACCGGCTCACTGTTAGTGCCTTTATCGGAGTTGCGAATGGATTTGGGGAGATTGCGGCCGGGCATCGCGATACGTCGGATTTTCAGCATACAGCGTGCAAGCTTTCACCAGACAATCTCCGTCGGATCAGAATGACGCGAAAATCGGGCGGTGATCGGTCTGCATGGAAGGATGACGAAACTCTTCAAATCGATGCATACCGTGGGCGAGATGAAATATTTCGGGATGTCTATGCGCGGATGTATTGGGACCGTCCGGCGCCAACTATTACAACGCGTTTTAATAGTCTTTCGAATGGGCGATTTGGTCATCCTGAGGAAGATCGAGCTATTTCAATTCGAGAAGGAGCGACTCTTCAAACATTTCCTGAAGATTTTGTTTTTCACGGAACAAACTTGAATAACATCGCAAGGCAAATCGGAAATGCAGTCCCTCCAGAGCTCGCCCGCCGCATTGGCCAACATATAATTTCTATTGCATCAAATGGCTAAGATACGAACAAGAGCTCGAGCGGTGGACATGCTCGGTCGGCAACAGATAGCTGGCATTCAGAATGCCGTCAGCGAGTTGTACAAGAACGCTCACGATGCTTACGCAACACTTGCCAGGGTTGATTATTTCGAGGGGCAAAAGCTCTTGGTCGTACGAGACAACGGCGTTGGAATGACTCGGAAAGATTTTGAAGATAAATGGCTTGTGTTAGGTACGGAAAGTAAGTTTGGGGATGGGGTGGGGAGGCAGTATAAACCGGAAGGGATGGAAGTCCGGCCTATTACTGGAGAAAAAGGAATTGGAAGACTCGCGATCGCATTGTTAGGCCGTATGGTGCTTGTTTTATCTCGTGCGCGCCGCGAAGACGGACTGCAAGATTTGGTAATCGGGTTAGTTCACTGGGGGATTTTTGAATTGCCAGGTCTGAATCTTGACGAGATTGAAATCCCCGTAAAGACCATCCGGGGAGGCACCCTGCCGTCAGAAGATGAGTGCGCGACTCTTGCAGCTGCGCTTCTTGATTGCGTTGAGCGTCTCACAAAAAATCATCCCGAGCTCGACTTCTCGAAAATTCACAGTGACGCTAAGGCATTCCGCCCCGACCCCGCAGATCTTGATGCTGTTCTAAGACCACATGACGATGGAAGTCTTTCGTTGGTTGGTGAAGGTACCGGAACGCATTTCATCATTGCCCCTTCGGCCGCGGTACTAGATATGGAGCTCGCCAGTGAGGAGCGTTTGCAGGACTATGGATTCCGTAAGTCTCTCCTCGGTTTCTACAACCAAGTGTTTCTTGCAAGACCCCCAGCGACCATTACAGCGTCTTTTAGGGTTTGGAAGCCTGGTGCCGCTGTCGGCGAAGAACTTCTTGACCCTCAACTTTTTTTCACCTCCGAGGAGGTTCCGAAGGTTGACCATTATTTCTCAGGAGATGTCGACGAGTTTGGCCAGTTTTCTGGGACCTTGCGCGTCTATGAGAAGACGTATGAGAAATTGAACATTGCATGGAAGGAAAGTGTTGGGCGTAGGACCGATTGTGGCCCGTTCCAGGTTGAGTTTGGTTATCTCATGGGGACTAAGAGTGAGTCTTCGGTAGCGCCGGATGAATTTGATCAGATCAGCGCCAAGGCTACAAAGCTTGGAGGTATGTATATCTACCGCGATGGGGTGCGTGTTTTACCTTATGGCGATCATTCGTTCGACTGGCTCGAGGTTGAAAAGCGCCGTAACTTGGGTGCGGGCTACTATTTCTTCTCGTTTAGAAGAATGTTTGGGGCGGTGCTTCTTAGTCGCCAGAGGAATGGAAATCTTGTCGAAAAAGCAGGTCGGGAAGGGTGGCAGCAAAACAGCGCATACAGGCAACTACGGGAGATATTGATCAATCTTCTTACACATTTGGCAGCAGAGTTTTTCCGAAAGGGTGGAACTTACACTGAAATTTTCGAACAACACCAGTCCGAGCTAAAGCGTAAGTCCGCTTTACTGGAAAAGCGCGAGAAGCAGGTCACGGCGAAGAAAAAGAAATTTGTGGAAGCTCTCGACAGGTTCTTCAAAGCAGTCAACTCAGGTCTTGTCGCGCAAGAAATAGCAAAACTTCGGCAACAAACTAATGTGGCCATGCAGGGAGCTGCGGCAATTCCAGACCAGGATCAAGCTGCAGCGGCGTTGATTCGTGCTGAAAAGCTCGCTCTTGAGAATGTGCGCAAGCTTCGTGATGACTGTGGGATTAGACGGCCAACAGGTGTGGGCCTCTCCAAAAGTCTGCATGAACGATGGGATGCATATCAATCAGAAAAAAGGCGCCTCGAGCAGGAAGTCTTTAGTCCATTTGAGCATGAGATTGCGGAAACATTAGGCAAAGTTGCAAAGCAGGCAAGAATTTATGTGAATCAGCGGCGAAGGCTTGAGGATAGACTGAAGGCTATACAAGAAGAGCGTCAGTTAATGCTGAAGCAAACGGTACAGCAGACTAGGGCAACGGCAGACGATACACGAAATGCGGTGTTCGATGTAACACAGCGTGCGGTCCAGGACTTTGACAGCGCATATCGGCAGATCGAGACGGATTTAGGCAGAATAGATCTGGATAACCTTGATGAGGCTGCTATTGAAAGACAGCGCCAGCAATGGGAAAAGCAGTTGCTGGAAATTGAGCAGCGGCACCGAGGCTCCCTCGAAGCCGCACGAGATATGCTCGCCTTGTTAGCTGAAAACTTAAAGGCCTCGGGTGGAGCCGAGTCTGCGGAGACCATGGCAGCGATGGATGAACGGATGATGGCACTCGAAGAGCAAGCTGATGAAGATTTTGAGATGGTGCAGTTGGGTTTGGCTGTGGCAATCATCAATCATGAGTTTGGTGCTGCGATCCGGAATGTCAGAAGCAATATCCAAGAACTTGGATTTATATCTCGTGGGAGCAAGGCGATTCGTCCGCTCTACGACTCAATCCGTTCTAACTTTGAACATCTTGATGGGCACTTGGGATTGTTCACCCCACTCCAACGTCGGTTGCACAGAAAAGCTTCACGAATCACTGGAAAAGCTATCCACGGCTATGTAAACGACTTGTTCTCCAATCGATTGGAGAGGCACGCCGTGACAGTAGAGTGTACCGAGTCCTTTATGGTTGCAACCGTGGAGTGTTACCCATCCACGATATATCCGGTCTTCATCAATCTTGTGGACAATGCGATCTATTGGCTGAAGACGATTCCTGAGCCAAGAAAGATCCTGTTTGCAGCGGAGGAGGGCGCCTTCATAGTGGCCAACAATGGTCCGCAGGTCCCCGATCGTGATGTTGCCGGACTATTCGAAAGAGGGTTCACCCGCAAGCCTGGTGGAAGGGGACTTGGTCTTTTTATTGCCAAGAAAGCTCTCATGAAAGAGGAAATGGATATCGCACTTGGTGAGCCGCCATCAGGATTTAATGTGGCCTTCAGAATCACGGCTTCAACCCTGAGATTAGTACCATGACGCCTGAATCAATTGCGGATTTTTCTTTGCTGGCCGCTAAGAAGTACCTTCAGAGCGCCGTATTTATAGATGATAATATTTACAATCAAGCTACGGCGAATCCAGATGCAGGCGATATAGAGATTCGCCAACCAAAGTCTGTCATGAAAGTTGTTGAAAAGGGGGGTGCGCCATCAGCCGAAAAGGCCGTGATATTGGATTCATCCGAACAGTCAAATAGGCCTTTTAGGACGAAGGATTTGGTTGGAAGTTTTGCGAAGCACGGAATTGTGTGCGCGCTGTATCAGCCAGAGAAAGATTTTCAAGCAGATGAGAACTCTACCATTTTTAATCTCTGCCAAACTGCGGACCTTGTCATTCTTGACTGGGATTTCAATGAAGTCGGAGTCCAGGGCGCGAGACCCAAGGTTTTGATTGAGAATCTCATAAAAAGCGGCAATCGAGTAGCGCCCCATCACGTTAGGCTTATCGCTATTTACACAAATACCCCAAGCTTGCAATCAATTGCCAACTCGCTTTTTCAGCATTTAGAGAAGATCGAGATAAAGCCCGAACTAATCAATTCTCCATTACGTTTACAGGTGCAGGCAGGGTCTACAAGGGTAATTATTTTGGGAAAGGCAGGGGGCGTTGGTCGCATTGAGTCGGAGAAGTCTTTCACAGTTTTCGAGAAAGATTTGGCAGACCTGCTGCTGCGGGAATTCTCAACCATGAATCAGGGGATCTTGTCATCGTGCGCACTGCTTGGGATGGCCGCGGTTCGACAAAGTTCTGCGCGTATCCTCGACAAGTTCCATAGCGACCTCGACGCCCAATTCCTACTTCACAGAGCCTTGATTCGGGATAGCGAGGAAGCTTTCGATCAATTACCGGAACTTCTAGGAGATGAGTTTAAAGCAGTAATTGAGGACACAGAATATAGGCCATATGATTTGAGTAGGTTCGTGGAGATGGCATGTGCTGGTGTTAAAGTTAAGGCACATGCTTCCAATTGGAAACAAAAGGATCGACCTGGCGAGGAAGTTTTGCGAGAGTTCCTGCACAAGCCCAATGGCTTAAGCGAGGTGCTGAATGGCAATAAAAAGGCAGAGCCAATAGTAAACAAGCCCAACAATCTTGTGGGAAGTCTCGCTGACATGTGCTCGGTGGCTGATACCGACGCTCATTGCAGGTTTGCAGCGCTTTTGGCTATTCGTACACAATATCAAACCAAACACCGTGATTTAGGATTCGGATCCATTGTACTGAATCGTAAGTCAGATAAGTATAGTGTTTGTATTATGCCGCCATGCGACTCCATCCGTCTAACAGCCGACACGTATTTTCCTTTCTGGGAACTTGGTGGTTCGGGAAAAGGCCATCCGATCATTGTTCAGTGTGGGGACGATAAGTGGGTAGAGTTGGCTTTTATCCCCGGTAAGCCGTCAAAGTACATGCGGCTAGTCTCTTTTGCTCCCGATCGGACCAGAAATATTGTAATGGCAACGATAGATACAAACCAGAGGTACGTTTTTAAATCACAAGATGGTGAGTTCGAATGGGTGGCACAATTAAAGCCGAGTCACGCGCAGCGTATGGCGAACACCATTGGGCAACAACTTTCTCGTGTTGGCCTTACTGAGGCTGAGTGGGCGAGAATGGTATTTGCGAAGGAATAATCGAATGTTCATCGAATTGGCTGCTGAATTGGGAGTTGCCGGCCCCGCAGCGCCATTTTTCTCTAAGCCGAACTTTCCGTCACCTAGTAAGTTGCCCCTCGACTCCATGAATGGCTGATATTTACTCCAAGGCGAAGCGCTCACAAATAATGTCTCGTGTCCGAGCGCAGGGGAATTTCAAGACCGAACTGGCGTTGGTAAAGCTCCTCCGGCAGCATCGCATCACTGGTTGGCGTCGTCACCCCAAGCTATTCGGCAACCCAGACTTTGTATTTCGTGAGCATCACCTCGTAATATTTGTGGACGGCTGTTTCTGGCATGGATGTCCGAAGCACGCGTCCTATCCTGCGACTAACCGCGCATTCTGGGAAAAGAAGCTGCTTCGCAATAAGGATCGTGATCGCTTGGTGACACGTACTTTGAAGAAGGGTGGATGGCGCGTGCTTCGGATATGGCAGCACGAACTAACTGCCAAAGGGGGATCTCGATGTATATTAAGAGTCAGGCTAGCAGCCGGGGTAGTTTGATAGAACCGAAGGAAGGATGATTGATTGTGGGTCCAATTGAATAGTGTTCAGCAGCTGTGCATTACTCCCTGATTAGCTTGAAACATTCTTGAACGTGTTTGCTCGAGGCAGTAAACCATCCCAACTGTACTGAATCTAATGACACCGGCAGTATCGTTGAGACTAATTCCGAAAGCAGATGATTAGGGCTAAGTTGCCGAGTCACATTTGATGCATGTTGTGTCAACGCTCCTGCCAAGATATCCGCTGCACGCATTAAAGGCGTCATTTCTGACCTAACGAATTCGATAGACAGTAAATTCTTGTTGCCAGTTGACAATGTAGCGTGGGGGAAAGAAATTGAATCCTCTTGGGCCTCCTTGTGTAGCGTAAAGACCGACTCAATGGCCTCTTGATAGTAGAATGACTCGTCGTGCACGATTCGGATGTCGCCTCCCACCCTCTTCCCAAATTGGTTTGCCATCATAAAGAATTGAACGGCCGTTGGCGTGTTCAGTGCTTGCATTGCTTTATTGGGAAGATATGAATTGGAGTGTTGCTCCAGTTTGGCGATCGTGTCCATTTGTGGGAGAGCGCCCTCGATCATGTCCGCAAGGCTCTGGTGCAGGGATAGTTTCAGGTAGAGGGAAATATCCTTGGCCGACTGGGTTAGGCCGATCGAATCCGCGTTCCTAAAAGCTGTGGCAAAGGATGTAAGTTTGATCTGAGGGAGTTCAACGAATAACTCGGCGATCGCTTGCTTTTCAAGAGTATCCCAGAGGAGGTCTGGATGTACGTTATCGTTATGTGCAGGGTCGAGAAAAGTGTCGACGATCTTTGCCGCAACGCAATACTTCTTCTCAGCCATGGAGAAGGTTGGTAGACAGCCAACCTTGCCGAGAGAATTGAACAGCTTATGTGTCGCAATCAATCCCAGTTGTGATTTTAGTACGTGTTTCGATTTTATTTCGTCGCCCTGTGACGTGAGCTTTTGTTCGAATTGCAGCACAAGGTTCTCTGCAACTTGAATCTCAGCAGTAGGCACAAGCCAACCAGCCAGTGTGTATACGGGTTGATCAGGGTCCAGGAAGTTGCCTCCTGTATTCCCTGACTCATCACAATAGAGAGTATAGCTGGGCGGTATAGTCATGGTAGTAATCAAGAGTCACGCTACCATGTAGAAGTATCTTGCGCTAGACCAAGCAAGCAGATCAGGCTGGGGCTCGGCGAAATGATCGATGCCATCTCTATCCACCACTGATTGACAGCGCCTTGTCTGCTCGCCACAATCCTGCCTCGAGCAAGTTTCGTTCAAACGGCTCATGCAAAGAATTCGTAAGAGCGAAGAAAAAGGGGACAGGCTGAATTGATTTGATCGAGCCAGCGTTCGAAGGCCAGGGTCTGGTTCGGTCTGATTGTCCTGAGCGTATCGATGGGCCTGCGGTGTCAGCCATGAGCCTGCCGAATAGAACTCCGTTGAGCCAAGCCTGTTGAAGGACCCTGTCGCATTCGAGCCGTCGTCTCATCGGTGCTTCCCATTCTTGACGCAAGGCAGGTGCAAGCGTAGGGTTCTCTGCGTTGAGAGGTCTGCATGATTCCTGTCTTGATCGGTGTGCTCACTGCCGTTGCGATTGCCGCTCTTGCCAGGTCCACGCGATTTGACCAGGACCGCAGCTTCTATCCCACCGTACTCGTCGTCATTGCGGCATACTACATTCTCTTTGCTGTGATGGGCGGTTCGCGCCAAGCGCTTGCCTGGGAACTTGCGGCGGCCATCGCCTTTTCGACGTTGGCCATCATGGGGGCGATGCATTTGCCCGTGCTGGTCGGAGTGGGGATCGTCGCCCACGGCCTCTTCGATTTCATTCACCATACGATGATTGAGGATGCCGGCGTCCCGGACTGGTGGCCGGGCTTTTGTGGTTCGCTTGATGTGGTGTTAGGCCTGTGGGTGATCGGCCTCTCCCGTTCCAGTGGCGTATTCAAAACGTCTGCGTGATGAGGGCTGTGACGGAACGGTGACAAACAACGCAGGTAGCCTGTGATGTGCCTGCCTGGTGCGAGAGGAGGACCCTCGTAAAATGACGCTTGAGCTTAAGATTCCCCCGGTGGCGGTCGCCCTGATCACCGCCGCCTGTATGTGGCTTGCGGCACGGGCCGTTCCGGATTTTGATGTTCCCTTTCACGGGCACCTTGTCGTTTCTGGCGTGGTGGCGTTGTCGGGTGGGTTCATTGGTCTCTTGGGTGTGGTTGCATTCAGCCGGGCAGGCACGACCGTCAATCCCATGAAGCCAAGGTCATCGTCTTCTTTAGTTGTGACCGGAATCTATTCCGTCACGCGCAACCCGATGTATCTGGGGCTGCTCCTGGTCTTGCTCGCCTGGGCGATCTATTTGGCCAATGCCCTGACCGTCCTCTTCCTCCCCGGATTCGTGTGGTATATGGGCCGGTATCAGATCGAACCGGAAGAAAAAGCGCTGGCCTCATTGTTTGGACCGGAGTTCGCCGCCTATGCCGCCAGGGTGCGCCGATGGATTTAACAACCGTCAACGCGGGGAAGAGTGAAAAATGTCGGGAGTCTTTGTTGGGACAATAGACCCTGCGGGGCCTCGCGATTGTCTATATGAATGTAACCCGCGTTGACTGGTCCCGCCGCAAGCCGTAGCCTGCCGTGCATGCGTAAATCCTGATCCGTTTCCCGTTCGTTCTCTCCTCTTTGCACCGGGCGTGGCCTGAGGTGCGATCTATGGCTGGTACGATCTCGGTGCGGTGCTGCATCGCGGGCGGCGGGCCGGCCGGCATGATGCTGGGGTTCCAGCTCGCGCGGGCAGGGAGCGATTGTGCTGGAGCAGCCCGTTCGCAGGGAAGTCCAACGGCCGGGTTGTGAGCGGTTCCCCTCTGGATATTTAGAGGCTCGGGGTGCCGGATTGCCTCTGCTCTTGCTTCATGCTTACACGGCCGGGACTCCCATCGTGTTGGATGTCCCAAACGGTATCGGGTTTCCTTCGCTCACACTTGGTGAGAGATGCTTGAAGGAGAGTGATAGTACGGCCACCGCAAAGGCCGTTGACGCGAAGAAAAGTGCCCAGGCTAACCCGAAAATCAGAACGGCCAAGAGAACAGATTGTTGCGTGGCGAGTTCGAATAGGACAATCGTAATGATATTTACCAGTACCAAGCCGAGGAAAGGAATAATGCCGATCAGGACCATGAGAGGCCATTCATTACCCGCTGATTGACTCCAGGCCCAGTCCATCCAGCCTTTGACAGGCCTGCGGTCAATCGCTGTGGCCGGCAAGATCAGACTCAGACGTCCATTAATGTATGCAGGAAGCAAGAACGCGGTCGCAAGGCCGAGGACGTTGAGGACAAGGACTAACGGATTCGAAAGGTTTGCAAGCATCGCTGACAGTCCTGCAATAGACAATCTGGTCAGGAACACGATAAATCCTGCGAAATTGGCGATTACAAGGATGTAGAGGGCAAACCACGTGTCTCGCATTGTCCAACTGCAAGCGTGCATGAGTGAACCAGGTTGTTCTCCCAAGAGAATAAACCGGTGACAACATACGGCGAGCCTGACCGATGCGAGTTCCCACACTACAATGAATGCGAATAGTGCGAATGCGGTCGTCAGTCGTCCGGTCTCTGACGCCGCTGCTCCCCACAGAGCCATGAGAGCTCCGCTGGTGATAATGACTGGCCCAAAGATCACAGAAGCGAAGAAATGCCAATCACGAAACACAACCGAGAGGCTCTCGTGCAACGTCTGTTTAATAGAGAGGCTGGTCATGGCAGGGCCTCCATATGTGTGGCAGTGAACTCGCCGTTATGGTGACATTAAAGGCGAAGCACTCACCCCTTCCTTATGTGCAACGGGTATGCCGATGTCAGAAACTAGAACGCCGATGTCTGTAAGAGATTGGTTGCATAGAGGAATCTTGCTTCGGAAACATGCGGTCGCGGGAAATCATGCGGCAATGGGCTGCTCGAGTCTGGATCACATTTGATGCGTGGTCGGATCGGATTCGATACTGCCGAATACTACGCTGCTGGAAGCCGGTGCGTTCTGTGATGAGAGTACAGGCACAAGCCAGATACGGGTGGATCTTGCAGGCCGACAGTACGAAACTCATCCGTGCGCGGCGAGCGCGCCTGGTCAATGCCCCTCCTGTAGTTGACTCCGTTTCCTTCCCCACGTAGCCTGACTCGAATTTTCTGCTCTCAGCCGGTCGGGCGGCATGAGGAAAGGTGAGACATGACGGACAGGAAAAGGGGCGGGAGTCTTAATTGAAGAGCCTCGTTCGCGCACGGCGGTTCCCCCTTGGGTGGCGAGAACGAAGGGGCCACGATTCTCTCATGATGCAGACTGATTGGATTGGACACAGAATGCGGTCAGCCATCGGCGGCGCGATCTCCCTTGTCGCGGCACTCTTCGGCTTGGTGGCCTGTACCGCGTCGTTCGATATGTCCGGTGAGCGCCTCACCCCGCTTGGACCGGAATGGGGCGTGGTCATCGGTTCGGTGCTGGTGCAACCAGAGAGGGGCGCGTCGGGCAAGACTGCCTCAGGACACGATAGCTCCGACACGTCGTATGAATTCGATATCGTACAGATCCAGCCGGCGGACCCCAACGGCGAAGGCCCTTACGTAGAACACTATCAGCTCAAGGCGAAGGCCGGAGAAGAGCGGATCTTCGTCTCCCGCTTGCGAGCAGGACAGTTTCTCATCAGAGGCTTTCACGAGGAAGGCGTGACGGGGCTCGGCGGCGAGTTGGATGTGGTCTTTGCCAGCGTGGCGGGCGAAATCCGGTACATCGGGCGCGTGCTCGTGGAAATTCCTCAGCGAGTCTCCCGAGGGAAAGGCTACCGTTTCACCGTCGAAAATGCGCGCGAGTCGACCTTGGCGGAGGTCTCCCGGAGGCACGCCGATTTGACGAAGGACGTTGTGGACGATCCGATGCAGGTACGTGAGCGCCCTGCGGAGTGAACGACTGTTCGTCCTGTATTTGAGGGCAAGAAAAGGGCCGGGAGTCTGTATTGGCGCGCCTCGTGGCCTCTTACCGCAGGAAGTTGACACCCTACTTTCCCAACGGTAGCCTGTTTTACCTTTCCACGAAGGGGGCTTAAACCAATAAAAGGGGTCGGGAGTCTTTGTTGGGACAATAGACCCCGCGGGGCCTCGCGATTGTCTATATGAATGTAACCCGCGTTGACTGGTCCCGCCGCAAGCAGTAGCCTGCCGTGCATGCGTGAATCCTGATCCGTTTCCCGTTCGTTCTCTCCTCTTTGCACCGGGCGTGGCCTGAGGTGGACCTATGGCTGGTACGATCTCGGTGCGGCGCTGCATCGCGGGCGGCGGGCCGGCCAGTATGATGCTGGGGCTCCAGCTCGCGCGGGCAGGGAGCGATTGTGCTGGAGCAGCCCGTTCGCAGGGAAGTCCAACGGCCGGGTTGTGAGCGGTTCTCCTCTGGATATTTAGAGGCTCGGGGTGCCGGATTGCCTCTGCGCTTGCTTCATGCCTATACGGCTCACCCCCGCGGTGGTAGGCAACCGCGAGGCCTCACGTAAGAAATGGAACTTTCTGTCTAAACTAATGGGGCCACCTTCACACTCCACCTGAATTCGGGTGCCCCGGTGGCCTATCCAATGAGGCCTCCACAAGGATTTGCGCGAGGTGTTATTTCCTCTCGGCAATCGGGGTCTCGGGGGAGGCACTGAGCAAACCATCAGCCACTTCCCACACCTCTTCGTACTTCTCTTGAATCCGCAAAAGAAGGTCCGGATTCTGACCTCCGTTTTGATGCACGTCGAACTCGGCCTCAAGCACTTGCTCCATCGCCTCGCAGGAGTAGGCGATGGCTAGCGTATTGGCGCGATCGTCAAGCGTCACAGGCTTTGCCAGGCCGCTGGTCCGTTGTGTGTAGAGATATTTTCTGACCTCGAAGCAGAAGTCCATGACGTCTTTGTGCAGGTGTAACAGCGGTCTCCGGTCATTCGTTAAATGGCCGTCAAGCCTCGCGCGACGCAGTGCCCCAAGAAGGGTTGTCGTATTGGCTTTGAGGGCATCATAGCGATACAAGAACTGCGACAGCTTACTCTCCTCGCCCGCGAAGCTCATTGAGCCTTGAAGGACGAACGCCATCACCACCATCAGCGCAAACCCAGTTCGTTCAACTTTCCCTTTGATCATCATTTTAGTAATCTCCTCCGACCCCTCCGTCGTGACTTGGAAATGCTGACTTGCTCATCGCAGATCTAATGTCAGGTTCGGCTACAGGGTTGGGAGCGGAGGCAAAAAAAACGCCCTCGACCCAACCTGGGTGGAGGACGCCATTGTCCGCCGGTAGACTTCTGTATTTCGATCCTGGGAACAGCATTGTTCTCAGGAAAAACCGCTTAACTTCTATCACTCTGTCAATCGCCTGTCAATAGTCTGGAATACCCCCCCCCTTCTTTTGATCTTTAGGAGTGGGCCACTGGCTAGGGGGATTAAGGGATGCAGCAGGAATCCTGGAATGTATTCCTGCTGCTGTAAGGACGAAAGCGGGCAAAGGAGATACTAGGGAAGAGGACGGGAGATCTGTGACGGCGGTTGGGAGCGTTTCTGTGGCAGTTTGGATCCGCCGGGGTTGATCTACAACTTTTCAGCTTTCTCACGATGTTTTGCAGCGAGGTCGTTCAATTCTGAAATCTCCTTCCGACACCGCTGGGCCGCGATCCTGAGGGCACTTCGGCGGAATCCCTTGGGATCTTCATAAGTCGTGATGCGCGCAGTCTCCTCCTCAAACTTGAGCGCTTCCAGTTCCAACTGCTGGGCTTGTTTCTCATACATCAGCGCAGCAGCAAGATGGTCTTCGGCCGTGGCTGGGGCACCCACCTGATTCGCAACCTGAGCCGCGCCCATTTCGGCGCAACCGGCAAGGGCCCAGCTTGTTGCCAGAAGACCCCCAATGGTGAGCACAGACAAGGCTGTCACGAGTATTTCTTTCCGCAGGCGCGAGCGTGTAGGTGTTTGCGAAATCGAGCAAAGAACTTTCATACTATATAGCATAGCGGGGAATCCTGCGAAAAGTATACCGGGCTGGCGTGAAAAGGCAGATCGTTCTGGCGCCTATTATGAGGATCTGCTCGAACCAACGTCTCCGGGCCTGTGGTGACATCGTGATCGTCCTGTCCAAATCAAACGAGAGGCGACACCGTCAAATCGCAAGCCGGAAATCAGCCCAGTCATGTGAGCGAATTCGCTCAGCGCGCTCGCTCGAAAAGCCAATCGGGAGAACGTACCGATTCACACGCTGAGACGTTCAGATGCTATGACTGGAGGTATGTTAATGAGCGGGGAGGGGCCCGAAGAGAACGGAAAGGGGGACCTCGGACGGAGTGTGATCGACGTTTGACTTCTTATACGGCTTGTCGTACAAGTAAGCGTGTTTCAAATGGGGACAATGTCGTCTCCACAGGCAGTAAAATAGCGGCATAACGAATTTTGGACAATGGCGTCCTCTGTCTCGCATAGAGACTGAGGGCGTTTTTTTTTGCCGCGAAGGGTGTTGCGATAGGGGAAAGCGGCGCCCGGGCGCTGCAGGCACTTCCGCATGAGATCAGTGGTCGTGACAACAACAAAGAGGAACGCCTTGGAGCTCAGGAAGCAAATTGTCTGTCTCTGCCTCTGTATTGCTGTCCCCGCTGCCATATTTATCGGAGAGAGTCCGGTGAGAGCCGCCGAGTCTCTGTCGGAAGGCAGTGTGTTAGAGCGGATAGAGCAACTGGAAAAGAAGCTCGAAGCCCCTGCGATGTGGCAGCGGCTGGGACTCAAACTCTCCGGGTTGGTTGATGTCGCGTACACGCAAAATTTCCACAATCCGGCAAGCGATCTGAACCAACTGCGTACCTTCGATACCAATGCCAACGCGTTCATGCCTCATTTGTTCCAACTGATGGTGGAACGGCCGGCAGAGGGGGGCGGGTCTGCTCTAGAGCGGGTGGGATTCCGTGGCCGGTTGAATTTCGGTTTGGATGCGCGCGTCACTCGTGCGCGAACCAATTATCAGACGGGGACCAGTAACGATGAGGTCGATCTCCAGGAAGTCTATGCCCAATACATCCTGCCGATCGCGAACGGCCTTGATATCAAGGTGGGCAAAATGAATACGCTGATTGGGTATGAGGTGATCAATAGCCCGGACAATGTGAATTTTTCTCGGTCATTTACGTTTGGGTTCGGGCAAGCCTTCACGACGACTGGCCTCCGTCTTTCTTATCAGTTCAATCCGCTCGTGTTGGCTAGCGTCGGAGTTGTGAATGGGTGGGACAATGTGGATGACAACAATCGAGGCAAGACAGTGGAGTGGTTGCTCGCTCTGACGCTGACGAGCAACATGAGCCTCAGCATCTATGGGTCGTACGGCCCAGAGCAGGCGAATCGGTCGTTTGGAGATCCCGCGTCTGGGGGAGCGCTCCCGGGCAACCCTTCAGCAACGCGCCTGGCGAGTGGTGTCGTGCTCACTCTCAAGGCGACCGAGAAGGATCTTTTCATTCTGGAACCGTTTTATGCCAATGAGACGCATGCGAGCACCATCCAGGCAGCGCAGAACGCCCGGTGGAATAGTGTAGTGGGGCGGTGGATCCACGACTTTACGGACCAATGGAGTCTGCGAGGACGGGGCGAGATCTTCGAGGACGCTGGTGGTACCCGCACCTGTCTGGGGACCTTCAACACTGCGGGAGGCACCAACACCTGTTTTGGCGCCACGAACACGACCCCCGCACCTAGTCAAGCGCAGACGCTCTGGGAGACGACCTGGACACTGCAGTACAGACCGGTTCCGGCCCTCATCACCCGGCTCGAGTTCCGCTACGACAAGTCCGACAAGAACGTGTTTCAACATGGCGCGGCAGCTTCTAACAATCAAGAGACGCTCGGAGTGCAAGTCTTATATCTGTTCTGAGACCACTAATATTTATAATCAGGAGCAGGTCTTGTAATCGCACAGTGTAGGATCAATCGCCAGAGCTGAAAAAGTTTCAGGAACCATTGGAAGAGGCGTACGTTCTGTCAAAGGATCTTGGTGCCGAAGAAGATCGCCGCATCTGTGCGAAGACTGTTCGGCGCGGCGGTATACAGTCGACGGCTTGGAATATCGAAGTACAGGATCCCCTGGAAGGTCCTGGCGGGCAACAAGCAGGGCGCTCCGCCGAATGTGATGCGCTGATCGAAGACATTTCCATTCGTCCTTGCCGTCGCTCTTCCCGTAAACGTGCAGCCGTTCTGCTCGCTCCCCGTAAACGTCCCATCGGCTAAGACCGTAATATTCGCTGTCTGCAGGCCCAGGGAGTCACCTAATTGGCCGGTGTAGACGCCGGCGAGACTGGCCACGGGCGGCGTCGTGTCATAGGCGCTGTTGTAGGAACTGGTGAACGTCACCGCGCTCGCTCCCGGGTAGGTGATCGAACCATTGAGGGACTGGCGCGCCGCATAGGTGGCGGAGAGGGTCGCATCCAGCACCGCGACGCCGATCCCGAAGTCTTTTGCGTTTGACGAGGTGAAGCTCCCGTCGTTCGAAGTGCCGGTGCCCTGGATGACCCCGGCGATCTGAGCCGGAGTGGCCGCGACGGAATAGAAGAAATAGTAGGTGCCGTCGTCAAGCACGGCGGCGGTCAGCGTCCGGTTGGTGTTGGTCGTCCCGAGCCAGAGCCCCTCGGCAGTGGTTGCAGGCGGTACCGCCGGATCCTTGTCGCCACAGCCGCTCGCACTCAACGCGATTGCCATTCCAAGTACAGTGATGAGTGGTCTGAGCATCGTGTTCATGCCTGTCGTGCTCCA
Source organism: Nitrospira sp. NS4 (assembly GCF_049546785.1). Taxonomy (NCBI): domain Bacteria; kingdom Pseudomonadati; phylum Nitrospirota; class Nitrospiria; order Nitrospirales; family Nitrospiraceae; genus Nitrospira; species Nitrospira sp. NS4. Next base: position 113,424 of record NZ_JBMWAN010000002.1, on the reverse strand, counting down.
GTCCATTGCGTCACATGACTAACTCAGTGTGCGGCATTGTGATGAGGAGAATCTACCCCCACCTGCTAGATTGCTCTGACGCCCAGCTTCGTTCGGCTCAGGCATCCGCTTCCTCAGTTGCGACCGTTTCCTCAGGCTCGTATGATGAACGCATGACTATACCACTGGTCATACGCATCAAGTCGAAGACGGCCGTGCCCTACAAGATCACGGCCATTAACCCCGATACCCACGACACGAAGACGTTTGGCTTCGCCCTGCCTGACAACGCCACGTTGGACATGCTGCCCGGCGATCATCTCTACATCCACGCCACGATCGACGGCAAACCGGTGAAGCGGCCCTACACGCCGTCATCGATTCCCGGCACCACGGGGTATTTCGACTTGACGGTCAAGCGGTATGAAACCGGCCTGATTTCGAAGTATCTCCACGACCGGGAGATCGGAGACACCGTGCTGATGAGCGGGCCGAACTCCGGTGGCCATTGGGTGGACGGCATGGCGAAGCAGGTTGGATTTGTGGCCGGAGGCACGGGCATCACCCCGATGATTGCCATCATTCGCTGGATTCTCGCCAAAGGCCTTGATGTCGAGTTGTTTCTGATTTTTGCCAACAAGGCCGAGGGCGACATCATTTTCCGTGAGGAGTGGGATGAGGATGGGCGCGGGCACGCGAGCTTCCATTGTTACCATGTGTTGGAGCAGCCGCCGGCAGGCTGGTCGCAGGGCAGGGGCCGCATCACCGAGGCTATTCTGCGCGGGCATCTGCCGCCGCCCGGTCCTGACACCGTGATCTTTCTCTGCGGCCCCCCGCTGATGGCCGACGCGCTGGAAGCGACTCTCAAAGGTATCGGCTACTCAGAGCAGGCCATCATCCTTCCGTAACCAACTGAACCGTCACTCTCCGCCGGGAGCAGGCGGAAGTGAATGGGGCGGGGAAGGCAGATCACTGTTTCGGGAATTGTTTCTCTATTCTCCATGATCGACCGGCTCACACGTGGGCACGAAAGGTGCCCGTTCTGAACATCATCCATCACCACAGGGAGGAACTATGCAACGCAAAGGCTCGGCCATCTGGCAAGGCGACTTGAAGTCCGGCAAAGGCACGGTGTCGACCGACAGCGGCGTCTTGTCCCAGACGCAATACTCATTTTCTACGAGATTTGAGAGCGGAAAGGGCACCAACCCGGAAGAGCTGATCGCCGCCGCGCATGCCGGGTGCTTCACGATGGCGCTGTCCGGCCAATTGGGCGCTGCCGGCTTGGTCGCGGAGAAGCTGGAGACCACGGCCACCGTCACGTTCGAGAAACTCGAAGCCGGATGGACCGTGACGGGCATCTTATTGGACGTCAAAGGCAAAGTGCCCAAGGCGGATCAGGCCGCCTGGGAGAAGGCGACGCAGGCAGCCAAAGCCGGCTGCCCGATCTCCCGTCTGCTCAACACGACGATCACGATGCAAGCGAAGCTGGAAGGGTAACAGGGCCATGGCTGGAACCCGGAACGCTAACTCGATGGCCTTCCTCTTCGATCTGGACGGCACCCTGATCGACAGCGTCTACCAGCATGTGCTGGCCTGGCGCGAAGCGACGCAAGCGGCGGGCATCGAACTGCCGGTCTGGCGCATTCACCGGCAAATCGGCATGAGCGGCGGACTCATGCTCAACGCCTTGTGGCGGGAAACGGGACAGCCCGTCTCCAAGAAGGATGCGGAGCGCATTCAGCGGGTGCATGCGGAGGCCTATGCGAAGCAGGCTCCGTCCCTGCGTGTGCTTCCGGGGGCGCAGGAACTGCTGGACACGTTGGCGGAGCACCGTGTGCCCCATGCCATCGCGACGAGCGGACGTCTGCAGAGCGCGCGGCATGCGCTCAACCTGCTCAGGCTGCATGAGAGGGTTCCGGTGATCACGCGAGACGACGTGCGCTTCGCAAAGCCTGATCCCGATCTCTTCGTCGCGGCAGGAAAGCGGCTCAAGGTCCCGATGAGCCGCTGCGTCATCGTCGGCGACAGCGTCTGGGATCTGCTGGCCGCGCGCCGGGCGTTCGCCCTGTCGGTTGGACTATTGTCCGGAGGCTATGGTCGGGAGGAGTTGGAGCGGGCCGGCGCCTATCGGGTCTATCAAGACCCGGCCGATCTGCTGAAACATGTGGATGAGGTTGGTGTGAGACTCTAGGGAACACGGAGGGGCAACGTTCCGAATGCAGAATTTGGGTCGGGTGCGAGGATTGACCGAAGCGTGGCCGTCGGCGCTGTCGCCTGGGTTCTTGATAGTGCAACGTAATGAAGGTACGTGGGGAGAAAATGAAGTCTGTCCGGATGAATGTATGATCGAACGGTTAGCCTTCAACTTTCCGCAGCCAGCGTCAAGAAAAGATCCGGACTCTCTTCTGTGCTTTCGCCGGCAGCCGTGCGAAAAGCCCTGCGGATAGATTATTTCCGCTGTGCGGACCGGACCTGTGGCGAAGCCACGGGTTGCTGGGGAATCAATGACTGTTCCTGACCGTCCGCATGTTGTGATCGTTGGGGCTGGTTTCGGTGGTCTGCATGCGGCTCGTGCCTTGAAACGAGCCGCTGTTCGGGTCACCGTCGTGGATCGCCACAACTATCATCTGTTTCAGCCGCTCTTGTATCAGGTCGCGACCGCGACCCTCTCGCCGAGCAACATTGCCTATCCGATCCGCGCCATTCTCAAGCGGCAGGCCAATACTCGCGTCATCTTGGCTGATGCCGTCGCCGTCAACATGTTCGGTCGGCAGGTGCAGTTTCGTGACGGCGAGATCTCTTACGATTATGTGATCCTGGCCGTAGGGGCCACGCATTCCTACTTTGGCCATCCTGAGTGGGAAGCGCAGGCGCCGGGGCTCAAAAGCATTGAGGACGCCCTGGAGATCAGGCGGCGCATTCTCCTGGCCTTTGAAAAAGCCGAACGCGAAACCGATGAGGCGAAACGCCGGGCGCTGCTCACCTTTGTGATTGTCGGGGGAGGCCCCACGGGGGTGGAATTGGCCGGCGCGATCGCTGAGATGGCGTGCAAGGAGATGGTGCGGGATTTTCGGACTATTGACCCGCGGGATACCCATACCATTCTGGTCGAGGCAGGACCTCGCATTCTTCCGTCGTTTGCAGAGGAGCTTTCCGCGAAAGCCGAAGCATCCCTGACCAGACTGTGTGTCGAGGTGCGAAAGAACTCGCCGGTGACGTCCATCCAGCAGGGTCTGATCGTCATCGGGCAGCAGCGTCTTGAAGCCGCCACGGTGCTCTGGGCCGCGGGCACGGCGGCCTCCCCCTTGGCCCGCTCGCTCAAGACTCCGCTGGACTCCGCCGGTCGCGTGTTGGTCGCGCCGGATCTGAGCGTGCCGGGTCACCCGGACATCTTCGTGATCGGAGACCTCGCGGCGTTCCTGCATCAGACCGGCAAGCCGCTGCCGGGCCTGGCTCCGGTCGCCGTCCAGCAGGGGCGCCATGCCGCACAGAATGTGCTGCGCTTATGCCAGGGGCTGTCCACTGTGCCGTTCCGTTATCGGGAGCGAGGTACGCTGGCCACCATCGGGCGCGCCGCGGCCGTCGCCCAGTTCGGTTCCCTCAAGCTCTCAGGAGCGCTTGCCTGGATCATCTGGTCGTCGGTGCATATCTTCGTGCTTATTGGTTTTCGAAACCGTGTGAGGGTTTTTCTTGAGTGGGTGTGGGCCTATGTCACCCGCCAGCGCTCGGCGCGGCTGATTACCGGGCACCACGAGAGGTCCGGCGAGCCACGTCCGAAAAAGACTGGAGATTCAGGTTCGGAGAGAGGTTCAGCATGAAGGCGGCAGAGTTGCTGGTCCGTGCTGGAGAGTGAGGGCGCGCAGTTCCTCTTCGGACCCCCGGTGAAGACACCGTGAAACGAAGGGATGCCTTGGTGGCCTCTCGCATCCGTTTCATCGAGACACGGCATGAGCAAGGGGCAGCCTTCATGGCTGACGTCTACGGACGAGTCAGCGGCAGGGCAGGGGGCTGTCTGTCCACGCCGGGGCATGGCGCAACCAACCTCCTGTGCGCAGACTAAAGGGGGCCCCTTAAACCTGACCCCAGCGGGGGGAATCGGATGGCAAGATCTGGTTCGTTCAAGCGGCCAAACGGTACGAATCGATTCGCCCAGATGGCGGAGGGTGGCCATCGAAAGCCTCAGAAAAGTAGCTTGTCATCTTTTCTGACTCGCAAGGCGCCGAGAAATTCTGGATGTCCCCGTGCTGTGTCTGAACCAATAAAAGGGGTCGGGAGTCTTTGTTGGGACAATAGACCCTGCGGGGCCTCGCGATTGTCTATATGAATGTAACCCGCGTTGACTGGTCCCGCCGCAAGCCGTAGCCTGCCGTGCATGCGTAAATCCTGATCCGTTTCCCGTTCGTTCTCTCCTCTTTGCACCGGGCGTGGCCTGAGGTGCGATCTATGGCTGGTACGATCTCGGTGCGGTGCTGCATCGCGGGCGGCGGGCCGGCCGGCATGATGCTGGGGTTCCAGCTCGCGCGGGCAGGGAGCGATTGTGCTGGAGCAGCCCGTTCGCAGGGAAGTCCAACGGCCGGGTTGTGAGCGGTTCCCCTCTGGATATTTAGAGGCTCGGGGTGCCGGATTGCCTCTGCTCTTGCTTCATGCTTACACGGCCGGGACTCCCATCGTGTTGGATGTCCCAAACGGTATCGGGTTTCCTTCGCTCACACTTGGTGAGAGATGCTTGAAGGAGAGTGATAGTACGGCCACCGCAAAGGCCGTTGACGCGAAGAAAAGTGCCCAGGCTAACCCGAAAATCAGAACGGCCAAGAGAACAGATTGTTGCGTGGCGAGTTCGAATAGGACAATCGTAATGATATTTACCAGTACCAAGCCGAGGAAAGGAATAATGCCGATCAGGACCATGAGAGGCCATTCATTACCCGCTGATTGACTCCAGGCCCAGTCCATCCAGCCTTTGACAGGCCTGCGGTCAATCGCTGTGGCCGGCAAGATCAGACTCAGACGTCCATTAATGTATGCAGGAAGCAAGAACGCGGTCGCAAGGCCGAGGACGTTGAGGACAAGGACTAACGGATTCGAAAGGTTTGCAAGCATCGCTGACAGTCCTGCAATAGACAATCTGGTCAGGAACACGATAAATCCTGCGAAATTGGCGATTACAAGGATGTAGAGGGCAAACCACGTGTCTCGCATTGTCCAACTGCAAGCGTGCATGAGTGAACCAGGTTGTTCTCCCAAGAGAATAAACCGGTGACAACATACGGCGAGCCTGACCGATGCGAGTTCCCACACTACAATGAATGCGAATAGTGCGAATGCGGTCGTCAGTCGTCCGGTCTCTGACGCCGCTGCTCCCCACAGAGCCATGAGAGCTCCGCTGGTGATAATGACTGGCCCAAAGATCACAGAAGCGAAGAAATGCCAATCACGAAACACAACCGAGAGGCTCTCGTGCAACGTCTGTTTAATAGAGAGGCTGGTCATGGCAGGGCCTCCATATGTGTGGCAGTGAACTCGCCGTTATGGTGACATTAAAGGCGAAGCACTCACCCCTTCCTTATGTGCAACGGGTATGCCGATGTCAGAAACTAGAACGCCGATGTCTGTAAGAGATTGGTTGCATAGAGGAATCTTGCTTCGGAAACATGCGGTCGCGGGAAATCATGCGGCAATGGGCTGCTCGAGTCTGGATCACATTTGATGCGTGGTCGGATCGGATTCGATACTGCCGAATACTACGCTGCTGGAAGCCGGTGCGTTCTGTGATGAGAGTACAGGCACAAGCCAGATACGGGTGGATCTTGCAGGCCGACAGTACGAAACTCATCCGTGCGCGGCGCGTGTGGTAAAAAATGGGCGGGGAGGGTTGTGGCCGGCCATCGATCTCAAGTGTCGTCTATGATTGCCTCATTGGGGATCACCCGCGTTGACAGCTTGTGCTCCCCGCAGTAGCCTACTCTGCGCACGTGAAGCCTGATCCGTTTCCACTTCGTTCTCTTCTGTCTGCACCAGGCTCGGTCTGAGGGACGACCTATGGCCGGTAGGATCTCGGTGCGGTGCTGCATCGCGGGAGGCGGGCCAGCCGGCATGATGCTGGGGCTGCTCCTGGCGCGCGCGGGTGTCGACGTGCTGGTGCTGGAAAAGCACGCCGACTTTTTGCGCGACTTTCGCGGCGATACCATCCATCCCTCCACCCTCGAAGTCATCCATGAGCTCGGTCTGCTCGAGCAGTTGCTGGCGCTGCCGCATCAGAAAGCGTCGGGGATCAACGCGCAGTTCGGCGATCTGGCCCTGACGGTCGCGGATTTCTCCACCTTGCCGACCCGCTGCGGATTCATTGCCTTCATGCCCCAATGGGATTTTCTGAACTTTCTGGCCGGGCAGGGATCACGCTATGCCACCTTTCGCCTGCTGATGCGGGCGGAGGTGACGGATCTGGTACAGGAGGCGGGGACGATCGTGGGCCTGCGGGCGGCGACGCCGGACGGGGCTCTGGAGGTGCAGGCCGATCTCGTGGTGGGCGCGGACGGACGACACTCGATTGTCCGGGCCAAGGCCGGTTTGTCGGTGGAGGAGTTCGGGGCGCCGATGGACGTGCTGTGGTTCCGGCTCTCGCGCCGTGCCGGTGATCCGGAGAGTCCGGTCGGCCGTTTCGACCGGGGCCGCATTTTCATCATGCTGAATCGCGGCGACTATTGGCAGTGCGGCTTTGTGATTCCCAAGGGCTCGCGCCCCCAGTTGGAAGCGCAGGGCCTGCAGGCCTTTCGCGAGTCGGTCGGGAGGCTGGCGCCCTTTATGGCGGATCGTGTCGGCGAACTCCAGGGATGGGAGCCGGTCAAACTCCTGACAGTGCAGGTGGATCGACTGCGGGACTGGTGCCGCCCGGGGTTGCTCTGTATCGGCGATGCGGCCCATGCCATGTCGCCGATCGGCGGGGTGGGGATCAATCTGGCGATTCAGGATGCCGTGGCTGCGGCGAATCTGCTCGTGGACCCGTTACGGAAAGGTGTGGTGACGCTCGAGGATCTCCGGCTGGTGCAGGGGCGGCGCGCCTGGCCGACACACATGACGCAACGGATGCAGCTCTTCTTGCAAGATCGGGTGATCAAGTCCCTGCTGGCCGGCGAGGGACCGCTCGTGCCTCCCTGGCCGCTCCGGCTCATCGCCCGGTTTCCTTTCCTGCGGCGCATTCCCGCCCGCTTGGTTGGTATGGGGTTCCGCCCGGAACATGTCAGACCCAAAGGATGAGAGTGTCACAGGGCCAGGAACTCAGAAATTGCATCGGGAGTCTTCATTCAGCCGGCGGTTAAATCGATGCTCCGTCCCTAACCAGCCTCCGGAGGCCCCGCCGTCTGCCGCCAAGAGGTTTCCATTTATTCACGGTGCCGGCGTTTGTAGCGGGGGTGACATCACTGGGCGGTAATCGTCACGGTGGCCGGAGCGCTGTTGACGGTACCATCGTTGACGATCAGTTGGGCGATATAGTCGCCCGCTAGATCAGCCGTAAAAGACGGCAACACGCTCGTCGGATTTGCCAGGACGGCCGCGCTGCCAGCGGGCGCGGTAAGGGACCAGCTATAGGTCAAAGGATCACGGTTCGCATCGGTGCTGCCGCTGCCGTCCAGCGTCACCTGAGTTCCTGCTGGGACAGTCTGATTGGTGCCGGCATTTGCGACGGGGGCGATATTGCTGGTGCTAATCGTCACGGTATCCGGGGCGCTGCTGAGTGTGCCATCGCTGACGATGAGCTGGGCGATGTAGTTGCCGGCTCGATCAACAATAAAGGTCGGCGACACGGTCGTCGGATTCGCCAGGACAGCCCCACTCCCTGTTGGCGTGCTAGTGAGGGACCAGCTATAGGTGACCGGATCGCCGTTCGCGTCGGTGCTGCCGCTGCCGTTCAAGGTCACCGGCGTTCCTCCAAGGACGGCCTGATCAGGGCCGGCATTGGCAACCGGGGCGACATTGCTGGTGCTAATCGTCACGGTATCCGGGGCGCTGCTGAGCGTGCCATCGCTGACGATCAGTTGGGCGATGTAGTTGCCGGCTCGGTCAGCCGTAAAGGTCGGATGGGCACTCGTCGCATTCACCAGGACAGCCCCACTCCCGGCCGGCGTGCTAGTGAGGGACCAGCTATAGGTCAGCGGATCGCCGTTCGCGTCGGTGCTGCCGCTGCCGTTCAAGGTCACCGGCGTTCCTCCAAGGACGGCCTGATCAGGGCCGGCGTTGGCAACCGGGGCGACATTGCTGGTGCTAATCGTCACGGTATCCGGGGCGCTGCTGAGCGTGCCATCGCTGACGATCAGTTGGGCGATGTAGTTGCCGGCTCGATCAGCCGTAAAGGTCGGATGGGCACTCGTCGCATTCACCAGGACAGCCCCACTCCCGGCCGGCGTGCTAGTGAGGGACCAGCTATAGGTCAGCGGATCGCCGTTCGCGTCGGTGCTGCCGCTGCCGTTCAAGGTCACCGGCGTTCCTCCAAGGACGGCCTGATCAGGGCCGGCGTTGGCAACCGGGGCGACATTGCTGGTGCTAATCGTCACGGTATCCGGGGCGCTGCTGAGCGTGCCATCGCTGACGATCAGTTGAGCGATGTAGTTGCCGGCTCGATCAGCCGTAAAGCTCGGATGGGCACTCGTCGCATTCACCAGGACAGCCCCACTCCCGGCCGGCGTGCTAGTGAGGGACCAGCTATAGGTCAGCGGATCGCCGTTCGCGTCGGTGCTGCCGCTGCCGTTCAAGGTCACCAGCGTGCCACCCGCGACGGCCTGGTTGGGCCCGGCGTTGGCGACCGGGGCGACATTGCTGGTGGTAATCGTCACGGTGACGGGGGCGCTGTTGACTGTGCCATCGTTGACGATCAGTTGGACGATATAGTCGCCCGCTTGTCGATCAACGGTAAAGGTCGGGTGGACGGTGCCGGGGTTCGTGAGTACGACGGACCCACTGTTTGCGGGTTTTGAAAGTAGCGACCAGCTATAGGTCAGGGGATCGCCGTTCGCATCGGTGCTCTGGCTGCCGTCCAGGGTCACCAGAGTTCCCGGCAAGACGGTCCGGTTAGGACCGGCGTTCGCGACGGGCGCGACATTGCTGGTGCTAATCCTGACGGTGGCCGGGGCGCTATCGACGACGCCATCGTTGACGATCAGTTGGGCGATATAGTCGCCCGCTCGATCAACGGTAAAGGTCGGGTGGACGGTCGTCGCATTCGCCAGGACAGCCGCACTGCCGGTGGGGATTGAGAGCAGCGACCAGCTATAGGTCAGGGGATCGCGGTTCGCATCAGTGCTGCCGCTGCCGTCCAGAGTCACCAGAGTTCCCGGCAAGACGGTCCGGTTAGGGCCGGCGTTCGCGACGGGCGCGACATTGCTGGTGCTAATCGTCACCGTAGCCGGGCGGCTGTCGGTCGAGCCATCGTTGACGATCAGTTGGGCGATATAGTCGCCCAGTTGATCAACGGTAAAGGTCGGGTGGACGGTCGTCGCATTCGCCAGTGCCGCCGTGCTCCCGGCCGGCCTGGTGGTGAGGGACCATCTGTAGGTGATGGGATCGCCGTTCGAATCGCTGCTGCGGCTGCCATCCAGAGTCACCAGAGCATTTCTTATGACGGCCTGGTTGGGGCCGGCGTCCGCGACGGGGGCGACTTGGTTGGTGCTGATTTTCACCTGGGCCGGGTCGCTGTCGACAATACCATCGTTGACGATCAGTTGGACGATATAGTCGCCCGCTCGATCGACCGTAAAGGTCGGGGATACAGTGCCGGGGTTTGCAAGGACGGCCGCACTGCCCCCGGGTATTGAGAAAAACGTCCAGCTATAGGTGAGTGGTCTGCCGCTTGGACTGGTGCTCCTGCTGCCGTCCAAGGTCATGACGGTGCCGGGGGCAATGTTTCCTTGGTCCAGGCCGGCGTTGGCGACCGGGCCGCCTGGCGGGGGAAGTGCCGGTGTGGTTGCTGGCGGCGCATCCCCCCCCGGTACGCATCCGGCGAACACCGGGAGAATGAAAAGCGCCCACGCAATCAGTGCCACCCGTCCTCTTCTCATGCCGATCTCCTTCACTCCGGATTGGCAGCAATGTCAGAACCGCAGCCTGCAAGCAGGCGTGGTGTTTCTAGTCTCAGCGTGTACGTGAGAAACTCCTGCTTGTCCTGATCTTATCGGTGGTTGAGCAGAACCAGGCCACGGGCCTCCACCGCGCCCGTGCCGGGCGCGCCTTGAACCCGCGGCCTGGACGCCTTGTTTGTTCGACGAGGAGACGACAGTCGCTCATCAGACAAACAGTTCTTCAATCACCAGCCATCCCGCCTGCCGCCGAATCCGCCTCGTCCGCCACCGCCGCCCACACGCGACTCCTGGGGGCGTGCTTCATTAACCGTGAGGGTTCGTCCGCCCATTTGCGCCCCGTTGAGGGCCGTAATGGCCGCTTGTGCCTCAGAGTCCGAGGACATTTCGACAAAACCGAATCCCCTGGACTGCCCGGTGAACTTATCCGTGATGATCCGCGCTGACGCGACCGCGCCGTGTGGGGCAAACAAATCACTCAATTCCTGCTCGGTCGCGGAATAGGGCACCCCGCCAACATAAATCTTCGAACCCATCGTGGCTTTCTCCTTCGTTTCATGATGACAGTGTGATTGAAGAACATGGGAAGGCTCATTTTGCTACACAGAGCCGGTCTGTCCTCGACCGGTACGCATAATCTCTTGCGCGTGCCGCGCCGAAGAGCCTGTGAGGGTCTGAGTGGTCGTACGCCACGTGACGCGGCTCGTCATCGGTTGGGACTCTTTTTGAGCGGCGCGTGGAGAGCTGCTCATAGTCAGCGGCAAACATCTGATCTTTTTTGCGGAGAAGTTGCACTGTCGCACCGCTTTTCTCTTCACCAGGGTCGGCGGTGGGCCATTCTCCAGAGGCCGCAGACAGTGAAGCGTATAGGTAGCTGCAGTGCTGTGTACGATACAGAGGGAAGGCTGATCAATTGCCCTAAAGTATGTAGTGCTAATTCTACAGCGCAGCCGGTGTTCCGACGACAACCGGCGCGATTGCAACTCGCTTGTGCAGAGTGGTGGGCGAAGCACTGTTTCTCGCCTTGAGGAGGATCAAAATGGTTCGGGGATCTTTATTCACGAGGCTCTTCTGGATGCGAGAAGTCCGTCATGGCGACGGCGGAAGCGTTCCCGTCCGGAGATGGTATTGATGGTAATATCAAAGTTCAATCCGAGCACGCCACGTGCCGCCTGAGGTGGCCACCGTGGGAGCGAAGAGGGAGCACAGTCCTTGTTTGACCGTCGGCGGTGTCATTGTGTTCCTCTCTTGCTTGTTTCAGGGCTGTCATGGTGACGATCACCCGGAATCCTGTACGATCTCATCGTGCTCATTGACGAGCAGTGTGTTCCGCGGATTCTCATGAAAGGGTTGGGGGCATGACTGAGTTCAGTCCGCGTACCGCGCTTCGCTCGCCTCGGGCGATGTTGGATGGGTACATCATTCTTCCGCGTCTGATCGACAAGGTGCGTGCGTATGCGCAAGGAGTCCTCCCGGAGGTGTATCACCGGAATCTGCTTCGCCCCGGGGTGACGTTGGATGGCCGGTTTCTCGCATTGACAGGCTTGGACGGAGAGGCGCTCCGGCAGGTGGTACTGTCGAGCGCTGTTGATGAGCCTGTCATGCAGTGGATTGCCCGGTACGCCCGGCCGCATTCGGAGGAAGAGAAGCAGCGCTGGGCCTCCGAGGTGGACGGTTACCGTGCCTCCGGGCGTGTTCTGTTGTATCTGCAGGCCACCGCGCCGGAGCTGGCGGCGCGAGTCGATTTCTCCCGATTCAGCTTGCTCGATCTCATCGACATGGACGAAGGCCGCCTTCTGATACCCCCGTCCGATGAATCTGCCGGCGAACGCCACCTGAAATTCTGAGCCTTCAGTCCGTACCTGAGGAATCTGGGGACAAGGGGGGCTGGAGCCTTTGTTTGATCACCCCGTCCCAGCTACCGGAGCCCTGATCCCTGATCCCTAGTGTTCAAATGGCATTGGGAGCCTTGTTTCTCTCGCCCGCCAGCGAGCCGCCTACAATTTCGACCACTCCCTCCAAGTCACGTGTCCCGGCCTCCCGGTTGTCCGCCAGCACTCCCTGCTCCGCAGGGATAACCACCCTTGTTGACAGGAATATCCCCGTTCATTTTAATCTGGCCCTGTCGCGGGTGAGAGGAGCCGTGACAGGCGGGAGTGGTTCGCGCGCACATGACGGTTGATCTCATATGGATGGCGCGATAGCTGAGGCCTTATGACGAGACGATGTTCTCCCAAAACCGTCGTGGCAATCCCCTTCTATCTTGCCATCCTGATAGGGACGGTGGGTGTCGGATCCCTGTATGCCGGAGAAGAAGTCATCATCCTGGGCAAAGGGAAGACGCAGGCGCTTGAGGAGTGGGACAAACCGGTCCACTTCGGGACGGGCATCTGGAGCGTGGTGGATGACGCGGGGGATCAGGCCATCAAGTTGCGGACCGAATCGTCTTCGTTCGCCTTGGAGAAAAGCATCACGGTGGATTTGAGACAGACGCCGTATCTCGAATGGGAGTGGCAGGTGACGGTCCCGCCGGCCGGAGGAAATTTTTCTTCTCCCGACACAGATGACCAGGCCGCTCAGTTGCTCGTCGTCTTTCCCAAGGCGTTCTTCGAGCGGCGAAAAGTCATCAGCTACATCTGGGACCCGACTGCGCCGCAAGGGACCATCGGGGCTGCCGCCGGTCCGATTTACCTGAATGTGAAGGCCATTGTAGTCGAATCAGGCGCAGGCCGGATCGGCAAGTGGGTAAAGGAAAAGCGCAATGTCGCCGAAGACTTTCGGGCGCTTTTCGGGGAAATTCCCGAACGCGCTGTCGCCGTCCGCATGCAGATCAACAGTCAGCATACAAAATCCGTCGCCGAAGTATTCTGGAGGACGATCCGGTTCACGGCCGAGTGAGATCCGGCCATGAACGCCGCATTCATAGCCTTCTGTGTGAGCCACCTGCTCTGCCGATCGACTCATCGACACTAATTGCCGAAGCCCTGGCGTAACGGTCTCTCTTCCTTTCCCCGGATTGTCCCATGACATTGTTTCAGCGCCTGCGTTGGTGCCATTGATGCCGATCGGGCAGTCGTCATCGAAGCGCCCCGTCTTCGCTCGGCGGTTTTGTTTTCGTCGTCAACGCGGTCTCTCTGATTTGTTGTCCCTGGCTTCTGCTTGACACTGTTCCGTTCACGGCCTAGCCTTTCATCATTCTCTCGCGCCGGATCCTAAACAGGGGGGTAGGGGGGACGTTCGTCCGGGAAGAGGGGCTTTCTTGGCGCCACCGGGATGGGAAGGGTGCATTGGTCAAAGCATCGGGCGGTCGGCTGGAAGCGCACGGCATGTCATTCGAGTGAAGCATGGCGATGGAGAGAGTCGGGAGACTGCTGACGGTGACCGTCACGAAGTGGTGGGGCGATAATCCCTGGCGGTTGAGCGCCGCCTTGTCATATTACACCCTCTTTTCCCTTGCTCCTCTGTTGACGATTGCTATCGGCATTGCGGCTGTCGTGGCGGATGAGGATGTTGTGCAGGAGGAACTGCGTGGCCAGTTTGAGGGTCTGATTGGCGCACCCGGAGCCGAGGCCCTGGCCAACATGCTGCACAGCGCCGGCCACCCGGTACACGGGACCATCGCGACGCTCGTCAGTCTGGTCACCCTCCTCGTCGTCTCCATGGGCATGTTTAGCGAACTGCAGAGCGCGTTGAACCTCATCTGGAGGATCCCGGGAAAAGGCAGCTTCGCTGTCTGGCGGGCAGTCAGAACCCGGCTGTTCTCGTTTATGCTCGTGATCTGCACCGGCTTTCTTCTGCTCGTCTCCCTGATCATGAACGCTCTTCTCTCTGCGGTGGGGAAATTCATCCACCGGGCGGTGCCCTGGCCTCAGATCATCATGACCGTCGTGGATCTCACGGCTTCGCCGGTCGTGATCACCGTGCTTTTCGCGATGATGTTCAAGCTGCTGCCGGAAGGGCATATCGCCTGGCGGGACGTCTGGTTCGGAGCGATCGCCACCGCCGCGCTCTTCGCGTTCGGGAAATGGGCGATCGGTCTCTACGTCGGTCGCGCGGCCATGGTGTCGATGTATGGCGCCGCCTCTTCACTGATGGCGATCCTGATCTGGGTGTACTACTCCGCCTTGATTTTCTTTTTGGGAGCGGAGTTTACGTATGTCTATGCGCATGAGTACGGCTCGCGCCGGACTCATCAGTGAGGCGTCACATTCCGCTGCATTTCGACCAGCGGTCGGGCAGGCCCCGGCCTGTTTACCGGTCCCCGCCAGGGATCCGGGACCAGCCCCGGACCGGATAGGGTGCCGGGTCTCGCCCTCTCCTCCGCCGACGCATCGCGTTGACTCCTTGGCGCGCCGGCGCGTAGTCTGCCACTCTGCGTTTTCACCTTCCCTCACCCCCGGAGGCTGCTATGACCACCGTCTCAGAAATCGCGCCGGACTTGTTCAGGATTTCGACGTTCGTCCCGGATTTCAATCTGCAATTCAATCAGTTTCTGCTGCGCGACGAAGAGCCGCTGCTGTTCCACACCGGCCCGCGCGGGATGTTTGCCGCGGTGCGGGACGCCGTGGCGACGGTGCTCGATCCGGCCACGGTCAAATGGATCGCGTTCAGCCATGTTGAGGCGGATGAGTGCGGCAGTTTGCGGGAGTGGCAGCAGCTCGCGCCGAATGCGACGGCTGTCTGCAGTCTGGTGGGCAAGCTGGTGAGCGTCGACGATTGCATGGCGGTGCGGCCCGCGTTGGGAATGAACGACGGGGAGGTGCTGAGCACCGGCAAGTATCGCTTCCGGTTTCTCCACACGCCGCATGTGCCGCATTGCTGGGAGGCGGGGCTGCTCTTCGAGGAGACGCAGGGGACGCTGTTGTGTTCGGATCTGCTTCACCAGAGCGGCGATGTCGAGCCGTCCACGCAGGCGGATGTGTTGGAGCGGTGCCGGCAGGTGCTCGTGGAGTATCAGCAGGGGCCGCTGGCCAACTATCTGCCCTATTCGACGTTGACGGAGCCGACGCTCCAGCGGCTGGCGGCACTGCAGCCGAAGACCCTGGCGACGATGCACGGCTCGGCCTTCGTCGGCGACGGCGCTCGCGCGCTTCGTGACCTGGCTGTCGTGCTCAAAGAGGTGCTGGGCCCGCAGTCATAGTCTCCGTTCTTCGTGCGCCGCGCCGGTTCGCCCGCAATACGCGCCATCCCCTCGTCCTCCGTTGACAAGGCCTCTTGTGAAGACTAGCCTATCGCCGGTTCGGCTCTGCGTGATGACGGGCGTCGATCGGCGGAGGTGAGGGCGGCGAGAGATGGACATCAGGCTGTATCCCAGGCCGGTTCCCACCAGTGCGGCACACCCGACCGCTGGGGATCGTTTGCAGGTGTGGATCGGTGTGTCCGGAGTGGCCGCGCCGCCGCCG
This sequence comes from Nitrospira sp. NS4, assembly GCF_049546785.1. NCBI lineage: Bacteria > Pseudomonadati > Nitrospirota > Nitrospiria > Nitrospirales > Nitrospiraceae > Nitrospira > Nitrospira sp. NS4. The sequence goes on along the minus strand of NZ_JBMWAN010000002.1, from coordinate 97,973 downwards.
GTCCGATGGTGGTTGAACGGGAACCCTGTCGCGCCGAGTCCTGTTGTCGCCCTTGATTCTGTTCGTTCACCCGGGGTCGTTCCATCTGCCGCGTCACGGGCTTTTACCGGCGTGTATGAGTTTACGGGCCTCCGACCGGAGAGCCTGTACCGGGTCAGGGTTGAATCGGGCGGTCGGGAGGCATCGCTTGAGATGCGGACCTTGCCGGATCAGCTCTCCACGGATGCGAACCACCCGTTTCACGTGCTGCTCGTCTCCTGTTACTACCAGCCGGAAGATCGCAACGAGCTTGTCAGTGCGGTCGTCGGCCAGCTGAAAGGCGCGCTCAGGCCCCATCTGACGCTGCTGCTCGGAGACCAGGTCTATCTGGATCTTCCCACCCTCACCGATTATAAGGACGACACGGCGTGGCTGGCTGCGTGGTTCGAACGGGACTACGTGCGAAACTGGCACGGGCCCGGCGGCCTGGGCGCCGTCCTCTCGTCGGCTCCCTGCATCAGCATTCCCGATGATCACGAGTATTGGAACAATGCGCCCCATTACAGCCCCGTGGTGGGGAACTCCCTGTCGGCCGAGGGGCGGCAGCGGTGGCGCGCGGCGGCGGAAATGTTGTATCGAGGCTTCCAGCTTCCGGCTTCCCTGGAATTCGGCGATTCGTTCATCCTGGACATTCCGCCGCTCTCGTTCTTTTTGGCGGATTCCCGGAGCCGGCGTTCCGAGGATCGCAGCCAGGCGATGACCCCGGAAGCCAGACAGGCGCTGAAGGAGTGGTGCGATCGCGTGGCGCGCGAAGAGTTGTTCGGCATCTTCGCCACGGGCCAGTCGCTCTACGATGAACAGGTGGGAAGTCTGACGGGCCGCGTTGCGGATTATGCGCTGGCCAACTATGGAGACTATCCGGAAATCGTTCGTCTGCTCACATCGATTCCGGATCGCGGGCAGCCGATCCTCTGCCTGACGGGAGACGTGCATTGGGGGCGGGTCACGAAAGGTGTCGACGTCAAGACCGGGCAGGGGGCTCTGTACGAAGTCATTTCGTCTCCCAGCGCGCTGGTGAGCTCGGTCGGACTCGACCAGTTCAAGAAGGTCGGGGGATTTTTGGGCGGTCTCTTTGGCAAGCCCGATCCGTGGCCGCGGCACGCACCTCCGGCCAAGCCGCCGGACTTTCTTGCCATGCCGGTTCGTCATAAGCAGTATCGATCAGCCGAGCTGCGCGGCCAGCCGGGTGATCAAGTGGTGCTGTTGTCATTCATGCGCGCAGGGTACGGGGTTGACGTGCGTGTGACGTACTATCCGATCCATGAGGATGCGCGGGTGCGTCAGCCGATTGCCGTGGGACCGCTGCAGCTGCGTTCTTTATGAGGAGGGGCCTATGCTTCCGATCGCTTCGTCGAAGACCAAGAGTGCCTGGGACGGTGTGGGGCCGTTGTCAGGCCCGGCCGGTGAAGACAACCTGGCCTGGCTGAGACGGGCGACTCTGGCGCTGACATCACAATGCGGCGACGCATTGAACTCGCAAGAGCTGGTGCGCCTTGTGTTAGTGGGAGGGACCGATCCTGTTTCGTTCCGGCTTCGGGTCGCGCAGGCCCACATACGGCATGATTTGACCCCGAGCAGCTGGTCGCACGTCGTGCTGATCCATCCGGACCCGTCGCGGCGCGTCTACGAAATCTCATTGGAGCCGCGAGGCGGATTCCGATATCCGGTTCCGACGAACGGGCTGCAGCTCGGGACGATTGAGCACTATCGCGATCGTGCGGCGTATCCGAACATTGCGCTCCTCGGTATTCCGAGCGGCGATACGCTGGTATGGGCGAAGATCCGCCGGGCCGTTCATCAGTTTCAAAAGCAGCGGACGTTGTTGGACGCCATGGAGTTGATTGTCCGGTGGCTGGGTTTTGTGTGGGGGGCCGGGCGCGCCGGCAATCCTCTATTGGAAGGATACGGGATTCCATCGTCGGCCATGTTGGAAATCGTCTTCAGCGCGCTCGGGCATGATTTGACTCCCGGGCTGGAAAGCCGGTCCAGCTGCCCTGAAGCCATCTGGCAGGCGGTCAAGTGGTGGCATGAGTACTACGGGAAAGAGGGCAGAAATCAGCCGCGCTGTCTCCACCGGGTAGACCATCAGCTTGTTCCAGCGGCCGGCGAAGGAAGAAGGTCAGAAGGGCCGACCCGTCCGCAAGCCAGGGCCTCCAGGTCTCTTCAGTCCGCAAGGTCTCCGGCATCGACCAGAAAGTCGGCCCGGGCAAGGAAGCCGGGCAGTTCCTCTTGAGGGGCAGGAGGAGAGAGCCGCCTATGATGAAGGAAGCGTCTCAGGAAGGGGCTGTGTCTACCGGGTTTTCCTCCGGGCGCGCTACCTGGCGGAGCTCTTCCCGCCCCTTGTCTCGCAACGGATTCGCGCGCGCCGGTCCTTTTTCGGCCGTTCATCCGCTGAGCGAACACCAACCGTCGCAGAGATGGCGCGAATCCTCCTTGGATCAGGAAGCCCTTGCAAGCGGTCTTGCATCACGTTCCAGGCCCCAGCTCCGCTTCGGTCTCGCGGATCAGGTCATGCAGTTGTTGCTGGTATTCCGGGGCCATGCGAATAAACTCCATGCCGAATTCCTGACCCTGCGACCAGCGGACGACAGCGAGGGCCACCTGCAGAGGAGTCGGATACCGGGGCACGTCGATGAGCGCTCCTATAAAATCTCCCTTTTCGACCGCGACGGGACTGCGGGCCTTGCATCCGACCGACGACAGGTCCAATACGACACCCTGTGCGCTAATCTTGTCTCCCGAAAACGATCCGGCATATTCGACACGGTAACGGGGATGCTTGCGTTGCTCCATCGGCATGTCTCCCTTTCTGAAAAACCCCTCCCGGAAAACCAGGCTATATCCTGGAATAGGCTCAGCCGCAAGAGTGCAGTTGGCCCTATGGGGATAGGGGTAGTTGGATTGCGGCAAGACAATTAAGGAGGACTACGTGATGGCGTTGAGGAAGCCGGCGGAGCCGCGATGGTTGCGGGAGGACAACACGATACATGCTTCGCCGGTGGGGACGGGTCTCCCCATCAAGATGGAGACACGCCGGTCTGGACCAGATCAGGACCAAAAAAGTAGAATAGCCTCCGGTTCTTTCCCATCCGATCATGAGGGCAGCGGGCCGAATGGACTGATCAGGGGAACATGCGGCATCCGCTCTGGGAGGTGACCATGACACGATTGCACTGGGTGGGACTTGCCTCCTTACTGCTGGCCGGTTGCGCCTGGACGGGGAATGCGGATCTGGCCCGCGACCGGACGATGGAGCAGATCCGCGTCGGAGAGACGACGATGCAGCAGGTTGCCGACCTTCTGGGGGACCCGGAGAGCCGGCGGACGATCGAGATGGGCGGGTGGACCAGAGAATGGTGGTCCTACAGCTATGCCACGGCCGTGATCAATCCGCTGGATTACCTCTTGTTGTACGGACTCTGGTTCAACGGCATCGGGCTGTACGATACACGCTATGATGTCGGGGTGTTCTTCGATCAGCGGGGCATTGTGAGCACGGTCTCGAGGCTGACGACGGACTACGACATGGGCCGGCCCTTCACCTCGGCGGAGGTCTCCAGCGTCGCGAACAAAACGATCGGCTTTCCTGAGGCTGCGAAGCGGTCCGTTCAGTTTGAAGACCGGATGGAGGATCGGTATTGAGCGGGCGGCTGCGACGAAGGCCGCCGGCGCGGCCGATGCACTGAGCCTGTCTCTGATAGAGATGCAGGAGAGCAGCGCTCATCCCGATTGCCTCATGAATGCCAGTAAAGTGTGAAGTTCTCCGTTGACATTGTCCGGCACGAGCACTAGCCTTACCCTCGATGTGGGGCCCGGGCTGGCTCTTCATTGCAATCCGGCCGCGAGAGGACGCCATGATGGATCGTCCGGCATGGGCGTCTCGCGTGTGGGTCGCTCAAGGCTCGTTTCTCAATTCCCAATTGCCCAGGAGGCAGTCTATGTGGATCCGGTCGTCATGCCTGATATTCGCCCTCTTCCTGTCGGGATGCGGTCTGACGCAGGTGCAGAAAGATTCGATCAGCCAGTTCAGCCGCTCCTCCGCGTCCTTCGGCGACACGGTCACCACCCAGTTGATCGATGCGCGCAGCACGGTGATGGACTTGAACACGTCGGTGCTCACCCTCACGCCCCAGCGCATCAAGGATCGGGACAAGATCGACGGCGCCTTGCCGCCTGACCGTATCAGCGCCAGGATCCGGGCGGCCGAGACGCTTCAATCCTACGCGGACCTCTTGTTGGCGCTCGTGGAGGACACGCAACAGGCGGAACTTGCCGCCGCCTCCGCGAAATTCAAGGAAAGCATCCGGGGGCTCGATCCGGACAGCCGCAAACTGAGCGAGGAGCAACTGACCGGTGTGGGGGAATTGGTCGAGGATATCGGGGGGCTCATCGTCGAATACAAGAAGAAAAAGGCGATCGAGGCCATCGTTCCCGAAGCCGATGCGCAGGTGCAGAGGATCGCGGACCTCTTCGCCTCGGAGTTCAACACAGACGGGCCGGTCGCGAAATACGTCAATGCGATGGGGTTGCTGGCGGTGACGGCGGCCGATTCCGTGCTCGACGATACGAACGCCACGGTGCAGGACCGGATTCCGGCCGTCGAGGCGAATCGCAAGGGGATTGAGACGAAACGGAAGACGGACGCGATCTATCCCGGCCTGGCCGCCGCCGCGGCTCAGTTGAAAGCCGCACACGGGGACATCGTCAAGGGGGTCAAGGAGAACAAGATTACCCTGGCCCGGCTGAACGAGCTGACGAAGACGGTGAAGGAGCTGGCCGCGCACACCCGGCTCATGCTGAAACATTAGGAGGAGAGGCATTATGGCGACGATCAATGAGGCGCTCTGGGAATTACGCGAGACGTACCGGGCTGAGCCGAACGCCGAGCGGCGGCAGCAGCTCCAGGACGAATATGACCGGGCGCTGTCGGCCGTGCTGGAGATGGCCGATAAGGATATCGGCGACAACACGGCCCTGTTCGAGAAAGCCGTCGAGGGGCTGGACAAGTCCATCGCCTCGGTGCAGCAGGCTAAGCGCCAGATCGGTGACGTCGCCAAGGCGATCAAGAATCTGGCGAAGGCGGTCGATGCCGTCGTGAAGGTGGCGGCAAAGGTCGCGGCTGTCTGACCGCGCGGAGAAGGCCTTCACTGAACCACGTGATCGGCGCCCCTTCCGCAAGCGTGGCGGTGATGCAGCCGGGTTGGTCATTCGATGAGGGGTGGTATGGCACGCTCTGAACCAGTCTCGGGCTGCCGCGCATGAAGATCTTTCTCTGCTATCCCTCCGTGGAACGTCCCGCTGCGGACAGCATTCGCCTCGCCCTGGTCGCTGAGGGGCATGAGGTGTTCTTCGATCGCAGCGATTTGCCGCCCGGTGGCGAATACCATGCCCGTATCAACGGCGCGATCGAATCCAGCGACTTGTTCATCTTCCTGGTTTCGCCGGAGTCTCTGGCAAAAGGCCGGTATACCCTGAGCGAACTGGACATTGCCCAGGCCCGATGGACGCATCCGGCCGGACACGTGCTCCCTGTCCTTGTGCAACCGACTCCCATCAAAGATCTTCCTGCCTACCTGCGCGCGGTCACTCTGCTTGAGCCGAACGGAGATGTGGCGGCCGATGTGGCCCGCGCGGTCCGGCAGCTCTCCTCCTCAGGGCCGAGGACAAGATGGCTGATCGGGGCGGGGATGGTGCTGGCGGTGGCTGGCGCCTGTGCGTTTGTGTTTGTCTCCCTGCGGGAGTCCGCTCAAGAAATAGCCGCGCTGCTCGCTGTGGGGCGCACGCAGGAGGAGGCTCACGACTATGCCGGCGCCTGGAACACATACGATCAGGCGCTGCAACGGGTTGACGGGCGCCCGCTGACACGATGGTTCGACCGGAAGGTTGCGGCGGACGTCGCCAATGCGCGTACCGATGCGGCCATGCGGTGGCTGGGGGACGTTCATAAGCCCTCAGAGAAAAAGTGGGCGGACATCGTGGATCCGCTCTTGCCGGCCTTGGATGCCGCCGCCGCTGTGGCTGAGGGGCCGCGCAAGGCCGATATCCTTGCTCATCGCGGCTGGGCGGACTTTCTTCGCACGCGTGACGGGCGCGCCGATCTGAACCCGGCGGTCTACTATCAGCGTGCCATCGATCTCGATCCTGCCAACGCCTATGCCCATGCCATGTGGGGCCACTGGATTCTCTGGTCCGGCGGGACCCTGCCCGATGCGGATGGCCATTTCCGGCAAGCGCTCGCGGGAGGCGAGCATCGGTCTTATGTCCGGCGCACGCAGTTTTCGGCCCTCCAGAATCGTCAAGGCGACGAGAGCGCTCTTGCGCAACTGCGTGCGGCGAACGACATGCGCCGGGCGCAGGAAGTCCTCGATGCCTCCTTCCGCCGACGTCTCTTTTCAGTCTTCGACTCCAAGTTGAGGCCGCCCCGCGACCCGAAAGAATTTTTAGCGCAGGTGACGTCAGTGGTTCCGGCCGGCGACCTGGTGGCCACCTATCTGTGGCTGTTCGACGACCGGGAGTTCCCTTTCCCGGACCAGCGAGGGGCCCCGTATTATCTGGCGTTGTTGCAGGAGGCGGCGGGGGATGATGCCGCGGCTGTGAAGACGCTACAGGCCTTCCGCGCCACGCTCACGCCGAACGATAGGAGTTTTCGCGAGGGCGCGGATCGAGCCCTCGTACGATTGAGCAAGGCGGCTCCCGTTCGGCCGAAATGAGTTCAACCCCGAGAGGGTGAGCGTGAGGCGCTGACCCTCTCTGCCTGTGCCGGGTTCTCTTCTCTGCTAGCGGAGGCGCTGAGTGGCGTTCTTCTCAGGACGCTCATTTGAGGAGCGTGCGGCGATCAGCGTGAGTTTGTCCGTGCGGTTCAGGGATTTGATTGCGGCCTCTCGTTTCAGCGCCGCGCTCCTGCTGTCGTGCTCTTCGGTGTAGCGCAGCCGCGACGGCCTGCGCGTCTTCGTGTACTTGGCTCCTGTGCCCTTGTTGTGCTCCTCCAGCCGCCGCTCCAGATCGTTGGTGATGCCGGTGTAGAGGCTCTTGTCTTTGCACTCCAGGATGTAGACGACCCACTTCATGCGGGCTTTTCCGGGGCGGCCGGCTGCTTGCGGTGAGGGTATGCGTGGGCAATGGTCATAGGAGGGGCTGCTGTCGCAGGATCACTTCGCGATGGTGATGCTGGGGACTCCGACGCGAGGCACCTCGGTCACGGTCATTTGGAACAACAGGTACAACAATTGGAACGCTTCCCGGTTCCAGCGGGCCAGTGGCCCGGTAGTGTTTACGGCGTAATATTTTCCGTGGGATTGAATCGACAGGTCGGCTTCCGAGGGAGCACCATCTGACAGCAGGAGTTCCATGGTGTGGACGGGGTTTTCGTAGAATGCTGGTGTCCGTGGATCTTGCTCGACGTGGTATTCAGGGTCTTCTCCAAGCGACCGACCCAGAAAGTTGAGGATGGTATTGAAGCTCCGCAGCCGGAAGTCTCCCTTGAGAGGGTAGTCCCCTCCGACGTGCCCCGGGCGGATGTCGAAGGACACATCGTTGAGTTGCCCTTCCTCCGTTTCGTCGATCAACCGGGCCCGTTCTTCGGGTGAGAGCGTGTCGGGGTCATAGTTGGTGATGACAATTCGTCCCGTGATTTGTTTTCGAAGAGTGTAGGTGTTGTCTTTCTGGCTGTAGGTCACGAGATACTCTTTTTGTAAAGCCTGGAAGCCTTCGGCTGTGACGGCGTTGGCGGGAATCGTCCAGGTCCGATTGTAGACGAGCGGTTCGGCATAAAGCTGGTTCGCGTCCTGAATAGCCGAGATGTGCGTCACCACGCGACGGAACATCTCGTAGCCTGTCTGATCTGCCGGCGTATTGCGGTAGGCGACTTCTTGGCCATTCTGCTTGATCCGCAGTTCCTGCGCCATCAGCCTGAGCATCAGATCGATGTCGTACCGCTGCCTGAGGAGGAGGATGAACTTGGTTTCCTGGAAGGGGGTCAAAAGCCGCTTCGTGAACTCTTCCCCTTCGATCGGCACGATGCTGAATGTGGGGTTTTCCGCGACGCTGCCGCCGAAGATCGGCATGAGCGCCTTGCTGGCCTCTCCTGTGAGTGCCGGTGTGGCGCCGGCGCTGACACGGAAATCGAACGTCGCGGCGATATTCGACACGCCGGTGAAGTGGATAGGCTGATGCTGATGGGCGCGGGCGATGTTGATGAGCAGTTGCCTGGAGATGGCATCCGTGACCGAATCATCATAGGCCGTCACAGCCCGATTCAGCGTGATGGGAGAAAGGCAGCCGCTCACGGCCAGGCTGCATACGAGGCCCGCCAGGGTGAATCGCGTGCGGGACGTTGAGCGTGGTCCCATCCTCATGAACATACCTTCGAACGAGTCGATAGTGCTGTGACGGATTTGTAGCATAACCGGTGCGAGATGCCTAGCCGATCGCATGAGGGGGGCTCTCAGGCGGCAGCGGGCGCACGGTTGACGCGGCAGGCTATCGCCCGGACGGGAGCATGGAGAGAGTCTGCTGTTACGATCGGCCGGTTCGACCGATCCTTTTGAGGAGGGCCTGAGGCGATTTCAGACTACCCGATTGACAAAGGGCCACGGCTCTTCGTAGCCTAAATCCCGTAGGAGGTGTCATCATGCCAATTCTTCTCGCTTTGTTCCTCGTCTTTGCCGTGGTCACCCAAACAGAAGCTCTGGAAGGTTCTCCTGCTACTGAAGCCGCGGTGGTCAAAGGCGACGTGATGTATTGGGAAGGTGATGAGCTGGTGGTGAAGGAGATCTCCGGCCGTGAAGCCCGCCTGCGCGTGACCGCCGACACAAAAATCGTGGGGGTGGTGAGCCGACTAAAAACCGGGGACAAGATCGCTGCGCAGGTCGGCGGCGACGGTCATGCGCTTTCCATCACCTTGCAGATTCCCGACAGCGGAGCCACAGTGCCAGGGGTCCGCTAGCCAGCGGCTCGCGTGCCGGCGGTGCTGTCGATCAGCGGGTGCGGCGGTAGGTCAGCTGCACGAGGCCGGTACTGAATGTGTCTGCCGTGATGAGCTGAAACTGTGTCTTGGGAAGGCCGCGAGGAAACAGCGGCACGCCGTCTCCGAGCAGGAGGGGATGGACGGAGACAATCAGTTCATCGAGCAGATCCTGTCTGACCGCTTCTCCCACCAATGCGTGTCCGCCCACAAGCCAGATCGTTTTTCCTGCCTGTCGTTTGAGACCCCGTAACAATTCCGCGATGTCGCCGGACACGAAGGTGGCGTGATCGTCCCTGCCGTGCCTCGTGCGCGACCAGACGTAGTTGGGCATGTCCGGATAGGGATAGTCGCCGAACGTGAGGCAGAGGTCGTATGTCTTTCGCCCCATGACGACGGTATCCACGCCGGCGATGAATGGCCGGTAGCCGTAGTCCTGATCGGTGAAGAGCCAGTCGATCTCTCCGTCGGGCCCGGCGATGTATCCGTCCAGGGTTGTGGCGATGAAGCAGCTCAATGGACGCATCGGTGAGGATTGTACCGGCTGCCGCCGCCAAAGTGAATGCGACGCCATGCGTTGTTCCCGCGACGGGCAGTCGTTGACAGGGCCGTAGGCAAAACGTAGCCTGGCACGAGTGTCGTTTCGTCAGGCGGTGTGACCGTGTCGATGCCGTGCCATGGTTCTGTGCACCATGGTGAGAACAGCGGGGAGCTATGACTGATCAGCAGAATGAGGGCTCCGGCTATCGCGGACCGGCGCTGTTTTCGTACGGCTTCCGGCCGTTCTTTCTCGGGGCGGCGCTGTTTGCCGGTGTGGCGGTTCCTGTCTGGATTCTGATGCTGGCCGGCGTCAGCGACCCGGCTCTTCTTTTCCCTGCGCGGGATTGGCACGTGCATGAGATGGTCTTCGGCTTCCTACCCGCGGTGATTACGGGTTTCCTGCTCACGGCCATTCCCAACTGGACCGACCGTCCGCCGATCAGGGGCCTTGAATTGATGCTCCTCTTCACGGTCTGGCTGGCCGGACGTGTGGTCATCGCCGTCACCTGGTTTTCCCCCCTCCTGGCCGCCATTGTGGACGCCTCGTTTCTTGTGGCGGTCGCAGGATTCGTCTGGAGAGAACTGGCCGCAGGGAAGAGCTGGTCCCAGGCCCCGATCGGAGGGGTGATCAGCCTCTATGCCGGCGCTAATATTTTCTTTCATGTTCTGGTTGTGAGCGGCGCCGCGACGGATCTTCCCGAACGCATGGCGATCGCGCTGGTCATGGTGCTGGTGTCGCTGATCGGCGGCCGCGTCATCCCCAACTTTACCGGTGAGTTTCTGGCCCAGCAGGGGAGAACCGAACAGCCCGCCCCGTTTTCCCGCTTCGATGGTCTGTCGCTCCTGCTCGTGGGCATGGCCGTGACAGCCTGGACCGTTCAGCCGCAGGCGCCCACGACGGGCTGGTTGCTGGTCATGGCCGGGCTGGCCAGCCTGGGTCGTCTCTCCCGCTGGTATGGCTGGATGACGTGGCGTGAGCCGCTGGTGCTGGTCCTCCACCTGGGTTATGGCTGGCTGGTCCTGGCCCTGCTGGTCCTGGGGAGTTCGATCATCGGGATAGGCTTGCCGCCGACGGATGCGGTCCACGCGTTCACGGCCGGCGCCGTGGGTGTTATGACGCTGGGGGTGATGACCCGCGCGAGCCTGGGCCACACGGGCCGCGCCCGCCATGCCGGGCCTTTCACGGTCCTGATGTATGCCCTCGTGACGGTCGGCGCCCTGTTGCGGGTGGTCGGGCCGACGACCGGCCTTCCGGCGAATCTCATGCTCGGATTGGCGGCTGCCTGCTGGAGCGGCGGGTATCTGTTGTTCGCCTTGGTCTACGGCCCCTTTCTGCTGCGCCCTGCTCTCGATGAGTGAGGTGCCGGCACGGAAGGTCCGGTGCCTGGCTGTTCGCGCTGCTTGTATGCCACGAGGCTCCTCCTGACAGTTGAGCTTCATCAGGTGATGGGCTATGGTTCGGCGGGAATCGGGAGATCTCTCATGCCTGAGCGGACGGATACACTGGTGCGGGATCGGCTGGCCCGGCAGCGGACCGAGCTGGCGAATGAGCGTACGTTGCTGTCGTATGTCAGAACCGCGCTGGGATTTTTCGCCGTCGGCATTCCGGCTGTCTGGTGGCTGGAAGGAGTCGTCATCCAGACACTGGGTGTGGTGTCGCTGGTCATGGGGGCGGTATTCCTGGCGGTCGGGGTCCGGCGGTTCCTCACGATCAAAGCGGGGATCGATCGACAACCGGACTAGTTGCGCGGGCGCTTGATTCGCCTCATCCAAGACAGGGGTCAGATGGCACGCGCCGGTATGAGCACCGGAGGGAGGATAGACCATGGGGAAGCGCTGGTTGTTCTGGATCGCAACGGCCGCATGTGTGGGCGGTGTTTTCTTCGGAGTGACGGGTGAGGGACAGGCCGAACCCAAGGCTGAACGCGGCGATGCGGCGCGGGGCAAGACGCTGTTCGCAAGGAACTGCGCCGGCTGTCACGGGCCTGAAGGAGGAGGGGACGGGTATCGCCTGTTGGGGCCGGATCCGGCGAATCTCACGTCACCGTCGACCAGGCAGAAGTCCGATGCCGAGCTGCTCAAGACGATCCACGACGGCAAACCGAACATGCCGGCCTGGAAGGGGAACCTCTCGGAGAAACAGAGCCGGGATGTGCTGGCCTACGTGCGAACCCTGGCGAAGTGACTCGACACGAGCGGCATCGCGCCACCCCGGGACAGGTTGAGCCCGGGTTTACTTGGGCAACTTGGGCATCTGGAACTTGATCGGTTCTCCCGCCAGCGCTTTGAGAAAGGCCACGAGGTCGGTCTTTTCCTCAGGCGTCAGGTTGAGGGGTTTCATAAGCGCGCTCAGATTCTGGCTTGATCCGCCCCCCTCACTCAGGAAATCCACCACCTCTTCGAGGGTCTTGAACGCGCCGTCGTGCATGTACGGAGCCGTTTCCGTGATGCTTCGCAACGTCGGGGTCTTGAAGGCGCCTTTGTCCTTCTCTGCCCTGGTGACGTTATACCTTCCCTGGTCCTCTTTCGCCGGGCCGACTTGCGGCACGCCCAGGTTATGGAACTGGTTGTCCGTGAAGTTCGATCCGCTGTGGCAGAGGATGCAGCGCGCTTTGCCCTTGAACAGGGCCATGCCTCTCACGGCGGCCTCATCCATGGCCTTCTGGTCTCCGAGGACATATTTGTCGAAGGCGGAATTCGTCGAAATGACCGTCCGCTCATAGGCCGCGATGGCGTTGGCGAGATCCTGGAGATTCACGTCCGATCCAAAGACGGCCCGGAACTGCTGTTGATAGCCTTTGACTTTGCCGAGCTTGCGCACCACGTTTTCGTGGGTTTCGCCCATCTCGATCGGATTGTGAATCGGACCGATGGCTTGCTCTTCCAGCGAGCGGGCCCGTCCGTCCCAGAACTGAAGGTGGTTGAAGGCGGTGTTATAGACCGTCGGCGCCTGGCGTCCGCCCACACCGCCGTTGATCCCAATGGAGGTCTGCCGCGGGTCGGCGAATCCGGTTGCCGGGATTGTGGCAGAAGGCGCAGGAGATCGCCCCGTTCTTGGAGAGGCGGCCGTCGAAGTAAAGCTGCTTGCCCAACTCGATTTTGGCCGTGTAATTCAGATTCGTGGAAGGCGTGGGCGTCGAGGTCGGCAGCGGTCCGATGTCCGGCACGGTCACGCCGTCGATGGTCACGGTTCCGTGAGGGGCATGGCCGGACGGCGAGGCGTGAGCCGATTGGAGCAGCGGCGAGAGCGCCGTGGCACTGATCAACCCGAGTAATCCGATACAGCCTGCTGATATCAGTCTGATTCGCAAGATGGTTTCCCTCCTGGATAAGGCCGGTTGCGCGGAGGATAGCATAGGCGCAGGCTGTTCGGCAGCTTCGCGGGGGAAGGTCGTCAGCTCGAGGCGACGAGGCGGTCGGGATGTTGTGAGATCCGGCGGTCATTGACTATCCTATCGGCTACGCCGAGAATCGTCCGCTGGTAAAGTTCCCTGAGTAGAGACCGGATTCCGGCTCGCAGTGACGGCCGGGAAGAGATGAATCGTGCGCACATGAGGTGATCTGTGGCCTGGTATTATCTGCTGGTGGCGGGGTTGTTCGAGGTTGTCTGGGCCGTCGGGTTGAAGTACACGGAAGGATTTTCACGTCCGTGGCCCAGCGCCGGGACCGTGCTGGCGATGATCGCCAGTTTCTATTGCCTCGCGGAGGCCCTCAAGACCATTCCCGTCGGAACCGGCTATGCCGTCTGGACCGGCATCGGCGCGGCCGGCACGGCGCTCTTCGGCATCATCTTGTTCGGGGAATCGACGGCCGTCCCAAGGCTGGTCTCAATCGCCTTGATCCTGTTCGGCATTGTCGGACTTAAAATCAGTTCCTAGCCTCGCGGACCGGCGGCGAATGTGCGCGGGTCGATGGTTTGTCCTGTTGCGGTGCCTTCTACGCCGGCGCGATAGGCTTGGGCGACGGTGGCGGCAGGCAGGCCGAGCGATGGGTCCATCTTCCGCGCAATCAAGGTCTCGGTGACCCAGGGCGGGCTTACGACGTTGATGCGAATCCCGCGCGGCAGTTCCAATGCGGCGGCGCGAGCGAAGCCTTCGAGCCCCGCATTGACCATGCTGATTGACGCGCTGCCCTTCATAGGTTCACGGCTGAGGACGCCGCTGGTGAGCGTGAAGGAGCCGTTGTCGTGGACATACTGCCGGCCGATGCGCACGAGGTTAACCTGTCCCATGAGTTTGTTGGACAGCCCAATCTGATAGTCGGCATCCTTCAGCTCGTCCAGGCTCCCGAACGCGGCCCGGCCTGCCGCGCACACGAGCGCATCAAAGGGGCCGACGGCGCGAAACAATTGCGTGATGGACTCCGTTGACGCGAGGTCCACGCGGATCGCTCCCTGCGTATTTCCGACGCTGACGACGTCATGCCGCGCGGACAACGCCGCAACCACTGCGGATCCGATCGTTCCCGTTGCTCCCACCACAATGATACGCATGCTTCCTTCTCCCATGTGTAAGCCTTCTCCGTCACCCCTCTGCGGCCCTCTGCCAGACTAGGCACTGGCACAAGCAGGAATCAAGATGGGCGGGGCTCCCCCTTTTTTTCGGCGAGCTCGATCGGCACCTCCGCTTCCAGCGCAAACCGGCCCCGACCCCGGGGGACGAGCCGGACATCCGGGCATTTCTGTTCCATCCGCTTCCGCAAGAGAATCAACCGCGTTTCCAGATTGTCCTTGATTTCCGGCAGGCCGAGCCAGGCATCCATCCGGAGTTCGCGGTTGGTGAACTCGGACCGCCCTTCGTCCCGGTGCTGGGTGAGCAGCCGCCAGAGGATGCGGCCCGGCACATTGCGAACGAGATATTCTCCGTCCACGAATACACAATCGTCGGCATGAAAGAAGCAGAAGTGCCTGGTGCGCGGTGTGCTGCCGGTCATGCGAGGCGGCTTGGTCTGTGCGGGAGCGGCTGGGGAGGCTTCTTCCGACTCGCGGCCCAACTGTTCGATGCCGGCGGCCAGCTGTCCGGCGATGATCGTCAGCATGGTGTCTTCCCTGGGCATGAAGGCGAGTGGGTCGGGGCTTTCGACGGCGAGGACTCCGATCACCCGCCCGCGCGTCATCAGCGGCACGGCGATCTGGCTCGCGGCTCCGGGCAGGCCGGGGAGCGGGATTTCCCGGCACAGGGCCTCCGCCCCGGCCACGGCTTCAGCCCGGTCGCGGACGGCGCGCGCGTACCGGAGGCTGTGATCGATCGCCGATAGGCGGAGGGCGCGCCGCGCCCGCGCGACCATGCCGATCAGGCCTTCTCCAAAGCCCACCTCGGATCCCACCCCGTTCTCGGGATACCCGCGGCTTGCAATCGTAAAGAGTTTGTCGTGCCGGTCATCCGCCAGCAGGATGATGGCGTGCCGAAAGCCGAGCCGCTCGTCGAGCAACTGGAGTGCGGTCTCCAGCAAGTCTCCCAGCAATTCAGACCGGGTCAACCTTTCGCCGATGAGCCGCAATAACACCAGGTCTTCATCGACGAAGACGCGCGAGGGGCATTCCGAGGGCGGCGGCGTCGGCAGCCGGGTAAAGCCCTCCACCCGTTCGATGCCCAGGATCTCGTACACGTCGGCGGCCAGCAGGCGGAACACATCGGTCATGCCGGAGTACGACGCGATGGCTTGCAGTTGCAGCGACATCGCGTCGTACAGGGGGCCGGAGGATTCGGCATGGTCGAATCGCAGCCGCAGCCGGTAGGCCTGTAACGTGCGCGGGTCGAGCATCATGGCGCAGGCCAACGGATTCTCGCGGACGTTCCGGTGCGTTTTGTTGAAGAACTGATGCGAGATCGCGATGTGTCTGGCATCGACGTAAGAGATCTGACTGATGAACGTGATGTTGGGGGTGCCGTCCGGCGCGCAGGTGCTCAAGGCGGCGGGGATCATCCCTTGGAGGCAGGGCCAGAGGTCTTCGATGCGGAGGAGGCCGGTTTCCATGGTCAGATCTTTTCGCCGGTCCCGGGGCCTGGGGTCTGCTGAAACACGTCGGTCACGTCGATCTCGACGGCCAGCGCCGGTTCCGTGATCCAGGCTTCGCCCACCTCAGCCTGCACGCCGATGGCGACGATCTCTTCCACGAACTCGCGGTGCCAGTGCCTGCTGCGCTCCCGGTCGCGCTGATCGGCGGGCCGGATGGCGCGCAGGCGGCCCTTGAGTTGGCAGGCCACGTGGTCGGTCGGCCTCGTGCAGCTGATGGCGACCTGGCCGTTCTCCCGCAAGTTCCTGAGCGTTTGCCGGGAAATGGCTTCTGTCAGGAAGATCGTGACGGTGCGGCGATCCTTTTCGAGATGAATGCCCCAGGCTCTCGTGCATTCGGGCATGAGATCCGCATCGCGCGTGCCGACCACAACGGATACGCCGGTCTGCAGCAGATCGACCATGGCTGGAGGAATCATGGCAAGTGACCGATTCGCCGGAATTAAGAAAGAATTAGGACAACGATAGCATATTCTTAGGAATTGCCGCTCGTCCTCTCGTGCTAGAGTCCGTCCGTCGAGGGGTGATGGCCGCCTCCCGGAAAGGAGGCTTTCCAATGACCTATAGCGGTTTTGTTACGACGGAAGGAGGTTCCCATGTCACAGAGGTTGCTTCAAGCAATGACGGTGTCGGGTGTGCTGCTCGCGTCTGCGTTTCCGTGGGGCGAGGCCGGCGCGGCGGCGGGTTCCGGTTCCGGCGGCGATGCGGTCGTCTTCGTGGCGCAGGATTACGGGTTCACCGGTCCTGACCGCATTCCGGCCGGGATGACCACAGTGCAGGTCCGGAACGAGGGGAAAGAACCACACCATGTGCAGATCCTGCAGCTCACAGAAGGAAAGACGGCGGCGGATTTCCAGGCGGCGATGAAGGCGGATCCGGCTCATCCGCCGCAGTGGGCGAAGTTCGTCGGGGGACCGAACGCCGTTCTGCCGGGGAGCGATGCAACGTCCATGATGCAGCTCACGGCGGGCAATTACCTGTTGCTCTGCCTGATCCCGGATCAGAAGGGCGTGCCGCACGTGGCGTTGGGCATGGCAAAGCCATTGACGGTCACGCCCTCAGCGAGAACCGTCTCCACTCAACCGGCCGCTGACCTGTCGATCACCACGACCGACTTTGCGTTTGCGCTGTCTCAGCCGATGAGGGCCGGAGCCCACACCATTCACGTGATGAATGCCGGGGGGCAGCAGCATGAAGTCGTCGTCGTGAAGCTGGATCCCGGCAAGACAGCGAAGGATTTCGGCGAGGCCTTCGAGCCAGGCGCGTCCGGCCCGCCGCCGGGGCGCCCTTTGGGAGGGATCGTTGGGTTGGAGCGTGGCGGCAGCGGATTTTTCACCGGCAACTTCGAGCCGGGCCGGTACGGGCTGATCTGTTTCTTCCCGGACCATCAGACCGGCGCGCCGCACTTTGCGAAGGGCATGACGCTGGATTTCACGGTTCGATAAACGACCGCTGCCGAGGAGCGACTGCACCGCTTCGCGGCAGCCCTGTCTTCCTTAACGCACCCTCTCTCCGGGCATCGTATCCTCCCAGGTCTGACATCGTTCGGGCTGCCAGTTCTGCCATCGCGCGGAAGCCAGATCCTCATGACCCTGACAATTTTCGAGGTTGTGCCCCTCTGCCTTGTGGAGCACGATGCTCATTGCATAGAGCTGGCCAGCCGTTGATAATGCGTCAGGTTCTCCCAGGCTCGTTACTCCGGGTTCAAGAGGTTGTGCATGTCGTCTCTCTCTCTGGCCTTGCTGATTTTCGGTGTGTGTTATCTCGTCATTATGACCGAACGGATCCACAAGACGATTGTGGCGTTGTTCGGTGCGGCGGTCATGATCGGGTTGGGGGTGGTCTCCCAAGACGAAGCGTTCTACTCCCATGAGTTCGGGGTCGACTACAATGTCGTGTTTCTGCTGATCGGGATGATGGTGATCATCAACATTGTCCGCGAGACGGGTCTGTTCGAAGTCATGGCGATTTGGGCGGCGCAGCGGGCCGACGCCAAACCGTTTCGCCTGCTGGTGTTGCTGGCGCTGATGACGGCCGGGCTCTCGGCGATGCTCGATAACGTGACGACCGTCCTGCTGATGGCGCCCGTCACCTTGTCGATTGCAAAGCGGTTGGAGCTCAACCCCGTCGCATTTCTGGTGACCGAGGCGCTGGCTTCGAATATCGGGGGGACTGCGACGTTGGTCGGTGATCCGCCGAATATCATGATTGCCAGCAAGGCTGAGCTGGGCTATCTCGATTTTCTGGCGGTCTTGGGGCCTGTGGTGGTGCTGATCCTGGCCGTGTTTCTCATTGTGATCTGGGTCATGTTTGGCCGAAACATGACGGTGGCCTTGCATTTGCGCACGGGGGTGCAGGCTTTGAATTCACAGGACGCGGTGACGGATCGGGCGTTTTTAACCCGCTGTCTCTGGCTGCTAGGGATCGTCAACGCGGGCTTTTGTCTCCATTCGCTCATCCATCTTGAGCCGGCCACGATCGCGCTGTTGGGCGCCAGCCTATTCATGTTGATCGGTCATGCGCGCCGGAAGCCGGAGGATGACGAGGAGTTGTCCTATCTGACCGATGTCGAATGGAAGACCATCTTCTTTTTTATCGGGTTGTTCATTTTGGTCGGCGGGCTGGTCAAGGTCGGGGTGATTCGCTATCTGGCCGATCAGCTGGTGGCGGTGACGCAAGGCAATCTGGCAGGATCGACGATGGCGGTCCTATGGGGATCGGCCCTGCTCTCAGCCGCGGTGGATAACATCCCCTATGTCGCCGCGATGAATCCGCTGATCGTGGATCTTGCCCGGTCGCTGCATCCGGAGATTGCTGATTATGCGACATTGGTGCATCAGGCCGATATCATTCCCCTCTGGTGGGCCTTGGCGCTCGGCGCCTGTCTGGGAGGGAACGGCACGATTATCGGCGCGAGCGCCAACGTTGTGATCGTGGATCTCGCGCGCAAAGCGGGCTATCCCATCTCGTTTTGGCAATTCTTTAAGTTCGGATTTCCCGTGATGATCGGGTCGATTCTGATCAGCTCCCTGTATCTGTGGGTGCTCTTTCTGCGTGCGGCCTAGCGCGAGAGAAGCGAAGAAGGATGTATGCAAGAGGGGTGTGCGGCGAAGGAGGGACATGATGAAACAGACCGTTGTCCGGTGGACAAGACGCCAACAATTCTTGCTGAGTCTGGCCCTGGCCGGTGTGTTGCTCGGCGGCTGCGCGGGGGTTGATTCGAGAGGGGAGGTGCCGACGGTAGCGGCAGTCGACCTTAGCCGTTATGTTGGGACGTGGTATGAGATCGCACGGCTGCCGATGTGGTTTCAGCGGCACTGTGTGGATTCCAGGGCGATCTACACGCTTCGTTCCGATGGGGCCGTCGGGGTGCACAATGAATGTGCGACCGATGCGGGCGAGCGGGATCAGATCGAGGGCGTGGCGACGGTGGTGGATGCGAAGACGAATGCCAAGCTGAACGTCCAGTTCGACAATTGGTTTGCGCGGCTCTTCGGCTCATCCCGCGAGGGGAACTATTGGATTCTCGATCTCGATGCCGAGTACCGCACGGCGCTGGTGGGCACGCCGGATCGCCGGTATCTCTGGATCCTTGCGCGGACACCGCAGCTGGAGGAGCCGGCCTACAGACGGCTGGTTGAGCTGAGCCGCAGCGTCGGGTATCCCGTAGACGATCTCGTCCGCGACCGGCGTCCGGCACCCTGATCAACGCTGGTCGAATTCGTTTTCCAAAAGGCCGTAGAGCTCGACGTCGACATACCGGCCGAAACGCAGATAGTGCTCGCGCAGCCCGCCTTCGTAGGCCATCCCGACCTTCTGCAGCACCCGCCCCGATGCCGGATTGTTCAGGAAATGCGGGGCGTAGATCCGGTGTAGATGCAACTGCCGGAATCCATAAGCCAGCAGGGCTCTCACGGCTTCGGTGCAGTAGCCGCGATTCCAATAGGGCTGGCCGAGCCAATAGCTCATTCGGGCATGCCGGTGCGTGGCGGCAATGTCCAGCCCGATGGATCCGATCAAACGGTTTTCCTCGCGCAACACGATGGCGAAGTTCACGAGCGTTCCGGCGTCAGCTTCCCGTTGCAGATCCGCGATCCATCGCTCGGCCTCTCCGTCGGGATAGGGGTGGGGCAGGATCAGCGTTCCCCTGGCGACGTCGTAGACTCCGGCAAGATCCTGCACGTCCGGGGCATCGCCCGACCGGAAGGGCCGCAGCAGAAGCCGGTCCGTGTTGAGCGTGGGAGATGGTGCCATGCGCGGGATGAAACCACAGCAAAGCCCGGTTTGACAATCGCCTTCTCCGGACGTGAGAAGATGCGAGATTGATTGACCCTCTCCCTCCGTCTCGCTAGTCTTTGACTCGAGCGGGATGCTCCAACCTTTCACCGAGTAGGAACGCATGATCCTTGTCACAGGCGGCGCCGGATTTATCGGGTCTCATACCTGCGTGGAACTAGTGAATGCAGGAACGGCGGTCACGGTATTCGACAACTTCTCCAACAGCCACCCGGAAGCCCTGGCGCGAGTGGAGCGCATCACCGGGAAACCACTGCGTGTGGTCCGGGGTGACATCCGTGATCGCGCTGCATTAGTGGGGGCCTTGCGCGAGAGCGGGGCCCAGGCGGTGATCCACTTTGCCGGTCTCAAGGCCGTGGGAGAATCGGTCGAGAAGCCGCTGATCTACTACGACAACAACGTGGCCGGCACTGTGCATCTGCTGGAGGCGATGGGCGAGTGCGGGGTGAAGACGCTCGTGTTCAGTTCTTCTGCCACGGTGTACGGCGATCCGCAGCGGCTGCCGCTGACCGAGGACCATCCGCTCTCCGCGACCAATCCCTACGGCCGCTCGAAGCTGATGATTGAGGACATGTTGCGCGACCTGCATCGGAGCGATGCCTCCTGGCGGATCGGTATTCTGCGCTACTTCAATCCGGTGGGGGCCCATGCCAGCGGGTTAATCGGGGAAGATCCGCAGGGCATCCCGAATAATCTGCTGCCTTTCGTGGCCCAGGTGGCGGTGGGACGGCGAGAATTCCTGAACGTGTGGGGAGATGACTATGCGACGCCGGACGGGACCGGAGTGCGGGATTACATTCATGTGGTGGATCTGGCACTCGGCCACCTCAAGGCGCTGGAGGCGTTAGGGCGGCTCAAAGACCCGGACACCCTTCTGACGGTGAATCTCGGAACAGGCACGGGCTACAGCGTGTTGGACATTGTGAAGGCGTTTGAAACGGCCAGCGGGCGGGCGGTGCCGTACAAGATCGCCGCCCGGCGGCCCGGCGACATCGCCGCCTGTTACGCGGACCCGGCGCGGGCTTTTAGCCTGCTGGGCTGGCGCGCCGAGCGGGGGCTGGCCGCCATGTGCACCGACGCCTGGCGCTGGCAGAGTTCGAATCCCGGCGGGTACGAGTAGACGCGGGAATCCTAGCGCCCGTATCGGGTCGTCTCCGTAGTGCGAGGGGGCTGGCCATCGGCTGTGGCGACTCTGTAGAATGCCGGAGCTTGAGGAGCCCATGATTCACACGGCGATGAATATAGCGGACCATCGGCAGTGTCAGGCGCTCTCGCTCTGTTTCCGCGGCAAGCTCTGCGATCAGCTCATGAGCCGGCCCGGACGGCGTGTGGCAAAGGGAGAGCTTGTGTATCGGCTGGGCGATGCAGCGCAGAGCGTATTCTTTCTCCGGCATGGTCTGGTGAAACTGACCTCCCTGACCGACGGCGGGCGCGAACTGATTCTGCGCCTGCACCAGGCCGGGGACGTGTTCGGCGAGTTGTGTCATTGCACCGGCGAACGCCGCGAACAGGCGGTGGCGATGGAGGACGGGGAAGTCGTCGAATTGAGCTTTGACGAATTCATCGCCCATCTGCAAAGCAACCGCCCGGCATTTCTGCTGTTTCTCTCCAACGTCGCGCAGCAGCTGTCGTCGGCCTACGAGCAGATCCAGACCTTGTCCTTCAGCAGCACGATGGAGCGCCTGGTGCGCACGTTGAACCGGCTGGCCGATGAATTCGGTGAGGAGGAGGGGGAGTGGACCAGGCTCACCCACTATTTCCGTCAGGACGATCTCGCCCAGATGATCGGCGCGCGCCGTGAGGTTGTCTCGACGCTCTTGAATCAGCTGCGTGAGCAGGGGCTCATCACCTACGCGCGCAAGGATGGGCTCTTGTTGCATCGCCCCGGCCTTGAACGATACCTGCTTGCCCCCGAGAAATCCTCCGTGGGCCTCAAAGATTCCGGCTTCTAGAGCTTTTTTATCTCCAGTGTTATCCCGCTAACTTACAGCACCGCTCCTGTTGGCTATGCTTGCCTCTCGTTGCTCCGCTTGGCTGTGACCGTTGTTGGTTCGTTCGGCCGGGTGCGGGTGTTGTCACATAGTCCGTTTTGAACAAAGGAGTGTGTCCCATGCGTCATCCATTGTATGCCTTGTCTCTCGCTGTCTTACTATTGTCACCGGCGGCCTGTGCGCACAGTGCGGACTCTCCCACTGCGGCGGCGTCTCAGGGGCCTCAGGCCAACCCGCTCAAGGTGGCGGAAACCAAAGCGGCTCTTCGGGATCTCTGGCTGGGGCACATCTTCTCCATTCGCACTGTGGCCGTTGCGACGATGGATAAGAATGCGTCAGCCAGAGAGGCAGCGGAAAAGGGCGTGGTGGTCAATGCGCAACAGATCGCGGGGTCCATTGAGCCGTTTTACGGCAAGCCGGCGTCCGACAAGCTGTTCACCCTGCTGGCCGGGCACTATGGCGCGATTCGCGATCATTTGGATGCCACGGCCGCAGGCAATTCGGCGCAGCAGGATTTGCAGTCAAGCAGCTCACCGCGAACGCGGCTGACATTTCGATCTTCCTGAGCGGTGCCAATCCGCATCTGCCGAAGGACGCGGTCATGGGATTGCTCACGGCTCACGCGGCGCACCATCTGACGCAGTTTCAACAGCTCAAAGACGAGGACTACACGCACGAGGCCGATACGTGGAAAGGCATGAAGTCGCATATCTATGTCGTGGCTGATGCCTTGACGGATGCCCTGGCCGCGCAGTTTCCGAACAAGTTCTAGCGAAATCGCTAAGCGAGAGGCCGGTCTCAGCAGCCAGGTGCGGCAAACCCGCATCTGGCTGTTTGCGTTCCGGAGGCGAAGGCTAAAGCGGGATGCGTTCGTACGATGATGTGGCTAGGTCTTGTAACCCCAGATTCCACTCAATGAGGAAGATGGTGGAGCGGGCCGCGGTCATCGAGAGCCGCCGCCGGCCGTTCTTTGCCACGACGCTTTCGGCTTTCGTAAAATCCATCGTGGCATCCGGCCCGGTTCGATTGCACACCAGCAAGGGCAGACCCGTGTCTCTGGTGCAGCGCTCCCATTCGCCGTTCGGACCGTGGAATCCCGGGGCCCAGGCGGCGGACGAGACCAGCAGGCCGGCGCCCTGCCGTCGCAGGCTCTCGGCGATCCCCGGCGAATAGGCATCGGCGCAAATGAGGAGGCCCACGCGCTCCAGCGGCGGCGCGGCGACGGCCGTGGCCTCTGTGCCGGGCGTCGACCATGATTCCGATCCTACTCGAAGCGCGTTGATCTTGCGGTGAGCGCCGGCCGGGATCCCCTCAGGCGTAATGACGAACAGGGAATTGTGCAGCTGCGTCGTCCGGCGGTCGCGCTCCGGATGGGACAGGAAGAGTGTGAGGCGCCATTGCGCCGCCAGCCGGCACAGGTGTGTCATCCAGGCGTCCGGCTGGGGTTCGATCCAGTCGGTGCCGATCTGATCGGCGAAGGTATACCCGCAGACTGCGAGTTCCGGCGTGAGGATCCAGGTGGCACCGGCTTGCGCGGCGGTCGTGACGGCGGCTTCGATGAGTCGGCGATTATGGGCAATCTGGCCGGGGAGCGGGGCCAGATGCAGAAAGGCGATGCGCAGAGACGTTCGGGGCATGATGGTCTTGCTCGGCTCAAGGAGGAACCTGCCGGGCGGTATCATACAAGATCCGTCCCGCCAGGGCGAGGTCTGCGCAGCATTGCCCGGATCGGGGCGCCGGCGCATTGTCTGGCGCAGGTGCCCTGCCGGTATGGTATATTGCGCACCCACGATGACTACTGACGCGACAACCCAGGGTGAACTCGCCGCCGCGACCGCGCAGCGGCGTACCTTTGCCATCATCAGCCATCCGGACGCGGGGAAAACCACGCTGACGGAAAAACTGCTGCTGTACTCCGGCATGATCCGCACGGCGGGCATGGTCCGCGGGCGCAAGGGCGGCAAGGTCGCCGCGTCGGATTGGATGGGCATGGAGCAGGAGCGCGGGATTTCCATCACTGCTTCGGCCATGCAGTTCAACTATAAGAATGCCGTCATCAATCTGCTCGATACGCCGGGCCACCAGGACTTTTCCGAAGACACCTATCGGACATTGACGGCGGCGGACAGCGCGATCATGGTGATCGACGCAGCCAAGGGTGTCGAGACGCAGACCCGCAAACTGTTCGCCGTGTGCCGCATGCGGCGCATTCCGGTGCTGACGCTCATCAATAAGATGGACCTGCCCGGGCGGCCGCCGCTGGATCTCATGACGGAGGTTGAGCAGGCTTTGAGCATCCATGCCAGCGCGATCAACTGGCCGATCGGATCAGGCAGCGAGTTTGCCGGCATCGTGAACCGCAGCGACAACCGGGTGCAGCTGTTCAGCCGCACGGCGCCGGGCGGGGCGACCAAGGTCAATGTGGAAACCCTGATGTTGGACGAGCTGGCGCGGAGCGGGCGCGTGTCCGATGACGTGATGGCGCAGGTGCAGCACGACCTGGAATTGATCGAGATTGCCGGCAATCCCTTCTCGCGCGAACCGTTCCTTGCGGGCGAGGTTACCCCGGTGTTCTTTGCCTCGGCGCTCACGAATTTCGGCATCGAGAGTTTCCTCGATGCCTTTGTGGATCTGGCGCCCTCGCCCGGCGCGCGTCTGGCCGATCGGGATGACGGCACGGAAGTGTCGGTGGATCCGATCGAGACGCCCTTCAGCGCGTATGTCTTTAAATTACAGGCGAACATGAACCCCAAGCACCGGGACAGCACGGCGTTCTTGCGGGTCTGCTCCGGACGGTTCGAGCGCGACATGGTCGTGAGGCATCACCGGTTGAACCGCGAGGTGCGGCTTTCGCGCCCCCATAGCCTGGTGGCGCAAACCCGGAGCACGGTGGAAGAAGCCTATCCCGGCGACATCATCGGCATCATCAATCCCGGCCTCTTCGCGATCGGCGATACGATTTCCGTGGGCGGCGGGTTCAACTTCAAGCCCCTGCCCCAATTCCAGCCGGAGATTTTCGCCCGCATCCGTCCCAGCGACGTGGGCAAGCGGAAATCCTTCGACAAGGGTATGGAACAGATGGCGCAGGAGGGGACGGTGCAGATCCTCCGGAGCCTGAACGATCTGGAGTCGCTGGTGGCGGCGGTCGGGCGACTGCAGTTCGACGTGTTGCAGTACCGGCTGCGCGAAGAGTATCGGGTCGAGACGGTGCTCGATGTGCTGTCGTATTCCTGCAGCGCCTGGCTGGAAGGCGAGGTGGCGACGTTCAAACTGCCGTCCAATTCCATGATCGTGAAAGATCACCGCGGCCGTATCGTCGTGCTGTTCGCCGATCAGCTCATGAAGAACATCGCGCGCGACCGCAATCCGGACCATGTCTTGAAAGATATGGGCTAAGGAGCCCGGAGCGTATGGCGAATGGCTTTGGGCGTATCGCCTGGTAGACATGCCGAGCGCGAACCCACCACATTCCGGAGGATGGCGGCGATGGCCGGCGATGATCGCCACGGGCGCGATTGCCATGGCGTCGAGTCTCTTCGCATGGGCCAATCCGGCTCATGACCGGCTGGCGGCGATGGCGGAAGTGGAGCGCAGCGAGGCCCTCGCGATTCTCGTCGAAAGCAGCGGCCAGCCTTGTCGGACGGTGGCCCGGACGTTTTTTCAGGGCGCGGATGACAAGGGGAACGCATTCTGGAATGTGGAATGTTCCGGCGGCAACTCCTATGTCGTGCAGATCAAGAACGATGCGCGGGGCTCCACGCGCGTGCTGACCTGCCGCCGGCTGGAAGCGGTCTCCGGGGGGCGTTGTTTCAAGAAGCTGGAGTAGTTCCGGCACCGGTTGCACTGCCGGTGTGTTGCCGGGCTGGTGGCTGCCGGGCGAATCGACACGTACGACAACGAGTGACAGGATGAGTCAGCCGGAATATGTCTTCACCTCGGTTGAGGATCAGTGTGAAGTGGAGCGGCTTCGGGCAATCGAACGGGAGTGCGATCCCGCGAGTCGGAGACGATTGGGCGCGACCGGCCTGACGACCGGGTGGCGCTGCCTCGAAGTGGGACCGGGGGCCGGCTCCTTGATGCGCTGGATGGCCGACAAGGTCGGCCCATCCGGACAGGTCTGCGCGGTTGATCTGTCGACGAAGTTTCTTCCCGCCCAGCGCCCGCCCCATGTCGAGGTGCGGCAGGCCGACATCAGAACTGTGCCGTTGCCGGAGGCCTCGTTCGATCTCGTCCACGCGCGCTATGTCCTCATTCATTTGCCGGATTACGAAGTAGCGCTGTCGAAGATGCTGGCGGCGCTCAAGCCCGGTGGCTGGCTCGTGCTGGAGGAGCCGGACTTTTCCGCTTCGCGCGGAGTCGCGGGAGATGCGGAGCAATTGGCGTCGATCGGGCGTATCAATCAAGCCATCCAATTCATGTATGAAACCCGAGGAATGGACTACGCCTTGGGGCTGAAGCTCCTGCCGCTGGTCCAAGCGCGGGGTCTGAACGATCTCGCGATGGAATATGAAGCGCCCTGGTCTGAGGGCGGGTCCGGAACGGCCAGGATGATGGCGATGTCCGCCGTCCAACTCCATGACAAATATCTGGCGACCGGGCTGGTGACAGAGGCCGATGTGGAACGCTACTGCCGCTTCGCGGAGGATCCGCGCAGCCGGGCGGTCTATTATGCGACGGTGGCGGTGATGGGACGGAAGAAGGCCGAGTGAGCGTGTCGTGATGGAGCATCCTGTACTCGTTCTGCCGGGATTCGGCAATTCCGGGCCCGGTCATTGGCAGACGCTCTGGGAAGCGCGTCATCCCGAATGGCGGCGGGTGCAACTGGGCCATTGGGATGCGCCGGTCTGCGAAGAATGGGTGCGCGTGCTGGACGAAGCCGTCCGGCGCTGCGCGGCTCCGCCGCTGCTCGTGGCGCACAGCCTGGCCTGCCTCCTTGTGGCCCATTGGGCGCAGCAGTCCACGTTCTCGATTCGCGGCGCGTTTCTGGTGGCGATTCCGGAACCGGGCAGCCCCAGTTTCCCGCCCACGGCCAGGAGATTCTCGCCTGTGCCGATGCAGCCACTCCGGTTTCCCTCTCTCGTGGTCGCGAGCGCGGACGATCCATTCGGACCGTCCGCCTTCGCCCGGCGTTGCGCCACGGCCTGGGGCAGCCGGTTTGTCGATATCGGCGAGGCCGGCCATATCAATGCCGACAGCGGCATCGGCGAGTGGCCCGAGGGCTACGAGCTGTTTCAAGAGCTTGCACGGTGACTGATGGCGACTCAGATTGTTCAGGCCAGGTGTGATGATGCAGAAGTCGTTGCGACGCTGGTGGGGGAACTGCTCCACGAGATTATGGCAGCGCTAAAGGAACAGGCCTTTCACTTTCATTACGACGATACGGTGATTCGGGTCCGCTCGTGGCTGAAAGACGGGTTGTATACGGTGTTGCTCGCGCGCAAAGGCGGCGAGCCGATCGGATTTCTCGCCTTGTATCAGAGCTACGCGCTCTATACGGAAGGTGTGTACGGGACAATTCCGGAGTTCTATGTCCGGCCCGCGCATCGTTCGAAGGGTGTGGGCGCGGCCTTGCTGGAACAGGCGCGACGGCTCGGGCAGGCGCGGAGCTGGCGGCGGCTGGAGGTGACGACCCCGCCGCTCCCGCAGTTCGACCGGACGCTGGCGTTTTATCAGCGCGAGGGATTCAGTATTTCAGGCGGACGGAAGCTGAAGCGGGAGCTGCCATGAAGCCGGTGGTGCAACTCGAACGGACCGGCTGCGGCATCGCCAGCGTGGCGGCGTTGGCGGGCGTGACCTACACTGAGGCGAAGCGTGCGGCGAATCGGCTGGACATCTTCGCCGACGACAGCCGTCTGTGGTCCGAGACCCAGCATGTGCGCAGATTGCTGAAGCACTATCGCCTCCAAGCGGCGAGTCAGGAGGCGCCGTTCGTCTCCTGGCAGGGCTTGCCGGATGTCGCGCTCCTCGCCATCAAGTGGCATCGTGAGAAGGGCCGTGCGTTCTGGCATTGGGTTGTATTCTGGCGCAGCCCTCAGGGGCCGGTAGTGCTTGATTCCAAACGAACGCTCCGCCGCCATGTGCGCAGGGATTTCGGCCGGATGAAGCCGAAGTGGTGGATCGGCGTCAAGCCGCCGCGTCATCGCTGAGCCGGATCGTGACCAAATCAAACCGGACTGGTAATCGACTGAAGGAGGTCGTCGTGAAACAACGAATCCGTTGCGCCTGGGCCGGCGATAAGCCGCACATGATTCGTTATCACGATGTGGAATGGGGCAAGCCGGTCCATCGTGACCGGAAGCATTTCGAGATGCTGTTGCTCGAAGGCGCACAGGCAGGGCTGACCTGGGAGACCGTCCTGCGGAAGCGGGCCGGCTATCGAAAGGCCTTCGCGAATTTCGATCCGAAGAAGGTGGCGCGTTTCACGGCCCGGACGAAAGCTGCGCTGCTGAAGAATCCCGGCGTCATCCGCAACCGGCTCAAGATCGACTCGGCGGTCACCAACGCGCAGGCGTTTCTGGCCGTGCAGAAGGAATTCGGCTCGTTTGATGCCTATGTCTGGTCGTTCGTCGGCGGGGAGCCGATCCTCAATCGCTGGAAACGGATGAACGAGATTCCCGCCACGAGCCCGGTGAGCGATACGCTGTCCAAAGACCTCAAGCAGCGCGGGTTCCGCTTCGTCGGGAGCACGATCATCTATGCCTATATGCAGGCCATCGGGATGGTGAATGACCACACCCTGGATTGTTTCCTCAAACGCGCCGCCCGTCGGTAGGCAGGAGATTGCTGTCAGGTTAGCGGGGCGCCGTCGATTTCATCAGACTGTCGGCTTGTGGCGGGGAGAATCCCTGGTAGCCGCGGTGCCGTTCCGCGAGTTCCAGCACCGAGAAGGGTTGGCCGTCGACCATTTCAGGAGATGAAAAGATCTGCCGGAGCTGGCCGCCCCGTCCCCCCACAATGCTGCCGGCAAACACCACTCCTTCTTTTTTGAGCCGCTCGATCGCCTTTTCGATATCTTCGACACGCACGGCCACGTGGTGAAAGACCCGATCGCCGAACTTCTTGACCCAGCCGGGAATGATGCTGGTCTTGCCGCGCTCGTCCGGATAGGCCTGGTCGACGAAAAGGGCCGGATACCCCGTCTTCCGATAGACCTTGGCATACCAATCGTCGTATTCCAGGGTGTCGTCGTAGGCGTACCCCAAGGCGACGAACGGCTCCGCTCCATGGTCGATGTCAAACGTCCTGACCGTCACATGATCGATGACCGGCGTGAATCCAATTCCGGCTTTCTCCAGCAGACCCTTCAGCGCCGCGGCCGCCTTGTTGTGCGCGACATAGTCCGCCACCATCTTTTCCATGAGCTGGTCGAGTTCGCGATTGCGATCCGTCATGGCCATTCCTCCTGTCGAGCTATGATCCGAACGTGATGCCTTGCGCGAGGGGGAGATCCGTACCCCAGTTGACGGTGTTGGTTTGACGGCGCATGTAGGCCTTCCAGGCATCCGAGCCGGCTTCCCGCCCGCCGCCTGTGTCTTTCTCCCCGCCGAACGCCCCGCCGATCTCCGCGCCGGATGTGCCGATGTTGATGTTGGCGATGCCGCAGTCGCTGCCTGCGGCCGAGAGGAAGCGCTCGCTGTGCCGCAGGTCGTTCGTGAACAGGGCGGAGGAGAGGCCCTGAGGAACGTTGTTCTGCAGGCGGATGGCCTCGTCGAGCGATTGAAACGGCATCACATAGAGGATCGGGGCGAAGGTCTCTTGTTGGACGATCGGCCAGTGAGGTTCGGCCCGGGCGATGGTCGGTTCGACGAAACAGCCGGGGCGATCCAGCACCTTGCCGCCGTAGAGGATCCGCCCCCCCTCTCTCTTAATCTCCTCGATCGCGGCACGATAGGCCTCGACGGCGGCCTGATCGATGAGCGGTCCCATGAGCGTATCCGGTTGCAACGGATTGCCGATCCGGACCTGGCCATAGGCCTTCACCAGCTTACCGAGCAATTCGTCGTGCCGAGTGTGGTGAACAAAGAGCCGTCTGGTCGTCGTGCAACGCTGGCCGGCCGTGCCTACGGCGCCGAACAGGAGCGCACGCAGCGCTAGGTTCAGGTCGGCCGTTTCGTCGACGATGACCGCGTTATTGCCCCCTAGTTCGAGGAGGGTGCGCCCCAGACGCTGGGCGACAGTCGAGGCGACGCGGCGGCCGACCGGCACCGAGCCGGTAAAGGAAATCAGCGGCAGCCGCTTGTCCTGAACCATCGCTTCGGCCAGGCTCGTCTGAGCGGTGATGAAGAGCGAGAAAATGCCCGGGCACCCCTGCTGCTCCATGACGCGATTACAGATGTGCTGCACGGCGATGGCGCAGAGCGGCGCTTTGGCCGACGGTTTCCAGATGACCGTGTCGCCGGCGATGGCGGCCAGAAAGGCGTTCCAGGCCCAGACGGCCACGGGGAAATTGAAGGCGGTAATGACGCCGGCCGGCCCCAGGGGATGCCATTGTTCGCTCATGCGGTGGGCCGGCCGCTCCGATGGCATGGTAGCGCCGTAGAGCATCCGCGCCTGCCCGACGGCGAAGTCGGCCATGTCGATCATCTCCTGGACTTCGCCGTCCCCTTCGGGCTTGATCTTGCCGACTTCCAGCGACACCAATGTGCTCAGCTGATCCTTCTTCGCCCGCAACGCCTGCCCGATCAGCCGGACGACTTCGCCGCGCTTCGGCGCCGGAACCAGGCGCCATCTGAAAAATGCCGCCTGCGATTCGTTGACGATGCGCTCGTAATCTTCGACGGCGCAGGGTTGGATACCCGCGATGGTTTCGCCGGTCGCCGGATTCACCGACGGCACGACAGGGGCACTGTTGTGGCTGGACCACCAGGCCGGCCCTGTGCTGCCGCCGGGATTGACGGCCTGGATGCCCAGCTCTTTGAGGGCGGGGTGGATCGTGCTCATGGGCATCAATCTCCAAAGGCGTTGAGCGGTAGCCGTTTTGTGCCGCAGGGTGGACTGACGGGTTGGGTCGTGCTCATGGGCATCAATCTCCAAAAGTGTTGAGCGGTGGCCGTTTTGTGCCGCAGGGTGGACTGATGGGTTGGGTCGTGCTCATGGGCATCAATCTCCAAAGGTGTTGAGCGGTGGCCGTTTTGTGCCGCAGGGTGGACTGATGGGTTGGGTCGTGCTCATGGGCATCAATCTCCAAAGGCGTTGAGCGGTGGCTGTTTTGTGCCGCAGGGTGGACTGATGGGTTGGGTCGTGCTCATCGGAAACAGGCTCCAAAGTCGTTGGCCAGAAAATCCTTCAACGGCACCGATTCCTGCGTCACAAATCCATGGTACCGCGACGGATGGTTCAAGACCAGATCCATGACGCAACAGAGGCTGGAGGCGGTGGTGACCTGAATCGCGGACCAGAGCTTGCCCTTGATGCATTGCGGGTAGATCTTCTTCACGTAATTCTCTTCAAAGAACCCTCCGTCCTTGGTTCCGGTGACGGAGGCATAGATCAGGACGACGTCCTGCAAGGTTTGCGGGATGGCGTGTTCCAGGATGCGCTTGAGTGTCTCGCGATCTTCGTTGAGCTTGAGGTCTTTCATCAGCAGATGGATTTTTTCGCAGTGGCCGGGATAGCGGAGGGTTTTATAGTTCATCGTCTTCACCTTGCCGGCATAACTGTCCGCCAGAGTGCCCAATCCTCCCGAGGTATTGAAGGCTTCGTACAGTAACCCGTCCAACTCGATTGTTTCATAGCCTTCCAGCGGCTGGAGGGGGACTTTCTCGCCTTCCTCAATGCCGTAACAGAGGTTGCCGTACTCGTTGATGAGGCCATCGGTGGACCAGGTCAGGGAATACTTGAGCGCGTTGCTGGGATGCACCGGCAGGGCGCCCACCCGCATTTTGACTGTGTCCAGGGTCTCGAAATGGGTCATCAGATTGTGCGTGACGATGCTGATAAAGCCGGGAGCCAGGCCGCATTGCGGCATGAAGGCCTGTGTGGCGCCGGAGCTCAGGATGCGGATCTGATTGGTGACCTCGATGTCCTCCGTGAGGTCGAAATAGTGCAGCCCGTGTGTCAGCGCGAGCCCCGCGACGGTGGGGTTGCAGAAATAGGGGAGGCTGGAGACAACGGCATCCACCGGGTAGGCCGAGAGGTAGGTGCCGACTGCGTCCGGATGACGGACATCGAGAATACTCGGCGTGACGCGCCGAAGACCCAGATCCTCGACGAGGTGCTTGGGGCCTTCGAGGCTCACATCTCCGAGATGGACCTCATAGCCTCCATGCTGGGAAAGCAGGCAGGCCACCAGCGAACCGATCTTCCCTGCGCCGAGGACCAGGACTCGATGCATGAGGAACCTCTTCTGCTGTCAGTATACTCCTCTTGCAGGGGCTGAGCACGTGGATTGGCAAAGGCCATCAGCCCCGCAGGCTCACTCCTCCGTATGGACGCCGTCGAAACCGTCGAGGGCGATGCCCAGGGCGGTGAGCAGTTCCTTCAGTTCCGGGGTGCTGTCGGAGCGCACCTGCTTGAGTACGGAACGATGGAGCGCGCGAAGCGGCTCCAGGACGCGCCGGTCGGTCGTTTTGCCCAGGGCTCTGACGAGGATCGTCTGCATGGGGACCGGTTCGTTCGGCAGGGCGGAGAGGAATGTCGGGACGATGTCGCTGTTCGGATGCAACGGCGCGAGCCGGCCCAATCCCAGCGCCGCGGCCCGATGTTGTTCCGGCGTGCCCGAATTGAACAGGTGCAGCAGCGGGGGAATAGACTCCTCATGGCCGATCGTTCCGAGCGCGGTAGCGGCTGCTTGGGTGAGGCCCGGGTCGGGGTCTGTCAGAGCGGCTGTCAGTCGCGGGATTGCATCGACGGCCTGCATGGCGCCCAACAATCCGACCACGATCTGTTTTTGCGGCGCGGTCGTGCCGGCGGCGTCCAGTGTCGCCACCAGGCGAGCAGACTGCCCCCACTCGGCTGCGAGCAGGAACGGGAACGGATCCGTCTGTAACCGCTCGATGAGCTGTGCGATTGCGTAAGCCCCGGCATCGGCCTGCCCCGCCTTGCGGGCGGCTTCTTGCGGCGTGGCGAAGTCAGTCCGGACTTCATGACGCCACTCGGCCCAGCGGGCGCCAAAGCGGTACAGAATCTGGCAGGCCGGTCCTTTCCACAAGCGCGCGGCGGCATCCACCATGTCGGCATCGCCGCCGGAACGTTCGGTGCCTTCCCAGGTTTTCAGTTCTTCGCATTTGACCTTCACGGTCACATCGTGCGGTTGTGCCGGATCGACGACCGTGCGGTAGCCGAGTTGTTCGAGCCGTCTGGCAGCCGCCTGTGTCAGTCCGGCCGCCTGGATCGGCCCATGGCTGGTGAGGGCCAGTGTTTCCAGGTGAATGAGTTCGGTCCTGATCTGCCGGTCTTTTTCTTCCTGGGTGAGGAGTTCCTTGCGCGCATAGCTGATGTCCGGAGCACTCCAGGCGAAGAAGCTTCCGACGAGCATGATGGCCGAACCCCAAACCCGACCGGTGCTGGTGACATGGATGCGCTTCATGGCCAAGGTATTCCTTTTGGTATAAATGACGGAGCCTGACATCAGTGGTGCGGATTGTTGCATAGGCCGCGGGAGCAGGGAAAGGGCCCGGGCCCTGCACTCGCGACATGGCTTGTGGCGTGTAACGGGACGGACGATCTGTTCCGTTCTCGATCTGTTGAACGACAGCAGGTGTAAAGCTGACGGCGCCAGAGGCGAGAGCGCGATGTGGCTTTTCGGGACTCTCAGGTGAAGTCTTTTCCCTTCAGTTGCGTGCCATTCGTATAATCACTTCCTCAAGGGTGTGAGGTAAATTCCAGGTAAAACGAGGGAAAGTAAGTGTGGGAAGGTGTTGGGTACATCCTTTGCTATTTTTGTTACTCCGGTGTCCGTCTTTGGTCTTAGAATGTCAGAGAGGGGGTTCGGCTATGGCAACTCGTCCCTGTGAGGTGGATCTGATGGCGGAGAGCGCCTATTCAATAACCGCACACAATCGCCGACAGGAAGCCAGGATTGAGGATGCCCATTGTTGCGCCTTTGAGATGTGCGAATCTGACCAGGATGGAGCGATGGTGATTTGCGAGGGACAGTTGGTGACGGTCAACCGCAGCGCCCATGGCATCCTGCTCATGATGCGAGAGGCCCCGCGGGTGGCTCAGTTGATCGAAGTGCATAACACGAAACTCGGATGGCTGCGCTCCATGATGGTCTATCAAGTGCAATGGACACGTCCGGTTCATGTCGAGTCCTACGGTGATATGTTTTTGGTGGGGTGCCGGTTGACCGTCGGGCTGCCTGTAACGAGACAGGTCAATCGCGCTCCTTATACGATTGGCTCGGTCTAACAAGATCCGATCGCCGCTCCCGTCTCCTTCCTCCTTCCCGGCTCTGCCCTATCTCTCTGCCGCCTGACGGCTCATTCCCGTTGCGCCCTCGTAACGGCCTGGTTAGAATCCCGCCACATATCCATACTGGGCCGGTTGCATGCTTCTCGGGTTTGTCATCCTCTATCTGCTTATTTCTGTCGGCATCGGGCTGTATGCCGCCACCCGCGTGCATAACACGAAGGATTTTGCGGTCGCCGGGCGAAGTTTGCCGCTGCCGGTGGTGACCGCGACGGTTTTTGCCACCTGGTTCGGCGCCGAAGCCGTGCTCGGCATTTCGGCCACGTTCGTGAAGGAAGGGTTGCGCGGCGTTGTCGCCGATCCCTTCGGCTCCAGTCTCTGTCTCATCCTCGCCGGTCTGTTCTTCGCGCCCCGGTTTTATCGACTGAACCTGTTGACGGTCGGGGATTTCTACCGGCTTCGGTACGACCGGAGGGTCGAAGTTCTCTGTACCCTGGCCGTTGTGGCCTCGTACCTGGGCTGGGTCGCGGCGCAGTTCAAGGTGCTGGGGCTCGTCTTGAATGTTGTGACCGATGGGGGCATCAGTCAGCCGCTCGGCATGATCGTCGGCGCGGTGATCGTGCTGACCTATACGACATTCGGGGGGATGTTTTCCGTAGCCATTCTGGATTTTGTCCAGATTACGGTCATCATGGGCGGGCTGCTCTACATTGCATCGGTGATCAGCGGACTGGCCGGCGGGGTCGGAACGGTGGTTGCCCATGCCGCCCAAGCCGGCAAGCTGGAGTTGTTCCCGCCCCCAAGTTTCAACGCCTGGATTCCGTTCATCGGTGCCTGGGTGACGATGATGTTCGGCTCCATCCCGCAGCAGGATGTGTTTCAGCGGATCACGTCGGCCAAAAACGAGGCCACGGCAGTGCGCGGTTCGTTGCTGGGGGGGAGTCTCTACTTTCTGTTCTGCTTCGTGCCGATGTTCCTGGCCTATGCCGCGACGCTGGTCGATCCGGCGCGTTTCCTTGCCCTTCTGGAGACTGATTCGCAGCTGGTCCTGCCGACCTTGATTCTGGAACATACGCCGATTGCCGCCCAGATTATGTTTTTCGGCGCCGTGCTGTCGGCGGTGATGAGCTGTTCCAGCGCCACGCTGCTGGCTCCCGCCGTCGCGCTCAGCGAGAACGTGCTGAAGCCGTGGATTCCCCGATTGAATGATTCGGAGTTCCTCCGGTTGATGCGCGTGGTGCTGGTGGTGTTTGCCGCTGCCGTGCTGGCGATTGCACTCTGGTCGGACGCCAGCATCTACAAGCTGGTCGTGAACACGTACAAAGTGACGCTGGTGGTGGCGTTCATTCCGCTGCTCGCCGGGCTGTATTGGCCCAAGGCGACGACGCAAGGCGCCGTGACGGCCATTGCGGCAGGGCTAGTAACCTGGCTTGTGCTTGAACTGATCAGTCCCGCCGATGCCGTATGGCCGCCGCAGCTGGTGGGCTTGCTCGCTTCGGCAGCCGGGATGGTATGCGGCTCGCAGCTGCCCCAATATCTGTGTGCGAACAAACAGCGGACAGGCCGCGGGTCAGGCTGATGCAGTCGGCATGGATTGCGTGCGCTTCTCTTCCAGTTCCGCCCAGCGCGCATAGAGGCGTTCGACGGCGGCGCGCGCGGTCTCCAGGGCGGCATAGCGGGCGTGGAGCGCCTCGGCGTCGGACATGACCGCCGGATCTTCCGTGGCTTTCTGGCTTGCGACCACCGTGGCCTCTGCCTTCTCGATCATGGCTTCCATCTTGTCCCATTCCTTCTGTTCGGCATAGGACAGGCCCTTCCGGACCGGTTTCACCCGAGGGCCTGCATTCCCATTGGATCGGATCGGTCCCTGGTCCGCCGCCGATGAGCCGCTCCGGCCCTGGGCCGCTTCCCACTGGGCGAAGTCGGCAAACCATTCGGCCTTGCCGGTTCCGTCCAGCGCCAAGAGCATCGTGGAGACGCGGTCGAGGAGCCACCGGTCGTGGGTGACGAGCACGAGGGCGCCCGGAAATTCCAGCAGGCTTTCTTCCAGCACATCGAGCGTGGGGATGTCCAGATCGTTCGTCGGTTCGTCCAGCATCAGCACGTCGGCCGGTTGGAGCATCAGCCGGGCGATCAGCAGCCGGGCCTGCTCTCCTCCGGACAGACGCGAGACGGGTAGATCCAGTTGTTCAGGCCGAAACAGGAAACGTTTGGCCCAGGAGACAAGATGGACGGAGCGATCTTGATAAACCACGGCATCGCCGCCGGCAGGGGCCAGCGAGCGGCGGAGCGTCGCGTTCTGGTCCAGTGAGTCCCGGTGTTGTTCGAAGCTGACGATGCGGAGCTTGTCGGCGCGCGTGACGGTGCCGGCATCGGGTGCCAGTGCGCCGGAGAGCAGCTTCATGAGCGTGGACTTGCCGCTGCCGTTGGGACCCAGCAGGCCCAGCCGTTGTCCTGGCCCCAGTATGAGGTCGAGATCCGTGACGATCTTCCGGTGCCCAAGCGCTTTGGTCAGCTGCTCGGCGACGATCAATTGTTTCGATTTGCGACCGGACGCGGTGAAGTCGATGCCCGCCGGGGCCGACTCCCGGCGCGTTTCGCTCTCGGCGAGGGCGTCGATCAACTGTCCGGCCGAGTCGATGCGGGCCTTGGCTTTCGTCGTGCGGGCTTTCGGCCCGCGCCGGAGCCATTCGACTTCGCGCCGGACCTTGTTGGCGAGCGTCGCATGTTCGTTGGCCTGCGCCTGCAGGGCGGCGTCGCGTTGCTCCAGGAAGTCGCTGTAGCGGCCTTTGGCTTCGAAGACGCCGTTGGGGTAGACGCGGCTGAGCTCGATCATGCGCGTTGCCACGGCTTCGAGGAAACGCCGGTCGTGGCTGACGACGAGGAAGGCGCGGGATTCGGCTTTCAGCACACGCTCCAACCAAAGGATGCCTTCGACATCCAGATGGTTGGTGGGCTCGTCCATCATCAGCACATCCGGTTCCAGCAGGAGCGACTGGGCGATGGCGAGGCGCTTTTTCCAGCCTCCGGATAAGGTGCGGACCGTTTGTTCGGCATTCGGAAATTCGCCGAGGCTCAAGGCACGGGCGATGCGGCTGCTTTCTTCGTGCGGATCGAGGCCGCCGTCGCGCAGCACCTGCGCCAGGACTTCCTCGATCGTGAGATCAGCGGGGAAGGAGGGTTCCTGGGGAACATAGCCGATGCGCACGTGGCGGCGGAGCGAGCGGGTGCCGTCGTCGGGGTCTTCGAGCCCCGCCAGAATTTTCAGGAGCGTGGACTTGCCGGACCCGTTCGGGCCGATCAGGCCCACATGGTCGCCTTCGGCCAATCCGATCGAGAGGTCGGCAAACAGCGGTTTGACGCCGTAGCTTTTACTGATGGACTCGCAACTGAGGAGCATGGTTGGTGGCATCGGTACCCTGGGGTTCAGATTCAGTGGTGATGGGACGATCAGGAAATCGGGCGGGGCCGTCGTGATCGAATCAGTTCATGGACGAGTGTGAGTCTAACAGGGATAGCCTGCTCTACGCCAGTTGGATGTGGGGGAGCGAGGTTTAAGGATGACGACGCGAGCAGTCATCAGAAATTGATTGTGGCAATGATCGTGTCGGAATAGGTACCGACACTCACGTCTTGTCCAGGAGGGATGTGTCCGAAAACCGCCAAGTTGAGCGCCCGGTTGTTGGACACTGAGGCAAACCGCTGGGTTCCGCCGGTCCCGTCACCCCAGACTTGTGTGTGTGCGGCGTCAAGGTAAAGATTGTAGGTCAGCGTCTCCAGGCCTCGAAGCATTCTGCGGGGTTGGAAGCTTCCGCTATTCCCGGCGCTGAGTGATACCAAAACCGGATCGGTCCCGACACCGATGCCTCTGCAGGTGATGGTCACGCTCCCTGCCGAGGTGAGCGGCGTTGATGAATAGACGTTGTAGGCTCCGAAGGCGACCGCGACGGTGGTGATCGTACAGTTGATAGCGGCGTGCGCCGCCGCCGGCAACCACAATATTGCGGTCACGAAGCAGATGAGCCGTTTGTGTTGCGCGGTCATGGGTGCGCTCCTGCTAGAGATTGGCAGCGGATTTCTCCGAGTTTCAGGATCGGTTCCGGAGAATCGGGGATCTCGATGGTGAATCGGCAGACCTTCCCCTCGTCGTCGATGGCCGCCGCGTGTGATCCGGGTGGAATCGTTTCCAGATAGAACTCGCCCTGTTTGCCGATCGGAGACTCGTAGCTCTTGTCCGGCGTCGTGATCGTCAACTGGCCATAGGCGGGAATACGGTCCTGTCCGTCCGTCTCGACGCGCACCGTGCCAGTGAGGATCTGCAGCCGTGCCACCGGGAATACCACGAGGGCTCCCCCGCGGAACGGGGGCGCGACGATCTTCTCCGTCGCATCGACCCGGTAGTCGAGCGGAATGTCCTGGTCGTTGATGCCGATGCGATTGCCGTAGTAAGAGAGCAGGTTGTTGGGAATGACGAGTTCCCCGCGCGAGTCGGTCTGGCCGACTTCCTGGTTGTTGATGTAGCCCCGCAGTCCGGCGATTCCCGGGGTCCGGATCACGGCAAAACTGTCGTCGATGGCGCGGGTAGCGTGAACGGATCCGCCGATGGCCACCATGCCGCCGCTCACCGTGAAGACCGGGCGATTCATGGTCGAGTCGTACAGCGCTTCGTACCGGCCGTACTGGCCCTGGTATTGAAGCTGTCCCAGTCCGTGCGAATCGTCTCCGGTCGTGCCCTCCACCTGATAGCCGAATCCGGGGCCCACCGGCAGCGATTTCTGGACGCGGAGTCCCTCGAGGCTTCGGTCGGCGGCCTGGCCGTGCTGCCGCTGGGCGAAGGCATAGCCGGTCGTGTTATTCCCGAAGAAGTAACTGAGTCCGAAGAAGACATCGTAGGTGTCTCTCGTGCCCGGTTGTTGCGACCAGCTGTTGGAGGTGAAAAGACTCCAGTTTTCCGTGAGCCGCACGTTTCCTGAAGCGCCGACCCGTCTTACGGTTCCGGCATCGCGGAACTGTGACTGCGTGGTTTCGAGGTTGATATTCACGCGTGTTCCGATCGGCAGACCGATGAAGCCGGTCACTTCGATGCTTGCTCGATCCGCTGAAGATGGCAAGCTGACGGTGGCGTACCGCGCGCTCATGGTCCGCATGCTCGCGCCGATGCTGAACCAGCGCTGCAGGTACATATAAGTCAGCGAGGCGGCGCCGCCCGTCGCGCCCGCATCGGTGCTGCCGGAGAGGGCGAGGTCCATTTCGCCGAGCAGCGATTTGGCGGTGAGCCGCAGGCCGCCGTTCGCCAGCCGGTTGCCCGCTTCGATATTCGCTCCCGGAGTGATGC
This sequence comes from Nitrospira sp. NS4, assembly GCF_049546785.1. NCBI lineage: Bacteria > Pseudomonadati > Nitrospirota > Nitrospiria > Nitrospirales > Nitrospiraceae > Nitrospira > Nitrospira sp. NS4. The sequence goes on along the minus strand of NZ_JBMWAN010000002.1, from coordinate 58,444 downwards.
TGTCGGTGAGGCCCACGCGGTAACGGGCCAGCAGCACCGGGGAATCGTAGTCCCAGCTGGCGGTGGTGACGTTGTTGCGGCGCAGACCGGCGTTGACGCTGTATTCGTTCAGTCCCGCCTGGAGGACTCTGGTTGATAAGTAGAAGGGCGAGACGATCTCCGTTTCTCGCCCGAAGATATCTCGAATAACGACCCGGTTCATGCGGTAACCGTTGGATACCGGCAGATTGTTCAGCTCGAACTGGCCGGGAGCGATGGTTTCCTGCCGCAACAGTCCTCCATCGGAATAGACGTTGACGGTCGAGGGGACCAGGGCTGTTCCGGACAGCCCCGGCCTGGGGAAGAAATAATAATAAGGGTCGAGGGTAAAATTCCTGGACACGTTGAGGCCGCCGATGAACGTGCCGCCTCCGAGTCCGCCGGTGCTTACGAAACTGTCGCCGATGATCCAGCGGGTCAAGTGGCCGCGATCGTTGAGCGTCAGATTGGATAGGCCCCGCACGACGTGCCCGTCCTCGGTCCTGCGGACGGTGCTCGACAACAGGTGTCCTGAGAGGCTCAACCCCGCTTCTCCAAATACATTGTACTTCTGAAATCCCTTCGTTTCCGCGGCGTAATTCACAAAGAGACTGGTGTCTTCGCTGTATACCATGCCGGGCGGCGCGCTCGGCGTGAGATTGACCTTCGTGGTGGCCTGCAACCCGGCCTGGCCGCTGAGGCGGATGGCCAGATTTGCTTCGTCGAGAACATACGTGGTACCCGGTGCCAGGGAGGCAAGTGAAACGTAAGCCTCTTCTCCGATGAATTCGCGCGTAGCGCCTTCGGTCCGGACACCAGCCGCCTCCAGATCGGCCAGCCGGACCAGCACGTCATTGGACCGCCGGATGGCAAGGACTTCGCCCTTGTCGACCTCGTTGACAATCAATTGGAGCAGGGCTTTGTCTCCCGTCTGCGGCCAGGCTTCTATCGGGAAGGAGATGAGGAGCAGGAAGAGCAGGAGGCCTGCAAGGAGATCGTTGGCGCAACTCTGGTGTCGCTGTCGTCGCCGTGGCCCCTCTGTCCGCATGTCTTATCCCGTGTGGCGGTCAGCACATGAGTTGCCCTCCGGCTTAGCGCCCACATTCCTCAGTCCGCACGTCTGCTTGTGCTTTGAGAGGTCCGGCTTCCGTTTGAGCCTGCACTGTGAGGGATTTCAATCCACGGCAATGTTCGGTGGACAGGGGCACGTCATATCGCCGCGACCCGCCGGCCAGGATGTACCAGCCTTCGATGTCCTGTGTGGTGATCGGTTGCCCCGCCTCTCCAAGGCCGGTGAGTTGGATATGTTGTGCCAAGAAATGGGTGTTGCCGGTATTGCGAATCTCAAAGCCGGCGTTCTTTTGGCGCATTGTCAACCCATCGATCTGTCCGCTCACCACGATTTTCGAGGGCTGGAGAAACACCGGGATCGTCATTCTGGTCAGGACGCGGATTTGGGCGCCGTCGGCTGGAGCGGTTTGAAGCGAGGGCAGCTCTTCGAGGACGATGCGATAGGTTTTTTCTGTCGTGCCGCGCGGGGTGACAGCGCCCAGCCGGATCTTTCTCTTTTCGCCCGGCGCGACCGTTAGCAGCGGAGGAAAGAGAACGATGTCGTCGGTGCCAGTCAGCAACATCTCGCCGGATGGCGACTGGTCCCATGCCACCACCGATAGTTGCAGTCTCAGAGAGTCGGTTGATTGATTGGCGATTTCCAGCAGAGCGCTGTTGGACTTCCCCGATAGGACAACCTTCAGGGGGGAGACGTTGAATGTGCTTGTCCTGCCCTCTTCAACTGTGAAGAGGCACAGGACAAGTACGATAGCGAGTGTGAAACCAGTGGGTCTATACATGTGTGCTACACCTAGAAATTCACCGTTGCGGTGATCGTATCGGTGTAGTTTCCGACTGCGCGGTCTTGGCCGGCCGGAATCCGGCCGTAAATTGTGTAGGGTGTCGCGGCGAGCGTTGTGACGACCCCAGGGGAAAATCCATTGGTATTTACCCCCCAGACAGTCGTGTAGGTCCCGTCCTGGTAGAGTTCATAGCTCAAGTAGCTGGGCCCGGCTGCCGCCATGGCCCGTGTGGTTCCAACGGCGTTGGCGGAATTGGAGCCCGCATTCAGGTCGATTCTCGGGTTCGTGCCTCTCGTACAGGCAATGGTGACCGTTCCATTGGTCGTCGCGGGGGTGGTGGCGTTGGCCGAAACCGGATCGTAGTTTCCGAAACCCATGTTGGTAGTCGTGATGGTGCAACTGGCAATGACGCTGGCACTGACGCCGAAGGCGGAACTGGCTACCTGCGCCTGGGCAGAGGGGGTTGACAGGCAGAAGACGGCGATAGCGGAAACGGTCAAGACCAAGAGTTGTGTAGTCGCCCGATTCATCATCATCCTCCAGCGGTAAAGGGGGTTGTGCTATGTGCTATCGTTTGCCTTCATCTGCAAGAAGCATGGCAACTTCTTGTCATCGGTTATTAGTCAATCTCCGCTGTCCTAAATGATTGTAAAAATGTAGATTCCATAGTTGTTGCGCTTTGATGCGCTTCGGTTAAGTCGGGAGCGGTTCTTTACGGTTTGGACAAAGAGCGTATGGGGAGGGACAAATTTTGTCACTCAGCAATGGGCTGCGAGTCTCTATGAGCTCCTGTGTGCGAAGCCGGAGGCTTTAAGAGGAAGATCTGTATCGGGGGCAGAGGACCAAGGCTGCGGGAGGGGGCGAAGGCGGAATTAGAAATTCACGATGGCGACGATGGTATCGCTGTAGTTTCCGACGGTGACGTCTTGGGCGGAGGGAATTCGGGCATAGATGAAGAAGGTGCGTGGTCTTGTGTCGGGGGCGATGGGTGGGACGAAGATCTCTTCGCCTCCGGTCCCCCAGATGGTGGCGCGAATCACGTCTTGGTAGAGATCGTAGCTCAGATAATCTTCGCCGGTAGCCAGCTTCATCGCCCTGGTTGTGCCTTTTGCATGGGACCCATACTGTCCGCGATCGAGCGCAATGGTCGTGGCCATTCCCTTGCTGCAGGTAAGGGTCACGGTACTGTTCACATCTAACGGGGTTGTCGCATGGGTGGTAATCGGATTGTAATGGCCGAATGTCGCCGGGGTTGTCTGAATCGTGCACGTAGGATCGAGGGTGGCGGTGATTTGGAAACTTGAGGCCGCCGAGCCTGCCAAGGCCAGCGCCGGAGACAGGAGTAGGCCGATACTCAAAAGATACCGTCCTGCATTCATAGGGTTCCTGTCCGCTCTATCGGATTATTGGTGAACTGCCTGCGGGAAATTGTGTATGCCTCTATATTCCTGAAGCAGGTGAAAGGTTACAACCCTACAAAGGGAGGGACGGACAGGCGTGATGCCCAGCATCGCAGCTCGGGGATAGCTCATTCAGCGAGGGTGAGGTGTACCAGGCGGCAAATCTCTTCCACTCCAAACGGTTTCTGCAGAACGTGGCGGGCGCCGAAGAGCCTGGCGACGTTGAGAAAGTTCTGATTACCCAAGGCGCCGGTCATGGCGATGACTTTGGCGTCGAGGAACTCGCGCGTGAGTTCAAGGGTCACCTCCATGCCGTCTCGATCAGGCATCATGATGTCGGTGATCACCAGGTCGGTCGGCGTGTTCCGGTAGAGGGTGAGCCCCTCTCGTCCGTCGGAGGCTTCGAGCACCTGATGGCCTTCTCCTTCCAGGATGGACCGGAGGAGGTGCCGAATGGGTTCTTCGTCGTCAACGATGAGAATCGAGGCCATGTGGAGTTCTCCTTCATAATCTTGAACGAGCCCGGACTGCTTAGGCCGCCTGGGCGACCATGGTTTCGGCTCCCAGATGAACTTCTTCGTCGGCATAATCGTACGTCTCGCTCGTCACGACCAGTTGTGGAGCGTGAGCCTGCAGGGTTCGACGGTTCCGCTCGATGGTTGCGTCGTTGACATGGCCGCAATTCATGCAGCGCCAGGCGCTCATCCAGGTGTATCCGGAGGTGCCCTCATGATCCATATAATGGTCCTTGATCATCAATCCGCAGCAGCGTGAGCAACTCATCGGGTTTCTCCTTGGTTGAGGTCTAGGCGCGCGTTCATCCTTGGATTAGAATAGCTCACCCCCTGAGAATTGTTAGACCCAGACGAGTTACCTCGGAAGAGGGGGGCTGGAGTTATCCCGGGATGTACCCCGGAGCAGAGGAGAAAGAGCATGGTGCAAGTGATTGAGAAGCCTGCGAGAGTTCAAGCGGCCGGCAACCAGCCTAAGCTCATCGACGAATATGTCGGACGGGTGAATTCCCGCACTTCAGAGGTCAGCGTGGCCCGGATGCAGAGCCCGTCAGGCTGGCGAGAGCCGGGGCAGACGCCCGAGTTCGACGAGTACACGGTGGTACTGCGGGGGATGCTGCGGGTCGAAACGCGAGAGGGGTCGCACGACATTCACGCGGGACAAGCGGTGATCACGCATTGCGGTGAATGGGTTCGCTACAGCACGCCGGGACCGGAGGGGGCTGAGTATCTGGCGGTGTGCCTGCCCGCTTTTTCCCCCGCGACGGTACATCGGGACCACGAGTGACGGCCGCGGCGTATTCGTGGCCGCACTTCTCGAATCTCTCGTGTAGACAGAGTTCGCAGAGGAGCTGGTGATGCGTTCAGGCAGCCGTTGGACGCGCCGGGCCCTGGTTGGGTCGGGGGCCCTTTTGGGGCTGGCCTGTCTGGCGCTTGCAGGCTACGGCACGATGCTGGCCACATCCCTTGCGCTGCCCAAGAGCGATGAGCACCCGCCGCTGCTGATCTACGGCGCGCCCTTTCTCCTCCAGCCCGGCCTGCATGTGGCCGAATCAGGCTTGCTCGACCGGCTGCACCGGCTCGGCTATCAGGTCGTTTCAATGGTCCAAGCTCCCGGCGAGTATGCGGTGTCCGGCGATGCCATCGATGTGTATCTGCGCGCGCAGGACGACGCGCGCACGCCGGCCCGGCATGTGACTCTGATCGTCAGCGAAGGAGTGGTCGCCGATATTATTTCGGTGCGGCAACGCGAATCGCTGCCCTTTGTTTCGCTCGAACCGCCCTTGCTGAGCGGGATGCGAGGCAGTTCTCGTCAGGTGAGGGAATGGGTGCCCTACGCCCATATCCCGCCGGACCTGATCAAAACGGTCCTGGCGGTTGAAGACCGGCGGTTTTTTTCACATATCGGCGTCGATCCCGTGGCGATCGGCCGGGCGCTGTGGGCGAATATCACGCGCGGGGGCGTGGTGCAGGGCGGGAGCACCATTACGCAGCAGCTGGCGAAGAATCTCTTTTACTCGCCGCAGCGGACCATGGGGAGAAAACTCCGCGAGGTGATGGCCGCGCTTGTGATGGAGTGCAAGTATCGGAAAGAAGAGATTCTGGAAAGCTATCTCAACGAAATTTATCTGGGGCAGGCCGGGTCGGTGTCGATTTACGGTGTCGGCGAAGCGGCGCACCGGTATTTTGGAAAGCCGCTTGAGGCGCTGTCCATCGAAGAAATCGCGCTCGTCGCCGGGCTGATCAAAGGGCCCAATACCTATTCCCCCACGAAAAATCCGGAGTATGCTACGCAGCGACGAAATGTGGTGCTGCGCCGGTTGCATGAGGAGGGGATGCTTTCGGACGAAACCTGGGTGCGGGCAGTAAATCATCCGGTGCAGGTGGCGCTGCCCCAGGACGTGCTGACGGATGCGCCGTACTTCGTGGATTACCTTTTGCGGCAGGTGGAGGAAGGGACGGGGCCCGGCATTCCTGAGGGGGCGCGGGTCTATTCCACCCTCGATGTCTATATTCAGCAACTGGCGACGGAAGCGCTGCTGAAGGGATTGGCCAAACTGGAGCGCGCGTATCCTGCGCTGAAAGAAGTGGAGTCGCCATTGCAGGGCGCGGTGCTTGTGCTGGACGCGCGAACGGGACATGTGCTGGCCATGGTGGGCGGACGCGACTACCGGACCAGTCAATTCAATCGGGCGGTCCAGGCGCGGCGTCAGGCGGGCTCGCTCTTTAAGCCGTTCGTCTATCTGACGGCGTTCGAAGCCGCTCGCGATGAGGGAGCGGCGGGGCTCACTCCGGTCACCCTGCTGGCCGATGAACCGGTGACGTTTGAGTCAGGGGGCGGTTCCTGGTCTCCCCAGAATTATGACCGGCAGTTTCACGGTCAGGTGACGGTGCGAGCGGCGCTGGAGCAGTCGTTGAATATTCCGGCCGTAAGGACGGCGCAGCGTGTCGGGATGGCGAGATTCAATGCCACGCTGAGGAGGTTCGGCATTCAAGGGGCGTTGCCGGAGAATCTGTCTGTGGCGCTGGGGAGCGCATCGGTCTCCTTGCTGGAGATCACGGCCGCCTATGGCGCCTTAGCGCATGAAGGGGTGGCGGTGCGGCCGGTGGCGTTGACGAACCTGGCGCGTGAGAGCGGGGAGACGTTGTGGAGCCCCGTGCTGGACCGGCAGCAAGCCGCTTCTGCGCAGGCCGCGTATCTCCTGACCTCGCTTCTGAAGGGGGTGGTGGATCGGGGTACCGGCGCCAAAGCCAGAAGCCTCGGGCTGCGTGGTCCGGTGGCCGGAAAAACCGGGACGACGGACGGCTATCATGATGCCTGGTTCGTCGGCTATACGCCTGAGTTCGTCATCGGTGTCTGGGTGGGGTTCGACGATGAGCGGCCGATCAGGTTGACAGGGGCACAGGCGGCGCTGCCGATCTGGGTGGATCTGGCGCGTCGGCTGATTCCGGAGGATGCGCAAGATTTTGAGATGCCCCCGGGCATTGTCTCGCGGGCCGTTGATCCGCGGACCGGGCAGTTGGCCACCTCGCAATGTCCCGAGCGGGCGACGGAGGTGTTTCTCGAAGGCACTGAGCCGGAGGTCTTTTGCGAAGTGCATGGCGGCGGACTGTGGGAGCGGATCAAGCAGACCTTGGGATTCTCGTGAGCGCCATGAGCCCTGCTGTTCAGGGTGTGCGCTGTTTCAACAAACTGCTAGGTGTCTATGCCCCCCTGGGGTATTCTGTGGTGCGAATCCTGGCGGGAGGGGATCGGCTATGAAAAAGAACGGGTTTGATGACGGCAACATCACGCTGCTGGCCAAAGGGGTCGAGCTGAAGGGTGAAATTCGCGTCGATGGGACGGTGCGCATTGACGGCCGTCTTGAAGGCGACATTTACACCAAGGGCCAGGTCATTGTCGGGGAAGACGGGGTCGTGAAGGGGACCATTGCGGCCGGTGTCCTGATCAGCAGCGGGCGCATCAGGGCGACCGTGACGGCAAGCGAGCGGGTGCAACTCCTCAAGACCGGCATTCTGATGGGCGAGGTGCATGCGCCGGTCTTTGCGATGGAGGACGGCGCCAAGTTTCAAGGGACAAGCGATATGGGCGTCACGGCATGGCCGGAGGAAGCGCCTTGTCTGCCGGGGAACGTCCCTGAGCCGGCCGGTTCCCGGAACCGGCCGGTGGCCCTCATCGGGACAGAATCCGATGTGTAACTCGTGCGATCCCTTGCCGGGATGAGCCTTTCCTGCCAGGCTTTTCGCCCTGTCAGGCCTCCCTGCGGTGACAACCGGTCCAAGATCTGCTATCAACGGACTGATCGATGACCTGAGCCAACGACGCGTATGACTCGCCCTCAACTCTTTGCCGCGGTGTTTTTCGCCCTCCTGGCGCTGTTGCTCTACCAGATCGGGCTCATCCTCCGGCCCTTCTTATTCCCGGCCTTGTGGGCCAGCCTGCTGGCCCATTGGGTCTTTCCATTCCATCGCCGGCTGACGCAGACGACAGGAGGGCGCGACACGCTCTCCGCCGGTTGTCTCACGTTCGGGGTGCTGGCGGTGGTCGTCGTTCCTCTGGTGGGAATGAGTGTGACGCTTGTGGGAGAAGCGGGGGCGGCGGAGGAGGCCATATACGAGTGGATCGCCGCAGGAGGACTCCAGCAACTACCGGAGCAGGTGGCCTCTGTCCCGCTGATCGGCAACTGGCTGCGGTCGATGCTGACGGCTGAAAAGATGCAGGCCTTGTCGATGGAGGATTCGGTGATGGCGGGGGCCAAGTGGCTCAGCCAATTCTTCATGAGCCAGATGGGGGATCTGCTGAAGAACGCCGTGGTGCTCGTAAGCAATTTCTTCGTCATGTTGCTGGTGCTCTTCTTTTTGCTCAAAGACGGCGAGCGATGGCTCGGGGCGTTGTATGAATTGATCCCCATGGAGGAGTCGCACAAGCGAAAGATTGTGGGCCGGCTGGATCAGACCGTCCGCGCGGTCGTGAAGGGGATGTTGGTAACGGCGATGGTGCAGGGCGTGCTGGCGGGCGGGGCCTATCTCGCGCTGAGCGTGCCGTTTCCGGTGGTCCTCACGGCGCTGACCATCGTGCTGGCCCCGATTCCTTTCGGCGGCACGGCGTTGGTCTGGGGGCCGGTTGTGCTGTATCTGTTCTGGATCGGGGCGGTCGGAAAGGCGTTGGGGATGCTGGTATGGGGAGTCGGTGTCGTCTCGACGGTCGATCAGTTTCTCCGCCCCTGGCTGATCGGGCAGGAGGTGCAGATTCCGGTGCTGCTCCTGGTCCTCTCGGTGCTCGGCGGGCTGGCTTTGTATGGTCTGCTCGGGCTCTTCGTCGGCCCGATTATGGTGAGTCTCTTCATGACGGCGATTCAAATTTATCGGGAAGAGTATCAAGTGGGCGAATCTTCGTCGCCCGCTCCCCCCGCGACTCCCTCCTAGCGTTCTCGTCTCGCAGCAGGGCTCAGCCATCAGAGGTGTTGAGCTCTGCCTCATCTTCGCGGGCGACGACCGGGGGCTGATCGTTGATCCGGATCACTCCAGCGGAATCGTGATCGCGATGCCCCCCATCACATCGTTCACTTTAAAGTTCCGTTTGGGACTCAAGGGGTGACTGTTGTGGCAGGCGATGCATGTCGGAGAGACGGCGCGATCCGGGTAAATGGCCTGGAAAAACTGTTTTTTTCCGCTGGTGACAATGCCGGTGACCGGACGATCCGGTTGCTGCGTCAAGGTTTCCAGCGCCTTCCGTTCAAAGTCGGTGGCGGGGGCATTGCGTTGATAAATCGGGGAGAGCCCGATGAGCCGGTATCGGATGCCGCGCCCGCTTTCGGCGACGAGCCGTCCCGAGTGTTGCAGGAACTGGGCGGGCAGCGGCAGCGCATTGTCATGCTCCCAATGCTCGGTGGCCTTGACGATGCCTTTCTCCTGCATGCGGGTCACCACTTGGGTGGTGTAAATCGTCCGGTCTGCTTGCAGGATGGCCTGGACATAGTCCGCGACCTTCTCAGGCGGGATGCCCTGAGCGCCGGGCGGTTCTTTCGCCAGCGGGGAGAATGGTGTCGCGAGCAGGGCTCCGATCACGAGCGTGACGGCTGCGGCTCCGAGCGTGGTGTTGACGCGGTCCATGTCTCCTCCTCGGATGATGGGGGGGGAAGTATCGCCGGCAGGGTAATGAAACAGGTCGTGCCCTGTCCCTCACGACTGTCAATCCGGAGGTCTCCTCCGAATTTCCGGATGATGCGCCGGGCGACCGTCAGGCCCAAGCCCGACCCCTCCCCCTGGCCCTTTGTCGTAAAGAACGGGTCGAAGATTTTCGCCAGGTGTTGTGGCGAGATTCCTGGGCCTGTGTCGCTGATTTCGGCTGTCGCGAGCCGGTTGGTCACCGTTGTGGTGAGGCTCAGTGTGCCGGTCCCTTTCATGGCCTGCACGGCGTTCATGAGCAAATTCATCACGGCCTGCCGGAGCTGGTCGGGCAGCGCCAGGACCATGGTCTCGCCCGCATAGAATTTCTCTATCGTGATCCGCCGCATGTCGGCGGCGGTATGCATGGCGGTGAGCGCCTGGTCGATCGTCTCTTCCAAACATACGGGGATGCGCTGATCCGAGCTCTCCCGTGTGGTGATCCCGGTGAAGTCGCGGATAATGGCGGCCATGCGCTGTCCCTGCGCGACGATATCGCGGGCATGGGACTGGGCGCGGGAGAGGTCGGTCTCGTCGAGAATGGCTTCGCCGAGGCCGACGATGCCGAACAGCGGATTGTTGAGCTCGTGTCCGATGCCGGCGGTCAGCACCCCGAGGCTGCCGGACTTCTCCGCCTGAATCAGCTGATCCTGCATGTGGCTTTCTTCGGTGGTGTCTCGCAGCACAAATCCAATCCGAGGCTCCTCCCCCGGGCGGCTTGGGAGGCGGAACCACTGATAGTGATAGGTGCGCGGGCCGATCTGGAGTTCCGACCGGGATCGGGAGTGGCCGGCTTCTTGGCTCATGGCCGGAGCCAAAGGGTCTCGTGGCTCCCCGCTCTGGGCCGGCGAGCCGGGTTCTCCCCCGGCCGCATCCTCCCGCAATCGCGTCTGAACGGCCGAGCCGAACGGTTGCAGTGTGGAGAGAGCGAACGGCGGGGCGGCCTCCGGAGAAAGATGAAACGCCGCGCGAGCCGCGCGATTTATGTACTGGACCGACTCTCGCGCGTCGAGCAGGACAATGGGCGTGGGCACGGCATCCAGGATTTGATCCGTGGATCGTTGGAGGTAATTGACCTCCTGGGTTTTGAGGGTCACCTGGTCGGTCAGTCCCGCGAAGGCGGCTTGCAGCTGGGCGTTCATCCGGTTGAATTCATCGGCCAGATCCTGCAACTCGTCGCCGGTGCGAATGTCGATGGTGGTACGGAGTTCTCCCCGTCCGATGGCCTGTGCCGCCTGTTGCAGTGCGCGCACGGGCGTGACGATCCGGCCGGCGGCGACATAGCCGAGCACGGCCAGGAGGGCGAGGGCCACGCTGCCGAAGACGATCAGCCAGGTAAAGAGGTGTTGAATGGGGGCGAACAACTCGTCGGAAGCCTGCCAGACGAAGGTATGCCAGGAGCCGCGGTCGAGCGATCCATTCGTGGCCCGGCTGGTTTCCGGCAGCGGCGCGAACCCGATGATCGACGCCGTATTGCCCCCATGTCCGTCGCTCGGAGCCTCGACCCAGCCCGGCTGCTGCGGCGTGATGAGGGGAATCAGACTTGTGTCGGACAGCGCGACACCGGTGGGCAGAATGGGGCAGCTCATGACGATTCCCCGGCTGTCGATCAACATGACATGGCCGGTTTTTCCGAATCGGATCACGTGCGTGGAGGGGGAGAAAAATTCTTTGGCGTCGATCACGCGATGCAGCACGCCGACGACTTCGTAACGCAGGCTGTCCATGACGGGCATTGAAATCGTGAACACATAGGCGTCCGCCTGTTTGCTGAAATGGAGGTCTTCGATATACAGCTTCCCTACCCCTTTGTTGTAGGCCCCCTGCCACCAGGGAGTGTGGCCGTGCCGGTAGTTCGGCTTGGTCGTCATGGCGGCCACCAGGGTGCCCTGAATGTCGGTGAGGAAGAGCAGCTTGGTGGCGGAGCGCACAACCTGGGGAAGCAGTTGATCGGCGGCGCTGCGCGTGCCGGTATAGTACTCGTGCAGCAAGCCGGCGAGGGGACTGGCGGTGATGTCTTTAAGCAGATCGGGGTCGCGGGCCGCCCAGCGGGCCTCCGCATCGGCATCGACGGGGCGTAGTCCCTGAGCGGGCGGGTTCCCGCGCGCGTCCCGTCGGCGCTCAAGTTCCTGGACGACCGCAGGGTCGTTGGCGATGCGGGAGGTGCGTGCGATTTCGTCGGCCACCAGCAGGTCGAGCTTTCGGGCCGCTTCGGTGGCCAGGGCCTTGAAGCTTTCTCCATTGACGTCCCGAATTTCTTGCGATCCTTGCCAGAAGGCCATGCTCAATCCGATGACAAGCGGGACGGCGCCGACGAAGAGCATGGAAAGGATCAGCTTGGACTTCAGGCCCCACCGGGAGGCGCGTTGTGTGTGCGGAGCATGTGCCGGCCTGGGTGTGGTCATGGAGTCACACTGGTGTTGTGCGGGGCAAGGCGATGGTGAACGTGCTGCCGACTCCGACGTCGCTTGTCACGGCAATGGTGCCGTGCATCTGATGTATCACGTGCTTGATATTATACAGCCCCAACCCGGTGCCCTTTCCCGGAGGCTTGGTCGTAAAGAACGGCTCGAAGATTTCGTTGAAGAGGTCGGGGGGGATGCCGCAGCCCGTATCCGAGACCTGAACGGAGACGACCGTCTCTTGAATCATTGTGCGCAGGGTCAGTGTGCCGCCGCGCTCCATGGCCTGGACGGCGTTGGTGATGAGATTGACGAAGACGTGCAGGAGTTCGTCGGGATTCCCCGGTATGGTCGCATCCGGCGCGTAAAGCTTGACGACCTCGATGTCTTGAAAGGCGACGGCGTAGCGGGCAATCTTGAGGGCGTCGTCGAGCTTCGTATTCACGTCCACCAGGCTTTGTTGGTGGGCGGCGGACCGCCGGGCGTAAGAGGTGAGATCTCGGCAGATCGCCGTTGTCCGCTTGACGGCGTCAATGATCTCGCGCGCCTGCTCGTGGACGGTGTGAAGGTCAGTTTCCTCTGCCAGATTTTCAGCCAGTCCAAGAATGAGCTGCAGAGGGTTATTGATGTCGTGGGCGATGCCCGCGGCAAAGGACCCGATACCGGCGAGTTTTTCCGCATGAAGGAGTTCGGCTTGCAGGGCGGACTCGTGCTGCACCAGTTCCCAGACGACGCGTGAAGCCGACCCGCTGAGCACGTCGACGCCGGACCGGACTTCCCGGCGAAGCCGTTGATCCATGGTAGGGTCCCCGGTCACATCCAGAACCAGCTGGGTGTGATGGTTCTGGAGGAGATCGTCGATCTGGTCAACCACGGGGATATGAAGATCGCGCGCCCGCTGCAGACCGGGGGCGCGCGGGTCGCGGTCGCTGATGCCGACGATGTCGATCGCGGGGATCTGGTGCAGCAAATCCAGCAGGGCGGTTCCGCCACGCCCCGCCCCGAGGATGGCGACTTTGGTGGGAGGAGTGTGCAAGGGGCGTGTGGCCCTCATAGGATGAGTCTTGTCCGAGAATGTCGAGACGGGGGAGGACGGAGGAACAGTCCCCCCCGCTCGGTTAAGTTCAGGACGATGCGGGGCCAAGGGGTTCATAGCGGCGCGAGTTCCCTCTGTTCCATGGCGCGTGCGACGGAGGCTTTGAGTTTCTCGCCCTCGACAGGCTTCACAAGATAATCGACCACGCCCTGCCGTAGCAGAGAGGTGGCCATGTCGGTATCGGGGAAGCCGGTCAGCACGATCAGGGGCACGCGCGGGTAATTCTGGCGGAAATACGCGATGGCTTCGATGCCGTTGACCTTCGGCATACGGATGTCGCAGATCATAACGTCGAGGAGCAGCCGGTTTTCTCCGCTGTTAATCGTTTCGATGGCCTTCTCGCCGTTCTCCGCTTCCAAGACCTCATAGCCGGCTTTCTGCAAGGTCATACGGACGACTTTGCGGATATCCGCTTCGTCATCCACGACGAGGACGCGCCCGTTGCAGCTTTCATCCCCGATAAAGAACCCTGATTTAAATTCCGTCATGGCAGCCTCCTTGGTGGTGGATGATGGCACATGTTGGGTTGGTCCGGTTCATGGTGCCTCTTGTGCTTTTCTGTATGAGCAATCCGGATGCCTCGCATCACGCGAGTGAAATGCCGTGCTATTGAATGATTTCATGCTGCGTGGGGTGACAATGCGGACATGATTGGTTGAAATCCACCACCGGAAGTGGTTGAGAAGCACCGAGTAGTGATGAGGGGGGACGCCAATTCAGGTTGTATTGGCCACCACATGCGTCGAAGGAAGGCGACGCCGACGATCAGGAGCACGGCAGGCCAGAGTAGCATCAAGAGATACATTACTCCTTACTGCGTGACGGTTGGTATGCAAGCGCATGGCGCAAAGAACGTGGGGATCGACGACTAGTCCGTATGGATGGTTGTACTCAATGAGAATGAGATTGTGGCGGTTACCGAGGGTGCCGTGTGGAGAGCAGAACGTGGCCCCTGTGCTCGTGCCAAAACTGGTCCATTTTGGATGGAAAAAGGATTCGATTTCTCTGTCCGCGGGCTGGTTGTTTTGTGCGGAAGCTAGGGGCCCACAGGCAATCGTCCGGTGCCAAGGGTGAATTGCCTTTCCAGTTTGGGCTAAGGTATTCTCCGATGGGAAAACGGAGGAGTGGATGATTACACCAGCGGTATTGACGGACTATATTCACAAGAGCATGCCGGATGCGGTCGTGACGGTCACGGATCGCACCGGAACCATGGATCACCTCAAGGTGGTGGTAGTCTCTGACGCGTTCCGGGGGAAGAATTTACTGGACCGGCACCGGCTGATCTATGCGGCGTTGGATGTTCCCATGAAAGACGGACGAATCCACGCGTTGGAGTTGACGGCGCGCACCAATGACGAAAATTAGGCAAAGTTGGTTGAGCGATACAAAGGAGGCCGATGATGGCAGATCCCATTGAAGAAGAAATCCAGCAGGAAGTGAAAACCCATAAGATCCTCATCTACGGGAAGGGGACCAAGCAGATGCCGATGTGCGGGTTTACCCGTGAGACTATGCAGTTTTTCGATAAGTATGGCTATCCCTACGAGGTGATCGACGTCCTCTCCCAGCCGACCAAGAGGGAAACCCTTACGAAGATCACCAAGTGGCCGACGCTGCCGAAGGTCTTTATCGACGGCCAGTTCTACGGGGATACTGACATCCTCGATCCCATGGCCGCCAAGGGCGAGATCGAACCGCTGCTGAAGAAGGCGTTCGGAAAGTAAGATCGGGTTCGGGAGCGTTGCAGGACAAGGCAAGAAACCGGGGGCGCGAAGTACATGCCCCCGGTTTTCCATTTGAGCGAGCGACGGGTTTCGTCTTACCGCCAGGCTTTCATTTCCTCCTTCAACAGCACCAACCGGCCGAACATGCGGGTCGCGTGTTTCTCCAGGTACGAAGCACTCAAGAGAACAAGGATCCCGGCTGCCGCAAGCAGCGCCCAGGGGCTCTGGGCATACAGCTGCACGGCAAACCGGAGGTGGTATCCGATTCCGAAGATCAATCCGACGATCCCGGCTGAGAAGACCGCACGTTCCTGATAGCGGAAGCCGGCGAAAATCATGAACGTAGACAGAGCCACGCAGAGAAACGATGACAGCAGTATTGCCTGCGTGCCCATCTGAGCGAGCAGGGAGATGAGGGCCAGCATCGAGGCGACCTTCCGGTAGTACGCACCGCCCCCTGAAGAGCGCAGCGACAGCGCGGTCAATAAGGCGCTGAACGGCAGCAGCGTCATCAACGGGGCGCCCTGAGTGCTGAAGACGGTGGGGAAATATTGGAACGCGATGACGCTCCATCCGAGTGTCATCGGGGCAGTGCTCAGGGCCTGGATGCGAGACTTCTCTGTGTCCTCCTTCACAAAACGGGGGAGCATCTCGAAGAACAGCGCGCCGACGAGCAGGCTGGTCATTCCGATAAACAGATCACTTTGCGGATAGAACGCCGTTCGTGCCGCCAAAATTCCGCTCGGCAGCAGGAGCAGCAAGCGGCCGATGATGCCTTCCCCTGTCCCGCCCACCGTTGTCCCGGTGACGAAGCGTGAATCGATCCACAGCGTGAGCGTGGCGACGGCGATCAAAACCAGCGTCGCCGGCAGCCCGTGCCGGACGGGAATCAGCAGGCTGCTGCACGCGAGCAGATAGACACCCGTCAGCAGGCGGGCTTGCGGCCGATTCAAGGCCGAAAATCCTATTAAGGCGATGGGGCCGAGGAGAAGAACCGTCGCGGCTCCGTTCAGCGCGATCTGGCCCCAGCCTGCTGCGTCATAGAGCAGCGAGCCGGGCAGCGCCCCGTTGTCGGCTGACACCATCGAGTGGATCATCGCGCCGAGTTGGGAGTATTGAGCCGCGATGCCGGCGACGGCCAGCGCTAAGAGCGTTCTGGCGCTCTTGTCTTCCTTCACGCGAGAACTCAGAAGGATACCCAGTCCGGCGAGACTCAGCAGATATCCGAGAAACAGGTAGTACCGCAGCTGCGATCCGAAATTCTGCCACCCCTCCAGCATAAAACTCGCGCTGGCTCCCAGGAGCAGCAGCGAACCCATCCAGCGCAGCAATTGTCCGAGTTTCTGTATGTCCATCCAGCGTTCCATCGTGGCCCTCCTTCCTGTCGCGGGGTCGTGTTAGTGCTTGTGTTCAGCCATCAGTTCCAATAAGGTGGCGCGGACCCCTTCGTGATCCTCCTTCTGCCGGTACGCCAGTTCGAAATCGTCCGTCAGCAAGGCGGGGCCTGTCACATAGCCTTCAGCCTCCGATACCCGCGTTTCCCACCGATCGAAAATGCCGGTGAGTTCGTCCAGCGCGCTTGTGCCGTCCGATTGAATGGCCTTCATCGCCTCGGCGCGGAACTGTCTCGTAGCCAGGGTATGTTTCTTCCGTTGCAACTCGTCCAGCTTGGATTGAATTCCTCGGAGGTCATCGACCAACCGGGCGCGAAGCTCTCGCGCCTTGGTTAATTGGGATTCTGTGGACGCCGCTTCCTCTTGAGCCCGCGTCATCCGGCGTACGCATTCCAGAGCCCGGGCTTCATCCTGTGTGCCGGCCTGGAGGGCCCGGTCTTTCCATTGCCCCGCATCCTTGCGCAGGTCAACGAGCCTGGCCGCCAGCTTGTCCTCATCCTGCTGAAGCCGTGCAAGGCGTGCGGTGGCCCGGGCCGAGGCGGCTTTCACCTCCTGCATGGCTTCCGTGACCAGGGCCTCGTGATTCTCGATCTGATCGAGGAACGCATTGAAGTTGGACTGAATGGTGGCGTTGATGCGTTTGAAAATGCGCATGTGAACCTCCTGGTGAATGAGTGACCGTCTGGGGCGAGTCTAGCTCGGTCAGGACCGAATGAAGGGGGAAAGAAGTGACACTGTTACAGCGCCTGTCAAATAGGGCGGTTGCGACAAAGGTGAATCTTGTTTTTCAGGAACTTAGGTGAATGGTAATCTTGTGACACTGTTATAAATGGCGCGTTCGCTATGACCAAAGGAAAAAAGACCCATCTTGGGAGGCACCGGGCGCTCTTCGATGCCGCCGCCATCGGGGCGCATGCGCGGTTTTCAGCTCAGGGATTTCGACAGAAGGACCTGCGATTCCTCATTGAGCTCTTTTCGAACTGGCTGGAGTCAGCCATGGAGGGGCCGAGCCTTGCGGTCGAGAATACGCAGATTGCGAGGTATCTGGCTGTACTCGTGAGTGACGGGCTGGCGAAGCAGACCGGGGGCCCCAGACAGCCCCGGTATCGGCTCACGCGATTCGGGTTGATGGAGAGTCTGGCGCGGCTGGTCCATCGGCGTCACTGGTGGCCCATCGAAGAATTCTTCTTCGTCTATCACTTTCTGGAGAGTTACCACGCCAGGATTGAGGCGCTCATCGCGAAGGAAGGGAGTATGTTCCCCGGCACGATGAAGCTGGAGATTGCCCGGCTGCTCGATCTTAAGAGTTTTGTGACGCGGCAGGAGCAGTTACTTGACCGGGAGATCGCCAAGCTGGACTTGCGAATCGGGGATTGTCGGAAGACCAGCGAGTTGGCCAGGAAGTTGAAGGAGAGAGGGACTGCATCCGATTTGATTTTGAAAGAAATACAAGAGAAGGTCCCCTATCAGCTCAATAACCTGAAACCGATGGCGGAGTTGTTTCGCGAGACGCCGGATGAAAATTGGATCTGGGAGATGGAGGTAGGGTCACAACAGCGCGCCGTGAGAATTTTCACGCCGTTGAAAGAGTTGCTGGTGCACATGCGTAGCCAGATGGGGGCCCTCAAGGGCAAGGCATCACTGTAACGTGCTTCTTGTGAGGCTGGGATCTATCGTTTCGCTTCCGGTGGCGGCCAGTTCATTTCGGTGTGCCTGCCGCAGTAGAAGCAGCAGAGACGGTAGCGCGCTTTGCGGCGGGGATTGGGCATGGAGATGAAGGTGATGGGCGTATCGTCGAACGGACAGGTCGGTTGGTCGTGGAGCAGATGCATCTCCGCCATCATCGTGAGTGAGGCAACGTCCCAGGACGGTGAGTGCTCTTCCTTGCCTGTAATTTTCTCAACCGATTGACAGCGCTCACAGGTCGCCTCGTAGGTCTTGATACGCGCGTTGTGCGGGGTGAGATCGACGACGTCCATCGGCCCGCCACAACCAGGTTTGGAACAGGTGAGGTGTTCGTGCTGCAGGGCTTGAACGAAACGACGATGTGCTTCACGTTCTTGGTCTGTTTTCATTACCGCTCCCTTTCTTTCCCCTCACCCAAGCGGGGTGATTGGGTTGGTTTCACATTGCGCGCATTGACAGAGCGCCGCCCCTAATCTGAAAATATGACCTGGATCTTTGGCGCGCGGTCAGCGAGCACTGAAACTAAGCCGATCACCTCAGCTCCTCATATCCCCCACGCTCCGCTGATCTGAATATTCGCCCCGTTCACATAGCGGGCGTCCTCGCTTAATAAGTATCGCACTGCTGCGACCGTGTCGTCGACCGTTCCAATATAGCCTGCGGGAATGCGTTTGGTCATCCCCGCCAGTTCTTCGGCCGGGGCGCTGCCGGAATCAATGAAGCCGGGCGAGACGGCATTCACGGTGATACCGTGCGGCGCCAGGAGTTTGGCCAGGGTTCGTGTGAGGATGAGCACCCCGGCTTTGGCGATGTAGTGCGCCGTCACATCGGTCTGGGAGATCATTTGGTCGGCATTGGCCATGCTGAAATTGATGATGCGGCCGCTTTTACGGGCTTTCATGCCGGGTGCCACCGCTTTGGCCAGATAGAAAATAGGATGGAGGTTGCCGTCGAACATCTCGTTCCAGCCCTCGACGGTTTCCTCGAAGAGGTTCACGCGGTGGTAGGGACCGGCGCCGTTGATGAGGACGTCAATCCGTCCCCAGCGCTGCTCAACCTGTACGATGAGGTCTTGTGCAGCCGTCGGGTCCGACACGTCACAGCGGATGGCTAGCGCCTGTCCGCCCCGTTCCGTGATGGCCAGGGTGGTCTTTTGTGCCTCGGATTCACTGGTGCGGTAGCAGTACGCGATCTTCCAATGTCGGGCAGCCAAGTCGAGCGCGACTCCGCGCCCGATGCCTTTGGCCCCGCCGGTGATGAGTGCCACTCGTTCATTCATGCTGATGATCCTCTAGCGAGAGTTAGACGCGGGAGCGAAGCTTTTTCCCGATGAATTGCAGGGCTCCAGCTGTGCGTGATGAAAATGCTTGTTCATTTTTCGGTTTTTTGGCGTCGAGTAGGCTGGCTTCGATCAGGGCCTGGAGATCGTCGATGGTATCGACATCGCGCCACTCAGGCAGGCAGGCGGTCTTGAGTCCGAGGGCAGTGGCTTTCTCCAGGGTCAGGGCCAGCACGCGGTCGGTGGACCAGGGGATATCGGCGAAGAGTTCCGGAACTGGTCGTTTCAGGCCGATCAAATAGTATCCCCCATCGAGGGCCGGACCCAGCACGAGGTCGTTCGTCTCCAGGAGGGCGAGGGCTTGTTGGTAGTGTTCAAGCGGGAGCGACGGCACATCGGTCCCGACGATGAGCACGCGTTGATATCCCTTGACGAACAAGGAGTCGAAGGCCTGCCGCATGCGTGTGCCCAGGTCGTCGCCGACTTGATCGATCAGCTTCACGCTCTGTCGCTCCTCCATAATCTGGAAGAAGACGAGTGTGGACGAAGGCGCACAGGCCAGATAGCGATCGATCGGCAGCTTCAGCTTGGAGGCTGCCAGTTTGGTGCGCTCGAGCGTGTCGAGGACAAAGCTGCCGTGCAGGGTAGCTGCTTCGTCCGGCGTCAGCGGAGGGGACAGACGTGTCTTGACCTGGCCGGGCACGGGAGCTTTCGCGAAGATCACGAGGGCGCTTCCTGCGCCCTGCCGGCGAGAGGCTTGAGACAAGGGGCGAGAGGTGGACTGTGGCTTTTTCGCGTCCGTCGATAGGGGTTTCATCTGTTCCTCTAGCCTCGTGTCCCGCGCCTTCTAGCGCACGGCCCTGTAGAAGCAGTTGAGTCGATGCGGATTCACGCCGAGCCAATACAGGAAGCGGAGGGTCCACATCAAGAGAATTGTGCGGAGGGGGCCGTTCTGTTCCCAGCGCCGAAAGGAGGTGGTGACGACCTCGGTGAGCGGTGCCGTGGGGCCCAGGCGTTTTAACCGGCGGCTGAATTCGATGTCTTCCATCAAGGGGATGTCCGAAAACCCGCCCATCTGTTCGAAGACCTGGCGCCGGACAAAGATGGCTTGGTCGCCGGTGGCGATGCCGCTGAGCCGGGATCGCCGGTTCATGAACCAGCTGATCATGTCGCCCCAGCGCGAGGCGCGATCGAACCGGACGTCGAAGCGGCCTCCGACGATCTTGCGATCTGTCAGAGCGGACTCGATGACCGCCTTGGCGTCGGGAGGCAACTCTGTGTCGGCATGCAGGAAGAGCAGAATATCGCCGCGACTCGCCTTGGCGCCTTCGTTGAGCTGCCGTGCCCGGCCCTTTTGCGCTGTGATGAGGCGGGTTGAGGGTACCCGGTCGCAGCAGGCCCGGACCATGGGGATGGTGGGGTCGGTGCTGCCCCCGTCGCTGACGATAATCTCCTCGAATCCCAATGCCACCGTGCGCGTGAGGGTGCGCGCGATGGTCGAAGATTCGTTGAGGGTGGGGATGATGACGGAAATCGTCATCTGCACTTATCTGTCGGGTTGTTTCGGCTCTCTGAACATGAAATACATCACGATCACGACGGTCGACCAGAAGACGACCTGCTTGTGCCAGAAGAGCACTTCGCCGTAGTGGAAGAATCCCAGCCCGATCGCAATGGCGCCGATCATGACGCTGTAGCGCCAGGTCGGATTCTCAATCACCGCGTTGGCCCAGACGGCGACGCCGCCGAAATAGATAAGGAGCGGCACGGCGTTGATCTCAAATCCGCCGCTGATCGACAGGAACACGTTCAGGAAGCCGATGAACATCAGCGCGGTGCCGGTCATCATGCCGGCGACCCGCAGTTGTTTATCCCCTCCGGTGTCATCGTCCGCAGGCTGAGGCGACGGAGTGTGAGACGGATCTTTTGACGGGAGATCTGTGGGAGCCATAACCTAGACTTTAAAGTGTTTGCTGAGTGTGAGGGCCTGTCGTTGATAGGAGGACCCCAACGTGGTGCCGTATAACTGAGAGGGTACGTCGAGCATGCGGTCATATACAACCTTAAAAAATGTCTGCCCGTCGTGGATCAAAAAGGGCACGTCATGCGGGCGGACTTCCAACACCACCTGTGTGCCCTTGATCTCGCCCTCGGCGCCATAGCCGAACCCCGGGTCGAAGAATCCCGCATAATGCGTGCGGAGTTCCCCGCAAGCCGCTTCATAGGCGACCATCTCGGCGGCGTAGCCGGCCGGGACGCGGATCCGTTCCTTCGATGCCAGAATGTAAAACTCTTCCGGCTCCAGGAGCAGGCTGTCGTGCCGGTGCCGGTGGAGCGGCTCCCAAAAATCGGCGGCGGCGTAGTGTCCGACTTTGGCCAGATCGATGACGTGACTGTTCTTCTTGGCACGATAGCCGATGATGTTCGAGCCTGTGCGGTCTTCCCCCTTGAGGTCGATGCGCAGGAACAGTCCGCGTTCGGCTCGGAACTCACGGCGGCCCAAAGGCTTTCTGGGCGCGCTGTTGTGGTAGAGGAGCGGGGACTTGCTGTGAATGGTCTGCAGCGCCGCGTCGGTCACCGTGGCCTCCCCCCGGACAAAGCGGATTTGGTTCAGAGACTGCCCGGTCCGCACCTTGATCGCAAACGACCGCGGGACTACTTCCAGAAACAGCGGGCCCTGGTAGCCGGCGCGGATTTCGTCGAAGCCGGCGTTCAGATCGGTGACGATGCGGGTGAAGACATCCAGCCGGCCGGTGGTGCTTTTCGGATTGGCCCTGGCCCGGAGGGTCTTCGGCAGCTTGAGGGTTTCGAGCAGAGGCACCAGATAGACATGGCCCTTTTCCAGAATAGCGCCGTCGGTCAAATCCATCTCATACATCACGAGATCGGATTGATAGAAGTCGAGCACGTTGAGCCGTGAGGAGATCGCGGAGAGTTCCGGGAGAAAGCTGCTGATGAGCCGGTAGGCTTTGCGTCCCAGGCGCAAATCGAGACTGGCCGGCTGAATCTGCCGGTCTTCAATCGCCGGGGAGGCCGTGATCGCCCGGTTCACAATCAGCTGCTTGATGTCCTGGTAGGGAAGAATGCCCTGGGATGCGCGCCGACTCACCGGGTGTTCACGCCTCCTCATGATCGTTCGTACAGGAACCCCATCCCGGGTGCGCGCCGACCATCGGGAGTTCGCGGCCCTGCCCCTGTTTGGGTTGGGGGTAATGGAACGTCTTGTTTTCGTAATTCCTGAGCATGGCTCCGTCTTCATCGAGATGGACGAGGTAGTCGTCGGGGAGGAGCGGAATTTTCCCTCCTCCGCCGGGCGCATCGATGACGAAATGCGGGACGGCCATGCCGCTGGTATGACCCTGCAGGGCTTTGATGATCTGCAGACCGGTTTCGACGGTCGTGCGGAAATGGTTCGTCCCCTTGGTCAGGTCCGCCTGGTAGAGATAATAGGGCTTTATCCGGGCGAGCAACAGCTGATGAACGAGGCGTTTCATGATCTCAGGATCGTCGTTCACGCCTTTGAGGAGCACCGTCTGCGCGCCAAGCGGAACGCCCGCGTCCGCCAGCATGCCGCAGGCGGCTTTGACCTCGGGTGTCAATTCGTCCGGGTGATTGAAATGCAGGTTCATATAGATGGGATGGTATTTCTTGACCATCTCGCAGAGCTTCGGCGTGATCCGCTGCGGCAAGGTGCCGGGCACGCGCGAGCCGATGCGAATGAGCTCCAGGTGCGGAATCGTCCGGAGGGCCTTGAGCACCCGTTCGAGCAGGTAGTCGGGCAACAGCAGCGGGTCGCCGCCGGAGAGAATCACATCCCGCACTTCTTGATGCTCGCGCAGATAGGTGATGGCCCGGTCCAGCTCGCCCTTCTTGAGAAACCCCGGTTTCCCGACGAGCCGCTTGCGGGTGCAAAAGCGGCAATAGATCGGACATTGGTTGGTGACCATTAGGAGCACGCGATCCGGGTAGCGATGCACCAAGTGGGGTACCGGGCTCATGAGATCTTCTTCGAGCGGGTCGTCCTCGGCGTCGATATCCGCCAGCTCAGCCATTTCGGGGACGACCTGTTTCCAGATCGCGTCGCCCTTTTCTTTGATCGTGCCGAGCACGGTCGGGGTGATCCGCATCGGGTAGGGGCCCACGATCGCTTCTATTTCCTTTTCATCAACGCCGAATCGTTCGGCCAGGTCCTTCGGCTTCACGATGCTTTCGGCGAGGATGCGTCTCCATTCCTCCACGAGTTCATGGCCTCCTTTTCAAGAGTTCACACCATTCGCGGCAGGGAAAGGACAGCCCCTGTCGCCGATCGTGCGGGAACACAGGGATTGTCGAGAGCTCACGACGAGGTCTTGGCATAGTGTGTTTCAAGGTGGGAGAGAATGTCGTGGGTTTCAGTCAAGACGGTCTCCCCGTCTTGCAAGACCGGCACATAATACTGCCCTGACACGTCATAGACCTGTTTTCGCATAGGTCGAACATCCGGCACGATCACGTCGTCGTAGGCGACCCCGAGCTCCGCGAGTTTGTCGCGCACGACTTCACAGTCAGGACACCAATCGACGTGGAACAGCGTCAGGGCCATAGTACTCTTAGGCTACCATGGACATCCATGAAAGTGGAATGAGGCATTTGGGGAACCCTGAACATATTCCTGAGTGTCCCAGGCGGGAGCGTGCCGTAGTCTGGCGATCTATTGAGGGTGAACGGCACAGGGGACCATGATGGCGTCTTTCATGCCGTGGATGATCTTCTTTTCCGCCGAACAGATGGTCGCGAGGATGCCGGCGAGCTCGGCCTTCCCCTCGGCCACGAAATAATAGGGTGAGAGGCGGGCGCGTCCGTTCATCCGTAGCATGGCGTTGGATGCGGGATCCCAGTAGTCCAGTTCGAACAGGCGCCCTTTGTGGAATTCCTGCAGGATATAGGGCGTGGTCGGAAACGACGACAGGGCCTGCTCAATTGCCGCGGCCCATTCGGCCTGCGGGAGATCGTGTCCTACCGAAACGCCCCGGCTGCCCCAGGCGAGCTCGGAAAATCCGGAGGGCTTGATGACGTAATGCCGCTCCTTCTGGGTGGCTCCGGCCAGGTCGCGCCAATTGGTGACGGCCCGGCCTCCCATCTGAAGGCCGGGAATGGTCGCGGCCGGGGGAATAGGGGCCGGGTCGAGCAGCCAGGTACGCGGCATAATCGTCGTCAGATCGAGGAACGTGGGCGCGCCCAATTCCTTTTCCCAGAACGGCCGCAAGACCGGGTGGTGGAGCAGGGCAAAAGCCGATTTCTCTTCCAGCGCCGGCTTGTAGGGCGGAGTGACCGCCGCCCATTCCTTCTTCGCGGCGTATTGAATCAGCTCGGCTTTCGGGATATTCAACAGGTCGAACAGTTCATAGAAGCGGTAGATCAGGGCGATCGGCTGTTCTCGCGCGTCCAGCCGAAGTCGCAATCCTTCCTCCGTGAAGCGGACGTCACGAGGCTCAACGCAGTAGGTCTCAATGCCCTGCTCGCGGAGCCGTGCGGCCAGCCAGGCCATCTCCGGCCGGTAGTCTTTTGCTTCTTCCGACACGACGATGGCGATACAGCCGGCTCGTGTGCCCTGCACCGCCCGTAACATGGCGGCAAACCCTCGCACCATGCCGTCTCGTCCTCCGACCAACGGCAACGGGGTCTCGTCGAGCCCGCCATACACGGAGGAGAGGCAGGCCGTGAGGCCGATCCCTCCGGGGACGGAATCCAGTTCCGTGATAACCATGCCGTCCTGCGTCGGAATGACATCCGGCCTGATGACGGCAGGCAGGTCATCGCGGAAGCGCTTCATTCGGCTGTAGGCGATTAACGCTTCGGGTTTACCCTGATCGAGATAGCGCGCCACCCAGGCCGGTTGGGTGCCCTTTGCGCTCTCCAGATAGAGCCGGTTGAGGGCTCGATACAAGGTCAAAAGCCGGGGCCCCAGCTTCGTAAAAAATGCCAGTTGTTCTTGTGAGAGGAATAGCGGACAGGGGCTAATCCGCCAGGTAGTGGCGGCCTGAGAGCCGGCGGGACCGGCCTCGTGCGCGGCCCCTTCCGCCGGCGCATACAGTCCGGCCATGATGACCCGGGATCGAATGTCCGCACAGCGGCGTAAGGCGAGATCTGCGGCCAGAGACGAACAGGGGGTTGCGGGATGTGCCTCAGTCTGTGCCAATGGGGAATCCTTGCGGAGCAATCGTCCGGACGATTCAATAAAGGTGCAGGGATGCTACCACGGTGATGAGAGCCCGACAAGAGGATTACAGACCTCAAGCCCACGGGGTGATGGCGCTGCTTGCGGTGCTGCTTGAAGGTGTTTCCTGGCAATCGTTGAATGTCCCCGCGCCGGTGCATCATCACACCGCCCGGAGATGAAGGGCCGGGAGGGTGATTCGAAGCAAAGGTTGCTTGCTCGATGCTGCAGCCCATCGTATGATGAGGGCCTGATGACGCCTGCCCCGGTGGAGCCCAACTCGCAGCTGACCATACGGCAGCCTCTGCCGCAGATGGTTCCTGGCGCAGTGTGTGCGCAGTGCGATGTCTGTTGCCGCTTTCCTGAGTCCGACAGCTTTCTCCGCCCATACTTTACGCGGGACGAAATCAGCGCGGCGGTTTCCCTAGGTGTTTCGACTGATTTGTTTGACGATCCGGCCGGGTCGCAGATTGCCCTTGTGAAAGATCCCGCCGGCGAAGGGTTTCATTGTCCGGCCTTCAATCCCGTGACGGCTCAATGCGGCATCTATCAAAGCCGCCCGCTGGATTGCCGACTCTATCCTCTGGCGCTCATGTGGAATGCCGGAGGGGATCAAGTGGTCTTGGGGTGGGATACGAAATGTCCCTTTATGCGGGAGGCGATTCCAGACGAGATTCGCCTGCATGGGGAGCGGGTGCGGGATGTCCTTGCGCAGGAGGATGCCCTTCGGGCACTGAGTGAACACCCTCGTCTGATCGGCCGGTATCAAGAGGATGTGGTGGTGCTGGCCCCGCTGCCGGAAGTTACGCGGCGGGTCACGGCCCTGCAGCCGGACCGGCGGCTTCAGCCGCTGCGCCTGACAGATGCCTCGAGGATGGCGCAGGCGCTGCATGAGGCCAAAATACTGAGCCAAACGGCACTTGCGGCCTTTGCCTTTCCCTATCACTATGTCTGGACAGCGACCCTTCCGTACCGGTGGATCGAACGGGGCGGGGTCTTCTTTCTGTTCGCGCATTCTCCCGACGGCTGGTTTATGCCGCTGCCTCCTCTCGGGGCCGGATCATTCGAAGATGCCGTGCACGAGGGCGTTGCGTTGATGCGGCAGTGGAACGGGGTGTCTCCGGTCAGCCGGATCGAGAATCTCACGGACGATCAAAAGAACATGCTCGATCCGCGCCTGTATCACTATGCGAGCAAAAGCCCGGACTATGTATACCGGGCGAAGGACCTGGCGAATCTGGCCGGTGACCCGTACAAGTCGCAGCGGGCTCTCTGCAATCGTGCGGAGCGGGAGCAGCCGGTGCGGTTCAGACCCTATCATTCCGGCGATCATGACGGCTGCCGGGCGTTATACCGGCGGTGGGCGGCGCAAAAACAACAGGGACAGCTCGACCGGATGGGGCAGTTGCTCCTGGAGGATGCCGAAGCGGCGCACGAGATCGCGTGGGCTCTGGGGGAGCGATTCGGACTGGTGGGCACCGTCGCGGTGGTCCGTGAGCAGATTGCGGCCTACACGTTCGGCTATTGGCTGGAACCCGCGACCTTTGCGGTGCTGTTTGAGGTGGCGGACCGGGCGGTGCCGGGACTCGCGCAGGCGCTGTTCCGGAATACGTGTCGAACCGCATTGCGGAACGGAGCAGACCGTATTAATGCGATGGATGACGCCGGATTGCCGGGATTACAGGAGGCCAAGGCGGCCTACCATCCCATCGCGATGACTCCAAGCTGGATTGCGACCGCGCGTTGATATGACTTTTCCCGTCACCACACCGGACCTCGCACGATCCCGACGATACGGGTGGCTGCCGTTCCTGATCATCTTCATGACCATTTTTGCAGTGGGGATCGGTGTGATCCTCCTGCAATATGTGGAGCTCCGGTTTCTGGCCGCCTCGGGGCACCAACTCACGCTGGCTGCAGCCGAAGTGACGGACAAGCTCGACCGGTTGTTATTCGAGCGTTATGGCGATGCGCGCATGATGGCGCGGGCGTTTGCCCTGCGGTCATCCGATCGCGCCTATCTGGTCAGTTATTTGAACTGGGTCAAGGCGGCCTATGCTCCGATGTATGTCTCGCTGGCGGTGACCAATCAACAGGGAATCGTGATTGCGGCAACCGATTCGGGGATGGTGGGGCAAGACCATAGTCAAAGTGAGTGGTTCCGACAGGCGCATGCGCAACGGGACGTGGTGGTCGGAGACGTTGCGCGTTACGACGGCGAAGAAGGAGAGGAAACGGTCGCGATCACCGCCCCGATTCTCGATGCCGAAGAGACCTTTCTCGGAGTGGTCACGACCCGTGTGTCGGTTTCCGTGCTGGAAGCCGTCACGACCAGGACCATACGCTTGCTCCAGCAGCATGAGGGGTTCGTGGGTGCCGTTGAATATCAGATGCTGGACAAGAGGGGAGACATCTTTGTCGACTCTACCCAGCATTTTACCGAGAAGGTGAACCTCAAAGAGCTGGGGCTCCCCTCTGTGGCGCAGGCTCAGCAGGGAGACCCAGGGTATGTGGAGGAAGAGCATCGTCGGCGGCATGTGCCGGTGGTGACAGGGTATGCCGTCACCAAGGGATATGCGAACCTTTCTGGGTTGCGATGGACGGTATTGGCCCGCATGGACCGCGATGCCATCCTGTTGCCTATTCGGTCGAGTGTCTTCTGGAGAATCGGTAGCGGCGCGCTGTTGATCTGGTTCCCGTTGCTGGTATTGCTCTTGTGGTCCACGGGGCGGTTGCGAGCTGAATATCGTCAGGCGCAACAGGAGAGCGCCTGGGCACGCGCGGCGGAGGCCGCCCTGTTGCAGAGCCAGGAACGCAATCGCGCCATCGTGGATACGGCGCTGGACGGCGTGGTCACTATTGATGCGGCCGGAGTTATTACGGACTGGAATGCGCAAGCGACCGCCATCTTCGGATGGTCCCGCGAAGAAGTGTTGGGCCAGTTACTGGCGGAGACCGTCATTCCTGAACGCGACCGGGAGGCCCATCAGCAGGGGCTGCGTGAGTTTCTCAAGACCGGGGTCGGGCCCATTCTCAATCGACGGGTTGAAATCACGGCGCTGCATCGGGAGGGGCGGGAGTTTCCCGTCGAGTTGTCGGTGTCCCCCGCGCGCATCGGCGAGGCCTATATTTTCAGCGCGTTCATTCGCGATATTACCGAGCGCCGGAAATCGGAGCGGCGGTTGGCGTCGCAATATGCCGTGACACGAGTGCTGTCCGAATCGATGACGTTGGAAGAGGCGGTGCCGAGAATCATTCAAGCCGTCGGCGAAAGCCTTGAATGGGACTACGGGGTGTTCTGGCGGTTCGATAAGCAAGCGGGAGCCTTGCGGTGCCTGAGTCAATGGCATACCCCGACATTCAAAGGCGATGAGTTTGAGTCGTCCGCCTGGCAGCAATCGTTTCAGTCCGGAGAAGGGTTGCCTGGACGGGTATGGGCCAGCGGGGAGCCCTACTGGGTGGCGGATGTCACAGTGGACCCCCGCTTTGTGCGGTCAAGCGTGGCGGCGCAGGCGGGGCTGCACGGAGGGTTCGGGCTCCCGGTCCGGATCGGCAGTGAAATCGAAGGGGTGATCGAATTCTTCAGCCGGTACGTGCGCGAGCCGGACGAAGAATTGCTCAAGATGGTGACCGATATCGGATTGAAGATCGGGCAGTTCGGCGAGCGGACCAAGGCGGTCAAGGCGCTTCACCAGACGGAGGCCCAGCTCAGGCAATCCCAGAAGATGGAGGCGGTCGGGCGGCTCGCCGGGGGTGTCGCGCACGACTTCAACAACCTGCTCACGGTGATTCGGGGCTACAGCGAGCTGGTCCTCAGCCGGTTGTCGGCCGGGGACCCCTCAAAGCGAGAACTTGAAGAAGTGAAAAAAGCGGCGGATCGTGCGGCCGGCTTGACGGGACAGCTCTTGGCGTTCAGCCGCCGCCAATTCGTGGCGACCAAGATCGTGGACTTGAACGCCCTGGTGGCGAATATGGACGGCATGCTCCGTCGCCTTCTGGGCGAAGACATCATCGAACTCTGTTCCGAGCTCGATCCGAACCTGGGGGCCATCAAAGCCGATCCCGGGCAGATTGAGCAGGTCATCATGAATCTCGCGGTCAATGCCCGCGATGCCATGCCGACCGGCGGACGGCTGACCGTGGCGACCCGCAATGTGTCGATCGGCAAGGGTGCGCGCCGCGAAATGATGGTGCTGGAGGAAGGGGAGTATGTGCTGCTGACCGTGAAAGACACGGGGCAGGGGATGGATGATGAGACGCAGTCGCATATCTTCGAGCCTTTCTTCACGACTAAGGATAAAGGCAAAGGCACCGGTTTGGGGCTGTCCACGGTCTACGGGATTGTGAAACAGAGCGGCGGGGCGATCGGAGTGGACAGCAAGGTGGGGCGCGGTACGACCTTTAAAATTTATTTCCCGCGTGTGGACGGGGTGGTGGAAACCGGGGCGAAGGCCGTCGTCAGTGGAGAGAGTGTCCAGGGACGGGAAACCATTCTGCTGGTTGAGGACGAGCCGGCCGTCAGAGGACTTGTGCATGAAACGTTGCGCTTGCAGGGGTATACCGTACTGGAAGCGCGTCACGGGATTGAAGCGTTGCTGGCCGGCACGAAGCATCTCGGGACGATCCATTTGCTGCTGACGGACGTGGTGATGCCGCAGATGAGCGGTCCGGAAGTGGCGGAGAAGCTCTTGATGGTCCGCCCTGACATGAAGGTGCTCTACATGTCCGGCTATCCCGATCATCCGGTGTTCTCTCAGGGTGGCATCAAGCGGGACACGGCTTTCCTGCAAAAGCCCTTCACGCCCACGGCGCTGGCCGAGAAGGTCCGCGAGGTGCTGGACGGGGCCGGAGTCGCACGATCGGCCTGACGTGAGTTGGCGCCGAATTGCTTGATCTTCCCCCGTCGTTCCGTTTATCGTGAATCTATTCCTCCTTGTTATTAAGGTAGAGACCACATGAACCAGCCAGGACGAGAGCTTGATATCTGTTCCTTCCGCATCGACCGGGAGCCGTTCTATGCCGAGGTGCGCGGCGAGGTCGGCCTGTTCACGATTGCCGCGAAGAGCAAGATGCCGGTCATGCTGAAGGGGCCGACCGGCTGCGGCAAAACCCGGTTTGTGCAGCATATGGCGTACAAGTTGGGGCGGCCGCTCATTACGGTGGCGTGCCATGAAGACCTTACCGCCTCCGACCTTGTGGGGCGCTATCTTCTGAAGGGGCAGGAGACGGTGTGGGTGGACGGCCCGCTGACGCTCGGCGTGAAGCATGGCGCCATCGTCTATCTCGACGAAGTGGTCGAGGCGCGGAAAGACACCACCGTGATCATCCATCCGCTCAGCGACGATCGCCGGGTGCTGCCGATCGAGAAGAAGGGGCAGATTGTCGAGGCCGCCGATGATTTCATGCTCGTCATTTCCTATAACCCCGGGTATCAAAGCGTTCTCAAAGATCTCAAGCAAAGCACCAAGCAGCGGTTCATGGCGATCGAGTTCGACTATCCGCCCGCGGCGGTTGAAACCACCGTGGTGGAGCGGGAGGCGGGCGTAAACCGGGACATCGCCGAAAAACTCGTGAAGCTTGGAGGCAAAGTCCGCAACCTCAAAAATCACGGCTTGGAAGAAGGCGTCAGCACCCGGCTCCTGATCTACGCCGGCACCCTCATCAAGCAGGGAGTCGCGCCCGATCAGGCCTGCGACGCGGCCATCGCCCGTCCGATCACCGACGATCCGGATATGCAGCGGAGCATCCAGGAACTCGTCAAAGCCATTTTCTAGCCCACGCCGTCACGATTCCTTTCACACATGACTCATCCGATCGTCCAGGACACCAAGGGCGGCGCGATCCTCACCATTCAGGTCCAACCGAAAGCCTCCAAATCAGAGTGCGTCGGTCTGCACGGTGACGCGCTCAAGATTCGGGTGGCGGCGCCCCCCATAGACGGGCGGGCGAATGAGGCCTTGCTCGCGTTTCTTGCCGAGCGTCTTGAGGTGGCTCCGTCAACGCTCGCGATTCAATCCGGGGCCGGGGGGCGGCACAAGCGGGTGTTGTGCAAGACGCTGAGAGCAGCGGAGGTGCTGGCGCGATTGGGCCTGACAGCGGGGAAAGGGCCGGTGGTTTGATGACGCGATGGAAACCGCCCGTGTTTGTAATGCTATTCCTGTTGACTTCGGCCTGTTCGAGTGCAAAGCCTATCCTATATCCCAATACCCATCTGCAATCGGTGGGGAAAGAGGTGGCGGAACAAGACATCGAAGCCTGCAGGCAACTGGCCGAGTCAGCCGGTGCGGAAGAAGGCAGCGGCAAAGGCGGCCGGGTGGCGGGAAGTACGGCCGCGGGCGCGGGCATCGGCGCCGCGGCGGGGGCGGTCGGCGGCGCCATCTCCGGCGGCGCCGGGACCGGGGCCCTCATCGGGGCGGCCGGCGGAGCTGTGTGGGGCCTGCTCACGGGACTCTTCAGCGCCTCGTCCGGAGGGTCGCATCCTCCGGAGGCCTATACGAATTTCGTCAATCGCTGTTTGCAGGAAAAGGGGTATGAGGTGACGGGCTGGCAGTGAATGGCAGGGCGGGCTGTGTGTAGGAGAGGTTCCTGTGCTCGCGCATCGCGCACGCAAGAGATGATCGAATTCTCGTAATGGGCGGTGCTCGATGCATGCGCGCAGTAGGAACCCCTCCTGCACACAGCCGCAAGGAGAGAGCATGAAGGACCGGGGACCTAGGCCAATTGTATTCCTGCTTCTGGTGTGGCTGTTGGTGGGCGCTTGTGCAGCCCCGGATCCGTTGCTGCGATCGAATAAACATTTGCAGCTGACCGGCAGGGAGGCCGCGAAGCAGGATATTACGGCCTGTGAAGAGCAGGCTGAGCGGGCAGGATTGCAATCAGGCGTCAATCGCACCGGGAGTGCCGCCAAAGGCGGGGTGTTGGGGACGATCATCGGCGCCGGTAGCGGCGCCTCAGCCGGTCTGATCGGGGGACTACCAGGCGTCGCGATTGGTGCGGTGGTGGGCGGCGGGCTGGGCCTGATCATGGGCACAGCCGGGGGCGCATACGGACCGACTGATCCTGATCCGGCCTATGCTGACGAGGTGGTGCGCTGCCTCATCGCGCAAGGCTATGAGGTCAGCGGCTGGCAGTGAGGGGAAGGGGCGTAGGGGCATCGGTCGATGCTCCTGGCTCGCTGACCGCCCGTGCAGGACTCGATCAAATGTCCAGTTGAGGGCGGTGCATGGTCAATGCGCGCCGGGGAACATCGACCGATGCCCCTCATGGTAGGGGAAGGGGAGGATTTTGGGAAGATGCTGTTTGTTAACAAAGGTTGCTTTTGCAGTCGGTGACGACGAGATTGGTTTCTTTTGCTCCCGCTTCGAGATCCACGAGTAACCAGGCGATTCCTGCCGCTCGCTCCTCTTGGTGCGAGCCAGCCCCTCCCTCTATCAGACTTACGATGTAGTAGCGCCCGGCAGGAATTTTTGTGAACCAGAAGTGTCCGGTCGGGTTGGCTCTGGTGGTCCGGATGTAGGGAGTCAGCCGTTTTTCGGCCAGGAGTGGTACCAGCGAGTCGTGTACGCATTCTGCCGGCGGGCGGGAAGGCGGGGCGCTCTCGCCGGAGGCGCGGTCGCTTTGTGATCCGCAGGACGACGTTCGTATGTGGCGGTCAAACCAGGAACGGGTGTAGGAGGTGATCGGAATGAGGTGCACCGGCACGCCCGCTTGGGTGACTCCTTTCCCCGATGGGGAACTGAGGAATGCCTGGCCTGCCAGGCTGCCGTGCCCCTTGAGTTTGTAGGGGAGCAGTTCTTTCTCGTTCAGAGGCGGCGGGCTCGACGAGACTGGTTCAAGGGCCTGGCCCGGGAGAGACCACAGGCCGCCGAGCAGGATGAAGAAGACGAATCCGAACCGGAGTCGGTCAGGGTAGCGCATAGTTGTTAGGGTGTCGGTGTTGACGGATCCTTGTCCGCTGTATTTGTCGCCGTGACCGCTCTGTGTTTGAGGGCCCGGCCCTTGTCGGGCGTGGGGTCTGTGATGAGGCCATAGACCTCCCGTCCTTCGTGTCCTTCGGGAAGGTATTCGGTAATCGGCATGCCGTCTTCCCGAACGAACAAGAGGCAGTGGCAGTATTTGTAGATCTGCATTTCGTCGCAGGCGCACATCCAGCGGCGGAGCTTGGCTTCGGCCTGTTTGTCTTTGTAGAAATTGCAGGGGCAGAGCGGCTTGCCGAGTTCATCGATATGCATCGCCAGGCCCTTCACCACGGCTTCTGATACGGCCGGATTGGGGTGCATCGTGGTGCCGCTCTTCTCGGCAAATCCCTTCACGTATTTCCACATTTTATCGAGGCTGTCCTGCTTGGGCTCGGCCATGGTCACTCCTTTGGCAAGGGGCAAGGGGCAAGGGGCTAGGGAAGAGACCGGAGTTTTTCCCCTCTGGCCTCGCACCTCTCGCCTCATGCCCGCGCCGCAGGCGCACAGTTTACAAGCGCCAGGGCCTTCTTTACAATCCACAGCTTCCCGGATTTTGAGTGAGGATCATGGCAGGCTCGCAGGCAGAAACAGCATTGAAGGGGCGTCTGGCGGAAGAGTTGGGCTCCGCGTCGGCGGAACAACTTGTGGCTCGACTGGCTCTGACGGGGGACAGGCCCGAGCCGGTGGCCGCGACGCTGGCGATGCTCGACGAACTGGGTGAGGTCTCGGAAAAAGTGAACCGTGCGGCCATCGAAGCCCTGCCGGAGCTGGATCGTCGGGCGGGGTTGGCGTGCATCGTTCCCTGGCTCGATCTCGGTATCGCGCTGGCGGAATCCTCCGGGGCGACGGCCCTCAAGTATTTCAAAGAGAGTCCCCGCATCCTCGGGGTGGTCGAGGGCAATGCGGCGCGGCTCGCGATTCTCGCGACGGGTCTTGAATTTGCGGAGCAGGATGCCAACGTTACGGTGGAATATCTGCGGACCGCGCCCCAGATTCTCGCGGTGCTTTCCTCGGATCAACTTCAGCCATGGCTCGACGTCGGCGTCGAGCTGACGGGGCTCGACGTCGTGGTGGGGCTCGAATATATCCGACAGATTCCCGCCGTGGCGCCGGTGCTGGCCTTGAGCGAAGTCCGGAGCTGGGTGGCGTTCGGCATGAAACTGATTCAGCCGAACACGATCGGCAAGCCGGACTATCTGGTCACGATGGAGTTTCTGCGGACCAGCCCGGCGATTCTGGGCGATATCGATCAGCCGGCCGTGCGTTCGAAAGTCGTCTCATTGGGGGCCGCGCTGGCGGAACAGTCTCCTGCATCCGCCATTGCTTGGCTGGCCGAGTCTCCGACACTGGTTCGGGCGCTGCCGTCGGTTGAGTGGCAGGTGAAGGTCGTTCAGTACGGCGGGCTGCTGGCGGAGAAGGATGCGGAGGCCACACTGTCGTATCTCCGGCGCGCACCGGAAATCATCGGCATGATCGGTGCCTCGGCCGATGCGGTCACGCGATTTGAGAATTGGTTTAAGGCCGGGATGGAAGTGCTGGCCTATAGTGTCGAGGGGGCCCGCGCGTATTTCGGGTTGGAGTCGCAGCAGTCGCTGGCCTCTGTGGAACAGGCGCTGAGCGGCGTGCCGCTCCGGCAGGTGGCGCGGACCGTCAAGTTGTTCGTCCAAGGAATGTGTGGCACCGACGTGATGATTCAGGGCCTGCCGGACTCTGCCGCTACGGACAGGGCCCGCGCGACCGTCAGTGCCGACGGGAAGACGATTTCCCTGCCGGCGCTGCTCCGGCGCTATCCAACCTATGACGACAATGTGCGGTTGTATCTGGTGATGGCCGCCCATGAGGCCGGGCATCTGGAATTCGGGACCTACAAGTTGACGCTCGCCCCGCTGCAGGACCTTGTGACGGCGGTGCGCCGGCGCTATGGGCGCGGAGACAGGCAGCCGGCGTCGCTCGCCGAGCTGTTTCGGCTCTACCCGCACCCGCGCCTCATGCAGGACCTGTGGATGGTGCTTGAGGATGCGCGGGTCGAAGCCCATCTGCAGCGGGAATACCCCGGTCTTCAACGGGATCTGCAGCGACTGGCGGGCGAGGCGGTGACGCCGCGTGATCCGGCGCATGGGTTGACCGTGAAAGAATTGATCGTCGACTGTCTGTTACGTCTCTCGACCGGCGAGTCGGCTGCTTCGGCGGTGCCGCGTGCTGTGCAGGCAGAAGTCGCTTTGCTCTGGGACATGAGCCAGCCGGTGTTCGTGCCGGACTCGACGGCCGAGGATGCCGTCCGCCTCGCGGATGCCGTGTACCTCGGCATGGAGGGATTGCTGGCGCCCAAGGCCGAGATGATTCAATCGGATCAAACGGTCGAAGAGACCACTGAGGCGGGGGTGGGCCCCACCGGCTCTGAGCAGAGCCGCGACGACTATCGTCCGGTCACGAATTGGGTCTATCGCGGGGAGATGAATCCTGAGTTCATCACGCGTGATCCGGAGGAGGCGCGCGAGGAAGCGGAGCAGCGGACGGAGGTCGAGCATATTGCCAGCGGCGGTGGTGGATCCAAAGAGCAGGGCGGCGGGGCTCAGGGGTCGGGCGGGGAGCGGCACGATACGTTGGGCGATGTGTTGGGCGGCGGACGGGCTCTGCCGTCGGTCGTGGAGGAGATGCTGTCGGTGCCGGTCGAGCAACGGCTGACGGACGAGCCGGTCAGGGACGGGGGGAGACAGATCCGGTATCCGGAATGGGACGTGGCGATTCAGGATTACCGCCCGCACTGGTGCCGGGTGGTCGAGCGGCCGGCCGAATCGGGCTCCGATGAGTCGGTGGCGGCCACGTTGACGATGCATCGAAGCGCGATCAAGTCACTCCGCCGGTTTTTTGAGAGTCTCCGCCCCCCGGCGTTCCGTCGGACGGCGGCCCAGGCGGACGGCGAAGAGCTGGATATCGACGCGGTGGTCCGGCGGGTCGTGGAGCAGCAGGCGGGAATGGAAGGCAGCGACCGGATCTATGTGCGTCATGAAAAGAAGGAGCGCGATGTGGCCGTGGCGTTCCTGGTCGATGTGAGCGGATCGACGAGCCGGCAGCTTGAAAATGGCCGGCGGGTCATCGACATTGAGAAGGAAAGTCTGGTACTTCTGTGCGAAGCCTTGGAGGCGGTCGGCGACCAGTACGGCCTCTACGCCTATTCCGGGCAGGGGCGGGGACAGGTCGAGTTTGCCGTGGTGAAGGATTTCGACGAGCGATTGGGGCCGGCCACGGCGCAACGGCTGGGCGGGCTGGTGCCCCGGCAACAGAACCGCGATGGGGCGGTGATCCGTCATGCGACGGCGAAGTTGCTGGCGCGCGAGGCTCGCACGAAGCTCCTGGTGCTGATCAGTGACGGGCGTCCCCTGGACGGAGCCTATAAAGACGATTATTCGCTGGAAGATACCAAGGCCGCGCTCCGCGAAGCCCGGCAGGCGGGCATCAGTCCATTTTGTGTGACGATCGATCGGGACGCCGATGCGTACCTTCGCCGCATGTACGGGGATGTGCAGTTTGCCGTGATCGATCGCGTCGAGGCCTTGCCCGCGAAGCTGCCACGAATTTATCAACGACTGACGACGTAATCTTATGACCAATACATCCGACCGGCCCACAGTTCCGCCCTGGCTCTATAAGCTCTTTACCGGGCATCAGTACCCTTATGTGCGGCGGCTCGCGAAGTTCGCGCAGCCGGTCAAGCCGGGAGAAGACCGGCCTGAACCCACCAAAGAGATGATTGAGGCCAAGTTCTGGGAGGTCTATCCGCGCTGCTCCGCGAAAGTGCTGCAAGAAGTGAAGGTGGGGATGATCGTGGTGTTCCATGATCTGGCGGAATATCCGGCCGGGGGCTATCAAGAGCTGATCGATAATCCGGAAGAGTTTCTGGCGAAGACCTTTGGGAAGAAGAAGATCAAGGTCAATTTCTACGACGGTGAAAACTTCGTCTGCACCATCAATTTCAAAGTCGCGGGCTGGACGGAACACGAACACACATAAACAGTGCTGAGACAAGAGTGCTGAGTGCTGAGAGCGGCCAACGCATGTTCCCGGGCCCTCACCCAGGACTCAGCACCAGGCACTCAGGACTTCCGGAGGGAGTATGGGGCGACCGAAAATTACGGTAGTGGGCGCGGGTAATGTCGGCGGCACGGCGGCACAACGGCTGGCCGAGCGAGACCGCTACGATGTGGTGCTGGTGGACATTGTGGAGGGGGTGCCGCAAGGCAAGGCGCTGGACATCGCCCAGGCCGGTCCGGTGTGCGGCTACAGCACAAAGGTGGTCGGGACGAACGGGTATGAGGAAACGGCCGGATCATCGGTGGCGATCATCACCTCCGGGATCGCACGCAAGCCGGGCATGAGCCGCGATGAACTGCTCGCCACGAACTGCAAGATTGTCCAGTCCGTGGTCAAGGAACTGATCGCGCGCTCGCCCGAGGTCATCCTGTTGCTGGTGACCAATCCGCTGGATGCGATGGTTCATGTCGCGCTGAAGGTCAGTCGGTTTCCCAAGTCCCGCGTGATCGGCATGGCCGGCGTGCTCGACTCGGCCCGGATGCGCACCTTCATCGCCACCGAGTTGAATGTGCCCGGGCCGGAGGTGCAAGCCATGGTGCTCGGCGGCCACGGCGATACGATGGTGCCGCTGCCGCGCTATACCACCGCAAAGGGAAAGCCGGTGTCGGAGTTGATTCCGAAAGACCGGCTGGATGCGATCGTCAAGCGGACGCGCGAGGGCGGAGCGGAGATCGTCGGCCTGCTGAAAACCGGCAGCGCATTCTACGCCCCGTCGGCGTCGGCGGTGGACATGGTCGATGCGATCATGCAGGATCAAAAGCGGGTTCTGCCGTCGGCGGTGCTGTGCGAAGGGGAATATGGGCTGAAAAACGTCATTGTGGGCGTCCCGGTCAAGCTGGGCCGCGGCGGCGCGGAGGAGGTACTCGAGTATGAGTTGACGGCGGACGAACGGGCGGCGCTGGCCACGTCGGCCGATGCCGTGCGCGATCTATGCGCCAATGTCGACCGTGTGATGGGATACTGAGCGGAGCGGGCAGATGCGCTTGCTTGACAAGCTTGGAGGGGTGCAGTAGACACTGCGCCGAAGAATATAAACCGTGAGGAGGAGAGGGGGACTATGAAATTTCTTGAAGATCCGATGCAGACAATGGGTGCGGGATTCGCGCTTGCTGTCGTGTTGATAGCGGTGTATCTCGGGATATCCGGCGTGGGGGCGGGAGAGGCCGATTGGGTGGGGATGATCATGCGCTGGATCCATTTCCTTGCGGGGATCACCTGGATCGGGTTGTTGTATTTCTTCAACCTGATCAATGCCGCGTTTCTCAAGAGCCTCGATGGTCCCACGAAGAACATCGTGATTCCCAAGCTGATGCCGTCGGCGCTGAACTGGTTCCGGCACGGGGCCACCGTGACGGTGCTGGCCGGGATCGTCCTCTACGCCAAGCTGTACAGCCAGGGCGGGACCGGAGCCTATGCGCTGGCGATCGGCGGCCTGTTGGGCATCATCATGATGGGGAACGTCCACGGGATTATCTGGCCGAACCAGAAGAAGATCATTGCCGCCGTCGCGGCAGCGGCGCAGGGCACTCCGGCGCCGCCGGAGATGGCCCAATGGGGCCGGACCGCGCTACTCGCCTCCCGCGTAAATTTCCTGCTCTCCATTCCCATGCTGTTCTTCATGGGAGCCGGTAGCCACTTCAAGTAGTTGTCTTTGGTCTATCAGCCGGCGGGGATCGCCTCCGCCGGCTGGTGGTACCCCTTGCTTTGCGCACCCACCTCCGGCCATTGCCCTGTATGCCCATCAGCTCCATAGGGCCCTTGCCCTAACTACTTGAGATTCAGGCCTATTCTCCATCCGTTACCTTGACGAAGGCGGGGGGGCAGCCGTATAGTACGATCTCTAAACTCGCGGAATTTCTTCTGAAGGAAGACCTATGTCGATTGCGACTGAACCCCGTTTGGTGCAACAGCTTGAGGGGCAGCCCTGGGAAATTGAGGGCTATCTCAAAGTCGGGGGCTATGAAGCCTGGAAACGCTGTGTCTCCGGCTGGAAGGCCGAAGACATCGTGGCAGAGCTCAAGAAAGCCGGCCTTCGCGGGCGCGGCGGGGCGGGATTTCCGACCGGTGTGAAGTGGGACAAGGTTCTCAATCATCGGGTCAAGGAGCGCTATTTTGTCTGTAATGCGGGCGAGCATGAGCCCGGGACGTTCAAGGACCGGCATTTGCTGCGGTCGATCCCCCACCAGTTGATCGAAGGCTGCCTGATTGCCGCGCATACCGTCCAGGCCAAAGCCGCCTTCATCTATGTGAATCATGAGTACGAAGACGAGCGGAATAATCTGAAGAAAGCACTGGAGCAGGCCAGGGCCAAGGGGTTCCTGGGAAAGAATATTCTGGGGACCGGCTACGATCTCGAATTGCAGGTGTTCGACGGTTACGGGAGCTATGTGGCGGGTGAAGAGACGGCCATGCTGGAGTCGATGCAGGGGCGTCCGGCCATGCCGAGACAGAAGCCGCCCTTCTACCCGACGGATTTCGGTCTGTACGGGAAACCGACCCTGGTCAACAACGTCGAAACTCTCTGCAATATTCCACGAATTCTGTACAAGGGCGCGGCCTGGTTTACTCAAGTGGGGACGGAAAAGTGTCCCGGCACGATGATGTTTTCGCTCAGCGGCGCGGTGAATCGGCCCGGTGTGTATGAAATGCCGATGGGCGTGACCATCCGTGAACTAATCGACAAGTGCGGAGGCGGAGTTCCCGGCGGGCGCAACATTAAGGCGGTGTTTCCCGGCGGTCCGGCCTTTTCCATGGTCACGGCCGATCAGCTGGACCTGCAGATGGACTTCGACTCGCTCAAGAAAGCGGGCACCGGCCTGGGTTCTGCCGGCACCATCGTGATCGACGATGCGACCTGCATGGTAGCCGCGACGCTGAAATATTCGAATTTCTTCAAGGGTGAGAGCTGCGGGCAATGTCCTCCCTGCCGGATGGGGACCAACAATCTGGCGACATTGATGGCCAAGATCGAAGACGGGCAGGGGACGCAAAAGGATCTGGACAGCCTGCTGCAGCTCTGCGGATTCGTCAAAGGCACCGGGTATTGCACGCTGGTCACCGGGGCCGCCGTGTTGGTGCAGAGCAGCGTGAAGCTGTTCCAGAAAGAATACGAAGATCATCTCCGGTTGCAGCGTTGCCCGTTCAAGCCTGTGGCTGTCGGGGCTCATTCATAGAGGTGCGAGATGCCCCGAGTTACGTTTCTTCATCCACAGGGGAAGAGCGGGAATGTCACGAGAAACCTGACGCTGTTGGATGCAGCCAAAGAGTTGGGATTCCCTCTCAAGCATGATTGCGGCGGCAACGCCTCCTGTACGACCTGCCGGGTCGAAGTGCAGTCCGGAGCTGAAAATCTGTCGGAGATCGATTTCGACGAGCAGGATCTGCTTGACCGGGAGGCTCTCCGTGAGCCCTGGCACCGGTTGGGATGTCAGGCAAGGGTTCTGGGCGACGTCGTGGTGCGGGTGCCCGAGTCCAAATTTGCCGAGCCGACCACGAGACAATCGGAAGCGCAGGGTGTTGATATTCGGTAGAGAGGTGTTACACTAAGCCAACCCAGGACGCAGGTCGCGGACCTGGAGATATAGGAGGAACCCGATGGTTACGATTACACCGGTGGCAGAACAGAAGATTAGAGAGTTGATGGCCGAAGAGAAGGATGTGGTCGGCCTGCGCGTCTATGTCCGCGGCGGCGGCTGCCATGGCTACCAATATGGGATGGCCTTCGAGTCCAAGATGGCCGAGGACGACACCGTCATCGAAAAGGGCGATGTGAAAGTCATCATGGACTCCCAGAGCGCTCCCCTCCTGCAGGGCGCGGAAGTCGACTATGTCGACAGCGTGCAGGGCTCCGGGTTCTCCATCAAGAATCCGCAAGCCAAGACCACCTGCGGATGCGGCAGCTCCTTCAGCGCATAAACGGCCGTTCTGAGTAGAGGATCTCTGCCCAGACGCCTGAGATAGCGTGAAGCCAGGATCATCCGGTCGCGGGTGATCCTGGCTTCGTATTTTTCAACCGGACAGTGGCAAGCGGCCATGGGAACCACGAGCATCATCCGGCGATATCGCTTCTGTGCCGCGCATCGGCTGCACACTGAGCATTTGTCGGCTGAAGAAAACCGGACCGTCTTCGGGAAGTGCAACAACCCCAACGGGCACGGGCATAACTATGTGGTGCTCGTGACAATCGCGTGCGCCGATGGGGCGGGGGGCAGCCGGGGGGTCTCGCTCGACGAGCTCGACCGGATTGTCATGGATCGGATCATTGCCCGCTTCGATCATCATGACTTGAATCTAGACCCTGAATTCGTCTCCAAGACGACGACAGGTGAAAACTTGGTCCTGCTCATCTGGGATCTGTTGGTAACCCAGCTGCCGGCCGGGCAATTGCAGAAAGTAGGCGTGATCGAAACCCGGGATAACTATTTCGAATACACCGGGTCGGCGTCCGTCGGGGCCCATTCCTAGGGAGACACTATGGCAAAGCGAGCATCGGTTCGTCGGCGGGCGGAGAGTGATGACGCGGGCGGGACGGGACGGCCGGCTGACGTAGCGGTCCTGCAATCACTCGTGACCGAGATGTTGTTGGCCCTCGGCGAGAACCCGGGCCGCAACGGCTTGCTCAAGACGCCTGAACGGGTCGCCAAGGCACTCGCCTTCATGACGCAGGGCTACCAGCGCGACATCGACCATCTCCTGAACGGCGCGCTGTTCCCGATCGAGTACGACGAGATGGTCATCGTGAAAGACATCGATTTCTTCAGCATGTGCGAGCACCACATGCTGCCCTTCTTCGGCAAGGTGCATGTGGGCTATCTGCCGAATAAGAAGGTTGTGGGACTCAGTAAGATCCCGCGCATCGTGGATACCTTCGCGCGCCGGCTCCAGGTCCAGGAACGGCTGACTGTGCAAATTGCGGAAACCCTGAAGACGAAACTCAACGCCCATGGCGTGGGCGTCGTCGTGGAGGCGCGGCACCTCTGCATGATGATGCGCGGCGTCGAAAAGCAGAACACGGTGGCGGTCAGCAGCTCCATGCTCGGGGCCTTCCGCACCCAGCAGCAAACCAGGCTGGAGTTTCTCAAGCTCATCCGCCGAGGCAGCGTCGGCGAATCAGATTAGGCCACAGATGAACGGGTGCTCCGCTAGGGCGTTCCAGGGCGGGCCACGT
Organism: Nitrospira sp. NS4; assembly: GCF_049546785.1. Lineage (NCBI taxonomy): Bacteria > Pseudomonadati > Nitrospirota > Nitrospiria > Nitrospirales > Nitrospiraceae > Nitrospira > Nitrospira sp. NS4. Next base: position 15,997 of record NZ_JBMWAN010000002.1, on the reverse strand, counting down.
TCGCGGCAAACTCCCCTACGATCGCGCTGAATATCTCCGGCTGCTCTATATTGGCAAGATGCGCGGCGTCGGGGATGATGGCCAGCCTGGCGTGGGGAATCTGTTCGGCCATGAGCTTCGCCTCGGATGGCGGGGTGGCTTGGTCCAGGTCGCCGACGATGATCTGGGTGGGGCAGGTAATTTGTTTCAAAAGCGGCACTGAGTCGGGGCGCTCGGCCATCGCCATCAAATCGCCAACGATTCCGCTCATCTGATTGCCCTCGATCATCGTTCTGACTTGCTGAACAATCTCCGGCCTGGTCCGGATCGTCGCGGGACTCAATAATTTCGGGATCATGATATCGGCGATGGCGGAAGCCCCCTGCTTGTAGGCGATCTGGGCCATCTGGAATCGCCCCTCTTTTCCTTCCGGCGTGTCTGCCTGTGCTCTCGTGTCGGCCAGCACCATGCCTTTCACTCGGTCCGCATACTTTCGATGGAATGCCAACAGGATGTAGCCTCCCATTGAAAGGCCGACAAAAACGGCTTGCGGGATTGAGAGGTGATCGAGGAGCCCGCGAAGGTCGTCGGCAGCCTGGTCGAGGCTATAGTGCCAGAGGGGCGCGTCGGATTCGCCATGTCCGCGCAGGTCGATGGTGATGACGCGAAAATTCGACGAGAGCGCGGCTTCCTGCTGCGCCCACATCGTCCGATTCAACGGAAAGGCGTGGAGAAATACGATGGGGGGACCCTTCCCCTGATCGTGATAGGCGATCGAAATGCCGTTGATTGTGGCTTGCATCAGCTTCTCCCCAGGCCGGTCCTGTTCGTAGCATCGGCGGTTCTTCTGGTCAAGGGGCCGTTTGCGATCAGGTGATTCGGCGTATACAATCCGGTCATTCCCAGGAGCGACTGATGCCGACCCCCCGCGAGCCACGCCCCGATTTGTTTGCACCCCCTGAGACCGGCAGGAAGACCGTAGCGCCGCTTGCCGAGCGCATGCGCCCGCGGGAGTTTGCCGACTTTGTCGGGCAGGATGAGATCGTCGGCCCGGATCGTCCTCTGCGGAAGGCCATCGAGTCCGATCGCTTGTCCTCCGTGATATTCTGGGGGCCGCCGGGATCCGGCAAGACCACGCTGGCGCATCTCATCGCCCGGCACACGAAAGCCCATTTCGTGGCGTTCTCTGCCGTGACCGGCGGCATTCCTGAACTGCGCGAGATCATCAAGGCCGCTGAGCACCGGCTCGCGTTGCAGCAGCAGAAGACGGTCCTCTTCGTCGACGAGATCCATCGCTTTAACAAGGCCCAGCAGGATGCCTTTCTGCCCCACGTCGAACGGGGGACGGTGATTCTGGTCGGGGCCACGACCGAAAATCCCTCGTTTGAAGTGATCAGCCCGTTGCTCTCCCGCTCGATCCTGGTGGTCCTCAAGCCACTGTCCGATGAAGCCCTGGGCCGGATCCTGGACCGGGCGCTCACCGATTCCGACATCGGCCTGGGTCAGTTGAAGGCGCGCGTGTCGCCCGGCGCGCGGCAGAGGCTGGTGGCGTTCGGCAATGGCGATGCGCGCGCGTTGCTGACGGCGGTCGAGTTTGTGGTGACCCAGGCGCCGGCCGGAGGGGACGGAACGAGGCTCATCGATGACGCGCTACTCACCGCCGCATTGAACAAGCAGGCGTTGCGGTACGACAAGGCCGGCGAGGAACATTACAACGTCATTTCCGCCTACATCAAAAGCCTGCGGGATTCCGACCCGGACGGGGCGCTCTATTGGCTGGCCCGGATGCTGGAAGCGGGGGAGGATCCGAAATTCGTCGCGCGCCGCATGGTGATCTTCGCCTCAGAGGATATCGGCAATGCCGATCCGATGGGGCTCATCGTGGCCAACGCGGTCGCTCAGGCGGTGCAGTTTGTGGGGTTGCCGGAAGCCCAAATTAACCTGGCCCATGGCACCACCTACCTGGCCTCCGCTCCCAAGGACAATGCCTCCTATGTCGGATTGCTGGAGGCGCTGGAGGATGCAAAAGCCCATGGAAATCTTGGAGTTCCGCTGCATTTACGCAACGCGGTCACCTCCCTGATGAAGGGGATCGGCTATGGGAAGGGCTACCGCTACGTCCATGACGATCCCCAGGCCAAGGTCGAACAGGCGCATCTTCCCGAGGCGTTGAAAGGGCGGCAATACTATCGGCCAAAGCCTCGACAATAATGCCATTTAAGGTGGTTTACAAAGTTTTCTAATCCGTTATACTTACAACGTATGAAGCGAGGCGAATCCAAACCAAGTGGAAGCCTGACAGCGGCCAGCGAACGGCGGAAATTTGTGCGTGCCACGCTGGTGGGGTCGGCCCTGGTGGCGCCCAAGAACGGGGGGCGCGCCTGCACCGCCGTGCTGGACAATGTGAACAAGATCGGGGCGGGCCTCCGCACGAAAGAGCGGTTTCCAGCGAATGAAAAAGTGACGGTCTCTCTCGCGTTTTTGGATTCTGACGGCGTGGAGCAGCAAGAACGGCTCGACGGGACGGTCGCCTGGGTCAGGGACTGGGAAAAGGGGTTTTTGATCGGGGTGGTCTGGGACGACCTGGTGACGCAGGAAAAGAACCGATGGTTGTATTACTACCTGGAAGAAACGCTCAAGGCCTCTCACTAGCGAGGGCGTTGAAAAGGCCCATCAGCTTCCTTCTCATTTCGCTCAGACCCTCGACGTACCCAAAGCAGTACGCCTCGCCTCTTCGCTCACTGCGGCCTTGCTGCTGGCCCCTTTGAGCGCCCTCGCCGGATACTGCCGGCAGGGGAGTTGAAAAGCTCCGCAAGGCTTACTTCAACGCGCCCAGCTTCTGTTTCACATCCTCCAACTCGGCAGATAAGCCTTCCCAGCGTGCGGTGAGCCGTTCCAGCTCCCGCTTCCAGCCGTCCTGTTCCTGATGGAGCGCATTCCATTTGTCGAATTGTTTGTAGAGCGCCGGATCGGCCAATTCAATTTCCCGGGCTTTCACCTTGCTCTCGAGTTCCGCGATCTCCGCTTCCGCGCGCGACACCTGCTTTTCGAGGCGGGCGTGCGTCTTGGTCAGATCCCGCCGTTCCCCGCCGGACTCTTTGGGTTGAGCTTGCACCTGTCCAACCATGGCCTTCGTCGGACCCGAGCCCTTGGCCTGAGCCTTCCCGTTCAGCTCTTCCTGGGTCTCCTTGATCGATTCCAGCTCCTGGGCCTTCTTCCACAGGTAGTATTCGTAGTCGCCCATGAAGTCGCGGGCCCGTCCATCCTCGATCTCGACGACGCGGGTGGCGATGCGCGAGAGGAAGGTGGGATCGTGGGAGATAAAGACGAGCGTGCCCTGGAATTCCGTCATGGCGTCGGTCAGCACATCGACGGAGCTGGGATCCAGATGGTTCGTGGGCTCGTCGAGCAGCAGCGTATTGGCCGGCTCGACCAGCATGCGGGCGAGCGCCACGCGGTTCCGTTCACCGCCGCTGAGCGCCTTGATCGGTTTTTTCTGGTCCTGTCCGGAAAAGAGGAAGGCCCCGGCGATGCCGCGCAGGAAATTCATCTCGGCGTGCTTGCTGACTTCCTCCAGCGATTCGAGAATCGAATGTTCCGGGTTCAGCGTTTCGGCCTGGTGTTGGGCGAAATAGTGGAGGGTGACGCCATGGCCCACCGTTCTGGTGCCTTTCTCAAAGGCCAGCGCGCCCGCCAGCATCTTCAGCAGCGTGCTCTTGCCCGCGCCGTTCTCGCCGACCAGCGCAATGCGTTGGCCGCGCTCCACGGAAAAATCGAGCGACCGGTAGATGACTTTTTCTCCGTAGCTCTTGGCGACGCCTTTCAGCTCCAGCACCTGCCGCCCGCTGGCCGCCGGGGTGGGGAACCGGAACTTGACCCGTTTGGGATCGCGCTTGACCTCGATCATCTTGACCTTCTCAAGCTGCTTGATGCGCGATTGGACCTGGCTCGCTTTGTTCGCCTGGTAGCGGAAACGATCGACGAAGGTCTGGACCCGCGCGACCTCTTTCGCCTGACGCCCCGCGGCGGCCTCGCGCTGCGCGTCCCGCTCGGCCCGGAGTTTTTGGAACGAGGTATAGTTGCCGCGATATTCTTCGATCTTATGGTGCCGGAGATCCCAGATGTGGGTCACCACGCGGTCAAGGAACGCGGTGTCGTGGCTGATGATCAACAGCGTCATGTTCGAGTCCAGGAGGAACTGCTCGAACCAGCGTTGCGTGGGTTTGTCCAAGTGGTTGGTCGGCTCGTCCAGCATGAGCACGTCGGGATTGGAAAGCAGCAGATGCGCCAGGGCGACGCGCATGCGATAGCCGCCCGAGAGTTTCTCGACCTCACGGGTGAAATCGATCTCCGAAAATCCCAACCCCATGAGGATGCGTTCGGCTTCATGCTCGGGATACAAATCACGATGGGTCGCGTCCAGCACGTTCTTGCCCGTGATGGTTTCGAGCTCCTGCGGGAGGTAGCCGACGCGGAGGCGGGGCCGTTTGCGGATCGTGCCCTTGTCCGGGGATTCTTCCCCCAGGATCATGCGGAAGAGCGTGGTTTTCCCGGCGCCGTTGGGTCCGACCAGCCCGACCCGTGAATTCGGGCGAAGATGCGCGGATGCGCCGGACAGGAGGATTTTCGTCGAATAGTGTTTGCTGACGGATTCAATTTGGAGCATGGTACCTGGATAGGCTAGAGGCTCGTGGCGCGAGGCGAGAGATCGGTAGTTGAAGAGTCTAGATCGGCATGAGACCGGGGGCTACATCCGAAATCGCTCTTGCTGCGAGCCCCTTGCCCTATGCCTTTCGCCCGGTGTTGAGAAAATTGGTGGAGCTGGCCGGGATTGAACCGGCGACCTCGTGAATGCCATTCACGCGCGCTCCCAACTGCGCTACAGCCCCACACCGTTGGTCTAGAGATAGTTACTCCGCGAGAAGTGCTGCATGCTAACACGCAGGTACCGGCCAGTCAAGAAAGCCAAGGGGGATTCGGCTGAAAAATCGATGTGCGGTGCACAGTTGCGACGCCGCTTCGGCGAGCGTGCCGCCCGGAGGCGGGGGACTGCGACGGGCCTGTCGGCGGGCGGGTCAGCTTGACAAACGGAAAGTCCGGACCTACCATGGAGCCCGTCGGCTCTGATCTCCTTATCGGGTCAGAGCCATTTTTTCGTGATGACGCAGGTGCGGGAGCGAAGACGTAGGACTATGGGGAATCTCGTCATTATCGGCGCCCAGTGGGGCGATGAGGGCAAGGGCAAGATCGTCGACATCCTGGCCCGGGACACCGACATCGTGGTCCGCTATCAGGGCGGGTCCAACGCCGGGCATACCGTCATCAATGAGCGGGACACGTACATCTTCCATTTGATCCCCTCCGGCATCCTCTATCGCGGAACGACCTGCATCATCGGCAACGGCGTCGTGGTCGATCCGAGCGCGCTGATCGAGGAAATGGATCAGCTGCAGACCAAGGGCATCAAGATCGGGAAGAACTTTGCCGTCAGCCAGCGGGCCCATCTGATTCTGCCCTACCATAAAGCCATCGACCGGGCGGCGGAGCAGTCCAAGGGATCGCGGAAGATCGGCACCACCGGCCGGGGAATCGGGCCGTCCTATGCCGACAAAATGGCGCGCATCGGCATCCGCATGGGCGACCTGCTGAATCCGCCGCTGTTCCGGAAAAAGCTGGAAGAAAATCTCGTCGAAATGAATTGGTTCCTGGAGCGGCTCTACAAAGTGGAGACCTTCCAGGTCGATAAAGTGTTCGATCAATACATGGGGTACGCCGAGCGGCTCAAGAGCCATATCATCGATACGACGACCCTGCTGAATCGGGCCCTGGCCAAGGACAAGACCGTCCTGTTCGAGGGCGCTCAGGGCACCCACCTGGATGTGGATTTCGGCACCTATCCCTTCGTCACCTCGTCCAGTTCCTCCGCGGGGGGCGCCTGCACGGGAACCGGCGTCGGTCCGACCATGATCGATGCCGTCATGGGCATCGCCAAGGCCTATACCACCAGAGTCGGCAGCGGACCGTTTCCCACGGAGCTGACGGACGAAGTCGGGCAGGGATTGCAGGCCCGCGGGCGGGAATTCGGATCCACCACGGGGCGCGCGCGCCGCTGCGGCTGGTACGACGCCGTCATCGTGCGGCATGCCGTGCAAGTCAACGGGCTGAGCTCCCTGGCCGTCACCAAGCTCGATGTGCTGGACGGCTGCAAAGAGTTGAAGCTCTGCATCGGCTACAAGCACAAAGGGGTGCTGTATAAGGAAATGCCGGCGGACCTCGAAGCCTTGACCGATTGCCAGCCCGTGTATCAGCGCATGAAGGGCTGGAGCGCTTCGACCACCGGCGCCACCAAGTACGCGCAGTTGCCGGTAGAGGCCAAGCGCTATCTCGATCGCATCGAAGAACTGTCCGCCTGCCGCATCGATATGATTTCGACCGGCTCCAAGCGGCATGAAACCATTATCGTGCGCAATCCGCTGAAGTGTTCCCGTCGGCGTCCTCGTTCCTAGCCAGCCTGTGACGGGTCGCATCCTCCTTGAGGGGTTGACATTCGTTAGGCCGGATGACAGCATCCCGCCTCGTGAGCCGGTAGCTCAGTCGGTAGAGCATCGCCCTTTTAAGGCGAGGGCCCTGGGTTCGAGTCCCAGCCGGCTCACCACTTTTGAATAGGCTGTAAGTTTCTTGTCGCTTCCACGGAGTCTTCCGTGGAAGTCGTTTCTCTCCTATTCCCCTGCCGCAGCGTCCTTCACGTCGCAGACGTTCTTCGTATCCGGATTGTGTCCGTGCGTCTCGTCGTACGCTGCAGGGCGGCCTCAGCTGTAGTGACCATGGGGGAAAATGATGGAGGGGGCTTGACAGTGTTGAAGTGTAATGATAATGAGAATACATATCAAATATGTATCGCCTTCGTCGAGCGTGGCGGGAATGAGTGGCGCCGCCAATCGATGGGCGGCATGATCGAAGCCGTGCAGCAACCGGAGGTCGAATCGGCAGGTTTACACTGAGTCAGAAGAGCTGATCGCCACATAGTTGTTCATGTGTCTGTAGAGAGGCCAGAGGTCGCGGAGACCGGAGCCCAAGGTATCAGTCGATGCCTTGGGCTTTTTTTATTGAATGGCCGGCGGGGGGTTCAGCAGGGAATAAGGATGACTCAACAAGGGAAAGGACGAACGATGAAGCGATCATGTCAGAAGTGCGGCGGGCTCCTGGTCGTCGAGCGGGTGCTGGATTATTACGGACCTCTGGCCGGGGTGAAATGCGTCAATTGCGGGTGGTCCCGCCGCGACCCCCTGCCGGCATTCGGTTCTCCTGACAGTTTGAGGAGCCGGGAGGCGTACCAGTGAATCAGGCTGGGAGAGGAGACAGGGTGATGAAGCGAAACGGGACGTACGCATTGGACTTTCAGGGGCCGGCGCTGGTCGGGGGCCACATTACCTATCTCCGCGGCAGGCGATATCTGAACAGGGTTGTGGCGCTCTGTTTCCTGCCGTATGCCAGGCTGGTGCCGGCGGAGAAGCTGGATCGTCAGGCGCGCCGGTTTCATGAAATCGGCGCGGCCCTCCTGATCGTCGCCTCGATCGCGCGTCCCTTGCATCGATTGTGGGCCGGGGAGCGGGACAAGCCGGTCACGCCCGTCCTGGCGGATCTCTGCGGGCGGCTTCATCGGTCGTTCGGCGTGCCGGTCGAGGAGCCGGCCCGGCGATACCAGACGTTCATCATCGACCGGACGGGCATCCTGCGGTTGCGGGTGAACCACGACTTTTTCTGGCAGGACTTGACGGTTTTGGGAAGCACCATCGGTGTGACGCCACGCCCGGCGGCGAATGAACGCGACAGCGATGCCGACTCAAGGGCTGCCGGAGCCTTGAGCCTCCCGGGCTAGGTCACATTCACAGGACAACCGAACAGCGATCAATCACCGTTATGAAAAGGAGAATACGGACATGGACAAAAGCTTGCGCGCCGATGGGCCGATGAAATTGGTGCTCTGTGGATGCGGGCGGCTGCATGTGACCTGTGGTCCGGTGACGCTTCATTTCGACCGCGACGAGCTTCTTGCTTTTGCCGATGGGGTGAACCGGCTCGCGGCGATGGTCAAGCGGCATCCGGCAGGCCTGGCACCGGCGGCAAGGCCGGGTGCGCACACAGAGGTGTGTCATTAAGAAGGCCGAGCCGATTCATGAAAGGCCGGACTTGTCCGCGTCGCCGTCCACCTGGCCATTATCCGGACCGGGGGCTGAGCCTGCGGCGCTGCGACGGTGGAGAGGACGCTGGCGATCCATGAGGGAAGATTCCCGCGAGGTTCGCGCGCCGCGTTCGCATCATCCCGATGAGAGCCGGGAGAAGAGGCCGCCGAAGATAGGGCTCCAGTCGCGAGACATGGACGATCTTGCGGTGATGAGCAGTTTAGCCGCGGCCCTCGGTATGATCATCGGGGCTGTGGCTGTGGCAGGGTAAAAGGCCCTGCTCTCCGTTCAAGGCGAGGTTCCGGGTTCAAGTCCCAGCCGGCTCACCACCGTTCAATAGGTTACGAGATCCCCCACCCCGCGCATGGCCGCTGGGGCCAATTCCCCCAACTCAGGACTCAGCACCCAGCAGTCAACAGACCTCTCGCTGCGCATGCCACCTGTACATGAGTACAGGGAACTTCTCGGCCTGCTCACTCGGGTTTCCCCCCCCATCGGTATTAAGTTCCATACGTTCACGTTATTGCCGAATCTCCGGAGCGGAGTTACCGTGGGGCACACAGGGAATAAGCCGGGCAGCGACGACCAGCCCGGCAGGAAGCGAGGGAATCGTCAATGAGCCAGCTAGCCTTCAGAATGATGATGGAAAGCGGGGTGCTACGGCCGGGAGACCGGGAGATCCGCCGCGGCCCCAGCGGGGTCCCGCTCCACGCGATGAGTCAGGTTCCGGAGTTTCTGAACCACTCGTTGGACGTGCTCTTCGGCCCTGACCTGGAGACGAACCAGCAGAAGAGGCCCGACGTGGCATCGCGGCCCCGGGCCGGCAAGCCCGCTCCATCCCAACCGGCTTCGGCGGGGCTCTCCCTGAAAGGCCTGCTGAGATGGCTGGGGCTGCTCGATCAGACCAACGGCGGCTCCGGTCCGGAGTCCCCCTCGCCTGAGTTGCTGGTAACCCGACTGGAAGCCCGGATACACAACCTCGAGGTGCTCCTGAAGGCCGAGCGGGCTCTCTGTCAGACGCAGCGTGAGGAACTCAGCGCCCTGCGCGCGCAAGCCACGCGGGCCGATGCCCTTGAAGCAGACCTGGCCATCGAGCGTGAGTCCGCGACCCGCCTGGTTCATTGGCTCCAGGAGGTGGAACAGGAACTGGCCGGTATGCGGCGGGTCGTGAACGACGTGGGGAAATAATTCCGATCGCATTCCACCACGCATCGGCTTCAAGAACTGAGAAAAGCCCCCTCAGATCCCAGAACAGTCGTTCGTCCCTCGTATCTCGTCGCTCCTCTCTCTTGTTCGTCTGGTTCATCGATGGTCTCCGGGTTTCTTTGGGGCGTTTCCGGATATCAAGTGGGTCAGGCATCCCGTTGATCAGCCTCTTCTAGCTGGTGCCTTTTTCTCGCCCTCCCCTTTGTAAGGGGAGGGACGGTGGGGTAGAGGCCCTCGACGGCAGCGGGGCGCAGGTGGTTGGCCCACTGGTCCATGCCGCCGTTCTCAGAGTTCGACCTCCCCTCCCCCCCTCCTGACGAAGGCGGGGCCACCTCGGAATACTCGCGTCAATCCAACGGGCACCCTTCTCACAGACCCACGCGAAATCCTGAAGTACCTTCTTTGGTATCCCGGCCCATAACCAAACAAGCCAGATAAACCTTTTCCCCCTCCGGCCAATCAGGCAAATCACACAGACCAGCGCACCAGACGATTCTGATATCAGCCTCCGCGAAAAAGCACTTTTGTGGAGACAGTAGGATTGCTCAATACTAATCTTCTTCATAGCCTGAACGAAGGAGCAACCCCATGTTGAGCCCATCAAAAGTGATTGCCTCAGATCCCGCCGGGTTTTCATCGCTATTGGTATGGGCGGTGGTTGTCGTGCTGGCCGTCCTGGCCATCCGTTATCTGACAGACAGGCTCCGGCGAACCGTGGCCACGAGCTTCACCCAGGACAATGTTGCGCTGGATGCGAAACCGGTTTTGACGGAGGCGGAAGCCAGGTTTTTCAGTAGCCTGGAAACTGCTGTGGATGGGAAGTATCTGGTGTGGCCGCAACTGCCCTTGTGGACCTTCATCGAGGCGCGCTCCAGCGATGCAGGAGCCGAGGCGGCCTTCAAGAACCGGATCGATCGTAAACGAGTCGATTTCTGCCTGGTCGACCGTCGAACCCGGACGGTACGGATGGCCATTGAACTGGATGACCGCACACATGAGCGTATGAAGACTCAACGCCGGGACGCGTTTGTAGAAGGGGTGCTCAAGGAGGCTGGCGTGCCACTCATCCGGATACCGGCAGCAAGAGCCTACGACGCGCAGGTTATCAGGAGGCAGTTGGGCATGGACCAACCAGGTGCGAACAGCAGCAAATTAGCGAAGGCACTGTAACCCTCGAACGGGGACATTGGCGCCCCGAGCCTACTCATCCTGCTCCTTGCCTGTATCTCTGGTCTCTTTGATATCCCGGTCTCCTCACCAAATGAACTAAACCAACCAGATAAACGGGCTTTACAACTCAACAATTCCCCTCAAAGGCGGGGTGATTTCTCGCCGGTAACAAGGTATCCTTGGCGCCCATGGCCACTCCGGAGGATCAGGTGCGGGAGCACATCGACCAGGCGCTGGAGCAAGCGGGCTGGAAAGTTCAGGATTTCAAGAGCGCCAATCTTGGGGCGGGCAGGGGCGTGGTCCTCAGAAATGTTCCCCTCGCAAGCGGACATGGCTTTGCGGATTACCTCCTGTACATTGACGGCAAAGCAGCCGGCATCATCGAAGCCAAGAAAGAAGGCGTGACGCTCATCGGCGTGGAAGTTCAGGCCGGGAAATACAGCAAGGGCCTCCCTGCCGACTTACCAGATCTTTTGGCTCAAGGACGACAGCCTCGAAGACAGCGCCAATCTTCCCAACCCCGACATCATCGCCCAGGAAATCGTCGACGACCTGGAAGCGGCGCTGGAACAATTCCGGCTGATTGCCAACGATCTCGGAGCGGAAACCTCGGAAGCGGTGGAATCATGAACGGACAACAGGTCCCAAAATCTTTTTTTGTGACAGGGGGTTGAGAATCACTAATGAAGGCTAAAGAGGGCCTGATCGACGTCCTGAATACAATCTTGTCCGCTGATCTGGTCGCCATCAATCAATATTTTGTGCAGGCCAAGTTGTGTGAGCATTGGGGTTATGCACGGCTGCACCGTAAGGTCCGGGAGCGCAGTATCGGGGTGATGAAGGATGCCGACACGCTCATTGGTCATATTCTCTATTTGGAGAATGTCCCCAAGGTGCACCGTATGACTACCGTGCATCTGGGGGAGACGGTTCCCGAGCAACTAAAGCTTGATCTGAAAGCTGAGCGGGATATGCTGGAGTTGCTTAGTAACGGGGTGCTGTACTCTACCAAGGTTGCAGACTTCACAACCCGACACCTGCTTGAAAGCATGGCAAAGGATGTCGACGCGCATATCGATTGGATTGAAGCGCAGATGGAAACCATCAAGCGGGTTGGCCTCGCGCTCTATCTCGCAGAGCAGATCAAAGATGACCGGTAGTCTGCGGGAAAGAAAAGATACCCGGTGTCCTTCCTGAGGTCGCTTGTGGGGCCTAGGGGAAGTGCTGAGTCTTGAGTGCTGAGTTTGGGGGTTGGAAGGTTGATCCAAGAAAAGGCACCGGGAGTCTTTTCTTTTGGCACTCACATGATACTGCTTGACTGCCGCACTCATTGCGCCCAGTGTGAGTGTGTCAGGTGTGAAGCTCGCTGACTGTCTTATCCCTCGCGCGTCCTGTTTCCTCCCTGCGCGATTGATTTCCTGGTGTGCACCGCTCCATCGAGCCACGCTTCTCATGGATCCCAATCGGTCTTGCGTGTCATTGCCACGTTACATGGTATTCGTGTCTCCCAGTGGGACGAGGAAGGCGTGGTCCGATGCGTCAAAGGAATCGCCGGTGGCTCACCCTCATATTGATCCTCCCGATGGCGATCAGCGGATGCGGCACGAACAGGCAATCCTTAACCCCAGCGATCACCGACAACGGCCGCTTTATGGATCTGTGGGTCATCTATTCCCGCTGCTCCCAGAGCGAAGACCCTGATGCGATGCGTGTCGATGCGCAACGATTGAGCCTGGCCGTGGAGGTGATGGACCCCGCCGCGGATCCGATACCCCCTGAGAGTGAGGAGCCGGCGCCCATGGAACCATCCGTCCGCCTCTCGGCGGATCCCGCCGCGATGGCTGCGGCCTGTGCTCTTCGGGCCGGTCAGGTCGCGCAGGGAATGGGACGTCCGTCCCTTGCACGAGAGATGTTTCAGATGATCGTCACACACTTTCCGCAACCGCGCTATCGCTATTACGTGGCTCAAGCCCGGGAGGGTCTCGAGCGCCTGGACGCTGCGAGATCTTCCCTCCCTCGTCGCGTGGAACCCCGTTCGTGCTTCGTCGCTCGCCGTTCCCTGACTTCCTACGAGGCCAAGAGTCTCGGATAGGGGAGTGCAAAGGATCGGGAGTCTTTTCTCGCCGCAGCGAGAGGGAGATCAATCTGAGACATTGTGCGGCCACTCAAGTCCACCCTGGCAACCCATTCGGCCTGAACTGTCTGCGCGGGGCTCCCATTCGGTACGACAAGGTTGTCAGGATCAAGGAGGTCCCATGCCCATCGTGACGGCGTTCGTGCTCTCCATGCTTGTGCTCGCCTTGACCGGCTGCGCGGCCTCCGGCCCTTCTTCCGCCGCGAAGCAGGAGACGGGCAAACAACAGTCCCCTGTGAAACCCGCCACACATGATGAGGAGAAGGCGATGAATGAGGAAAGCCAGAACGCCGTTGGGGGGCGTTAGTCTTGAGGGGCGCGGGCGATTGCCGGGCGGGAACGACAGATGTCAGACGCCATTGCTGCCGGTCCTACTCTTGAGCCTCCACCATCCATCTCAGCCGGCTGTAGTCAATGAAACGTGACCACACTGATCTTCGGGATTGTTCTGTCGCCTGCGCCCCGCTGATTCGGCTCAAGGTCGGCGGCTGATCCGCCGACCTTGCTGTTTCCCGTTTCCGGTTACTGTTGGATCGCCGACAGGAGCCACTTTCCGTCCTGGAATCGCATGAAGGTCCAGACTTCGCTCGATTCGGCCGGCTTCTCGTCGTTGCCTTCGATGAGATAGCCGGGCTCTCCCCGCTGCTTCATTATCGAGACGGTATAGTCGCGGGCGCTCCAGTGGAGTCCCACCGTGGCGTACTGGGTCGCGCCTTCGGTCCAGGCTTCGCGGACATCCGCCCGTCCGAGCACCACATCTTCGACGTGGTTCTCGATCTCCTGGCTGGCGTTCTCGGCCAGGGCGGCGCTGAAGTAGGCGAGCATTTCCGGCGTGACGCATCGCCGCAATGTGGCGAGGTCCTGGCCGCTCCAGGCGGTCTGAATGTCAGTCAGGAGTTGCTGAAAGGCCGCCTTGTCGGCGGTGGTGATGTCGAGATCGGTCGTCGCGGGCCGGAGGGCGGTGGCGGAGGAGTCTGCCAGGAGGCTGCCGGCGACGGCGCTGCTCCTTGTGATTCCGGAAAAATCCGGGGCGGGTGATCGTCGAACTTTCAGGAAGTAATAGGCCGCTCCGGCTCCCAGGAGCATGAGGAAGAGGAGCAGTCCGCTGGAGCTCGAGGGGCCGGCTGCCTGGCCGACTGCTTCACCGGCTTCGTTCGTCTTTGCGCTGCTCTCCGTCGCTCCGAAGAGCATGTGGCCGATCCATGAACCGGCGAGGCCGCCGGCGATCCCGGCCAGGAGGGGATTGCGCTGCAGAAACGAAGGCTGCGAGGCGGGCGTCGGTTGGGCTGCGGGGGCCGGGCCGGCTGCCGCTGATTGCGGAGCGGCCGTGGCCGGCTTCGGGGTGGTCGATTGCTGAATCGGCTGGGCGCCGTTCTGATCATACGTCCGTGAGCCCCGGCTGCCGATGCTGCCGGAGGCGCTGCTGCTTCGTGACCCGCTGGAATAGCCTCCGCCGGATCCGCCCCGCGCCTTTGCGAAGGATACGGCCGGAGCCCCGATCAGAGACAGCACGATGCAAGATGCCATGAGCTTTGTTGTATTCACGAGCAGTTCCTTTCTATCGAGGTCATAGGCTGACTTCATGCCGGCGTCATCCTAACAGTAATGGTCCTCAGAAGGCGGTTTATTTGATAACTCACAGGCGATCGATGGCGCGGAGGGTACTGATCCTGGGAATGATGCCGTGGACGGAGCTGGAGACCCGCTACGGGGAGTCTGATTCACGGTGACTTTGGAACAAGGAAAATGTTCCGGGAGTGTGTTCTTGATCGTCGCTGGCAGGGGGCGTGGAAGTGCCGAGTGCTCCCAAGAAGTGCTGGGTCCTGAGTGCTGAGTGGGGGAAGAGCGAAGCCACGCTTCTCTGAGCGGTACGAGCGCGACTGCACGATTGCCCACCCGGCCACCTTCTCTATCCCCGCACCTGCTTCGACCCGCTCAACCGCTCGCGGGGACTCCCGAGCCTTGACCGTGGATGGCTCCGTTGATGTTCGCTCATAGGCAAAAGGTCCCGGGAGTCTTTTTATGACGCCGCCTCTCGCCGCGTCCTTCAGCCCGCGACCGGGTCTTCAAGAGGCCTTCCCTTCACGGGTCGCCTCCGCGCATCACCCCGCGATGGGAGGATCAATGAGGCACGGATCGATTGATCAGTGCGTCCTGCACCTGATCGTACGACAACTGTTTGTTGCCGGACTCGCCTTCCGGCAGGCGGAGGCTTTGTGTGTCGTCCCACAGGGCCTGGCCCGTCAGCGCGTCGATGGTCTGCGAGGACTCATTGACTGAAGGATGGGGTCCCATTTCTGTAAATCCTCTGAAATAGGCGCCTTCTTCCATCAAGAATACCGGTGTGTGCACGTCTCCGATTTGCACGGCGGATTTGAGGAGTTGCACCTTGTTGGAGGCAGTCACTGTGCCCTGAATCTTTCCGCTGCTGATGAGCGTGCCGACTGAGACGGTTCCCCGGATGACTGCGTTTTCACCGACGACCAGGACCCCTTTGGCGTGAACCTCCCCCTCGAAGCAACTGTCGAGTTGGACGGTGCCCTTAAAATGGACGATCCCCTTGAAGGTGACGTCTTTGCCCAGAACGGTAAAGCTTTCAGCGTTGTCCCCGGTGCTCTTCTGCTTCTTTGTTTCCCACATGACGAGACTCCTTGTTTTTCATGCCTGGACTGAAGGATTACCGCGAAAGACTGTGAGTGATTGAATCAGCAACATGTGTGCCCCTCGATAATTCTCAAAATCTTCAGCAGTATCATACATCTAGGTAGTTACCGCAAGGTGTGTAGGTGGCTTGTCTGTAGGTGAGGGGAGACAGATTAGATTTGCAGGCAGGGTGAAGGCCTTGGGGCGTTGACTGATCCTCGGGAATCAGGCTGGTGCTATCTTGCAATGAGATGTCGCGATATATCGCGATTATCGTGACGGATATCGCGATATGTCGCGATGTCTATTCTGCATCATCCAGCTTTTTCTTCATCTTCTTAAGATGAACTTATTAATACGTAGAACTTCCAATGATTTACATGAAGAGTTCATGTTGAGCGAGTCGGCACAGCAATTGCCATTATGGATAGCGCCGTGTTCCCAATGTCAGGTCGCAAGTCCCCGGCATTGGCGATTGAAAAGGAGGTGAAAACAACACGAACCGGCAATTCGACGGGGCCTCATCCATTTTATTCATTCTGGCAAGGAGGAGATCCTTCATGTTTTTGTCACGTCGGCAATTTTTGAAAGTCTCCGCGGGCACCGTGGCCGCAGTGGCGGTGGCGGATAAGGTCCTGGCGTTGACCGCGCTGCAGCCGGTCATTGAAGTCGGGAACCCGTT
>NZ_JBMWAN010000008.1:0-80768 GCF_049546785.1 Nitrospira sp. NS4 | reverse complement strand
TCACGGCCGGCAACGGGGATAGCATCGATGCCGGCGCGGACAGCGACACCCTGGTCCTCAGTGGGATTGTCCCGGGGAACCATATCGTAGAGGTGGATCTCTCCTCGACGACCGACCAGGTGGTGTCGATCGGGGGCGTTCCTGACGCCCTCGCGCAGATCAGCTTCGAGAACCTCGATGCGTCGGGGATCGGCAGTTTTGTGACCGTCATTGGGAGCGCTGGCGACAACGTCATTATCGGCTCGACCGGCACCGACAGTCTCACTGGCGGGGCGGGGAACGACACGCTCAACGGTGGGCTGGGCGCCGATACCTATCTGTTTGGTCGAGGTGACGGGCAGGATTTTGTGCAGGACAACAGCGGATCCTCTGACAAGTTACTGTACGCTGCGGACATCAACCCGCTCGATCTCGTGATCAGCCGCCAGGCCAACGATCTGCGCTTGTCGATCCATGGCTCGACGGACTCTGTGACCATTCAAAATTGGTACATCAGTTCGTCAAACCGCACGGAAACGATCCAAGCGGGCAACGGTGAGGTGCTGCTCAGCACGCAAGTTGATCAGCTGATTCAAGCGATGGCATCCTTCACCGAGCAGACCGGCCTGACCTGGGATCAAGCCATCGATCAGCAGCCGCAGGACGTGCAAACCATCTTGGCCGCAAGCTGGCAATGAGGAGGCGTGGGGGAATGTCAGTCGTCAGGCGTGATAGGTGAAGGGGCAGATGTGAGAGGAAAGGGTGGAACGTCATCCTGTATTGATGAAAGAAAACGTTTGGTCCTTTACTGTAAGTAGCCTAGGATGACGCCATGTCAGCTGATGTAGGGAGTGTTCCTCTTCATCCTTCTGATTCAGCCTCGCTTCCACCAGCCGAAGTCATCGATACAGGGCTGGTCTGCCTCCTGATCCTCGCCCGGTTCTACGATCTGCCTGCCGATGGAGCTCAGCTCCGTCATCAATTCGCCCAGTCAGGACAAGCGCTGTCTGATGCCGAGTTGCTGCGCGCAGCGAAACACCTCGGACTCAAAGCCGGCGTAGTCACGACGCAATGGAGCAAGTTGGCGGGGACGCCGTTCCCCGCGATGGCCAAGCGCAGGGACGGCCGCTATGTGGTGCTGGCCAAGATTGACGGAGACAAGGCGCTGATTCAAGACCCGGCCGCGGGGCGGCCGCTGGTCCTCTCGCGCGAGCAGTTCGAGTCAGCCTGGTCCAGCGAACTGTTGTTGTTCACCAAACGTGCGAATCTCCGGCTGCAAGATTTGAAGTTCGACTTCACCTGGTTCATTCCCGCCATCGTCAAGTATCGTAGGTTTCTCGGTGAGGTGTTGCTTGCCTCATTCTTCCTGCAGCTGTTCGCGCTGCTTACGCCGTTGTTTACCCAGGTCGTGATCGACAAGGTGCTCGTGCACAAAGGCTTCACGACCCTGCACGTGCTGGCGGTCGGGATGATCGCGCTGGCGCTGTTCGACGCTGTCCTGGGTGGACTCCGGACTTATCTCTTTTCCCATACCACCAACCGGATCGACGTCGGGCTGGGCGCCCAGTTATTCCGTCATATTCTGGCCTTGCCGCTCGCGTACTTCGAGGCTCGGCGTGTCGGCGATACGGTGGCCCGCGTGCGTGAACTGGAGCAGATTCGCCAGTTCCTCACGAGCCATGCGGTCACGGTGGTGCTCGACGTGGTGTTCACTGTCGTCTTTCTTGCTGTGATGTGGTTCTACAGTCCGGTGCTGACGGGCGTGGTGATGGTCTCGCTGCCGCTCTACGCCGTCTTGTCTGTGGCGATCACGCCGATCATTCGTGCACGGTTGCATGAGAAGTTCAATCGCGGCGCGGAGAATCAATCGTTCCTGGTCGAGGCGATCAGCGGCATTCAAACGGTCAAGGCCATGGCGGTGGAGCCGCCCCTGTTGCGGAAGTGGGAAGAGCAGCTCGCCGGATATGTCCGCGCCAGCTTTCGCGCGACCAGTGTCATCACTGTGGCCGGTCAGACGGCGGCATGTATTCAGAAGGTCACGACGGTTGCCGTCTTGTGGGTCGGCGCCTACCGGGTGATCGACGGCGATCTCAGCATCGGTCAACTCATTGCCTTCAATATGCTTTCGGCGCAGGTCACAGGCCCGCTGCTGCGGATGGTCAATCTGTGGCAGGAGTTTCAGCAGGTCGGTGTGTCGGTGCAGCGATTGGGGGATGTGCTGAACACGCAGCCGGAGCCCTCCTATAACCCGAATCGCACCACCTTGCCGCAAGTAGCCGGGCAGGTGGTGTTTGAGGATGTGACGTTCCGCTATCGCCCCGACGGGGCGGAGATCCTGCGGAAGCTGTCCTTTGCGGTCGCTCCGGGACAGGTCATCGGGATTGTCGGCCGGTCGGGGTCCGGCAAGAGCACGATTGCGAAGCTGCTGCAACGGCTGTATGTGCTTGAGCGCGGCCGAATTCTCGTCGATGGAGTGGATCTGGCGCAGGTTGATCCGGCCTGGTTGCGCCGGCAAGTCGGGGTGGTGCTGCAAGAAAACTTTCTCTTCAACCAATCTGTCCGCGACAACATCGCCCTGACGGATCCCGGATTGGCGATGGAGCAGGTGATGCAGGCGGCTAAACTGGCCGGGGCCCATGACTTCATCCTCGAATTGCCGGAAGGCTATGACACGATCGTCGGCGAGCACGGCTGCTCGCTGTCCGGTGGGCAGCGGCAACGGATCGCCATTGCCAGGGCGCTAGTGGCGAATCCACGCATTCTCATCTTCGATGAAGCGACGAGCGCCCTGGATTATGAATCGGAAGCCATTATTCAGCGGAACATGGCGCATATCTGCAAAGGGCGGACGGTGTTCATCATTGCACATCGGCTCAGCACCGTGCGTCCGGCACATCGCATCTATGTTGTGGAGAAAGGGGAGATTCTGGAGCAGGGAACACATGATGAACTGGTCCGCGCGAACGGCGCGTACGCGCGGTTATACCACCATCAGGACGGCCGCCCGGTCGCGGCGCCGAAGGCGTCGTAGGAAGGTCTGGTATGGGATCCGGATTGCTCTCTCGATATTGGTCGGTCTGGCGGGCGGCTTGGCAGGCTGAGCATGGTGCGCAAGTCGGCACAGTCTCCGGCGGGCGCGCCACGGAATTTCTTCCGGCTGTATTGGAAATCCAACAGGCCCCGCCCTCTCCGATCGGCCGGGCGGTGCTCTGGACGATTCTGGCCGCCTTCACCGCCGGTGTCACGTGGGCGACGTTCGGGTGGATCGATATCGTGGCGACGGCCCAGGGCAAGATCATTCCGAGCGGCTATTCAAAGGTGATCCAGCCCTATGAGGCCGGCGTGATCGCCGCGATTCATGTCCAGGATGGGCAAGTGGTCAGCAAAGGCGAGGTGTTGATCGATCTCGATCCGACGCAGAACCGGGCCGATCATGACCGGGCTTCCAATGAGTACCGGGCTGCGAAGGTGGAAGCCGCCCGCTTGCGCGCGCTGATCGCCGGGGCAGCGACATTCGAGGCCCCGCCGGACAGCGATCCCCAGTATGTCCTGCTGCAGCAGCAGTTGCTGCGCGATCAACTGTCCGAGTTCCAGGCCCGTGTGGCTGCGGCGCAACATCTGATCGATCAAAGGAGAGCGGCGCGGGATCAGACGAAAGAGAATCTCCGGCGATTGGAAACCACGGTGCCGATGGAGGCCGAGCGGGCGGAAGCCTACAAGAAACTGCTCGAGCACGACGCGGTGACCAAAATGGATTACATGCAGGCGGAGGAGCAACGGATCGACAAGACACAGGAGCTGGCCGGGCAGAGGAATCGGCTCCTACAGGATTTGGCGGCGCTGGCCGAAGCGGAAAAGAACTATCGGGCGTTGGTTTCGGAGTTTCAGCAGGCCAGGCAGGTCGAGCTATCGACTCTGGAGACGAAAGCGGCCTCGTTGGTTCAAGACGTGACGAAGGCGGGGCAGAAGGCCGATCTCCAGCGATTGGTGTCTCCGATCGATGGCGTGGTGCAGCAACTTGCCGTCCATACGGTCGGCGGCATTGTCACGCCCGCGCAGCAACTGCTCACCGTGGTGCCTCAAGATCATCCGGTGGAGGTCGTGGCTCAGGTCGAGAACAAAGACGTGGGGTTTGTGAAGGAAGGGCAGCCGGTCGAAATCAAGGTCGAGACGTTCATCTTCACACTCTACGGCACAATTCCCGGTACGGTGCTCAGCGTGTCGGACGATGCGGCGCCGATCGAGAAAGTCGGTCTGGTCTATCCCACGCGCGTGAGCATGGAGCGGGCGACCATCCAGGTGGAGGGGAAGCAGGTCAAGCTGTCTCCCGGAATGGCCGTCACGGTGGAGATCAAGACGGGCCAGCGGCGCATCATCGAATATCTGCTGAGTCCGTTGCTGAAGTCGGCGAAGGAAAGCCTGAGGGAACGGTAGGATGTGGTGAGACGCGCGATAGGCGAGATCAGTTGCTGGCTGGTATTGGGACTCTGTGGACTCCTGACTCCGGCGGTGAGTGCGGCTGCGGACGCACCTGCGACAGGGGCAAAGTCGGCGGCTCCGGCTCCGTTGCCGTTGTCTTTGCGCGGGGCGTTGGATGCCGCGGTGGATAACAACCCCGACGTCTTGCTCTATCGGGAGCGGATCGAGGCCGCGCGCGGGCAGGTCCTCACCCAGCTGGGCGCGATGCTGCCCAATATTGCCGGCAACGTGCGTCAGTCCAGGCAGACCCAGTTCCTGGGCACCTATGGGCTGTCTCCGGTACGGACCGATCCCTTCAGCATTTTCGACACCCGCCTGACCGCCTCCCAAAATCTGCTGAGTGTCAGCCTGATTCAGCGGTGGCGCGCTTCCCGCGAAACGATGCATGTCACTGAGTTTGAGTCCGATATCAGGAAATTCGATACCATGGCCAGTGTGGCCCTACTCTACATGGAGGGAGTTAAGGCCCTGACGATGGTCAAGATGCGCGAGGCCACTCAGCAGGTCATGACGGAGCTGCTGGCCATGGTGAGACAGCGCCAGCGGGGCGGTGTAGCGACCGGCCTCGATCTCGCCCGGCTCGAGGGGCAGCTGGCCGATGAACGGCAGGCGGGGGCCTCGGCCCGGTATGATGCCGAGCGGGCTAAGCTGGGGTTGATCAATCTCCTGGGGTTCACCTTCGAGATCCCCGTCACCCTCACCGATGACTTTCAGCTGGAGGTGCAAGACACCCCTCAGCCTCAGGCTGCCGTCGAAGCCGCCCTGACCAATCGACCGGAAGTGATGGCGCAGTACACCCGCATGCGCGTTTCAGAACTGACGTACTCCTCGATCACCGGCGAGCGATTGCCGTCGCTGGTGGCACAGGGAGACTACGGGCTGATCGGCAACCGGTGGAACAGCACGGTCGACACCTACAACATGGCCCTTGTGCTGCAAATCCCCATCTTCGACGGGGCGCAACGGGAGGGACGGATTGCCGAGGCCCGGAGTCAGTTGCGCCAGGAATCGTTCCGGATGCGGTCGGTGCTCAACCAAGTCAAAATGGAAGTCCACGATGCTGTGGCGGCTTTGGGATCGGCCAAGGAGCAAGTGGCGATTGCCCAAGCCGGGTTGCAGTCGGCTACCAGGGAGTTGGAGTTGGCTCGTGAGCGCTATGCCGTCATTACGACCGCCAGCCAGTTTGAAATGACCAACGCGCTGACGGCTGTCTCGCGCGCCAGGGAAAACGCCGTGGCAGCCCTCTTTCAGCTCAATGCCGCGCGGGTCAACCTCGCCCGAGCTACCGGCACTTTGAACGCATTAAACTAGTCCGAGTCGCTCCGTATTCTTGCCTACGCGCAGTTGGCTGACGGAGGGGAACTCGGTTCACGAGCGGCTCCGACTGCCATAAGGAGGCATCTATGCTTCTGCTGCGGAAAAGTCGTGTGAACGTGCGCGCCCGCCTACTTCACCAGCCACACGCGATAGGTCTTGGCGGCCATAGGCTTGGCGATTTTGAGCATGGCCACTGATCCCGGGTTGAGGATGTCGTCCCCGGCCGATGTCCGTCTGGCCGGGTACCGGTCGGTCCGAAGCAGGATGCCCTGGTCGTCGTAGAAGTCCACCATGATGTCGGCGGATTCTCTCAACCCGCCCTGGTAGTGGGTGCCGATCCAATCCAATCGTGTCAGGGCTTCATATTGAACGACGATGGTGCCGCTTTTATCCTCCCGGATGCTCACGATGCGCAGCACGCGATTCTGGTCGAGCCATTCGGCGGACGGGGGGCCGCCGGCCAGCGCTGTCTTGATGATGCGCGTGCTTTCTTCGACGGGGAGAAAGCCTTGCACGCGACAGGAGACGGTGCGTCCCCGTTCGAGCTGCTCGACGGTCTGCCCGTCCTGGACGTGTTGGGTCGCCAGGGTGTAGGCCAGGTCGCGGAGGAGCGCGGAGTCGATGACGGAGGCGGTCTGTTCGCGGTACAGGGGGGAGTTCACCACGGCCAATCGCCAGGCTTCCTTGCAGGCGAGGGCTTTGGCCTCGTCGACCGGCTCGGACTCGTGGGCCGCATAGCGGTAGTCGCCGGCGATCTCGATGCGCTCGGACGGCGCATCGGCGCCGTACCCTGCTACGGGGATCGCGGCGATGGCGGCCAGCCAAAGAAGGGATGCCGTGGTCTGCCGAGGGAACATGGAAGTCTCCGCTTGTCTCGCGCCCGATGTCCTATTGCGATGCTACCACGCAGGCTGCTCGACAACAATGGAGTGGACCGGTCTGCGGCGCCGGCGTGAACTGTGAGCCGGCCCGGTTCGGTCTTTGATTCGCGAGATGTGAATCGTGACAGGTGAAGGGTTCCGGATGCAGTACCGCCGGGATTCCCAGGGCTCACTCTTCACGTTGTGCCTGGGGCGGATTTTTGAAACGCCGTTGGTGGACCTTGGCCGCATCCGCCGGAAGGTCGGTCACCATGGCCTTGATGTGTTGGTGTTGGTGAGCGTGGGCATCTATTTTCCCTGTTGGGGGGCAGGACCTGGCGCCAGGTTTGCACAAGGCTCCCAAGAGCTTGTGAAAAGATGAAAATCAGGGGAATTCTGTCGCATTTGTCGCCAGCAGCAGCTTGTGGCTGGGGAATATTGCTACAGATGAGGCTTGTCATCGGCTATGATGGCGGGTTAGTTGTAACTCTGTGAGAGCGCCGGGGAAGGGATTGCCAATGATTGAAGAACGGGGCGCGGTGCTGGTTGTAGATGATGACGCGGAGATGCGGGAGCTGGTGTCCGATGTGCTGAAAGAGCGCGGGCATCAAATCACGACGGCCGGCAGCGGGCAGGAGGCGCTCAAATTATTGGCGGAGCAATACTTTGCGGTCGTCCTGACCGATCTGCGCATGAAGGGCATGCTCGGGACGGAACTGTTGAACGAAATCAAACGGCTCTACCCCGATATGGGCGTCATCCTGATGACGGCGTTCGGTTCGGTGGAGACGGCGGTAGACGCCATGAAGCAGGGCGCCAGCGACTATCTTACGAAACCGGTGAAGACGGAAGAAATCATCCGGGTCGTCGAGCGTGCGGTGCGCGAATCGGCGCTTCGACGGGAAGTCAGCCGCCTGCGGAAGGAAGTCCACAAGGAATACAGCTTTCATCACATTCTGGGGAAGAGCAAGGCGATTCAGGGAGTGTTCGATTTGATTCGTCGTGTGGCCGACGGACCGACCAACGTCCTGATCACCGGCGAGAGCGGAACGGGGAAGGAACTGGTCGCCAAGGCCATCCATTATAACAGCGACCGGAAGGATGCCCCGTTTGTTCCGGTGAATTGCGCCGCGATTCCCGAGCAATTGCTGGAAAGCGAACTTTTCGGCCACATGCGGGGCGCGTTTACCGACGCCAAGGCGGACAAGCGGGGCTTGTTCGAAGAGGCGCAGAAGGGCACGCTCTTTCTTGATGAGATCAGTGAATTGCCGTTGATGCTGCAGGCCAAGTTGCTGCGGGCGATTCAGGAGAAGGAAATTCGCCGGGTCGGCGCGAATAAGCCGGTGGCGGTCGATGTGCGCATCATCGCGGCCACCAATCTCCACCTGGCCGAAGAGGTGAAGATGAAACGGTTTCGCGACGATCTGTACTACCGGCTCAATGTGATCGAATTGAAGCTCCCCCCGCTGCGTGAGCGGCGGGAGGACATTCCCATTTTAGTGGAGGCGTTCTTGAAGAAATGCGCCGAGGCCCGGGGCAAGCATGTGAAGGGCGTGAGCGAGTCGGCGCTGGCGATGTTGATGGACTATGACTGGCCCGGCAATGTGCGGGAGTTGGAAAACGTGATCGAGCGGGCGGTCACGCTGAGCCGGGGAGAAACCATTTCGCCGGACGATCTGCCGACGGGAGTGCAGGGCGCGCGGGGCGACCGGCGTGTGCTGGACGAAGCCGCCGAGAAAACGCTGTCGCTCCATGAGATCGAAAACGAGTACATCAAGAAGATTCTGGAGAAGACCGGGGGGAATAAGTACCAGGCCGCCCATGCATTGGGAATCGACCGGAAGACCCTCTACCGGAAACTGGCCGATATGGAAGGGAAAAGCCAGGAGTGAATCCGGACGCGCTCAAGGATGAAGGCCAGTTTCGCCTGATCGTCGATGCGGCCCCGAACGGGATGCTGCTGGTCAACAAGGCCGGGACGATCGTCATGGCCAATGCCTGTGTGCTGAATCTGTTCGGGTATCAACCGGACGAGTTGATCGGGCAGTCGGTGGAGGTGCTGCTGCCGCCGGACCGCCGGGCCGCTCATCCTGCACAGCGCACAGAGTTTCACGCGCACATGAAAGCCCGATCGATGGGGGGTGGGAAGGAACTGTTCGGGCTGCGCCGGGACGGCACGGAGTTTCCGGTTGAAGTCGGCCTGACCCCGATCGACACCGGCCACGGCCGCTGTGTTCTCGCCTCGGTTGTGGATATCACGGAGCGCAAGCGGCTGGAAGCGCAGTTGCGTCGCGCGGAACGGCTGGCCGAGTTGGGGACGCTCGCGTCCGGCATGGCGCACGAGATCGGGACGCCGATGAACGTGATTCTGGGACGGGCGGAATATCTGATGGAGCGCACCAAGGAGGAGGGAACCAAGAAGGGGCTGCAGACGATCGTCAGCCAGGTGGAGCGGATTACGCGGGTGATGAACCAGTTGCTCGCGTTTGCCAGGCGCAGTCCGATCGAGCGGGCCCCGCTGGATCTTCGTCAGACGGTTCAAGCCAATCTGGAGATGTTCGAGGAGCGGTTAGTCAAGAGCCGGATCAACGTGGAGCTGGCGCTGAGCGAGGCCTGTCCCCTGGTGTATGCCGACCGGGATCAGATGAGCCAGGTATTCATCAATCTCCTCATGAATGCCATTCACGCCATGCCGGATGGAGGGGTGCTGCGGTTGACCGTGGAGGCGCAGCCCGCTGCTGTCCTGCTGACGCTCAGGGACACAGGGCACGGGATTCCCCCGGATGTGATGAACAAGATTTTCGAGCCGTTTTTCACGACCAAAGAGTTCGGCAAAGGGACCGGGTTGGGGCTGACGGTCGTGAAGGGGATCCTTGAAGAGCACGGAGGGTCTATTCATGTGGCCAGTGAGATCGGCCAAGGGACGACCGTGACCCTCTCACTGCCGATCACCGATGAAGTCAGTCCCCACTCGTCAGCCTTGTAGCTGTGGCGCAACGCGACAGGTGGACCTGTACCAGTTGACCCTTTTCTCACCAACAAAAAAATCCCTTACTGCGTTCTTTTTGATCCCAGCTCAGAAGCCCACGCGAATTCAGGTGATTTCTTGATGGAAATACCGCGTGGCGGTGGCACATCGCTTGCGAAGGTTCCGCATATGCCGGTCCTGACCGAAGAGGGGAACAACAGTGAGCCAGCCAGGAGTAATGCCCATGGTACTTATAGTCGAAGACGATTCCGAGATGCGGAGTTTGTTGCGAGATGAACTGTGGGGGGAAGGGTATCAGCTGAAGGAGGCGCGCGACGGTGACGAGGCGTTGCGCGTGGTGCGGGACTCGCCGCCGGATTTGATCCTGTCGGATCTGAAGATGCCGGGGGGGGGAGTCGAATACGTGAGCCGGTTACGGCGAAGCGTGCCTCATTGTCCCCTCGTCCTGATGACCGCTTTCGGAGACGCTAAATTAAGAGCCGACGTGCTGGCCTCGGGCGCGACGGTGTACTTCGACAAGCCCGTGCACGTCAAAGAGCTGAAGGCGACGATTAAGCGATTGTTGAGTCCTGAGTTGAGCGGGGAGAGACAAGCGGCGGGAGGCTAGCAGGCGGGGGGCAAACCGGTTACCGGGAAAGGCCCCATCTAATCCAACGGTGCGACGGTTGTGCCGTTCCAAAAGGTGTGGAGATGGCCGGATCTCAATCTAAACAGCGCGCACAGGGATTTTTTGAGGATCCCATCCTGGCTGCGCGGCTGGAAGCAATTAAACAGTTGGCGAGCGGTATGACGGACCGGGTTGCCGTGATGGATCGCGACTTCAACGTCGTGTATGCGAACGAAGCCGGGTGGCCGGGTTCATCGATGGAAGAGTCCGTCGGGCATTCGGCGAAGTGTTACGAGGCGTTTGCCCATCGGACGGACCCGTGCGAGGCCTGCCCGGCGAGCAAGGTGTTTGAAGCGCCCGAGGTGCAGTCGGTGGCCTGCGGCAGCGGCGTGGAGGGGGCTGCCTGCGGGATGCACCAGGCCTTCCCGCTGGTGTCCAGTCAGGGGGTTGTGGAGTCCATGCTGGTGCTGTTCAAACATCAGGCGCTCGGCAGTCGCGTCTCCGCCGATGCCGTTCTCGAGGATCCCTCGCCGTCGGGAGTGCGGGAGTCGCTCGGGGAGCTGCTCGGGCGGAGCCCCGTCATGCAGCAACTGTTCGACACGATTGCGTTGGTCGCGGATAGTCCGGCCACGGTCTTGATTCAAGGCGAAAGCGGGACCGGCAAAGAACTGGTGGCGAAGACGCTGCATCGGCTGAGCTACCGGCGGAAGAAGCCGTTTGTCGTGGTCGATTGCGGATCCCTTCCTGAAACGCTGCTGGAAAGCGAACTCTTCGGTCATATGAAGGGGGCCTTTACCGGCGCCACGGCGACCAAGCGAGGGTTGTTCGAAGAGGCGGACGGGGGCACGATCTTTCTGGACGAGATTGCCGACACCACGCCGGCGTTTCAGGCCAAGCTGTTGCGGGTGTTGCAGGAGGGCGAAGTCAAGCGGGTGGGCGGCAACCAGCCGATTAAAATCGACGTCCGGATCGTCTCGGCGACAAACAAGGATCTTGTCGAACTCGTGAAGGCCAAGTCGTTCCGGCAGGATTTGTATTATCGGCTGGCCGTGTTGCCGCTCTATCTTCCCCCGCTTCGCGAACGCCGGGAGGATATTCCGTTGCTGGTGGAGCACTTTGTGGCTGCATCCTGCAAGCGTCACCGGCAGCCGCTCAGGACGGTCTCTCCGGAGGTGATGCATGCGCTGAGCGGGGCGGCATGGCAGGGGAATGTCCGCGAGCTGCAGCACTACATCGAACGGGCTGTGGTGACCACTACCGGTTCCGATCTGACCTGCAAAGACATTGTGGCGCTCGGCTCGACGACAAAAGACGAGGGCTTGCGCACCGTTGTTCGTGATGCGGTGAGTCAGACCGAGCGAGCCAGGATTGTTGATGCCCTGAAGAAGACCGGCGGCAACCGGCTGAGGGCGGCCAAACTCCTCAAGATCAGCCGGGCCAGCCTCTACAATAAACTACGTGACTATGAGTTACAGTAACTCCCCGGTAGTCCCGATTCTCCCCAAATGGACTTCCGGTGCTGTCCAAACTAATGGACAGTGCAACATGTTGAAAATACTTAGAGTGACTATTGGTCTGTGTCGGACCTGTCCAGGCGGGTGGAATTGTATCTCTTCCGGCACCAGCAGGAGTCCCCCGTCAAGAATCACCGACGTCGCTCCAGCATTGAAGAATCTCATTTTTCATTGAGTTACCTCAGGTTGGGCACAAGGTTTGCGCTAGAAAGGGGTCGCTGGTGAAGGTCTGGGTGATTTTGGACCGGCCTCCGAATGACCCTCTCCTTCGCAAGAGGGAAACCTTCACCAGCTCTTTCCCTCCTGAAAGAAGGCCGGAAGATGCGGAGGCCGGTTCCTTACAAATGTTGGTGGAACGCGGAACAGCAGTGGGTATAGACAGGGGTTTTTTAACCAGCCGCCGATCGTGGCGGGCTTAACCGGGGAGGCCGTAATATGAGGTCTTTTCTATTCCAACCTACACGCAAGCGGAGGCGCACACATGCGGCGCTGATGCTTCAAAGCGTGCTGCTGGCAGGCAGTCTGGTGGCGACACCGTGGCTGTTTGCGGCAGAAACGGGAGAGGGGTCCCATCAGGGACACGCGACTCCCGTCGCCATGCCGGGGTGGACCCAGCAACTGAAGGGGCAGACGGTGGTGGAAAACGCCATCGAGGGTCGTGCCGGCAACGCAGAGAAGATGGAGATGCAGCATCATCGGTTGATGGAGAAGCTGGAGCAGCAGGCGCAGAAAGACGCGCAGGCGTCCCCGACCTCCGGCGCCTTCAACAACACATCGATGATGCACCAGTACATGGGCCAGGACGGCAGCAGCTTCCTGCTCATGACGGACTCGGGCAAGGGCGAGCCGGTGGTGTCGTCCGGCGGCAAGTGTCCGGCCAATGCCCCGGTCAAGAAGTTCGATGTCTCGATGATCAACATCGAGATCAGTTTGAACCGGTGGCTCGATTTCTATCCCGGATACATGTACGTCCACACGGATGAAATCGACAAGGTTCGCGCCGAGGAGGCCAAGAACAAGGCCGCTCGTGAAAAGGATGGATTCGATCCGGGCGCGGTGACGACCGGCAACCAGGGCGATGCGATTCAGCCCCTGGTCCTTCGCGCCAACCAGGGCGATTGCGTCAAGATGACGCTGCGCAACCAGATGGAGGCGGAAGATGGCAGCTTGGTCATCCAGGCCTCCAGCATGATCGTGAGCGCCACCGGGAAGCCCGCGACGACGACGAACCCGGACACGGTCGTTTCGCCGGGCAAGACGCAGGAGTTCGAATGGTATATCCATCCGACCATGCAGGAAGGCGTGCGGCAGTTCCATTCATGGAGTAATGACCGCGAATTGACGGTCTTGGGCCTGTTCGGCGCGTTCATCGTCGAACCGAAGGGCTCCAAGTACCTCGATCCCCTCGGCACGGGCGCCGCGCCCGAGACGAAGGGCGGATGGCAGGTCATGATCGACAACGGGTCGGGACCGGACTTCCGCGAGTTCGTGTTGTTCTATCACGAGATCGGCGACGAAGCGTTCCGGCCGCTGAACAAGAAGGGTGACTTCTTGCCGCAGCGCGATCCGTTGACGGATGCCTATCGTCCGGGTGGCCGCGCGATCAACTATCGCAGCGAGCCGTTCGGCATCGATCAGATGCATTTGCAGCATGAATACTTCGGGTTCGAGGACGAGTCGTTGGCCTATAGCGCCTACACCTTCGGCGACCCTCCCACCACGGTGGCTCGTGGC
The DNA here is from genome assembly GCF_049546785.1 of Nitrospira sp. NS4. Taxonomy (NCBI): domain Bacteria; kingdom Pseudomonadati; phylum Nitrospirota; class Nitrospiria; order Nitrospirales; family Nitrospiraceae; genus Nitrospira; species Nitrospira sp. NS4. The sequence goes on along the minus strand of NZ_JBMWAN010000008.1, from coordinate 67,289 downwards.
TACCTGGGTGATCCGGTCAAGTGGCGGTTGGTGCACGGTGGATCGGAAGTGTTCCACTCCCACCATCCCCATAGCGGAACCATCCGTTGGCAGCGCAGCCCGCGTTCCGATCAGGAAGAGCATTGGTATAAGGGGCAGGACGGTCCGGTGAAGTACCCGGTCGTTCGCACCAAGTCTGATCGGGTGGACGTGGAAGTGGTCGGTCCGTCCGAATCCCTCGACCTGGAACCGGAGTGCGGCGGCGGTGGCTGTCAGCACCTGGCCGGCGAATTCCTCTATCACTGCCACGTGGCGCACCACTATGTCGCGGGCATGTGGGGGTACGGCCGGTTCTACAATACGCTGCAGGTTGGCAATGCGCATACCGACACGATGCCGGATATGCGTGAGTTGCCGGATCGTCAGGGCCGCATGAGGCAGGGTGTCTCGTCGGACAAATTGATCGGTTCGACCGTCGATTGGTTCGGCAAGACCTTCAAGATTGTCGATAAGAGCCAGAAGACGAACTGGAAATCCGATCCGGTGATCGTGAACATCAAGGATTGGGTCGAAATGTTCGTGCCGGCGCAGGGTAAGCCGGGCCATACCGAAGACGAAAAGGGCCAGATCATGGCCTATGACGCGACGGTGTGGGACTGGAAGTGGAACGGGAATGTGGCGGTCGGCGAACGGGAAAGCACCGCACAGAACCCCAAGTATCCGTGGGCGGCCAAGTGGGATGACAGCACCAGACCGGCAATTCTGTTCGATCCGACCACGGGAAAGATGGCCTGGCCGCTGTTCAAGCCGCACTTCGGCAAGCGTGTGCCGTTCTCCGCGAACCACAGTGGCGCGCCCTGGTTGGAGCCGATCCACCAGGATGAGAATGGCGAGCGGACTTCCGAGCCGGCCAAGCCGGGCGAGCAGGGACGTTGGAGTCTCTGCCCGGTGAATGCCAATCAGAAGTTCTACAACATTCACTTTGTCCGCATGCCGATCACTCTTGCCAAGAAGCAGGGCAAAGAGCCGGCCATGGTGGACAAGGATGGTCTGATCTACCTGCTCCATGAAGAAGAGCGGTTGACCAGAGCCAACGATGATCTCAAGCTTCCGGCGGTCATTCGCGCCAACGTGTATGACTGCGTGGACTTGGTTCTCACCAGCGAGTGGGACGACGACGACTACACGAATTTCCAGTCGTCCAAGATCAACATCCATCCCCACTTCTTCCAGTTCGATACAGGGAACTCGGACGGTGTGATCTCCGGGATGGAGTATGAGATGTCCGTGCGCCCCTTCACCATGTGGGGCAAGAAGACGAAGCACGGGTTGCCTGCCCCGATGGTCGCCAAGATCGTCGGCGGGGCCAAAGCCGGAGCCAGGTCCATCAAGATTCAGATGGCTCCCGGTGCGACGCCGTTGCATGTGAACACCGAAGTGATGGTGGGCATGGATTGCTTGGAGAAGGGCAACGATCCGACGGCGTCATTGCCGCGGGATAAGAGCTGCTCCGAAGTCGCCCGCATCAAGGAGATCAAGGGCGATTCCATCACGTTCTTCAAGCCGCTGAAGAACAACCATCCGGCGAACGACCTGGTCTCGCCGGAGTTTGTGCGCTATCGGTGGTGGGTGGACGTGGATATGGGGACCGTGTTCTGGCATGACCACGCGTTCGGCGCGACGACCTGGCCGCATGGCGGGTTCGGCGTGACGATCGTGGAGCCGTTCGGGTCCACCTATCATGATCCGAAGAACGGCAAGCTTGTGTGGAGCGGTCCGATCGCGGACATCCATAGCAACGAGCCGATCGGTGCCGGTGTGAGCGGCAGCTTCCGTGAGTTGATGGTCTCCATCCACGACACGGTGCCGCACACGGTCAACGTCATCGAAGCCGGCAATCCTCCGGGACAGCCGATCGAAGTGGCGTTGGAAGCGGGCAAGACGGTGTCGTTCCAGATGCCCGATAAGATCATGAACGCACCGAACAAGTACATCAACGGCGGCACGCATACGACCGGCAGCGGCTTCAACTTCCGCGCGGCTCCGTTTGCGCAGCGCCTCTCGAACAATCCGGATACGTCGAAGCTGTTCAGCAGCGCGATCCACGGGGATCCGGGTACACCGCTCCTGCGGGCGTACACGGGCGACACCATGGTGTTCCGCCTGTTGCACCAGCTGATGAACGAATCGCACGTCTGGACGATCGCCGGCCACACCTTCCTCACGGAACGGTATGCGGCGGATGCCAACCGGAAGAACTCGATTCACGTCGGGATCGCCGAGCGGTATGACCTCGTGACCAAGGCGGGCGGATTCCAGGGTATGCCCGGTGACTACATCCACTTCAACGGCAGAACGTCACACTTCGCCGAAGGTGGATGGGGCATCGTGCGCGTGCTCGATAAGGAAGTGGCGGATCTGAAGCCGCTTCCCAGGGGGACCAATCCCCTCGGGATTCCCGCAACCCCCAGCTCAGTCTGTCCGGCTGATGCCCCGGTGAAGAGCTTCAACGTCGTGGCGTTGGATCGCCCGATGAAGCTCAATCCGAAGGCGCCGGATGCGATCGAGGTGGACTTCGAGCGGAAGATCGAAATGACCATGCCGGAAGGCAAGATCTTCGCGCTGGAAGAGGAAGCGACGACGGTGGCCAGCGGTGTGACTCCGAATCCGCTGACGCTGCGCGTCAACCTTGGTGACTGCATCAAGGTCAATCTGAAGAACAAGATGAAGGCCAGCCGGGCGTCGTTCTTTGCGCCGGGCTTGGCGTTCGATCCGAGGGACAGCCAGGGCCTGAACGTCGGCAACAACGGCGGCGATCAGACCGTGGGACCGGGCGAAGGCCGGAGCTACACCTACTACGCGCATCCTGCCAATAAGGAGACGACGTCGCTGGTGTGGGATGGTGGCAACATCGTCGTCAATCCGCGCAACGGGTTGTATGGCGCCATCATCGTCGGCCCGAAGGGATCGCAGTATCGCGATCCGGTGACCGGTGCGGATGTGTCGCAGAAGAACACCTGGCGGGCGGACGTCATTGTGGACGCCAGCTTGCCGGAAAACGTGGGCATGCGGAACTATCGTGATGTGGCCCTCTTCTTCCAGGATGAGGACAACATCATCGGAACCGCGTTCATGCCCTACGTGCAGAACGTGGCCGGTTTGACGTCGGTGAACTACCGTGCCGAACCGTACAAGTTCCGCGAAGAGCAAGGCTGCTCGCTCGGGAAAATCTTCCAGCCCTGCGTGGTGGATAAGCCCGAGGATCCCGTCACGCCTCTGATCGAGGCGCATGCCGGTGACGCCATTCGCATCCATGTCCTCGGTGCGAACAGCGAGCAGAACGGGATGTTCGGTGTCGAAGGCCACGAGTGGCCGATCGAGCCGTACATGCCGGGTGCTGACCAAATCAGCGTGGTGGAGTACGCCGGATCGGAAGTGCTGGACGTGTTCATCCGTGGCGGTGCGGGCGGCCCGTATCGTCAGGTGGGGGACTTCGTCTGGTCCAACGCACGGCTGCCCTACACGCAGTCCGGACAGTGGGGCTACCTCCGTGTCTTGCCAGCCGGCGATTCACGGATCCAGCCGCTCGGCGCAGCCGGTATGGGCGCCAAGCAGGCGGATGCGCAGCCCGAAGTGAAGGCCATTCCGACCGCCATGAAGTAAGCGGAGCGGATATGGTGTAACACCTGGTGGGGGGGCTGCCTGTTTCATGCAGCTCCCCCATCTTGTTTCTACAGGCTGAAGTAAAACCGGCTTGCCGGAGATGGGGCGAGAGGCAAGGGGATCGGTATGAGGCGATGGGGCGGATTCAATGAGTCGCGGGTATGGGTGATGCTGGTTGCGCTGGCCTCGTGCCTCGTGCCTCTGGCCGCGTGCCCGAGCGCTGCGCTGGCCAATCACGAATCCTCCGCGCAGCCTCCCTTATGGACCCCGCTGGATGACGTCGAGCGGATGGCCATGGTCGAGGTGCCGGGCGGCATGGTGACGGTGCCTGCCGGAAAGTTTCTCATGGGCAGTGATCCGCAGAAGGACCGGGCGGCGGGTCCGCAAGAGTTTCCCCAACATCCGGTCTACCTGGACGCCTTCGAGATTGACCGGTACGAGGTTTCGAATGTGGAATATCTGCGCTTCGTTCTCGCTACCGGCATGGACTGGCCGCAGTTCTGGCGAGCCAAACCATTCCCGGAAAAAATGGCCTTGCATCCGGTGATCAACGTGAGCTGGCAGGAGGCGGATGCCTATTGCCGCTGGGCGGGCAAGCGATTGCCTACGGAAGCGGAATGGGAAAAATCCGCGCGGGGCGAAGACGGCCGGATGTTTCCCTGGGGGGATGAGCCGGCCGGTTGGATCAAGAGCAATATCGCGCATCCCGGTTCGAAGCGGGGCGCGAAGTATCCCCCGCTGGCCAACATCAATCGCTACGACAAAGGGGCCAGCCCTTACGGTGTCTATCAGATGGCGGGGAACGTGAGCGAATGGGTGTCCGATTGGTTCGATCCGGAGTATTACCGGAAGGGATTCAACGACAACCCGAAAGGCCCGGAGACGGGAGACTTGAAAGTGTTTCGCGGCGGATCCTGGAATGAAGATCCGGAAGTCGCGCGGTCGGCCGGGCGCAACGGGGGCGAGCCAACGAGACGGAGCTATTTGACGGGATTTCGCTGTGCGAAATCGGATGTAGGCAAGTGGCCGGAGGCGAGTGGCGAGAGGGGGGATATGACACACCCCGTGCCTCTGGCCTCGAGCCGCTAGCCTGTTACCAACGAGGAGGCCGAGAAATGGAACGGAAGGAAGCGGAGCAGTTCAGAAAGTGGGAGTGGGGTATCAACGCGGTCTTGGTGCTCGCCGCGCTGCTTATCATGGCCCGTATGGCCTGGGGGCTCGACGTGCAGGACATCGTGGTGGAGTGGACCCCGGAAGGCAAGCAACTCGCGGAGAAGCGGGTGGCGACGATCAAGGCCAAGGATGACATGGTCCTGGTGCCGGCCGGAGAGTTCATCATGGGGAGCGACAAGAAGACCGATAGGGTGGCCTATCGCTCCGAGCTGCCCCAGCGACGGGTCTACTTGGATGCGTTCGAGATCAATAAGTATGAAGTGACCAATTTGCAGTATCTGAAATTCATTCTCGCGACCGGCCGGAATCCGCAGATCGACTGGCGCTATGACGGCGGCAACTTCCAGGACACGATGACGCACCACCCCATCATGCATGTGTCCTGGTACGACGCGGATGCCTACTGCAAGTGGGCGGGACAGCGTTTGCCGACGGAAGCCGAATGGGAAAAGGCCGCGCGCGGCGAGGATGGCCGCATCAATCCCTGGGGGAAGGAATCCGCCGGGCTGACCCGCGCGAACTTCGGTCGCACGGGGATATCGGGTCCTGTGCGCGATCGTCCAGAACGGCTCCTGCTGTATCCGCCGCTGATCTCGGTGGACAAGTACGACAATGCGGTGAGTCCCTATGGCACCTATCAGATGATGGGCAATGTCTCCGAATGGGTAGCCGATTGGTATGACCAGGACTACTACAAGACGGCCCCGGACCGGAATCCCAAAGGTCCGGAAAAAGGCACGCAAAAGGCGTTTCGCGGCGGCGGCTGGATGGATAGCACCACCACCATGCGCGCGGCGATGCGAAATGGCACCGATCCCAATACGAAGATCAACTGGATGGGGTTCCGCTGCGCGCGCGATGCGCAGGGCGATGCAGGGACAAAAGTCTCGATGGTGAGCGAATAGCACGCGAGGAACGCGACGTAGGCATTCCTAACCAGGCTGATGTCGCAGGCCGGCGAGTCGGATTCAGTGCAAATGACAAGAGACGATCGGTCGCTCGCTATGCTCACGCCGCGCGCAGGGGCCTCGGAATGCATGAGATGAATCTGGTTGTGCATATTCCCCAGCGGATGACGGATGACGATTCCGGCGCGCTGAGTCTCGCTCAGCGCGCCCCCGCGTTTATGGTGGAACGGGCGGGCGGGGACCGGGTCTGTATCGCCACGTTTCCCGATCTGCCGAAGGGGATCGATCTGGCGCTGCAGTTGATCGGCGAATCCGTCCGCGTTCCCGGCGCCTGGGCCAGTGTCAACGCGCGTCCGATTTCCAATTTGACGAAGTTGTGGCAGCGCCTGGAGTGCTACCGGGAAAGCTTGCTGGCCCCCGATCCGGTTCGCCATTGCGAGGAAAAGGCCGCGCTCTTCCATACGCTGGTCGGCTGCGAAGCCCGCAGTTGCCCGGTTCCGTGCCAGTTCCTTTGTACCCCCTGTATCCAGATGTTGCCGGACGGCGATGGATCAATGCGAGGCCAGCCGATTGAGGCGGTTGCGGGTTCCGGGGAGATCGGCTGGTGCCCGCAGTTGAAGTGGGCCGTTCTCCCCCCTGGGCCTCCTCAGCCGGTCTTGTTGCATCCCCATGTGCATAAATCGTAGTGTGACGTCTGCTGTATGACGCCACTTGTTCTCGTCTGGGTTCATCTCATCGCCGCGGTCACGTGGATCGGAGGAATGTTGTTTCTCTCCCTGGTCCTGGCGCCGGCCTACCGGGCCCTGGCATCCAAGCCGGACGCCGGTGTGCTGTTCCGGGCTGCGGCCATGCGATTCCGCCTTGTAGTATGGAGCGTTGTCGCAATCCTCGTCTTGACCGGTTCCCTGCTGGTGGTCTCGCATGGATGGCCGCTCGTTGAGCCTCATCGATGGCCCTCTGTTCTGGCCATCAAACTCTCGCTGGTGGGCGTGCTGCTGCTCATGACGCTTGCGCATGATCTGGTGCTGGGTCCGCGTGTGCGGACGATCCTGTCGATTCCCTCCGATCAGCGGCGCGCCTCCGATCGCACCATGCTGACGGCCGCCACCTGGTTGCCGCGTGTAGCCCTGTTACTCTCGCTCGCAGTCCTCTTCGTGGCGGTGATGCTCGCTCGTCTGTAGGACGGTCGCCATACAGCCGGCGGTCGCCCCCCGCGCGCAGTCGATTGATCTCTTCCGCAAATCCCTCTACTCTAGAAGGCCAAACCGGACACGCATCACGAGCAGGAGATCCCTCTTGCTCGCACATCACTGACTGAAGGAGGTCGACCATGAGGCGTCATCAAGATACGCGCGCACGGGTGGCCCGTGCAGTCCAGGCTTGTGGCCTGGCTGTGTGGGTACTGACGGGTACGATGATGGGCCAGGCGAATGTTGCCTCAGCCTACGAAGTCTGGCTGACCGATCAGTCCGATACAGGGAAGGAGAGCGGGGGGTATCTGCACATTTATGACGGGGCTCAGCTTGCGGCGACTCCAGCCTCGGCCAAGCCTGCCGTCACGATCGACTTGGCGGGGGACATCGGCAAGTTCTGCGAGGAGGCGACGAAAAAACCGGTCCGTCGTCCGCACATGCTCTTTTTCAACAATGACCAGGATCATGTCATTCTGTCCTTTCTCAGCGGACATGTGCTGTTCATGGACGCCGTGACGAAAAAGCCGGAAGCCTGTCTGTCGATGGGCAAGAACGTCCATGCGGCCTGGCCGACGCCGGATCAGAAGATGGCCATTGCCGCGAACATCGCCGAAAAAAAGTTTATCCGGATCTGGACGGATTACAGGGCGCATAAGTTCAGTTTCGATCCCGAGAAAGATGTGGTGAGCCTGGCGGCGTTCGAAGGCGCGGAGCGTCCCGATACCTCTCCCATCTGTCCGATTACCGAAGCCTCGAGCCGGTACGCGTTCGTGACGTTGCGCGGCGGGGGGCTGGTGGTGATGGATGTGACGACCACGCCGATGAAGGCGGTGGCGATGCTCGACAATAATCAGATCCATCCGGCCGGTTGCGGCGGGGTTCAGGTCGGCGACACCATGTATATCAATTCCGGCGGAGGCTGGCCGGTGGCGCCCCTGTCCTACGACGTGTACGCCCTCAATCTTTCGGGTCTGCCCAACTCGATTTCGGCCAAGCTCATCTCACAGCGGGACGAGAAGTTTGCTGATTCGCATGGCATGGTTGGGGTTGGCCGCTACGTGTGGAGCGCCGATCGGGCCGGCAACAATATCGAAATCATCGATTCGCTCAGCAACTTGAGCGTCAGCGCAATCGATCTCACGACCGAGGCGAATCGAGATCCTGCTCCCGATCTGATGGACGTGGCTCCGGATGGCCGGTATGTGTTTGTCGGGCTGCGTGGGCCTAACCCGCTCACCGGCAACGACAAGACCGCGCAGAACGCCAAGGGCACGATCCCGGGCGTCGGCGTGATTCATGTCGATGCAGACGGCAAGGTTGGCCATTATAAGGGCCAGGCGGCCATCAGCAACATGAAAGACGGCAAGGAGACGGCGGATACCCACGGGATCGCCGTCAGAAGGTAAGAAGGTATGGTAGTTGTGTCGCCGGCCTTGGAACGCGGGTCCCAAGGCCGGCAGGGCCCTCTTCCCCCTGGTGAATCTCTATCCTACTGATTCCTCCGCTCCGGCTCGTCGCCTGTCGCTTTCTGCGACAGTGCTCTTTCGTTCTCTGTAGCAATGCTCCACTCTTCACGAGCAGGAAGGTATGCCGTGACATCACAACTCATTGAAAATATGGAGGAGTGTGTGTTGGCTGGTCTATATGCACCGCGGTTCCTCACTTGCACAGCTTGCTGAGGAAGGTCACAGAAAAGGAGATCGATGGTTCATCCCATTCATCCGATGTTGGTTCATTTCCCGATCGCACTATTGTCGGCTACGGTGTTCCTGGACCTCCTGGGGCAACGATGGCGTCGGGATGAGTGCCGGATTGCGAGTCTGTACACCCTGGTATTGGGATTGGCCGGCGCGCTTGTGTCGGTGGCGAGCGGTGCGATGGCAGAGGAAGCGGTGGAGCACAGCGGGGTGCCCAAGCAGGTGCTCGAGCTTCATGAATCGTTGGGGTTTGCCACCTTCTGGGTCTTTGCGGGCCTGTTGGGATGGCGCATGGCTGTGTGGCTCGATTGGGTTCAGGAGCGCCCTGTCGTCTCAGTGGCTCTCGGGCTTACCGGGGTCGCCGTGCTGCTCGTGGCCAGTTACTACGGAGGCAGTCTTGTATACGAATATGGTGCAGGAGTCATGGCCCCACGGTAATAAGGATCGTCGCCCAAAGGAGCGAGATGAAACGAAGTCTGTGCATGATCGCTGTGATGCTGTGGGTCGTCACGATCGCCGCCGGAGCGTGGCTGTTTGTGAAGGGGGTGACGAGGCCTGGAGCTGACGGTCGAATGGAGATCGCCCTGGCGCCGGTTGAACGCGATCAGGTCCTGGAAGAGATGCGGCAACTCTTGAAGGCGGTGGACGGAGTTGTCAGGGGCCTGGGGGATCCGCAGCCTGATCTGAAGTCGATGGAAGCTGCGGCCCGTGCGGCAGGAATGGGCATGGCGGCGGATGTCAATCCGGCGATCATGGCCAAGCTGCCGCTCCCCTTCAAGCAGATGGGGATGTCGATTCATCGGGACATGGATGCGCTGGCGGATGCCATCGTGCAACAAGAGACTCCGCAGCAAATCCTCCGGCGGCTTTCAAGTATGACGGCCCGCTGCACGACGTGCCATGACCTGTATCGATTCGGAGCGGACAAGTAGCCGTCAGTCGTCAGCGTGCAGTCCGCAGCATGAGAGTGACATCCGAGACAGGAACGGTCAGGCATGATAAAACCCGGACGGTCTTGCATCCAGTTCCCCTGTGAAAACGCATCCGTCGTTATGATGATGGGCTCGTCTACACGTGCTGAACGCTGATGGCTGACTGCTTGCAGAAAAGGAGGGAGCTATGGCTCGTATTGTGATCATCGGCGCGTCGATCGGGGGATTGCCCGCCGCCTACGAGGCGCGGGCCCTGCTGGACAAGAAACACAAGGTCACGGTGATTTCGAACGTGGAGTCGTTCCACTTCGTGCCGTCGAATCCCTGGGTGGCGGTGGGCTGGCGCAAGCGGAAGGACATCAGCTTCGCGCTGGGGCCTGTATTGGAGAAGAAAGGGATCGAGTTCGTCCATGCGACGGCAGACCGGATCGAGCCGGAGCAGAACCGGGTGGTCACGGCGAAGGGCGAGGTGCCGTACGACTATCTGATCGTTGCCACAGGCCCCAAGCTGAATTTCGGCGCGGTGCCGGGCCTCGGTCCAAGCGGGTATACCCAGTCGGTCTGCAACGTCGATCACGCGGAACAGGCCTGGGGCGCCTATCAGAGCTTTCTGAAAGATCCCGGTCCGGTCGTGATCGGGGCGGCGCAAGGAGCCTCCTGTTTCGGCCCCGCGTATGAGATGGCGTTCATCATCGACGCGGATTTGCGCAAGAAGAAGCTCCGCAAGAAAGTCCCGATCTATTTTGTGACGCCGGAGCCCTACATCGGCCACATGGGGCTGGCCGGCGTGGGCAAGTCGCGGCGGCTCATGGAAGATGAATTCGCGGAACATTCCATCAAGCCCATCTCGAATATCTCGATCAAGGAAGTGCAGCCGGGGAAGATGCTCCTGGACGACGGGCAGGAAGTGCCCTTCCGCTATTCGATGATCATTCCGCCGTTTGCGGGAGTGGACGCAGTCGCCGGGACGGCGGGACTCTGCAATCCCAAAGGATTCGTGAACATCGATGCTTACCAGATGAATCCGAAGTATCGGAATATCTATGCGGTGGGTGTCTGCGTGGCGATCCCGCCCGTGGAGCAGACGCCGGTTCCGACTGGCGCTCCGAAGACCGGCTACATGATCGAGTCCATGGTGTCGGCCGCGGTGCACAATATCCACGCGGATATCGAGAACAACGCCAAGAAAGACACGGCGACCTGGAATGCCATCTGCCTCGCCGACATGGGCGATACGGGGATGGCCTTTGTCGCGCTGCCGCAAATGGCGCCGCGCAACGTCACCTGGGCCAAGAAGGGCAAATGGGTGCATCTGGCCAAGATCGCGCTTGAAAAGTATTTCCTGATGAAAATGAAGAAGGGCGTGAGCGAGCCGTTCTTCGAAAAAGCGATTCTGAAAGCCATGGGAATCGACAAGCTGGAGCGGAAGGTATGACGTCCGACGGCAGCCCGACGCCGGAGGGCGAGTCCGGACTCTCGACGCCGGTCGGTTCACGACGTAGGTTTTTCCAATGGGTCACGGGCGGCCTGGCGGGTCTGATCGGGTTGGGGCTCGCGATTCCGCTCTTCGGCTATGTGATTTCGCCTGCCCTGAAACGGCGTGTCCGGCCGTGGGTGGATGTCGGCAGTGTCGGCGACATCCCGCCCGGCGAACCCAGACAACTCGACCATATCACCACGATTCAGGACGGCTATTTGGAAAGCCGGTCGCACAAGGCGATCTGGGCGGTGAAGCGACCGGACGGACAGATCAAGGTGTTTTCTCCCATGTGCACCCATCTCGGCTGCGGGTATCGCTGGGAGACCGGGGAGAAGACCTTCAAATGTCCCTGTCACGGCAGCGTGTTCGATATCGACGGGCAGGTGTTGTCCGGCCCCGCGCCCCGGCCGCTGGATCTGTTGCCCTCCAAGATTGAGAACGGTCGCCTCCTCGTGGTCTTTAAGGAATTCAAATCCGGCACGGCGCAGGTGGTGGAACTGTGACGAGGGGGGAAGCGTATCTCGTCGCCTGTATCTCGCGGGACGGCAGACCTATGACGCTTCACGCTTCACGAGGGACGAGTGGCATCACGAATCTATAAATGGCTGGACAGCCGGCTCAATCTCAAATCCGTTGAACGGACGCTCCTGGATGAGCCCATTCCCGGCGGCGCCAGTTGGATCTACGTGTTCGGTTCGGTCACGCTGTTTCTGTTTCTGATGCAGGCGATCACGGGCATGTTCCTCGCCCTCTATTATGCGCCGACCCCCGATCATGCCTATGACAGTCTCCGCTTCATCGAGACGGAGGTCCTGTTCGGGGCCTTTGTCCGGGGTCTTCATCATTGGGGCGCGTCGGCCATGGTGGTGGCGATCGGGCTGCATATGCTGCAAACCTTTCTCTACGGGGCCTACAAACCGCCGCGCGAAGCGATGTGGATGGCCGGAGTCGTGTTGTTTCTGCTTGTGATGGTGTTCGCCTTTACCGGGTATCTCCTGCCCTGGGATCAGACCGCTTATTGGGCCACGCAGATCGGGATCAACATGGTGGGGACGGTGCCGGTCATCGGCGACTTCATGATGCGGGTGCTGCGGGGCGGTGAGACGCTCGGAGCCCTGACCCTGTCCCGGTTCTTTGCGATGCACGTGCTCTTCCTTCCGAGCCTGCTTCTCCTGCTGATCGGGTTGCATCTTTTTATTCTCCGCCGCGTCGGACCGGCCGGGCCATGGACCGACGCGCGGGCGTCCTTGGACAGCGAGACCTTCCATCCGCGCCAGGTCTATATGGATGCCGTCGTGATCTTCGGCGTGTTTGCGGTCGTGGCGGCCGCGGCGCTGGCGATTCCGTTCCCGTTGACGGACAAGGCCGACCCTTCCGACACCAGCTTCGTCCCGGTGCCTGAATGGTATTTCCTGTTCTATTACGAACTGCTCAAGTACGTGCATGGTCCGTTTGAGCCGTTGGCAACCTGGATTCTGCCGGTCCTGGTGATCGGCATCATGCTGTTCTGGCCGTTTATTGACCGGAATCCGGCCCGCAACCCCATCAGGCGGCCCGTGGCGCTGGGGGCAGGGGTTGTGTTTCTCGTCGTGGTGCTGTCGCTGTTAGGGCTCTCGATCAAGAACCTGTACGCGGTACCCCGGGCTGATCCGGCCGTGGTGCGCGGGAAGGCGCTCTATGCCGAGTTTGGCTGTGCGGGCTGCCATCGGATTCATGGAGAGGGAGGGGCGGTGGCGCCGGATCTGTCCTTCGTCGGCGACACCAGGCCGGACCGTGAATGGCATGTGAAGCATTTCAAAGACCCGCAATCCGTATCGGCGGGCTCCTTCATGCCGAAGTTCCCATTGAACGATCAGCAGTTAGCTGATCTGACCAGCTACATGTTGAGCCTGAAGAAAGTTCCGTGACGGGTCGCGCGAATCCTTTATCCCGGCCCTGCCTCACATGAGTAGGACAAAAGGAGGGCCCCATGAAACTCAATGATATGTTGCGGTTGATTGCCGGTGTCTTCGTATTGCTTGCCGTTATACTCGGCGCGACGGTTCATCCATACTGGAATTACTTCGCGGCGTTTGTCGCGGCGAACTTGATCCAGTCTGCCTTTACCGGCTGGTGTCCGATGATGGCCCTGTTACGGAAGCTGGGCGTGCAGGAGTAGAACGGTGACCTTATGGGAGATGATGCGTGAATCGACTGCTCATTGGCCTGCTGTTGTTGGTGTCGTTCGGATGCGGATCGAAGGAAGAGCCGGTGACGACCGTCGGGTCGGCTGCTCCGCAGGCGACGATTCAGGCGGCGGTCGTGGAGATCGCCACGGTCCAGGTGCCTATTCGTGTCGAGGTGACGGGTCAGGTCAAAGCCATCTTCCAAGCCACGCTGTCCAGCCGTATCCAGGGCACGATCGATACCCTGTTGGTCAGAGAGGGGACGCGAGTGTCAAAGGGACAGACCTTGATTCAGCTGGATAACCGGGACGTCCAAGCCGACCTGGCGCGTGCCACGGCGGAAGTCGAGAATGCGCAGGCGCAACTCACTCGCATGAAGGCGCTCTTGGCCGATGATGCCGTGTCAAAGCAGGAAGTGGAAAATGCCACCAGGGCATTCAAGGTGGCCGGGGCGAGTTGGAAAGCCGTCCTGGCCCAACTCAGCTATACCGAGGTGAAGGCGCCGTTCGACGGCGTCATCACCGGGAAAAAAGTTGAAGCAGGTGAGCTGGCGTCGCCCGGTCAGCCTCTGCTTGAGATGGAAGATCCCCGGCAACTCCGCCTGGAGGCGACGGTGGCCGAAGGGGATCTGAAGGCCGTGTCTCTCGGGGACAAAATTCCGATCCTCATCGATGCGCTCGGGGCTGCCCCGTTGCATGGGGTGGTGAGTCAAATCCTTCCTGCGGGGGACCCTCAAACCCATACCTTCATGGTCAAGGTGGATTTGCCGATGACCCCCGGCCTGAAGAGCGGCATGTTCGGCCGGTTGCAGTTGGACAAGGGGATGACCAAGACAATCCTGGTGCCCTCTTCTGCCGTTGTCGAGCGAGGGGAGATGACGAGCGTATTCGTGGTGGGCTCCGATCAGATCGGCCGACTCCGGTGGATCAAACCCGGGCGCCGGTTCGACAATCAGGTAGAGATTCTCTCCGGTGTGAATGTGGGTGAACGGGTGCTGCTTGACGGCGCCAGAGGAATCGACGGTGCCATGGTGCAGATCGTCAACCCAATCGCGTCCCCAACAATCCCTTAATCCCTCGACATCATGGACCAGTATCGCCCAGGGCTCAGTGGTCGCATCGCCGCTCTGTTCATCGGGAGCAAGCTGACGCCGCTGATTATGGTGGGCGCGTTGCTGCTCGGCTTGTTTGCGATCATCGTCACTCCCCGTGAAGAAGAACCCCAAATCGTTGTGCCGATGGCTGACGTCTGGCTGCCCTTTCCCGGCGCATCGGCCAAAGTCGTCGAAGAACAATTGACCAAGCCGTTCGAGCGGAAGCTGTCAGAGATCAAGGGCGTGGAGTACGTCTATTCCATTTCACGGCCCGGCGGTGCCCTGATCATCGTGCGGTTCTATGTCGGCCAGCCGATGGAACAGAGCCTGGTCGATCTCTACGACAAGCTGATGTCGAATCAGGACCTGTTGCCGCCGGGAGCAGAGCCCTTCCTGGTGAAGCCGAAGGACATCAACGATGTACCGATCGTGACGGTGACGCTCTCGAGTCAACGGTACGGCGAATTTGAACTGCATCGATTGGCTGAACAGGTGTTGGAGGAGATCAAGAAAGTTGCAGGAACCTCCGCCGGGTTTATTGTCGGCGGTCAGGTGCGAGAACTCCGGGTGCAAATCGATCCCACGCGGTTGAAGGCCTACGGCCTGACGCCATTGCAGGTGGCCGGCGTCATCCGCGGGGAAAACCGGGCGTTGCCCACGGGCCGATTCGATACCCGCAATCAGAGTTTTCTGGTCGAGACGGGCCGATTCATCCGGTCTCGTGAAGATCTTGAATCATTAGTCGTCGGCGTCAACGAGCAGCGGCCGGTCTATCTGCGCCAGGTTGCCGAGGTCACGGATGGGCCTGCCGAATTGTCGCAGTATGTCTGGTTCGGCGAGGGCCTCTCGGCCGGTCGCTCGTCGCTCGTGAAGCGTGAAGCGCAGGAAGGCGTGCGAGAGACACTTCACGAGGGACGCTTCACGGACGAGGAGCCTGCCGTCACGGTGGCCATCGCCAAACAGGGCGGGACGAATGCGGTCACGGTCGCGAGCGAGGTCATTCGCAAAGTCGAGGGGATGAAGGGACTCACGATTCCGGCGGACGTGCGTGTCACTGTGACGCGCGATTACGGCGAGACGGCGCAGGAAAAGGCCAACGAATTGCTGTGGCACCTGTTGATTGCGGTGGTGGCGGTCGTCGTCTTTCTCGGCATTGCGCTCGGACCGCGCCCGGCCATTGTCGTGTCTCTGGCGATTCCGCTCACGCTCGCCTTGACGCTCTTCACCTCGATGCTGATCGGCTACACGATCAACCGCGTGACGCTGTTTGCGCTCATTTTTTCCATCGGCATTCTCGTGGACGATGCCATCGTGGTCGTCGAGAATACCTACCGTCATCTGACGCTTCGTTTGAAACCCCATCAGGAAGCCTCGATCTACGCGGTGGATGAAGTCGGGAATCCCACGATTCTGGCAACGTTTACGGTCATCGCGGCGCTGCTGCCGATGGCGTTCGTCTCCGGATTGATGGGGCCCTACATGCGCCCGATTCCCGTAAACGCGTCGATCGCCATGTTCTTCTCGCTGCTGGTCGCCTTCGTCGTGATCCCCTGGTTCTGCCAGACCTGTTATCGGCCCGGCGTGAAAGTGGCGGGAATGGATCATGAGGCCGACGAGCAGGGGCTGACGGCTCGTCTGTACCGGCGGGTGCTGTCGCCGCTGCTGGCTCATCCGATTCTGGCCTATGGCTTCCTGGGAGTCGTGGCGCTGTTGCTGGCCGGGTCTTGTCTGTTGTTCTACACCCGGCATGTCGTGGTGAAGATGATGCCGTTCGACAACAAAAGCGAATTACAGCTGGTCGTGGACATGCCGGAAGGCACGACGTTGGAAGAAACGGCGCGAGTCACGCAGGCGCTCGGCCGCTACGTGAGGACCGTTCCGGAGGTGCGGGATTATCAGGCCTATGTCGGCACGGCCTCGCCGTTCAACTTCAACGGATTGGTGCGTCATTATTATCTGAGAGCACAGCCCCACGAGGCCGACATTCAAGTCAACCTGGTGGCGAAGAGCGAGCGTGCCGCGCAGAGTCACGAAATCGCGCAGCGGATGCGCCCGCAAGTCCAGGAGATCGCCAGGCAGTACGGGGCCAATGTGAAAACCGTCGAGGTGCCGCCGGGACCTCCGGTGCAGTCGGTGCTGGTCGGGGAGGTGTACGGACCGGATTACACACGCCAGATGGCCGCCGCGCGGGAGATTCGGGCTTTGTTTGAGTCGACGCCGGGGGTGGTCGACGTGGACGACTACGTCGAAGCCGATCAGGTGAAATACCTCTTCACGGTCGACCGGGCCAAGGCGGCGCTGGCCGGGATACCCTCCGAAGACATCGTGAACACCTTGCGCATGGCCTTAGAAGGCACGAAGATCGGACTGGTGCATATTCCCCAGGAGAAGAGCCCCGTGCAGATTGTGTTGCGGCTCCCGTTGGCGGAGCGGACCGGGCTTGAGCATATCGGTGAAATCGGCTTGCGCGCGAACACCGGCGGCATGGTGCAGCTCTCCGAATTGCTGACGGTCGAGCAGCGGATTCAGGACAACGCGATCTACCACAAAAATCAGAAGCCGGTGGTCTATGTCGTCGCCGACGTCGGTGGGCCCGGCGCGGAGAAGGCCGAGAGTCCGGTTTATGGTGTCCTGGGAGTCGGAAAGAAGCTGGAGGAATACCGCCCGGCCGAGGGCTACCAGATTGAGCAATATTATGCGGTGCAACCCTGGTCGGAAGAGAAACTCACGATGAAGTGGGACGGGGAATGGCAGATTACCTATGAGACGTTTCGGGACATGGGGATCGCCTTTGCCGTGGCGATGCTGCTTATCTACCTGCTGATCGTCGGGCAGTTTCAATCGTTCCTCACGCCGGTGATCATCATGGCTCCGATTCCGCTCACCCTGATCGGCATTCTGCCCGGCCATTGGCTCACCGGTTCCTATTTCACGGCGACCTCCATGATCGGCTTCATTGCGCTCGCGGGCATCATTGTCAGGAACTCGATCCTTCTGGTGGATTTCATTCAGCTACAGGAGCAAAGCGGCGCATCTCTGGCGGAGGCCGTCATCAGGGCCGGCGCGATCCGGACCAGGCCGATCCTCTTGACCGCCGCCGCCTTGATGGTGGGTGCCTTCGTTATCATTCTCGATCCCATCTTCCAGGGGCTGGCCGTGTCGTTACTGTTTGGCGTGAGTGCCGCCACGCTGCTGACGCTGGTCATCATTCCGGTGTTGTACTATCACGTGATAGGGCGTCGGACCCGATCTGCGGATGCTCTGCCGCAGGAACGGACGTAGGGAACGCGATTCTCCACGCCGCCTTGTGCTACAGTTCAGGCCGATCTTGGTCATAGCCGCCGCTCGACGGCGAATGGAAGGCGCGTTGGCCGGTTTCATATCCTGCCTCATGACCATGGATGGCTCCCGCTCATGAAAATCACTCGGACATATCCGGCTATTGCGCTCGGTGCTGTGCTCCTGGGACTGGCGGCCTACTTTCTGGTTCGGTTCCTCGGGTCCGACCGACTGCCTGAGGGGCTGATCCAGGCGAACGGCCGCATTGAGGGCGATCATGTCACCGTCGCCAGCAAGTTTCCCGGACGGATCGTCGATCTGCTGGCGCGCGAAGGTGCCAGGGTGTCCAGGGGCGATGTGCTGATCCGGTTGGACGATGCGCAGACAAAAGCGAAGCTGGACCAGGCGGACCGGCTTGTCGAATCTCTGGGCGCGCAGGTCGAGGCCGCGCATACGTCGCTGGCGGTGTTGAATCTTGATGTGCCGCTCGGGATCGAAGCCGCTTCCGCGAAGGTCGATAGCGCGCGAGCCGCGGTTCAGAAAGCCAGAGCGGTGGAGTATGAAGCGCGCCGGGATGTCGACCGCCTCCGGTCGTTGATTCGGGACCAGGCGGTGTCGCAGCAGCAGCTGGATCAGGCCGAGGCCCGCTGGAAAGTCGCCGCCAGTGAGATCGTGCTCGCGAAAGCCACCTTGGACCAGGCGGGGAAGGAACTGTCGCAGGCGGAGCTGGGGTGGAAACGGATCAGGTCCAAGGAAGCGGAGGTCGCGGCGCTGGAGCGGCAGCGGGACCAGGTAGAGGCGGCACAGGCGGAGGCGGCGAGCATCCTGCGGGATCTCACCATCGTGGCTCCGACCGACGGCACGATCACAACCCGCATGGTCGATGTCGGTGAAGTGGTGGCGGCCGGGGCGCCGCTGCTCGAACTGGTCGATCTGGGCCGGTTGTATCTGCAGGTGTATGTGCCGGAAGTCCAGATCGGAAAGGTCCGTCTCGACCTGCCCGCGCGGATCTATACGGACGCTTTTCCCGATCAGCCGTTCGAGGCGACCGTTCGTTACATTGCGTCCAAGGCCGAATTCACCCCCAAGGAAGTTCAGACGCCGGATGAGCGGGTGAAACTCATCTATGCCGTCAGGCTCTACCTCAACGATAATCCGGATCATCGACTCACGCCGGGTTTGCCGGCGGATGCCGTGATCCGCTGGCGCGAGGATGCGGCGTGGATGAAACCGCGTCTCTGACTGGCGTGATGCGTGCCTGGCGACGCGTGATGGGTCATGAATGATGACCGAAGGCAACAGAGAAAGTCCGACTCCGCCGATCCCCGATCACCCGTCACACATCGCGCCGGTTGTTCGCGTCACGGGTTTCGTCAAGCGCTACAAGAAGCACATCGCGGTCGATGGTCTGGATCTCATCGTCAACAGAGGGGAGATGTACGGTCTTATCGGACCCGATGGAGCGGGCAAGAGCAGCCTGCTGAAGGCCATCGCCGGCGTGCTCTCCTATGAGGGCGGGACTGTGGAAGTGTTCGGGGTGCGGGTTGATTCGGAGCGGGCTGCGGAGCGAGTGAAGCAGCGGATCGGGTTTCTGCCGCAGGGGCTGGGGCTCAATCTTTACCCGGAGCTTTCCGTCGAGGAGAACATCGACTTCTTCGCGCAACTGCGTCTGGTTCCCGATGCGCAGCTTCGGGAGCGCAAGTCCAGGCTGCTCGCAATGACGCGTCTGGAACGGTTCCGCGACCGGCCGATGAAGAATCTCTCGGGCGGCATGAAGCAGAAGCTGGCATTGATCTGCACGTTGATTCATGAGCCGGAGCTGGCCATCCTGGACGAGCCGACCACGGGCGTGGACCCCGTCTCGCGGCGTGACTTCTGGGCAATTCTCTCCGATTGGCAGCATGCCAAGGGCATGACGGCGCTGGTCTCAACCGCCTATATGGACGAAGCGGTCCGGTTTCACCGGCTGTCGTTCATGTCCCATGGCCGGGTGTTGACCGCGGGCAGCCCGGAGGACATTCAGGCCCTGGTGCCCGGACTGGTCGTCACGTTCGAATCCACCTCGCAACTCGACGCAGTCGAGCGACTCAAGACGCGCTATGCCCAAGTGGAAACGCTGGGGCCCGCGCTCCATGTGTTTACCCCTGAGACAGACCCCGCTACCGCCCTCGGCGAGATCCGGAATGTCCTCGGCGATCTGCCGGTCGAGCGGGCCCAGACCGACGATCCGGAATTGGAGGATGTCGTGGTGTCGTTGTTGCTGCGGGAGGGGCGGGACCGGCAGGACCGGAGCGAGGCGCACGCCGGATCAGGGGCACCGCGACCCGACGCCGGGGCACCTCAGTTCAACGGCCTCGCGGTCGAAGCCCGGGAACTGGTTCGGGACTTCGGGGATTTTCGCGCCGTCGATCGCGTGAGCTTCGAGGTGAAGCAAGGGGAAATCTTCGGGTTGCTGGGTGCCAACGGAGCGGGGAAAACAACCGTCATCAAGATGTTGACCGGCATTCTGCCGCCGACGGGAGGAGACGGGTGGGTCGCAGGTGAGGACATGCGCTGGGCAGGGGGCGCGATCAAGGAGCGGATCGGCTATATGTCCCAGGCCTTCTCGCTCTACCTGGATCTGACGGTGCGTGAGAACATCAGGCTCTTCGCCGGCATCTACGGGCTCGGTCAACGGCAGGCGCGACAGCGCATGGAATGGATCATCGGGATGGCGGGACTGACGGGCTATGAGGCCGATCGAACGGGACGGCTGCCGATGGGTGTGCGCCAGCGGCTAGCGCTGGGATGCGCCCTGGTGCATGAGCCGCGAGTGTTGTTCCTGGACGAACCGACCTCCGGCGTCGATCCGATCGGGCGGCGACGGTTTTGGGATATGTTGACGCGGCTGGCCCGCGAGGACGGGGTCGCGATCCTCGTCACGACCCATTACATGAGCGAAGCGGAGCATTGCGACCGGCTGGGCTTGATGCATGCGGGACGGCTGGTAGCGGACGGCTCGCCGGCAGACCTGAAGCGCGGACTGGAGCGGGACATGGGGCCCTTGCTGGAGATTGTGGCGGACCAGCCCGGCCGCGCGCTCGCGCAACTGGCCGGGGCCGGCATGGTCAACGCCACCCTGTCAGGAACAAAGGTCCACGTGCTGTCTCTGGATCCGGGCCGTGATGTGGCGCGTATTCGAGCCCTGCTCACCGGGTGCGGGATCGCAGTCGCAGCCGTGCGGACCAGGCAGCCGAGCCTCGAAGATGTGTTTGTCTCACGGGTCAGGGCGCTGGAAGAGGCGGCGCACAATAACTCCCGGCCTGACGGGATCGGCGCGGTGGAGCCTCTAGACTTGCCATGAATCTTCGACGGATCAGAACGGTCGCGCTCAAGGAATGGAGAGAGACCACCAGGGACAGGCTCTTCCTCCTGCTGGCCTTTCTGCTGCCCGCGCTTTGGATGGTGGTGTTCGGCTACGGGTTGGTGATGGATGTCGAAAACATCCCGTTTGCGATACTCGACCAGGATCGCAGCGCGTTAAGCCGGGAGTACGGCTACCGGTTCATCCAGTCGCGGTATTTCGCGTATCGCGGCCACGCCGACGATCCGCGCGCCCTCGATCGGCTGTTGACCGAGGCGACCATCCGGGCGGCCCTCATCATTCCGGAGCGGTTTGAGGAGCAACTGTCGGCCGGAGAGCCGGTTTCTGTGCAAACCCTGCTCGACGGCACGTTTCCCCTGCATACCGATATCGCCAAGGGCTATGTCATCGCCATCAACCAGGCCTTCACGCAGGAACTGCTGGTCGATTATCTGAGCCGAACCCGCGGCCTTGCGCGCGACCAGGCGCGCCGGATCGTACAGCCCGTCACGGTGGAGGTCCGGTATCTCTACAATGAAGAAGTGCGGAGCACCTGGTCCATGGTGCCGGCGCTCGTCATGTTCACGCTGATGGTGTCCTCGCCGTTGCTGACGGCGCTGGGCGTGGTGCGGGAGAAGGAAACCGGCTCGATTTACAACATTTACAGCTCCACGGTGAGCCGGGCGGAGTTTCTGGCGGGGAAAATCCTGCCCTACGCGGGGATTTCACTCGTGAACGTCTGGGTCTTGTGGCTCATGGCCGTCCTCCTGTTTGACGTGCCGTTCAAGGGCAGTCTGCTGGTCTTTCTCGCCGGATCGATCTTGTTCATTTTCTGCAGTACCGGCATCGGATTGCTGATCTCGTTGCTCGTGAGCACGCAGATGGCGGCCCTCATCATCACGATGGTCGTGGCGATGTTGCCGACCATCTTGTTTTCCGGTCTGCTGGTGCCGGTCTCGTCGATGGGCCGGGGGGCGCAGGTCCAGGCGCATTTCTTCCCCGCGATGTACTATACGAATGTGGTGCGGGGGAGTTTTCTCAAGGGTATCGGGGCGGGCATCATGTGGCTCGATATGGCCGCGCTGGCGGCGTTCGCGGCGGGGATGGGCCTGGTTGCGTACCGGCTCTTTACGAAAAGACCGAAGGCATGACGGGAGGAATCCCGATGGATGGGCGCCGGGTTTTCAGATGGTGGCGCCGCCTCGCGGCGATGACGCAGAAGGAAGTGCTGCAACTGGGGCGCGATCTTCCGCTGCTGCTGTTTCTGCTCTATTCCTTTTCGCTGTCCGTCTACATCAGTGGCGTCGGGATCACGATGCAGCTCCGGAATGCGGAGATCCTGGTGCATGACGGGGACCATAGCCTCTCCTCGCGGGAACTGATCCACCGGTTCCAGCCGCCTTATTTCCGGTTCAAGGGGGAAGTCGCCGATCCGCGGGAAGGGCTGCGGCAGCTCGATGCGGGGACGGCGATGGTGCTGTTGGACATTCCGCCCCGCTTTCACGAGGCGCTGGCCGCGGGGGAATCAACCGCGGTGCAACTCCTGGTCGACACGACCAACGCGCCACAAGGACTCTCGGCCGCCAGCTATGCCCTCCGGATTGCGGGCGGGTTCGGCTCGGAGGCAGGCCTGGCCTCGCTCGGCCTGTCCGGGGCGCAGGCGAACCTGCCCCTCGTTATGAGCGCGCATCGTGTCTGGTTCAATCCGAATCAGGATGAGACGTGGTTTCAGTCCATCTCCCACGTGTTGCGCATGATCACGGTCTTTGCCGTGCTGCTGCCGGCAATCGCCCTGGTTCGCGAGAAGGAACGCGGGACCGTCGAGCAACTGCTCGTCTCGCCGCTCTCCCCCTTTCAGATCATGCTGTCCAAGGTGCTGGCGATGACCGCTGTCATCCTGATCTGCACTGCCATTGCCGTCTACGGCGTACTGCGCCCTGTGTTTCATGTGCCGATGAAGGGGTCGGCCTGGGCGTTCTTCTTCCTGACCGCCTTGCATATTTTCACCACGGCCGGACTGGGGTTGGTCGCTGCGACCGTCACCAGAAATCAGGCTCAAGTGGGCATGATGACGCTCTTTCTCGTCGGCCCGATGATGTTGCTCTCCGGCCTCAACACGCCCTATGAGTCGATGCCGGGCTGGGTTCAGACCGTCATGGCCTTTTCGCCGCTTCGATATTACATCGACATCACCTATGGCGTGCTGCTCAAAGGCGCGGGGCTCGACGTCCTTTGGAAGCCGGCGGGGACGATGGCTCTGCTGGGCGGAGGATTGTTCGGCTTCGGCATGTGGCGATTCCGGCGGCAGTTCGACTGATTTTGTAACCAGAGCAGGTTGTCCCGCGTGACGATCGATCGCGCAGCAGACGAATGCAATCATTGTGTCCGCTTCTATCGGCGGATGTATGGATAGACGGGAGAATCCCATGCCATATTTTGCACCTTGGAAAACCTGACGAGAAGGATTATCATGCATCCTCGGTTTTCTTTCCGGACTGTTGAGAGGTCGTTCATGTCACATGAGACGATCGAACACGCCTCGCCGGTGTCAATTACCCGCACAGCCCGCTGCCTCCACGGTCGTCTCATCGACGACATTCTGAACAACGATGGGAAACGTACGGGGCAGGTGCGATGTCTTGAATGCGGAGCTGTCTTCGAGGATCCCTATAAGGGGTTTAAATAACTCGATCGGCGGGCCAAAGCAGCAGTCGACCTTTCTGTTGCGTTCTGCGACAGCGGTCCTTTTGAACCTGTAGCAAGACTCCCCTGCTATCCTCGACCGGCCCCCTACTTCTGCCTGCTAACAGGTCAATATTGTTGTCAAAACCGGATGCACGCGTTCTAGAGCGGAGGCTCCCTCCTTGCAATAGTTGAGCATAGAGGGCAGGGTGTGCGTATGAATAAAAAGATTTCCTTTTCCATCTGGTACGTGTTTCTCGCCATCTGGGCCGTGATCCTGGTCCACGATTTCATTCTTGCCCTGCAAAAGATCGAGGAGATCCCCTATAGCGAGTTCAAGACTTTGGTCGTCGCGGGACAGGTGGCGGAAGTCTCGCTCGGCAGTCACACGCTGAGCGGTAAGCTGAAGCCGGCGGAGGGGGCCAAGGAGCCGAAGCTGTTTTCCTCCATCCGTGTCGAAGACCCGGATCTCGTCAAGGAGCTGCAAGCGCATCAGGTGAAGTTTGTCGGTGTCGTCGAGAGCACCTTTTTGCGCGATCTGCTGTCCTGGATCCTGCCGGTCGTCGTGTTTCTCGCCATCTGGTTTTTTATTTTTCGCCGGTTGGGACAGGCTCAAGGCGGCTTTATGCAAGTCGGGCAGTCCAAGGCGAAAATCTATGCGGAAAAGGATACGAAGGTCACCTTCGCCGATGTGGCGGGGGTGGACGAGGCGAAGGAAGAGCTCCGCGAGGTGATCGAATTTCTGAAGACACCGGAGAAATTCACCAAGCTGGGCGGGAAGATCCCGAAGGGAATCCTGTTGGTCGGCCCCCCGGGGACCGGCAAGACCTTGCTGGCCCGCGCCGTGGCGGGAGAAGCCGGGGTGACGTTCTTCAGCATCAGCGGGTCGGAGTTTGTCGAAATGTTCGTCGGGGTGGGCGCCGCCCGGGTCCGCGATCTGTTCGAGCAGGCGAAGCTGAAGGCCCCCTGCATCATCTTCATTGACGAGCTCGATGCGCTGGGAAAGGCCCGCGGGATGGGACCCATGGCGCATGAGGAACGGGAGCAAACGCTCAACCAGTTGTTGGTTGAGATGGACGGGTTCGATCCGCGGATCGGCGTCATCCTCATGGCGGCCACCAACAGGCCGGAGATTCTCGATCCGGCCTTGCTGCGGGCAGGCCGGTTCGACCGCCATGTCCTGGTGGATCGACCGGATAAAGGCGGGCGCCTTGCGATTTTACGCGTTCATGCCAGGCAGGTGACCCTCGGCCCGGATGCCGATCTGGAAAACATCGCCGCGATGACCCCCGGGTTTTCCGGGGCCGATCTGGCGAACATTATCAACGAGGCGGCGCTGCTCGCCGTGCGGCGCGGCAAGGATCAGGTCGGTATCTCCGAATTGCAGGAAGCGGTTGAGCGCGTGATCGCCGGATTGGAAAAGAAGAATCGCGTCCTGAATAAAATGGAGAAGGAGCGGGTCGCCTACCATGAGACCGGCCATGCCCTGGTGGCCCTGTCGTTGCCTGGATCGGATCAAGTCCAGAAAATCTCCATCATTCCCCGCGGCATTGCGGCCCTCGGGTACACGCTGCAACTCCCGACGGAGGACCGGTTCCTGATGACGAAATCCGAACTGGAGAACAAGGTCGCCGTGCTGCTCGGCGGCCGCATCGCCGAGGAGTTGATTTTCGGCGAGGCCTCCACCGGTGCCCAGAACGATCTGGTGAAGGCGACCGACATCGCCAAGAGCATGGTGAAAGCCTACGGAATGAGCGAGAAGCTGGGAGCGATCACGCTGGAACGGGAGCGACAGCCGCAGTTTATCCAGATTCAGATGTCTCAGGAAAAGGGCGACTACTCGGAAGAGACCGCCCGCGAGATCGACTGCGAAATACGGCGGATCATCGACGAGCAGTACGAGCGGGTGAAGCGGCTGCTTGCAGAGAGGAAAGCTGTCCTGCAGGCGGGGGCGAAGGTGTTGCTGGAGCGGGAAGTGATCAGCGGGGCAGAGCTGAAGGCGATCATGGAGAAGGGCTGAGTCTCACGATCGGGTTGGTGCGGGAGGAATACCGGCAGACCGCATCAGCAGGCTGGCCCGTGCGAGACTTTCAGGGAGCGTGAGGGTGGGGCAAGAGGCAGCGGTCCATATTGCGGGCAATGTGATCTACTGCCGCGGGCGGTGGACGCTGCCCAATCTGGCGGATCTGGAGCGCCAGGTCGAGGCGCTCTCCTGGCCTGAGGGAAGCGGCGTGATCTGCGACGCGAGCGAGATGACCGCGTTGGATACGGGCGGTGCCGTATTGCTTCAGCAGAGTCTTCATGCCGCCTATCGGAAAGGGCCGGAGCCAAGATTGCAGGGCCTGCGGCCGGAATTCGCCGGACTGATTCAGCTGGTCGGCGCGCAGCGGGTGGGGCGCGCCGCGGGGCATGCGCCGGTACGAAGCACGCTCGGCGAGCGTCTTGAACAGGCCGCAGGGTATCAATGGGAGTGCGCCCGTCGGGGGCTGACGTTTCTGGGCGAGAGCACGGTGGCGTTGTGTCGTGTTCTGTCTCACCCGCGGTCGCTTCGCTTGCATTCGCTCTTGCGGATGCTCCACATCGATGGCGTGAACGCCTTGCCGATCACGGGGCTGCTGACGTTTCTCATCGGCGTGGTGATTGCCTATCAGGGCGCCGAACAGTTGCGAAAGTTCGGGACGAACATTTTCATCGTGGACCTGGTCGGGATTTCGCTGTTGCGGGAGATTGCTCCACTTCTCGTGGCGATTGTGATTGCCGGGCGGTCCGGATCAGCCTATGCCGCAGAGATCGGGACCATGAAGGTGACAGAGGAGCTGGACGCTGTGCGCGCGCTCGGCATCTCCCCGATGAATCTGCTCGTCATCCCGAGGATGCTGGCGCTGGTGATCGCCTTGCCCCTGCTCACGGTCTACGCGGATGTTCTGGGGGTCTTTGGGGGCATGCTGATCGCCTCGGGCCAACTGAATGTGAGCTTTGGGGAGTTTGTGTCTCGATTCGAGGAGGCCGTGGCGGTGCGGCATTTCCTGATCGGGATCGGCAAGGCTCCGTTCTTTGCCCTGATCATCGCGCTCGTGGGCTGTTACCAGGGATTTCAAATTCGGGGCGGGGTGAGCGATGTCGGCCGGCATACCACGATCAGTGTGGTGCAGAGCATTTTCCTGGTCATCGTGTTCGACGCGATCTGTAGTATTGTGCTGAACTGGTGGCATTTGTGATGGGATGCATGGGCAAGAGGCGCGAGGCAAGAGGCTAGTGGGAACCATCGAGTCTCAGGCTCCAACGCAGGCGGCGGCACCGGTCATTGAGGTGAGCCATGTTTCGACGCGGTTCGGGGCGGCCGTCGTGCATGAGGATGTGAGTCTGGCAGTCCGGCGGGGCGAGGTGTTTGCCATCGCCGGCGGCAATGGATGCGGCAAATCCACCTTATTGCGGGAGATCCTGGGGCTGATGACGCCGCTGTCGGGGACCATCCGGCTCTTCGGCGTGGACAGCAGAGCGTTGGAGGCATATGACGGCCGGACGATCCATCGGCGTTTCGGGGTGATGTTTCAACACGGAGCGCTGTTCAGTTCGTTCACGCTGGCGGAAAACGTCGCCGTGCCCTTGCGTGAGTATACCGCCATGAGTGCGACGCTCATCCGTGAGATTGTCGCTGTCAAGATTGCGATGGTGGGATTGCCGCCGGACAGTGCCACCAAGTTTCCCAGCGAACTGAGCGGCGGCATGCGGCGGCGGGCGGCGCTGGCGCGCGCGATCGTCATGGATCCCGAGCTGTTGTTTCTCGACGAGCCGACGGCCGGTCTGGACCCCATGATTGCGGCGGGTTTCGATAACCTGGTGCTCTCTCTGAAAGGCCTGTTGGGGCTGACCGTGGTTATGGTGACGCACGATCTGGATTCGCTGTGGGGCATCGCCGACCGGGTGGCGGTCCTGGGCAGCGGGAAGGTCCTGGGGATCGGGACGATGAAGGAGTTGTCGCAATCTGAAGATCCCGTGGTGCGGGAATATTTCCACGGTCCGCGGGGGCGTGCCGCGAGCGCGCAGGCGGCCTGGAACGCACGAGGGGCATGAAGATGTCGAACATGGCGGGACAGGCGCGAAGGGCGGGAAAGGTGGAACCTCGGATCGCGCCGTGCGTCGCGCCCTTCCCGCAAGTCATCGACCTATGGCGATGGCCGCTTCAACCTTAGAGCTTGACTGATTATGGAACCGAAAGTGAACTATCTCATCGTCGGATCGTTTGTCGCGCTTCTTGGCGCAGTGATCCTGGCCGGTGTTCTGTGGCTGGGGAAGACCGACTATCGGGGTGTTTATGAGCGGTATGAGGCATACATGAGAGAATCCGTCGCGGGATTGAGTGTGGATTCGACGGTGAAGTACCGCGGGGTCGACGTCGGACGGGTGAGAGAGATCGCGCTGAGTCCTGACAATCCCGAGGAGGTGCGGCTGACTCTGGATATCGCCCGAGGGACGCCGATCAAGACAGACACCATTGCGGTCCTTCAGACCCAGGGGCTCACCGGTCTGGCGACGATCAATTTGACCGGAGGAAGCCGGGAGGCGCCGCCGTTGCAGGCCTTAGAGGGGCAAAGGTATCCGGTAATCCAGACAGGTCCTTCGCTCTTTTTCCGGCTCGACGAGGCAATGTCCCGCCTGTTGTCCGAAAAAGGGTTGACCAAGCTGCTGGTTGATCTGGATACGGTGGCGAGGGGGGCGGCGGAGGTTCTGGACGAGGAGAATCGCACGGCGCTGAAACGGACGATCAAGGATCTTTCCGACGTGGCGCAGACGGTTGCGGCCCACAAGGCTCAGTTGGAGCGGGGCCTGGACGGCGCGGCGGAGAGTGCGGATAACCTGGTGAAGGTCACGGCCACGCTGAATGAGCAAGCCCCGGTCCTGCTTGCGAGAATCAATAAAAGCGCCGCCGCGCTGCACACGTTGACGGAGGACCTGGCGCAGACCAGCAAGGCTGTGGGAAGGGTCGTCAATGAAGCGCGGCCGGAGTTGGAGCAGTTTTCGCGGCAGACCCTGCCCGAGACGGGCCTCCTGATCACTGAATTGAGGCAGTTGGCGGGCACCTTGTCCCGCGTGGCGCGCGACCTGGAACGTGAACCGAATTCGCTGGTGTTCGGGCGACCGGCGCCGCCGCGCGGGCCTGGAGAATAGCAGGAGGCGAACGATGAAGCGTTGGACCATAGCGGCGGCGGTATGGATGGCGGCGGCGACCGGCTGCATCTCGTCCCGCACAGACTCACAGCCGGTCCATACCTATCAGCTGGCCCTTGATGCGTCATCCGAGGAAGTCCGTTCTGCCGACCTCAATGGACCGGTGCTTCTGCTCAGCCTCGCTCAGCCTGCGCCGGGGTTTGACACGCCGCGCATGGTGTATCTGAAGCGGGCGTATGAGATGGAGTATTACGCGTACAGTCAGTGGGCTGAGGCCCCGGCGCGCATGTTCACCCCCTTGCTGGCTCACTCGTTGGCCCGGAGTGGAGTGTGGGGAGCCGTCATTCCCTTGCCGGGGGCCGTGCGGGGAGATTTTCGTCTCGATTCGTATGGGCTGGCCGTACAACAGGAGTTTCTGCAGCAGCCCAGCCGGGTGCGGGTGACGGTCCGCACGCAGCTGATTGATCTGAAGGAGTCCCGAATTGTCGGGACGCGGACCTTTGAGACGCTGGAAGACGTGCCGAGCGACGATGCCTATGGGGGTGTGTTGGCCGCCAACCGGGCGATGGCGGCGATGCTGGATCAGATCGGTTCCTGGCTCCAGGGATGTCTGCGGCGCGCTCCTGCGTGCGGGCGTTCATGAACACAGACAGGACGGGACCACTATGACGATCATCCGTGTCTCCGCGATCTGCGCGATGATGGCGCTCTGTTGGCTGTTGATCCCGTCCCCCGGGTTTTCGGCAGGCGAGCGCAATCTGGTGCGGGGGAAGCAGTTATACGAAAAGTACTGCCTGGCCTGCCATGGCCCGCAGGGGAGAGGGGACGGGATGACGACGTTGGACCCGCCGGTGGCGGACCTGACGTCGAGCGATGTGCTCCTGAAGCCGGACTCCCGGCTGTTGAGGAGCATTCACGAAGGACGACCCAACACTGCAATGGATGCCTGGCAGTCGGCCATGTCGGAGGAAGCCATCCGTGACGTGCTGGCCTATGTCCTGACTCTTCCGCGATGATGGGGGCCGATGAAGGCGGATGAAATCTTCCTGGAAAACCGGGCTCAGTTTCGGCCTCACCTCGGGTGTCATCACGACGCTCGGTCTGATGGTGGGCCTGCACTCAGGAACGCATTCGCGGGCCATTGTGATCGGCGGGATTCTCACCATCGCGATCGCCGATGCCATGTCCGACGCCCTCGGGATTCATTTGGCCGAAGAATCCAAAAACAGCGGTCCGACCGTCCAGATTTGGGAGGCGACCATCGCGACATTTCTGGCGAAGTTTGCGATCGCCATGACCTTTGTCATCCCGGTCTGGGTCTGGCCGCTTGACCGGGCGATTGTGGCCAGCGCGATCTGGGGTCTGTTGTTGCTGGCCGCCCTCAGTTTCTTTGTCGCCCGGGCCCAACGCGTCGCCCCCTGGAAGGTGATCGGCGAGCATATGCTGATCGGGCTCTCTGTGATCGTAATCACGCACTATGTCGGAGATTGGGTGCGCGATCGTTTTACCGGCTGATGATCCGATGGACGGACAGATAATTATAACGCCCCCGCTCGTGGCCTATTTCTCGATGGAGATCGGTTTGGACCCTCTCATGCCCACCTATTCGGGGGGGCTCGGGGTTCTGGCCGGCGATACCGTCCGGTCGGCTGCCGATCTCGAAGTGCCGATGGTCGCCGTGACCCTCATCCATCGGCGCGGACACTTTTATCAGCGACTGGATCCTCACGGTTGGCAGACGGAGGAGCCGGTGGCCTGGCCGGTCAACGACTTTCTCGAACCCCTCGAGCCGCGGGTGACGGTCGAAGTGGAAGGGCGCACCGTTCACGTGCGGGCCTGGAGATACACCGTGCGAGGCGTGACCGGCGCGACGGTTCCGGTGTACCTGCTCGACACGGATCTGGTGGATAATTCACCGTGGGATCGTACGATCACCGACGTTCTGTACGGAGGCGATCTTCACTACCGGCTTTGTCAGGAAACAGTGCTCGGTTACGGAGGTCTCCGCATGCTGCGGGCGCTCGGTTGTGGCGACATTCCCCGGTTTCATCTCAACGAGGGACATGCGGCCCTCCTGGTCCTGGCGTTGTTGGAGGAAAAGCTTGCCGCCCGCGCGGAGCCCGGAGAGCTGCCGGCGGACGTCATTGCATCCGTCCGGGACCAATGCGTGTTTACCACCCATACGCCGGTGCCGGCCGGGCACGATCAGTTTCCGGCAGACCTCGCGCATCGCGTGCTCGGGTCGAGACGCTGCGGCCTGCTGAAGGCTTGCGAGCAGAACGACACACTCAACATGACAAAGCTGGCGCTTCGGGGGTCCCGGTTCGTCAACGGCGTGGCGATGAAACATGGTCAGTTGTCCCACACGCTGTTTCCCGAGTATCCGATTCATTCCATTACCAACGGGGTGCATGCGGCGACGTGGACGGCTCCTTCGTTTCAGGCTCTCTATGACCGGCTGCTCCCGGACTGGCGGAAAGACCAATTGTCGCTGCGCTATGCGGTCGGTATCGCGGACGAAGAACTCTGGACCGCGCATATGGAAGCCAAGCGGGTGCTCCTGGACTTTGTGAACCGGGAAACGAACGCGGGGTTCGATCGCGATGTGCTGACCATCGGCTTTGCCAGGCGCGCGACCGGGTACAAGCGAGCGACGCTCATCTTTTCCGACGTCGAACGGCTCAAGAAAATAGCCGGCCAGGCAGGAGGCATCCAGCTTGTCTTTGCCGGGAAGGCGCACCCGGACGATCAGGAGGGGAAAGAGACGATCCGTCGGATTCACGAGATCCGTGACAGCCTGAAGGGGACGATCCCCGTAGCGTATCTGAGCAATTACGATATGACGCTGGCCGGGCTTCTCTGCAGCGGAGTGGATGTCTGGCTTAATACGCCGTTGCCGCCGATGGAGGCATCCGGCACGAGCGGGATGAAGGCGGCCATGAACGGCGTGCCGAGCCTGAGCATCCTGGACGGCTGGTGGATCGAAGGCCACCTGGAAGACGTGACCGGATGGTCGATCGGGGACAAGATCGAGGCCTGCATCGAGCCGGGCTCAGGCGTTGACGAATGCCACGCTGACGCGCTCTATGCCAAGCTGGAACAGAAAGTGTTGCCGATGTTCTACCGTGATCGCGCGAGGTATATCGACGTGATGCGCCATACCATCGCAGTGAACGGCGCCTTCTTCAACACCCAGCGCATGATGGGGCAATACCGGCGCAATGCCTATCGCCTGGCGGGGCGGTCTATCGATGAAGGGTAGCGGCATGTCTCAGGATCGGGCCACGCTGGAATCCGCCTACGATCATCTTTTGACGCTCTGGACGTCCGGGGTCCGGGACTATCATACGATGCTCTCAGATTACCTGACGGCGAACTCCATCTTTGTCGCCGTGATCGGATTACTCGTGTCGAGGGAGTCGCTCGCGCTGCCCTTCACAGTGCTGATCCTGCTGCTCTGTAGCTTTGGCCTGCTCCTGTCTCTGCAGATGGCGATCGTCCTCGGCCGCTTTGCCGGGCAGAACGCCTTGTGGGAATGGCAGATGAGAGGAATCGAACAGGATCCGGAATGGAAGGAGCACCAACTCCTCACGGGCCTTCATCAGCTCCACGAATCGCGGCAACCGATCGAAAATCTGCGAAACGAGCCGACCGTGTTTACTCCGAACTGGGCGTTTCGCCAGCATCGGCAGTGGTGGGCTCATCGCGCCGTCAGCTTCCCCTGGTTCTTCGGGTGTGTATACGGCGTGTTTCTGATCTGGGCGGTGATACAACTGATTCGGCAGGTGACCAGCGTCCCCTGAGGAGGCTGAGAAAGAAGGTGCATATATGTGGAAACAGGTTATTCTCATCGCCATGCTCGCGATTGCGTTGGGACCTCGTCATACGGCCTTGGCGGCGGACCCCGGTGACAGCGGCGGAGCGCAGAAGCCGCATCGTGTGGTGATGCATCTGAACTCCGGCGAGGAAAAGGTGCAGCGGGGCGCGCTGAACAACATCCGGCACCTCTATCAGGAAGTGGGACGCGAGCGGCTCCAGCTCGAATTGGTGGCGCACGGGGCGGGGCTTTCATTGTTGATGAAAAGCACGACCACTCTCGGGCCGGAATTAGCTCAATTGAAGGCGGACTACGGGGTGAATTATACGGCCTGTTCCAATACCATGAAGGCCATGAAGGTGACGCGGGAGGATTTGATCGGCGAGGTGGGCGATACGGTGCCGGCGATGGTGCGGTTGATGGAGCGGCAGGAGCAGGGGTGGGCGTATATCAAGCCGTAACAAAGAGCTGACGGCGGATAGCCGATAGCAGAAACGTGGAGGAATCATGGATGTGAAACCGAAAGTCTACATGTATCACACGGCGGTGAAATGGACGGAGCAGCGCAAGGGCGTCATCTCCTGTGCGGGCAAGCCCGACGTGCAGGTGGCGACGCCGCCGGAGTTCAAAGGGCATGACGGTATCTGGTCGCCGGAGGATCTGTTCGTGGCCTCCGCCAATATTTGCGTGATGACAACGTTTCTGGCCGTGGCGGAGCGGGCAGGATTGGCGTTCACGGCCTATGAAAGTGCCGCCGAGGGACGGCTTGAACTTGTGGAGGGCAAGTTTCAGTTCACCGAGATCACGATCAAGCCGGTGATTACCCTGCCTGCAGGCGGCGATGCGGCCAAGGCGAAGGAGTTGATCGAGAAAGCCGAAGCCAACTGCCTGATTTCGAATTCCATGAAAGCGCGAGTCCACCTCGCAGCCACTATTGTGTAGAGGGAGACGGTGTGGGGACCAGCCGACGGTGTTTCCAGTTTCTCGTGCCGTGAGGGGCCGTGCGGCTGCGGAACGGGTAACCTCCCGCAGCCGACGGACAAGGCGTCTTGTCTTGGTTCGCTTAGCTTGCTATTCTTTGTCCCGGCGAGTCGGATGTTGGCATCGCGGAAGGCCCTCATGCATACCACACGCGAGACTCATCGCATTGTTCCTTCCCATCGCTATTCGACGTTTGTCCTTTGTGCGACCCCGGATCATTGGTTGTTGGTAGAGCCCGTTCAGGATTCTGCCGCATCTCCGTTGCAATGTGCTGATCGGGCCTCTCCACAGGCCGGATGCTGCGCCACGGCCATCGGGAATAAGGCGGGAGTTCCAGCAGTCAGGGGATACGTCAGTTGATTGTTAATCCACAGGTCCCGTCCACCGGATCGTGGCGGTCAGGACGCCTTCTTCCGCTCGTGCTCTTGCTGTCCTTTGCCATTGCAGTCTGGATGGGACTGTATGCGCTGGTGTCGTTGAGAACCGTGCTGGTCCAAGAGAAGGGCTCCGAACTTGCAGGAACGGCAGTCCAGGTCGCGGACACGCTGGATCGTGTCTTGTTCGAGCGGTTCGGGGATATTCAATTATTTGCGAACGACAGAATCCTTATCGAAGGCGACCAGGAGGAGAGAACGAAACGATTACAGGAGTACAGGAAGCTCTACTGGTATTACTCCTGGATAGGCATTGCCGATGCGACGGGTCATGTCGTTGCGACAATCAATGAACCCGCCACGCACAAGAACAACGTTGGGACGAACGAGCATTCAGCGGAGACCGGTCCGGATCTGAGTCGGACGGACTGGTTTGACACGGTGAGGCGCACAGGGCAGGTCCATCTGGAGGAGGCTCAGCGTTCGCCGGAATCGGGGGGAGTGATGACGGTGGGATTTGCGGCGCCGATGTATGGGCCCCGGGGAGACTTTCGTGGGATGGTGGGGAGCCGGGTCCCGCTTGAGAATTTACGGTCCATTCTTCAGCAGGAAGGAAGTCGCAAACAGGGCGAAGACGCCTACGACTGGTTGTTGTTGGACCGCCAAGGAACGGTCGTCCTTGAGAAGGGGCAGACGACGGGAATGAACAGCACACTGTCGGCAATGGAGCTGCCGTCGATACGAAGAGCGGCCGAGGATCGGGATACGCCCGGTTTCGCCGAGGAACTGCACCAGCGCCGGCGGATTCCTGTCGTGACCGGGTATGCAAGAACCAGAGGGTACGGCAGCTTTCCGGGATTCGACTGGACCGTGTTGGTTCGCATGGACCGTGATCGGGCCTATGCCCCGATCAACCGGCTCATCTGGACCGTCAGCGGGGTCGGGCTTCTGCTCGTGACGCCGTTGGTCGGGTTCGGCGTGTGGGTGTCGTGGAGGCTGGGTCGCGAGCATCGCGACCTGGTCCGCGCGCAGGAGTCCTTGGAGGGGTCCAACGCCGAACTGGCACGCTCCAATGCCGATTTGCAACAGTTTGCCTATGTGGCCTCGCACGACCTGCAAGAACCGCTGCGGATGATTGCCAGTTACACGCAGCTGCTTGCGAGACGCTACAAGGGCAAGCTCGATGCCGATGCGGATGACTTCATCGGGTACGCGGTGGATGGCGCCACCCGCATGCAGAGGCTGATTAATGATCTGTTGACCTACTCGCGGGTGACGACACAAGGCAAGATTTTTGAGCGGGTCGACTGCAATCAGCTTCTGGATGGCGTGCTGACCAATTTACGGCTGGCCGTCGAAGAGAACCGGGCGGTTGTCACCCACGACGCGCTGCCGGTGGTGACCGCCGACGGCGGGCAGCTCGGCCAACTCTTTCAGAATCTCATCGGCAACGCCATCAAGTTTCACGGAGAGGAGCCTCCCAGGGTCCACGTGTCGGTTGAGCTCCGGAACAACGAGTGGCAATTTTCGGTTCGCGATAACGGCATCGGGGTCGATCCTCAGTACGCCGAGCGTATCTTCGTCATCTTTCAGCGCCTGCACAATCGAGAAGATTACCCCGGTACGGGCATCGGCCTGGCGTTGTGCAAAAAGATTGTGGAGCGCCACGGCGGACGCATCTGGGTGGAGTCGCCGATAGGCCGGGGCGCGGTTTTCTATTTCACACTGCCGGTCATCGGGCATGAGCAAAATGAATCAGGATCCTGAATCGATTCCCATGACTCACGTCTCACGCATGGCCCTTTAGGAGGAGAAACGCATCATGCAAAGGTCTCAGAGAGTCAGGCCCGTAGAGATTCTCTTAGTGGAGGATAATCCGGGGGATGTCCGTTTGACCGTCGAAGCGCTCAAAGAGGCCAAGGTGCTCAACCAGCTGACGGTCGTCAAAGACGGCATTGAAGCCTTGTCGTTCCTGCGCCGGCAGGGGCCGCACCAGCAAGCCGCGCGCCCGGATCTCATCCTGCTCGACCTGAACCTTCCCCGGAAAGATGGTCGCGAGGTGTTGGCTGAAATCAAAGCCGACGATGATCTGAAACGCATTCCGGTGGTCATTCTGACCACCTCTCAGGACGAACAGGACGTGCTCAAAACCTACAACCTCTATGCCAACTGCTACATCACCAAGCCGGTGGATTTGGAGCAGTTCATCACGGTGGTGAAATCGATCGAAGACTTCTGGCTCGGGATCGTCGTGCTGCCGAAAAACGGCAAGGGCCACCTCGCGTGAGTGAGACCATGCAAATTCTGCTGGTTGAGGACAACCCCGGGGATGTCCGGCTGCTGCAAGAATATCTGAAGGAAGACAGCGCCCGCCGGTTTCAGATCACTCTGGCCGGCCGTCTTTCTATCGGGCGTGAGCGTCTGGCTGAAACACGTTTCGACGCGGTGCTGCTGGATCTGTCGCTCCCCGACAGCCAGGGGCTGGATACGCTCGCCCGGCTGCGTGAGGCTGCGAAGGACGTGCCGATCGTCGTTCTGACTGGCACCGAAGACGAAGCGTTGGGCATGCAGTTGATCCAGGCCGGCGCCCAGGACTACCTGGTCAAAGGGCAGGTCACCGGCCCTCTGTTGAATCGTGCCCTGCGCTACGCAGTCGAACGGAGCCGGACGGAAGCGGCCCTGCGCGATTCGGAAGAGCGGTTCCGCACTCTGGTTGAGGGGGCGCGGGATGTCATTTTCACGCTCTCCAAAGACGGCATCATCACTTCGCTGAACCCAGCGTTTGATCGCATTACGCAATGGACACTCAAGGAGTGGATCGGGCGACCCTTCAGGGAGTTGCTTCACCCTGAGGATCAGTCCCTTGCGCTGGATATGTTCCGGCACATCATGAAGGAAGGGGATCAGCTCACCGGTGTCCTGCGTATCCGTTCGCGCGAAGGCAGTTATGTCGTGGGCGAATTCGTGGTGGTGCCGCACGTCCGGAACGGGCAGACCTTCGGCGTCCTGGGAATCGCGCGCGACATCACCGAGCGGAAACGGGTGGAGGACACTCTCGAACGGCTCCGGCATCTCTACGGCCTTCTGCTGACCTCCGCCCATGACGGTATTTATGGTGTCAACCGGCAGGGCGAGGCGATCTTTGTGAACCCGGCCGCCGCGCGAATGCTCGGGTTCACCGGCGAAGAACTGGTCGGCCGCCTTATGCACCCCCTCGTGCACCATACGAAGCCGGACGGGAGCCCGTACCCCGTTGAAGAATGTCCGGTCTATCGGGCGTTTCGTGACGGGGCGGTGCAGCATGCGGCCGATGAGGTGTTCTGGCGGAAGGACGGTTCCAGTTTCCCGGTGGAATACACCAGCACGCCGATCGTCGAGCGGGGTGAGATCGTCGGCGCGGTGGTGATGTTCCGCGACATTACCGAGCGAAAACGGGCCGAGCGGGAACTCCGGGACAGCGAAGGGAAACTCCGGGCCATTCTCGATCACAGCCCGAACCTGGTGTTCTTGAAAGATGCGCAAGGCCGCTACCTACACGTCAACCGCCAGTTCGAACGGGCCTTTCATATCAGCCGTGAGGCCATCGCCGGCAAAACGGACAAGGAGTTGTTCCCGGCAGAACAGGCGGAGGTGTTTCGCGCCAACGACCTCAAGGTGTTTCGGGCGGGAGTCCCGCTTGAGTTTGAAGAGGTCGCCCTGCACGATGACGGCCTCCATACGAGCCTCGTCTCCAAATTTCCCCTCTTCGACGGTGACGGGAACAGTTATGCCCTGTGCGGCATCACCACCGACATCACCCAGCGTAAGGCAATGGAGGAGGCCCTGCGGCAGGCCGAAGAGAAATACCGGGACATCTTCGACAACGCCGTAGAGGGCATTTTCCAGTCCACCCCGGGCGGCCAGTTCTTGAGCGCCAATCCCGCGCTGGCGCGCATGTGCGGATACGCATCGCCCGAGGAGCTGGTATCGAGTGTGACGGACATCATACAGCAGATCTATGTCGATCCGGAGTGCCGCCGAGGACTCCTCCGCCTGGTGGACTTGCGGGGCGTGGTTCAAGGTTTTGAATATGAGGTTCGCCGAAAAGACGGGAAGACGATTTGGGTCTCGGAGTCTATGCGGGCGGTGAGAGACGGGCAAGGGGAAGTTCTCTATTACGAGGGCGCCGTCGAGGACATCACCGGGCGAAAGCTGGTCGAGGCGGAGCGGGAGCGTCTGGCGGCGATGATCGAGTCCTCAAACGACGCCATCATGGCTCTCATCGACGGCCGGTTCAGTTTTTGGAACCGGGCCGCGGAGAAACTGTTCGGGTATACCAGCGAGGAGATCCTGGGCCGGCCGCTGAATGTCATCGTGCCGCCCCGGTTGAGCGGGGAAGTGGCCGCGATTGTGGAACACGTTTCCAGAGGCGGGGAGGTTCAGGCCTACGAGACGGAGCGGGTGAGAAAGGACGGGAGCCTCGTCCCGGTCTCCGTCACCGCCTCTCTCCTCAGGGACGCGCAGGGCAAGATGATCGGCCCCTTCGCGATTATACGCGATATCACTGAGCGGAGGCGGGCGGAGGAGGTGTTGCGGCGCACGCAGTTCGCAATGGACCATGCGGTGGACGCTATTTACTGGATCGATCCCCAGGCCAACATTGTCTATGCGAACGCCACCGCCAGCGCGATGCTCGGGTATCCGCCTGACGAACTCCGCACGATGACCGTGCATGACTTGAATCCCGACTTCCCCCCCGACAGGTGGCCGGAGTTTTGGTCCGAGACCCGAACCCGCAAGACCCTCGGCCTCGATACGTTCCATCGGGCCAAGGATGGCCGGCTGATTCCCGTCGAGATACAAATCAGCTTTCTCGCCTACGGGGAGCACGAGTTTCACTGCGCGTTTGTGCGCGACGTGAGCGAGCGGAAGCGGGCGGAGGAAGAGCTGCGAAGAAACCTGGAATATCTGGAGATGGCGCAAACCGGTGCTGAGGCCGGTCTGTGGGACTGGGATATCCGTTCGAATAAAGTCACCTGGTCGGAACAACACTATCGTCTGTACGGTGTATCCCCCGCGACCATTCCGTCATACGAAAATTGGCTCGCTTCAGTGTATGAGGAGGATCGGGCGCAAGCGGACCTCACGACTCGCGAGGCAGTGAAGAAATGTTTAGACCTCAACCATGATTTTCGCATCATCCACCCGGAGCGTGGGCTGCGATGGATCGTGGCGATCGGCCGGACGATCTGTGATGACAAAGGGGCGGCGATACGCATGTCCGGTTTCGCGTTCGATATCACGGAGCGGAAGCGGGCTGAGAAGGAACTGCAACGGACGTTGGGCCAGGTGCGTACGCTCTCGCAGCGACTGGAAGTGGTGCGGGAGGAGGAGCGGAGGAGGATCGCCCGTGAGTTGCACGATGAATTGGGCGTGCGGCTGACCTGCCTGAAAATGGACATTGCACGGCTGCCGGCCCGCATGAGCGAGGACTCTCCTGCCAGGTTGAAGGAGATGATGCAGTCGATGAGCGAGCATGTGGACACGACGATCGCGGCCGTGCAGGATCTGGTCGCGGAATTGAGACCCGGGGTGCTGGACGATCTGGGATTGGTGGCGGCCATCGAATGGCAGTGCCGGGATTTCGAACGACGGAGTGGAATTCCCTGCCTCTTTGATTCCACGGCAGAGGATATTCCGTTGGATTCTGCCCGGTCCACGGCTGCCTTTCGCATCTGCCAGGAGGCGCTCACCAATGTCTTGCGGCACGCCGGGGCCAGGGAGATTCGGGTGCATCTGGAGAAGCTCGATGGAGAGTTGCTGCTGGAAGTTCACGATGACGGTCGGGGGATCGTGCCGGAGAAAACCACTGCCGCGACGTCGTTGGGGCTCTTAGGGATGCGCGAGCGGGCCGGCGCCGCCGGGGGGGCAATCCAGATTGTCGGCCTGCCGGGGCAGGGGACGACGGTGACATTGCGACTGCCTGCCGAATAAACGGTGGGCACACCGAGGGGGGCACATGTTGCATATTCTGATCGCCGACGACTTCCCACTGTTTCGGCGGGGCGTCAAGGATTTGCTGGCCGACGGCCTGGGCCCAGTCACGGTCGGCGAGTGCGGCAACGCGCATGAACTCCTGGAGCTGGTGCGGTTGCAGAAATGGGATGTGGTGATTCTGGATATCACCATGCCCGGGACCACCGGGACGGAGTCGCTGAAGCAGCTGAAGGCCGAATGCCCGAACCTGCCGGTTCTTGTGCTCAGCATGCACCCGGAAGATCAGTATGCCGTCCGCATGTTCAAGGCCGGCGCGGATGGATACCTGACTAAGGCCAGTGCCCCGGAGGAGCTGGTGGAGGCGATCAAGAAGTTGCTGAGTGGAGGCCAGTATGTCAGTGCTTCCCTGGCGGAAAAACTGGCGTTGACGGTCAAGGCCAGCACCGAGGGCGTTCCTCATGAGCGCCTCTCAGACCGTGAATATGAGGTGATGTGTCTGATCGCATCCGGCCAAACGGTCTCCGCGATCGCAGAAACGATGCACCTCGGCGTGACGACCATCAGCACCTATCGGGCGCGCATTCTTGAGAAGATGCAGCTCAAAAACAACGCGGAACTCACCCGCTACGCGCTTGAACGCGGCCTGGTTGGCTGATCAGGCTCTTTCCCTCTCTTTCTCGCGATCGTTCCCACGCATAAATACATCCAATTACCTGTCGTTTAAACCACGACATAAATATCGAACTGCCCCTGATGGTGTCCCACACGCCGAGGCAGTATAAGACGCGTGAACCTGCGGGAGCCGAACCGGCTCACAAAAAGCGGGGGAGTATCGGGACGTGACAAGGAGGGATCCATGATGCGTGCGCAGGATATCGATCAGGCGATTATTCACGATCTCACGGCTCACGGGACCTGTCAGGTCGAAGATATCCTTCGGCGGCTGACTGGATTCACCTGGAATCAGGTTTTCTCGGCCATCGATCGGATGAGCCGGGACGGGAGGCTGGCTCTTCAGCGCTCGGCCCGATTCGGCTATGACATTGCCGTTACCTCAGGGTGGAATCGGATGCAGGATGCGGGGGTGAGTCGATGAGGGCTCGAGGGCAACAGTGCGGGAATCGGAAGAAGCCGCGCAGGCGTCAACAGAGGGAGTCGGGGCATCGAGAGGGCGGTCGCACCGACTGGACTGCGGCCGTTCATTGTGATCGGTGCCGGGGCTTGTTGTACCGGATTCAGTTGAGGGATTGGGGAGGGAGTCGGGGACAGGATGGTTGTGATGCCCTGCAATGTATTGCCTGCGGGAACATCATCGATCCGGTGATTGTCATCAATCGCCGACGCTCAAGCCGGGCGGCAATGGCTCATCGAAAGACTCGCGAAGGGCGGCCTCGGGTGGCGCTCGCCCTCTGACAGGAACACATCGCGGTCGTCTGGAGGATGTCCCCATGGCTGGTCGGAAAGGACCTATGGAGGACACCATGCGACGAATCGTGGCGATTTGTTGTTTCTGCGAGCGGGTTCGAGCCGACGTGGAGAGCGAAGAGGGCGAGGACCCCTGGCAGGAGTTCACGAGTTATATGGTCAATCACAGGCTGAGGCCGGATGAGGTGATGTTCTCTCACACCTATTGTCCAACATGTCTCGTGAGCTATAGGACTTTATTGGGGTTATCGGAGGGCGCAATCGAGACGGATAGGAGTGAGAGGGAAGGAGCGGTCTGATCTGTGATGGACCGGCCACGAATGCCAAAGCAGGCCTGGGCGATCGGTTTGGCCGGAGGCGATGCCATCGTACACACACCGGCAACCAGGCATTGTGGCCGGAGGTGCACACGCGAAAGGAAGGGCGAGGAGCGATTGTCAGCCGGTTCAGCGCCGGTCGCTGAGGACGTCTCAAGTCTTAGAGGGGGCCAGCATGACGCTCACGCACACGATGCCGCTTGATATCGACCGGTTCCTTGCGCAAATCGGCAGCGGCAAAACGGAAATGACCTTCTCCAGGAAACGCACGATCTATGCGCAAGGGGATGCGGCGGACGCCGTGTACTTTCTCCGGGCGGGCAAGAGCAAGTTGACGGTCGTCTCGCCGCAGGGCAAGGAAGCCGTCATTGCGATTCTGGAGCCGGGCGACTGTTTTGGGGAGTGCTGCCTTTCCGGACAGACGGTTCGTGGCGAAACGGCGACGGCCGTGGAAGACTCCCGTGTCGTGCGTCTCGACAGAGACGCCATGATCCGGCTCCTTCGCGATGCGCCCGGGTTTGCCGAGTGGTTTATGGGTTATCTGCTGCATCACAAGATCCGCATCCAAGAAGACTTGGTGGATCAGCTCCTCAACCCCAGTGAGAAGCGGCTGGCGCGGACCCTCCTGTTGCTGGCGCACTTCTGGGAGGAGGGCAGGGCGGAGGCGGTCATTCCGAAGATCAGCCAGGAAACCCTTGCCGAGATGATCGGGACCACCCGTTCCCGCGTCAGTTTCTTCATGAACAAGTTCCGTAAACGGGGCTTCATTGAGTACAGCGGTAGGCCTGATGGGGATGCCTGTTTGCATGTACGCAGTTCTCTCCTCAAGGTCGTCCACCACAACGGGGCCTCCCATCCGTTTCTACAGCCTCGGTGCCATGGAGTTGCGCCAGGCAGCGTTCAGCCGCGCCGCCGCGTCAATTCTTCACGACTGAGCAATTTTGACCAGTCTTTCCTTCGGAAGTAAGCGAAGGTCTGGTCATGAAAAGGTAGGGTGCTCCATGCTGTGCGCACGGCATACCGATCGGGTGAGTATTCATGATCGTTCGGCTTTTGGAACCGCTCAGATCCAAGAGATGATCAATCGTCTGGCAGGTCACTGCGGGCGAGGTCGTGCCTCAGACTGAGTGGTTCTTCACGATTCCCCTCTGGGTCCGATGGCGGGCTGGACGGAAGAGGAAGGAGGAAACCATGAGACAGGTGGTGCCGATCTGTTGCTTTTGCGATCGGGTTCGAGACGACACAGGGACTGAACGGGGGGAGGGGCTCTGGCAGGATTTCAAATCCTATCTGGCTGCGTACATGCTCAGGCGGGAGGACGTGATGTTCTCTCACACCTATTGCCCGGTCTGTCTCGCCTATTACAGAGACTTTTTGTCGTCACCGGCCGGGGCACGCGATTGGAATGAGGCGAAGGGAGGAGCGTGATGGAGGGGTCTCGGATGCCGAATCAGACCTGGTCGATCGTCTCGGTCGCCGACGACGGCGGTCGAATCAGAGCATTCATCCAGCGCTGGCTGGGACATCCCAAGCCGAAACAGTATTGTGCCTTTGTCGGGGGGCGGTCGCTGTTTCAACATACCCTGGACCGGGCCGCCGGGCTTTGTCAGCCGGAGCGTATCGTGACGGTCATTGCCCGTGAGCATCGCCGGGAAGCCTGGTCCCAGCTTGATGGACGCACAGGAGGGACGGTTCTGGTCGAACCGAGGCATTGTGAGACGGCGGCCAGCATCTTTCTGCCGCTCACATATATCAGAGCCAGGGATCCCCGGGCGACCGTGGTGCTCTATCCCTCGGATCATTTTGTGTACCCCGAATACCGGTTCCTCGGTTCGGTCCGGCGGGCGGTGTGGACCGCTGAGTGGTTGCCTGACCGGCTGGTGCTTCTTGGGGTTCCCCCGGATCGCCTGGAGTTGGATTACGGGTGGATCATGCCGGGCGAGCAGCTCGACGGGTCTACCCAATACCAGATTAAGGCGGTCGAGGCGATCCTGGAGAAACCGACTGCTGTGCAAGCCGACGCGGCGCTGGCCGGAGGGGCGCTGTGGAATACGGGTGTGCTGGCGGCCAAGGCGGAGCTGGTATGGCAGCTCGGGTGGCAGTGTTTCCCGGATCTTATGGCGCGCTTTGAGGCGTTCAGTGCCGTCATCGGCACTCCCCGGGAGGCGGGTGTTCTCGATGAGATGTATCAGGAGATGCCGGCCCATCACTTCTTCTCCGAACTGGTTCAGTGTGTTCCAGAGCGGACTGCTGTGATTGAAATGAGCGACGTGCTGTGGAGCGATTGGGGCAAGCCCGAGTGGATTACGAATTCGTTGCGTCGGATCGGCCGGCAACCGGCGTTCCCGCTGGAATGTTTGAATCGCCCCTTTGCGCCGATCTCGCAGGCTGTCTCTGACGGCTCTGTCGCGGCGAACATGTAAGAAAGGAGAGAAAACTGATGAAACTCTATGCCGTACCAGGATCTCGACGGAAAGTTCGGGCGGTCTCCTCAAGGAAGGAGCCAGAGGCCGGAGGCTCCGGACCTGGAGAAACCGGGGCGTCGGAAGATCTCCATGCCCGTATTGCCGCGTTGGCCTATCAGTTCTATGAGCAGCGGGGTCGCGGGGACGGCCATGAAGTGGACGATTGGCTTGCCGCGGAGCAGAGGGTTCTGACAGGTCACTGATGAGTGGCCGGGTTGGAGCGGCTTGAATCAGTGTTGGCTGCCGGTCAAACGGAGGAGGGTGGCATGACACAGGGGCTTGCATCGTTGCTCATGGATTGTCCTGAGTACGGCACACAAGAGGCGCAGATGTCCCAGGAAAAAGAGGCCCTGACGGGGCCGCAGAACGGCAGCGATTCCGTGGTGCTGAGCCGGGTGCTCCCGAAGCCGCGGCGACGAGTCGGTATTATGGTGTTCTCCTCGTCGTGCAAGATGCTCTATGCGAATCAGACAGCCTTTGAGTTCCTCAAGTTGCTGAATTGGCGGGAACACGGTCATGCCACAGATGGCGCCCTTCCCGGTTCAGTCGCTGATCTATTCGACCGGATGCGACTTGCGCTTGCATGCTGGACGGGGAACGTTGAGCGTCAACGGCTTGAAGCGAGACAACTGCTTGTAGACCAAGACGAGGCAGTGCTGCTGCAAGCCTTTGGATTACGTGACCAGATCGGGGGAGGAGGGTCGCGTGTTGTAATCAGAATGGAGGCGGTCATTCGTCCCGTTGGTGATCAATCGAGCGACGCAACGCTCTCCTTCATCTAGTATCTGTCTTTCCTCTTTGAGACGGGCTGCGCCCCTCCAAG
The DNA here is from genome assembly GCF_049546785.1 of Nitrospira sp. NS4. Taxonomy (NCBI): domain Bacteria; kingdom Pseudomonadati; phylum Nitrospirota; class Nitrospiria; order Nitrospirales; family Nitrospiraceae; genus Nitrospira; species Nitrospira sp. NS4. The sequence continues at coordinate 22,355 of NZ_JBMWAN010000008.1, read as the reverse complement.
CCTTCCCTCTGTGGCATCCTGCGACAGTGACCCGTTTCCCGGTTGGGGTGTTTCTCGCCACTCGTCATTCCCTTTATCGGCCGAAAGTGACCGCCACTCGCTAACCCATTGGTATATTGAGTCATTCTAAGGCATAGATGGATGCAGAGCAGTGGCACATCGCTCGCAGTGTCATCTAATCAGAAAAAGAGGTGGCCTATGCGTTTCGCTGGAATAATGCTCAGTCTGTTTGTCGGGATGACCTCGGTCGGATTCGGCGGAGGCGCAGGGGTGAAAGATCTTTCTATGCCGGTGAAGCAATACGACGCAGTGGCCGGTCGGGAGATCTATACCAATACCTGCATCCGATGCCATGGGATTGACGGGAAAGGGGCCATGAGCATTCAGCTCGTTCCCCAGCCGGCCGACCTCAGTTCACAAGCCGTTCAGAGTCGATTGGATGCGAGTCTGTTCAAGCGTATTCATGACGGAAAGCCCAATACAGCGATGGGGGCATGGAGTACGACGCTGTCCGACGATGAGATCTGGGATGTGCTGGCCTATGTGCGAACGCTCCGGCAGGAGTAATTTGTGAGTGTCGGAAGTGAATCGCTTTGCTATCTCATGGCTCCAAGGAAGCAGGCAGCCAAACCTTTCTTGGGCATATAACCAGGAGGTGTCGTGATGACATGCAATGTCGGAGGAATTGAGCGGCCTATCCGAATCGTCGTTGGCGTGCTGGCATTGGGGATTGGAGCGTTTGCCGGGTTGCCTCCCGTGGGAACAGGGGTCGCATTCGTGGTGGGGACCATCGCGCTGGTGACGGGGGCGATCGGCTTTTGTCCATTGTGGACGCTGCTGGGAATCAATACCTGCCCGACGGCTCACGGCCATAAACATTGAGAGGCCTTTCATGCGCCACATCGCACTCGGGTGTCTGCTGATGACGGTCGCCGGATGGCTTGTCGCAGGGTGTGTCCCGCCGCCGAAAGCGGGGCAGGTGGCTGAATCCAATGATCCGGCGAAGAAGGAACCGGCGCTGGATGCGCTCTTTGCCCCGCCGTCCCCCGAATCCATTCCCGGCGGTCAGCGCGGCGAGCAGATCCGGTTGGGCTTCAAAATTGTCGCCAATACGCAGGAGTACGGGCAGCCCTATGCGGGGAACAAACTCAACTGTACGACTTGCCATCTCGATGCGGGGCTGAATCCGAATGCCGCCTCCTTTGTGGGCCTCAGCCGTCTGTATCCGGAGTACCGGGCGCGCGCCGATCGGCAGGTGAGCCTCGCGGACCGGATCAATGAATGTTTCGAACGCAGCTTGAACGGCACTGCCCTTCCGCCCGACAGTTCAAAATTGGCGGCCGTGGTCGCCTATATCGACTGGTTGTCACAGAACGTCCCGCAAGGGAGTGCCGTCCCCTGGCGAGGCATCCCCCGTATCACCTCGACTCGTCCGCCGGATGCCGTCAACGGCAAGGCGGTGTTCGCGAAGAAATGTGTCTTTTGCCATGGGTCTGACGGGCAAGGGACGATGGCCGCGCCGCCTCTGTGGGGGCCGGATTCGTATAACATCGCCGCAGGGATGGCGCGTGTCAGTGTGGCGGCGTCGTTTATTAAAGCAAACATGCCGCGCGGGTGGGGATGGACGGTGACCGATGATGAGGCGTTTGATGTCGCGGCATTTATCAACAGTCAGCCGCGTCCGGACTTTCCGGCGAAGGCGTATGACTGGCCGAAAGGCGGGAAGCCGGCGGATGCGCCCTACTAGAACGGGTGATGTCGTCATTGGGTGATTGGGCGAATTAAGAGCACGAATAATGAGCGACCTCCGACCTCGCCGGATCACCGATGCACCGGGTTTTGCCGTGGCTCCGATATTGCCCTGGTGGGCCGGCGGGTTGGGGATCGGCCTCGTCTTGATTATCGCCGTGGCCCTCGTGCAGCCGATCGGCGTTTCGACGCAGTATGTGGTGTTGGACGGGGTGCTGCTGCACCAGGTGCTCCCGGAGGTTGCCAATCAAAGCTCCTATCTCTCTGCGACGGCCGGGGGCTGGACGCTGGCGACGTATGAATTCTTTTTCGTGCTCGGCATTCCGATCGGAGCAGGGCTCGCGTCGTGGGCGACGAAGCGGTTCAGCCCGAGGGTGCTGCCGGGAGAATGGGCCACGCGATTCGGGCCGATTCCCGGGCGGCGGCTGGCCTGGTCGTTCATCGGGGGATTTCTCCTCCTGTTCGGGGCCCGATTCGGAGGCGGCTGTACGTCCGGCCACATGATCAGCGGCGTGTCTCAGCTCGCGGTGAGTTCGCTCATCTTCTCGGCGGCGCTCTTCGTCAGCGCGATCGTGACGGCGCGGTGGCTCTATGGGGACTGGGGGAAGCGATGAAGTTGCTATTGGGGTTGATCCTGGGTGCCGCATTCGGCGCCGTGCTGCAATTATCCGGGGCCTCCAGCCATACGAAGATTACCAATGCGCTGCGACTCAAAGATCTGACGATCATCAAGCTCATCCTGACGGCCATCGGTGTGGGGCTCCTGGGCGTGCATCTGCTGGATCTGTTCGGGTGGGCCAATATGAACGTGAAAGATCTCTATATGCCGGGGGTCGCAGTGGCCGGGCTGATCTTCGGGGTGGGCTTTGCCGTCACGGGTTACTGTCCCGGCACCGCGCTCGCCGCGGCGGGGGAAGGAAAGCCCGATGCCTGGGTGACGGTCCTCGGCGGGTTGCTCGGCGCGCTGGTGTTTGCCTTTATGGTCCCGGATCTTGAAACGGTCTTGTTCTCGCTGGGCCGGTACGGACCAGTGACGATTCATGGATTGCTCGAGATGCCGGGCATTGTGCTGGCGGCCCCGTTGGGTGTGTGCTGCCTCTGGCTGGCTATCAGGCTTCCCGATTCAGGAGGTGCGCGATGAAACTCACCGTCGCCTATCATGGTGGAGCCCGCTATGACATCACGAGCGGCAGGCACCGGGTCATCACGGATCAACCGGTCGAAGACGGCGGGCATGATGCCGGGATGAGTCCCGTCGAACTGTTTGTCGGATCGGTGGCGAGCTGTGTCGGGTATTTCGTCGGGCAATTCTGCGCGCGGCACGAGATATCGCGTGAAGGGCTCTCGGTGGAGGCTGAGTGGGAGACGGCGGAGGGGCCCCATCGCGTCGGAACCATCGCCCTCGTGATTCATCTGCCGCATCGCTTGTCCCCGGACATCAAGGAACGGTTGCTCAAAGTCGCCCATGCTTGTACCGTCCATCAGTCGCTGGCTGTCGCTCCGAACCTGTCCATCAAGTTGAATCCGCACACTCATCCCTTGGCCCAGCCGTCTGAAGGGAAGGTACCCCTATGACCATTTCGCGGAGGTCTCTGTTTGGGACCATACTCCAAGGTCTTGGAGTCAGCCTGCTTGTCAATCAGCGCCTGCCCGCGGCGCAGGCAGCCGGGGATGCCCCGGATCGTAATGAGTCGGGCCCCCTGACCGCACGGGTGACCAGGCCCTATGACGCTGAAACGCCGGTGCGCGAATTCACCTCCTTCCTCACTCCCAACCACCGCTTCTTCGTGAGAAGCCATTTCGGCCCGCCGGCGGCGGACCTGATTTCCGAGGCCAATTGGAGACTCCGTGTCGGGGGATTAACCGAGCAGCCGTTGGAACTGACGCTCAATGATCTCAAAGAATTCGAACGGGTCACGATCACAGCCGTGGTCCAATGCAGCGGCAACGGGCGCGCGTTCCATCGTCCGAAAGTGCCCGGCGTGCAATGGGAGCGGGGCGCGGTCGGCAATGCGCAATGGACCGGCGTGCGGCTGCGGGACGTGCTGACCAAAGCCGGTCTCCGTCATCAGGCGAAGCATGTCCAATTGCAAGGCGCCGACCGGCCGGTGGTCGCGTCCGTGCCGCTGTTCACCCGGAGCATTCCGTTAGAGAAGGCCCTGCATCCGGACACACTTCTCGCGTATGAAATGAACGGACGTCCCTTGCCGCTGTTGCACGGCGCCCCGCTGCGGGTCATTACGCCGGGCTGGATGGCAGATTCCTGCACAAAGTGGCTGACTGATATCACCGTGCAGGCGGACGAAGCCAAGGGGTACTACATGCAGACGGCCTATCGCGTGCCGGTCACGGCGATTCAGCCGAACTCCGGTCTTCCGGGGACCTCGATGGTTCCCGTGGAAGCGATGGTCGTGAAGTCGCTCATTGCCTTTCCGGCTGAAGGCGCGCAAGTCGGACAGGGACCGGTGACGGTGCAGGGAGTGGCGTGGAGCGGGGAGGCGACTGTCGCGACCGTGGAGCTCTCGTTCGACGAAGGCAAGACCTGGGAGCAGGCCCGGCTGGTGGGTGAGGACGAACCCTACGCCTGGCGGCAATGGCAGTTTCTGTGGAAGCCCACGGTGTCCGGGCCCGTCACGATTCTCTGTCGTGCGACGGATTCCGGTGGCCAGGTCCAACCCCAAACCAGCCCGTGGAATCCGAGCGGATTTTTGTGGAACGGGTGGGATCGTGTCGCGATCACGGTGGGATTATGATGAATCGAGCCCCTGTACTCATCGGTGCGGTCGTGCTGGGACTCGCCGGGTTGGCGGCCGGCACGTCGGCGCAGGAGGATGATCTGGCGTCGGTGAGCGCGGCGCTGGCGCCGCGCGCCGAGGGGTTGATCGTCGCGCGCTGCTCCGTGTGCCATAGCTCGGACCTCGTGTCTCAACAGCGATTGCCGAAGGACCGCTGGCTGGCCACGGTCGACAAGATGAAACATTGGGGGGCGGAGATTTCCGACGACGAAGCCGACCTGCTCGTGCGCTATCTGTCGGCGCGTTATCACCCGGCCGCGCCGGATCATCTGCCGCCGCTCGATAGCGAAGTGAGAACGTCCGAGCCGCTCACGCAGGAGCCTGCGAGCACGGGTCCGCTCGTCGGCGTGGCGGGCAGAGGGGCGGGCATCTTCGAGCACAATTGTCAGGCCTGTCATGGGGCCGGTGCCACCGGCGGAATGGGCCCGAAGCTCGCGAAGAACCCGATTCTCAAACATGAAGATCTGTTCTGGGAGACGGTGTTGCACGGACGAGGGCCGATGCCGGCCTGGGGGGCGGTGCTGAGTCATCAGGATATTGCGGATATTCATGCCTGGTTATTAGCCAGGTAAGGGGGCGGGGAGGTCACGACAGATGAAAGGAGCGGTCATGAATCTACGGAAGAGTGTGGTCATTGGCGGGGCCCTGTTGACGCTGGTGGGACTGATGTCCACTCCGCGGCTGTTGTTCGGCAGCGATCAGCCACGGGCGAAAGAGTTGATCCAGCAGGCTTGCGTGTCCTGTCACCGACTGGAAGGAACGGCCGAGTCCCGTTTCAATCTGAGAGCGCCCGACCTCATCTGGGCTGGCAGCAAGTATCAGCGCCCCTGGTTGATCCGTTGGCTCACCGGCAAGGAAGCACCGCTGTATGTGAAGGGGTATCGGTGGGATTTGAGCGAGGGATCGATGAAGCATCCGGTCGTGACCGAGGCCGAAGCCAATGCCATTGCCGACTATTTCGACAAGAACAACAAGGATCCGCGGGTGAAAGTCGGGGCGTTCGATGCCTCGAAGGTGAGCAAGTTCGAGGTGACGTTTGGAGGGATGGCCTATAAGGCGCATGCCTGCCTCGGCTGTCACACGATCGAGGAAAACGGGAAACTGATCGGCGGGCAGCAGAGCACCGCGCTCGAAAAATCCGGTCAGCGGTACAACATGGACTGGCTCTTCCGGTTCGGGCAGAACCCGCAGGATTTCATCATCCACACCGGGGAATTTCTGGCTGACGCCACAGAGCCGCAGTTACGTGCGGTGATCGGGTACCTCGCTGCGCAAGGCGTTCCTGACTTCAAATACTATGAGCCCTGGACGGCACCCGAGTTCGGGAAGGCCAGCGTCGGGCGCGGGAAGGTGATTTATAAAGAGTATTGCATGCAGTGCCACGGGGCCACCGGAAAGGGGGACGGACCGGCTGCGGCCACGATCGAACCGAAACCGGCGATCCATGCCAATATCAACTTCAGCGAGGTGCCGACCGAGTACCTGTACAACATGATCAACCACGGCGGCGCGGCGATGGGAAAATCCGCCAACATGCCTTACTGGGGCCTGACCATCGGGCAGCAGGGTGTGGCCGATGTCATGGCCTATTTGAAAGCAACGTTCAAAGGCCCGAAGTAGAAAGCAAAGGGATGGGGAAAGGCACCATGCGCCGGCATGGTGCCTCTGCTCGATTCCCTGATCAACAGGTCGTGGAGTTCATCTCCTGCGCCGGATCGCCGGCGGGTCGAGAGGAGGTTATATGAGCCGCATAGTCACATGGATGATCCTTGGGGTTGGGGCCGTAGTCCTTGTCAGCGGTTGCTCGCGTCCGTATACGGGCAAGTTGGATGAGAAGCTGCATGCCAAGGCCATGATTGCCGGACCGGGGATTACCGGCGAGGCGAAACTGTATCAGGAATACGAGGGCCGGGTGCGCATTGTTCTGAAGCTGGAAGGGACGGCTGAGAGCAAACTCACGCCCGGTCGCCATGCCATTCACATTCACGAGACAGGAGCCTGCGATCCGTTCACCGCCGCAAAAGGACACTATGACGGTACTGTCGATCCGCAAGTGAACCCTGAGGCGAACGTGACGCCGGGACTGGGAAACCATCCGTACCATCTCGGTGACCTGCCGAATCTGATGGTCGATGAGAATCGGAAAGGGTCGCTCTACACGATCACCAGCCGTGTCACCCTCAGCCCGGGCCTGACGACGTTATTCGACAAGGATGGCAGCGCCTTTATCATCCATGGGCTTGAGGATCAATACCTTCCTGATCCGCCGACAAAAGACGCGCCTGGTGGGCCCAGGATTGCCTGTGGCGTGATTACGTTGGAGAAATAGACGACGATCCCGCGAGAACAGAGATACAGAAACGGAGGAGCATCGATGGCAAGTTTTATTATTTCCGGCAGCCGGGGCACTGATGATCCGACCATGGCGACGCTGCCATTCATGGCGGCGAAGGTGGCCAAGGAGCAGGGGCATGACGTGGTGCTCTGGCTTTGGAACGAGGCGGTGACGTTGGGACGGAAGGGAACGGCCGATCACGTGACCGGTGTGAACCTGACGCCGTTGAAGGATCTGCTCGCCGCTGTCCAGGCAGCCGGGGTGCCGATCTGGGTCTGCGGCGCTTGTGCGGTAGCCCGGCAAATCGGCGGGGCGGATCTTGTCGGGGGCGCCTCCATCAAGGGCATGCCGGACTACATCAAGGCGGTCGCCGAACGGGACCGGAATGTGGCGTTTTAACCTGGACGTTCGGCGAAGGGAGCATCATGGCTGCAGAGGGCGAGGCGACCGGCAAATCGAAGAATAGGAAAGACCGTCGAGCTGGAGGGGATGCCGGAGTCGTTGCCGACAATGACGGCGACCTGCTGGCGGATGAATTGGAGGCGATTCCGACCGCGATTCCCAGACAAGGGGACGGCTACCGTCAGAGGCAGAACGGAAGCGGGGGACAGATCGCCTACGCCATCGACGCAGCCGGGCACGCGTTGACGGGTGAGGATTTGACGAGGATCAATACCCGCAAAGGCCTGCTGACCTTGCTCAAGAACAAAGCGGTGGATCTTGAAGAAGTGCGGAGGACGCTGTTGTACGAACAAGAGCTGCGCGCCCTTCAGGTCGAGCTCGTCCGGTTCCAGCGCTGGGTGCAGGCCGAAGGGCAGCGCATCGCCATTCTGGTCGAAGGGCGCGATGCGGCGGGGAAGGGCGGGACCATCCGCCGGTTTACCGAGCATTTGAATCCCCGGGCGATGCGTGTGGTGGCGTTGCCGAAGCCGTCCGACGAAGAGAAAGGTCAATGGTATTTCCAGCGCTATATCCGGCAGCTGCCCAATAAGGGCGAGATCGTGTTCTTCGATCGCAGCTGGTACAACCGCGCCGTGGTCGAGCCGGTGATGGGGTTTTGCAGCAAGAAGGACCATCAGCGCTTCCTGCAGCAGGTCACGGAATTCGAGCACATGCTCTACGAAGACGGCGTGACCATCATCAGGTTCTGGTTTTCCATTTCCAAGGAGGAGCAGGCCAAGCGATTTGACGCGCGCCGGCAGAATCCCCTGAAGCAATGGAAGCTGAGCCCCGTCGATGAGAAGGCGCAGGAACTCTGGGACTCGTACACACGGTACAAGGAAGAAATGTTCAGCAAGACGCACTCGGCGTTCAGTCCATGGATTATCGTCCAGGCGAACGACAAACAGGCTGCGCGACTGGAAAGTTTGCGGCATGTGCTGAACCTCCTGCCCTACAAGGGAAAGGACGAGGCGCAGATCCGTCTGGCGCCGGACCCGAATGTGATTACCCGGTTCCATCGGAAGATGGTGGAACTCGATTTCTGAAAAACAGAGAGGGTGGGATGATGAGTATGCGAAAGAGGATCGTGTTCTGCAGCCTGCTCGCGGTGCTTGTCTCGAATGCGGCAACGGGGAACGCTGCCGAACGGCCTATGATGCAGCCGCGGGTGCCGGCCGACAACCTGGCCGACGCGCGTGCCCTCACCAATCCATTGCCGGATTCGCCGGAGATCGTCGAGAAGGGCAAGGCCCTCTACAACGGGAGAGGGACCTGCTTCAATTGCCACGGGAAGGATGGATCGGGCAATGGCATGGCTGCAGTCGGCCTCGATCCGTCACCACGAAACTTCCAGCATCACGGATTCTGGCGCCATCGTACCGAAGGCGAGATTTTCTGGGTGATCAAACATGGCTCGCCTGGTACGGCCATGATCGGATTCGGCGACCAGCTCACCGACGAAGAAATCTGGTCGATCATCCAGTATGAGCGAAGCTTTGCCGCTGAGCACGGGCACGGCATGATGGGCCACGGACAAGGCATGGGGCCCATGATGGGACCCGGCGGAGGGATGGGCGGCATGGAGCATCGCGGGCCGAAAGGCGGGATGGGGTGCTATGACGGACAACCTTGCGAGAAGCATGAGGAGTCCCGGTAAATGGGTGATGCGGGCACTCTCTGAGGGGCCCGCTACGCTAAGTATCTGCCTGAACCATAAGCTTTACGCTCACATCGACGAGAATATCTTGTCAATTTGACATGGGGCTTGCGATCCATCAATAGCTCTGCCCTGCATTGGTGGAATTTTGCGCCACTATGTTGGGTGGACTGTAGCAAACGTCTGCACAAGGTCATTTCTCCCTCTCTCCTTCTCTCCCTCTCATTGTCTCTGCATAATCAAGTAGATGAGCGGGGTTCATGTCACAGTGCGCAAGTGCAAAAGAAGCGGCATGACATTCGCAGAACTGGTTCTCTGAGATCACAAACGAGGCGATCTCAATAGCGTGTGAATCTTTGTGGGGTTCGCCCACTCAAATGCGCAGAAGTTGTGTGGACTTCATGGCAAGTTCGCGCGAGCGTTTGAGGGTTTTGTAATCATTTACTAACACAGAGGAGGAAGTATGACGACGTTAGCCAGACCAGGGGTTCCTGTCGGAGGGTTCAAGACCGTCGGGCAAATCAATGCGACGAACGATCTGGTGTTCCGGCGGGACCAGAACGTCATGGGAATAGCGGTTGAATTGCTTACCGAACACACGCCGGGAGCGCCGGTCGTCGATGAAAAGGGCGAGTTCATCGGGTTCATCAGCGAATTCGATATCCTCCGGGCCCTCGAAGCCAAAAAGGATCTGAACCAGTTGACCGCGGGGGATGTCATGGCCAAGGACCGTATCGCGGTGTCCGAGGATACCAGCATCGATGAGGCCGTGAAATTGATGGAGGAGAAGCGCCTGCTCAACCTCCCGGTCAAGAAGAACGGCAAGGTGGCCTATTCCGTGACACGCCATGATTTGTTGCGTGCCTGGATCGGGCTGGGGATCTCCATTGAAACCGGCTCGATGTAGCCGGTGTGTTCTGTTCTCTCCGATGGCGCTGCGGTCGCTCGGCCCCGGCGCCATCGGGATCCACCCTGATCCGCCGGCGGGGCCAAGGTTCAGACGTGGCCCTTGAATGAACGGAGGACTCGATATGGCCAGGACCCGTTCTCGGCGTACGACACAGTATGCGGTCGTCATCGGAATTGCCGTTTCGATGGCCGGCGTATTGATGGTGGGTCGTTCCGGCATGGCAAGCGCCGCCGATCCCGGTGAAAAGATCGTGAAGACCACCTGTGTGCAATGTCATCGGATCGAAGGAAAGCCGGCGCCGCGTAAAACGAAGAAGGCCCCCGACCTCATCTGGGCCGGCAACAAGTATCAGCGAGACTGGCTGCTGGCGTGGCTGCAGAATCCGGAGTTCAAACACTATCCCGTCGGCTACGATTTCCGCCCGGACCGGAAGAAACGGCATCTGTCGTTGCCCGGTGATCAAGCCAAAGCGGTAGCGGAGTTCCTCGCGACGAGAAAAGATTCCCGCATCAAAGAAGGGGTGATGAAGCCGGGGACGCCGGCGCAGCTGGAGCGGGGCCGGAAGTTGTATCGGGAACATGGATGCCAGAACTGCCACCTGACGCCGGCCCACACGGCCAAGGGGTACACGGGGGGCACGTCCAGCACCTCGGCTTAAATGCAAGAGGGGAACTTCCGCCGCCCCAGAGACGAATATGCGGGAGTGCCGTTCCGTTGGTCCTGTTCAGGGTTCCCGGTCGGAAGAGGCTTTAGCGAACGGAGGCTGCTATGTCATTCAAAACGGGGGTTGTTCTGGGAGGGCTGGTCGCGCTCTGCGCGGCCGGGGGATGCGGAACCGGTTTTGCGGGTAAGGAGTCAGGCGGCAGCGTTCCGGCGGGAACGGTGGTGGATTATATCCACTCCGTGCTGGAGGCCGACCGGACGTTTTACACCGTCCATGTGGTGGAGCGGATGCAGAGGCGGGGTGTGATCGAATCATCGGAAAAGTGGCGCGAGGTCAGCGCGCTTCCGCTTCCGGCTCAATTCGTCCAGGAGTCGTCGAGTCTGGCGGAGTTGACGGGAGGGCAAGTGCGGTATCGGTTGATCAGTCTCAATCCGATCAATAAGCAGAGCGGGCCTCGTTCGGAGTTTGAACGGAAGGCGTTGGAGGCGGTGATGGCCAAACCGGAGCAGCCGTATAAGGGCTACCTCACTGAGGGAGGCTCGCGATACTTCCAAGCCGTCTATGCCGACCTGGCGGTCTCGCCCGTTTGTGTGAGCTGTCATAACGCCGATCCCCGCAGTCCGAAGCATGACTATAAGCTCAGAGATGTGCTGGGCGCGGTCCTGATCTCAATTCCCGCCCCTGAGTGAACGCCGGGCGTCGTCGCGTAAGAGGGCGGTTTGTGCCCTCTGCCTGGTCGGGCTCAGAACGAGCCTGCTTCTGAGCCGATCCGAACGTGAAGCCTCCGTAGAAAGGATGGCCATACGATGAAAAGATGCAGCTATGACGCCATAGCTCCTGCCCCGGCCAAGAGTGCAGGGGCTAAAAGGATGCGGCTTCTACGTATGGGCTCCTCGTGAAGACCCATGAGCAAATGGACCTACCCATTCACTATGCCGAACTCGCCGTGTGCGCTACGCCAACCAGGACAGGGCCGGCAGCGGGCGCAGACGTAGCGAGCGATCAACGTCGTCGTGAGCCAGGGAAGAAAGCCCCTGTCATGATCTCGCTAGACCTGCCTCATTCGTAAGCCGACTTTTAGGGATATATCCAGCCGATCTGCAATGTTTGCATTTGAATCATTCTGCTGTGTTGTTCTTCCTCACGCGCTAACCGCGTAATTTTCTTCAGCTCAGCGGGCTCCATTCAAAGCCCCGTGCAAAGTTTGCAGACGTTTCTCCGGGGCGATCCCTGGAACAATCGAACTGAGAGACACTCCGTTGCTAAGTATCTGATAAGCCCTGCATCTCTTGTCTCGGGGGCATGAGGCATACGAGTTGCCTTAGGCCTGCAATGTGGCAACGGTATCACCTGAATCATGGCTTGAACTGTAATGATTCAAATGATCTGCCCCCTGTGCGGGAAAGCCCTGACCATGGGCATATGGGATACCCGCACTCAACGAGTCTACTGCGCGCGTTGTCTTCCGCCGTTACCGGAGAGTCGACGACACCCGTCAACCGTTCGGGTCAGGCCCAAAGCCGGGTTCGACGATTTATGTGAATCGTGGGGCGGACGAGAGGAAATCCCTCAATGAATCAACGTGGACGAATCGATCTGGATCCCCCTGATAGTGCCTGTGAGCAGTGCGGGTATCCCAAGCCTCGCCTCATCTTCGATGACCTGAGCAGACTCCTGCTCTGTGAGCCCTGCCTTGATCAGGTCAAGGCACGACAAGCCTGGGCCCTCTTGCGTGAGGCCGACAGGGTCTGACCCGCTCGTGGGAGGCAGGCGGTGCGTGGAAGCATTCCGACGCAGGATACTCCCGGTTCATTCTGAGCCTGCAATTCTTGCAGGATGGTGAGCGCTTGCAGATCAGGGAATATAGTGACCGTCTCACGCCGGGAACCGTGTTCAACCCCTTACTCTGGAAACTCAACGACATACGTGCGAACAGCACTGTGTGTGTCTGCGAGGCACCGGCGTTGCTTTATCGAGTGAAGGAGTGGCGATGTTTCCGGGGACAGGTTGGACTGGCATCCAGCGGGTGAAGCGATTGTCGATCGATCAGCCGGCCAACGAGTCAGCCGGTATCCGGGCAAATCTTATAAGGAGGCACCACGAGTGAAGGAATCTTTGAGCCCAACCACCGAAGCCAAAGCAAGCGCGATCAAATATTGCGACCGGTGCGCCCGTCGCTCTGCGGCGCTCTTTTGTGATGACCTCACGTTGCAGGAGCTCTGTCAGGAGTGCTGCGACCGTTTAATCCGTCGTCGCGGGACGGTCGCCCGCCCATCGCATCCGGAGAGGTAAGGCCGTCTTCGGCTGAATGGTAAACGTCCGGTTCACGAGGGCCGGGCTCTCAAGAGGCGATCGGTTGCCGGCGGGGGAGCTGTTGGAACGCCTCGCGCTCAAGGCATCTCCTGATGAGATGAGGCGAGGCGACAGTCATCGGTCTTCAGGAATGCTTCTATGTCAAGACCCGCGCTTGCCGTAAAACCGGTCAGGAGCCCCTTCTGGACCGAACTTGCGCGGCTCGGGCTCGTCATCGGGCTGGAGAAACGCCTCCTCGTTATCCTCGTCTCCTATGCGGTCGCCATCGGCATCTTTTCTCTGGTCGTTCCCCTCACGGTTCAGGAGCTGACAAACACGTTTGTCTATGCGATTGAGCCGATCATGATCGTCACCTTTGCGCTCATCATGTTGATCGGCCTCCTGTTTATCGGCTTTTTCAGGGTCTTTCAAACCAGCACCGTCGAGACGCTGTTCCAGCGGCTGTACGTCCGCATCGCCATTGCCATGACGGAACATCTGCCGCGGATCAGGCAGGAAGCGTTCACCCCCGCGCAGGCCTATCGGTTCATGGAAGCCGAGTTGCTGGCGCGGGCCATCATCGTGGTCCTCGTTGATGTCATTAACGTCCTGGTGTCAGGCCTGACAGGGATGACCATCCTTGTGTTCTATCACCCGAACTTTCTGGTGTTTAATGCGTTCCTGCTCGGCGGGTTCGTGCTTGTCGCCGCCGTCTCCGGCCAGGGAGAAGTCCAGGCGACCAAGACCGTGTCTGAGAAGAACTATGCGGTCATGACCTGGATCCAGGACATTGCCAGCAATCGGCTTCATTTCAAAGCAAGCCGGAGCGCGCCGTTTTTGCTCGGCAAAACGGACGACCTCCTCAATGAGTACCTGGCCGCGCGGCGGGTACGGGCGAACATTCTCACCTGGCGTCAATATCGCAGCATTGTCGTCTGGGAAGCCCTCTGCCACAGCGGCATGATCGCCCTAGGCGGCTGGCTGTTATCAGCCGGGCAAATTACGCTCGGCCAGTTTGTGGCCGCCGAAGTGATCGTCGGGACCCTGCTGCTGAATTTAGACACGGTGACGCGCCGGATCTATGCGATGACCTATGTGCTGACCTCGTTGAGCGAGCTGGATCGCGTCTTTGCCCTGCCCAAACACGAAGCCTTTGGCATGGGAGTGAGCACGCATCTGCCGGATCCCGCGATCTGCGGCGTCCGCCTCACCTGCAAAGACGTGGCGTTCGCGTATCCCAACGCGCCGCCCGTTGTGGAGCATTTCAACGTTGAAATCGCACCGGGAGAAAAGCTGGCGGCCCTCGTTCGATCCAGCACCCAGAAGACGACGGTGGCTCTCGTCCTCGCGGGCCTCTATCGGCCGACGGCCGGGGTGGTCCGGTATAATGACGTGGATCTCCGGGAAGTCGCCATGGACTACATCAACGGGGCTCGCGGGTTAGTGCTCGACTCTCAGCCCACGCTCTTCGCCGGCACGTTGGAAGAAAACATCACGCTGGGACGATCGTCCATCAGATTTGAAGACCTCCGGTGGGCGATACGCTTCGTTGAATTGGAAGACGAGATCGACCGGTTGCCCCGTGCGCTTGAGACCCGGATAGACGCGGGAGGCACGCAGTTCACCAAAAGCCAGATTCTTCGTGTCCTGGTCGCCCGCGCCATTGTGACGCGCCCGCCATTGCTGATTTTCGATGGAACTTTGCATAATGTGGAACCGGCTATCAGGCAGGTCATCCTGCGACGGTTGTGTTCGAAGGAGGAGTCCTGGTCCGCGATTTTCATCAGCAACGACCATACGATTAAAGACCATGTCGACCGATGCGTGATTCAGGAATGATGCGCGCCGCCCACGCCTCTCGCGAGCGGAACCCCGGACTGTATCGGGTGCGTCTTCCGTGATAGCATGAAGGCGCAGCGTCCCGACGGCTCCTATGTTTAGACCTATTCCCAAAGCCACCCGGCTCCGACACATCCCGTACCGGCTCATTACCTCCGTCGTGCTCATTCTGGCCTTGGTCGTCGCCGTCATTCTCCTATTCAGCTTGGAGCAGGAGAAACTGCTGCTCCAGGGGTTCACGCAAGGACAAACAGTAGCGACGGACCTGTTTCCGGCCCTCTGGCAATCGCGGCATGATCTGATTGTGGTGACGCTGCTTGTGTTCTTGGTCAGCGCGATCGGGATTGCGGCGGTCATCACCTTCCTCCATTACGACAGCACCAAACGCACGCTTGAAGAGGTGAAGGGGCTTGCGAGAAATATCCTTGAAAGTATCCCGACCGGCGTGCTGACGATCAACAGCGGCGGCCAGATCACCGCCGTCAACCCGTCTGCCGTGGCGACGCTGCGGCGGTCCACGGAGGAATTGCTCGGTCACTCCTATGACCGGATGTTTCCCCGGGGAGACCTGATTCGCAGTGCGCTCGATGAGGCGCTCCACAATAACCGTCATGTCGATCAGCATGACATCCCCTACCGTACCGGCGACCAGGCCCGCACGATCCGCCTCACCACCGCCGACCTGACAGGGGACGATGGCCGGCCGGTCGGCGTGATTGCCCTGCTCAAGGATGTCACGGAGCTGCTGGATCTGGAACGGCGCGTGCGGGTCGCGGACAAACTGGCGGGATTGCATACGCTCTCAGCCGGTGTCGCGCATGAGCTGCGCAATCCCTTGAGCGCGATCGACTTGAATCTTCATCTGCTTGAGGAGGAGCTGCGGGCGGGCTCCCGCCCCTCGGCGGCATTGGGCAAGTATCTTCACGTCTTGAACGCGGAAACCCGCCGGCTTGGGGCCATCCTGGACAATTTCATGAAATTCGCGCGACCAGGCGCGCTTCGCCTTCACGCGGTCGACACGGGGCAAGTACTGTCGCACATTATGGCGCTCTTGCAGTACGAAGCGCAGGACCGCCGTATACAACTCATCGCTAAAACGTCCGCCCCCTTGCCGTCGATCATGGGCGACGAGACAGAAATCAGCCAGGTGTTGGTCAATGTCATCGTCAATGCCTTCCAGGCGATGCCGGAGGGAGGCGTGTGCCATGTGATCGCGAGAGGATGCAAGGCAGGCGAAAAGGATTGGCTGGAACTGACGGTGCAGGATAGCGGCGTGGGCATCAGGGAAGAAGAGCTGTCCCGGCTGTTCGAACCGTTCTACACCACCAAGACTGCGGGCAGCGGACTCGGTCTTGCCATCGCCTACCGCATCGTGCAGGACCATGGAGGGACGATCCAGGTCTCCAGCACACCGGGGATCGGCACGACGGTGGTCATCAAATTCCCCACAGCCCCCGTCGCACATGACCTATTGGTGCGCGACCCATGACACGGAACGCGCACATCCTCGTCGTGGAAGATGAGGCCAATATCCGGTCCGCCCTCGTCACCATGCTGGAAAAGCTCGGGCACAAGGTGCAGGGGGCGGGAACCGCGGAAGAGGCGCTGGCCCTGCTCGAACACACGAAGGCGGATCTGGTGATCACAGATTTGCGGATGCCCGGCCTGGGTGGTATGGAATTCCTTCGCCGCATGAAGGAGCACGCTCCGGAGACCGAGGCGATCGTGATGACCGCCTTCGGTTCCATCGATACCGCCGTTGAAGCGATGCGTCTGGGGGCGTACGACTACCTCACCAAGCCGATTGACCGCGACCGGTTTCACATCGTCGTCGCGAAGGCGCTGGAGCGCCGCGCCTTGGCGCAGGAGAATAAGCAGCTCAGGGAGCGGCTTGAGACGCAGACACGATTTGACCAGCTGGCCGGCGAGAGTGAACCCATGCAGCGGGTCTACAGTCTGGTGGACATGGTCGCCGACAGCGCGGTGACCGTCCTGCTGACGGGAGAAAGCGGCACCGGGAAGGAACTCGTGGCCCGGGCCATCCACCACCGGAGCGCCAGGGCCGGCGGGCCGTTCGTGACCATGAATTGCGGCGCCCTGCCGGAGAATCTCTTCGAGAGTGAGCTGTTCGGGTACGAAAAGGGCGCATTCACCGGCGCGATGACGACCAAGGCCGGGCGGTTCGAGTTGGCCGACGGCGGCACACTGCTGCTGGACGAGGTCGGGGAATTATCGCTGAAATCCCAAGTCGATTTTCTGCGTGTGCTGGAAACGAAGGAGTTCCGGCGCCTGGGCGGAACGAAGGTGATCACGGTCGATGCCCGGATCATCGCGGCGACCAACCGCAACCTTGAGGAAGCGGTCAAACAGGGCTTGTTTCGGGAAGATCTCTATTACCGGCTCAACGTGGTCC
The DNA here is from genome assembly GCF_049546785.1 of Nitrospira sp. NS4. NCBI lineage: Bacteria > Pseudomonadati > Nitrospirota > Nitrospiria > Nitrospirales > Nitrospiraceae > Nitrospira > Nitrospira sp. NS4. The sequence goes on along the minus strand of NZ_JBMWAN010000008.1, from coordinate 5,260 downwards.
CGATCCGCCTCCCGCCCCTTCGCGATCGGGGCGACGATATTCCGCTCTTAGCCGACCGTTTTCTCAGGGAGTTCGCAGCGCAACATCATCGCGAACCGAAAGACGTCTCCCGCGAGGCGATGCGGCTGCTCCGGCTCTATGCCTGGCCGGGCAATATTCGTCAGCTGCGGAATCTGATGGAGCGACTCGTGATTACGGTGAAAGACCCGGCGATTCAGCCGGAGCATCTTCCGGAAGAGATTCAGGCGAGCAAGGAGGATGCGCGCACGATGGTCGTCACACTGGGATCGTCCCTTGAGGAGATCGAACGGGAAGCAATCCAGCGCACGTTAGCGGAAGTGACCAACCATCGGGAGAAGGCGGCCAGGCTCCTCGGCATCAGCCTTCGCGCGCTGCAGTACAAAATCAAAGAATACGGCATCAGAGACTGACGTCCCTCTGCCGGCCACGGTTTTAATCAGCCCTGACTCTCTCCGCCCCTCCCCGAATCGCAAATTTTGCACGGTTGCCGGTGCCTGATCGCATGCGCAACGCAGGGCCGTCTCCGGATCTGCAAGAAATGCAGTCAGCCGTCCAGGCCTCCCGTCGAAATCTGCAAGTCTTGCATGCCTCTATCATGGACGAGCCAATGTGATTCCTGACATGTCAAACGGAAGAGCGCAAGTCCTTAATTTCTTGTGAGACTGCCCATCTTCGATGCGCCTTCGATCCACGGCATTCCCCATGCAAAGGCCCGGGTACTTGGAAGACACTCTGAGCGCGCGAGAGGGCACAGTGGTGTCGCGAAGCACGTGGCAGGGGATTGCCGTCGGACTGATCAGTATCGCGATCCCCGTTGGGACGGGCTGTGCCCAGCCGCCGGCTGAACGGCTGAGAGCAGCACAACACTCGTTGGACGAAGCGGGAGCCGCTGGAGCGCCGGATTATGCGAAGGACGACTTCGTGAAGTTGGGACAGCGGTTGATTCTCGCGAAGGACGAATTGGTCACGCAGGAGGAAGGCTTCTCTATTGTCCGGTGCTACGCGGATGCTGAAAAAATGCCGATCGCGGTCGTGGAATTCGCCGGACCTGTTGCGGGCAAGGCCGCTCAAAACAAAACGGCGGCGAAGACGGCAGTCCAGGCCATGGGACAAGAAGCTGGGCGGGTTGTGACTTCGGCCAAGGAACTCATCGCGAAGGTGCCGACCGGATACGAGTGGGCCGGGCTGGAAACCATCAAGCAAGACCGAGGGGTTAGAGACAAGTTTCGATGCGGTTCACCCGCTCATTGAGATGGGGGATTACGTCGGGGCGGAGGTGCAAGCGAAGGCGGTGAAAGGAAACGGCGCAGCATGTGGAAAGGAATAGATGATGAGCCCATTGGGTAGTATCAAGCGTGACCGTGTGATCGATGTCGGCCCGGCAGGATTTCACCCGCCGTCGGCTATGGAACTCGGGGTCACTCACCCCGATTCCGGGTTCGGGCTGCTCTATGGCCACCACGCACCGGCTGATGAGGTGATCGCCGAGGCGGCCAGACAACTGTATACGAGGAAGAACCCCACGATTTTTCCCGGCCCCCTATACCTCTGGGCCTGGAATCCCGACTGGATCGCCAAAGGGCAGGCCTTGCTGCGGCTCGCGGCGGAAATCCCCGGCGTGATGATTATTCCCATGCCGGATTATCGGCCCAAATATCCCAAGATCGATCCCGAGGAAGGCATTAATCCCAACCACCCCAATCTCACCATCTGGGGAAATAAGATCGAAGTCGCGCTCTTCATCGGCATCCACTGCCACTATGCCAATCTGGCGTTGCGGATGGTCCGAGCGGGAACGAATTGCCTGACCGTCGCCTTCTGCCACGATATTCATGAAGACGCCATGTTGAGCGTGCAAGACCTGGACGTGAAGCAGATGGACCATATCATCGAGATTTTCAAAGCCGTTCGGAAAGACCTTGGGATTCAGATGCCCCCGGATGGACAGACTGTGCGCCTGACGGGAACACAAATCCGGGCCAATCATGGTGTCGAGCGCGTAGATCCGAGGCCGGCGTAACGATTGCGGGACTGCGTTGAAGAAGGGGTGCGGTCATGGACATGAAGAGCGATACAGGGGCGGACTCACAATCAGTCCGCCATGCTTCGGGCGAAGAATGGGTCGCACGGCTCACCCGGCTTCAAGAGGCCTTGACCGCCTGTCCCGCCGATGTCCTGTCGCGATGCGAGCTGGCCGCGATCCTTGAAAGGCTGGAACAGTACGAAGAGGCTCTGTCCAACTGGGATGCGGTATTAGCCTGTGATCCCAACAGTCTCAAAGCGCGTGAAGGGGTGGCTCGCTGCCGCCAGCGGACCGGTCATCCTCTGCAATCCAATCGGTGAGGAGATGCCTTCTGACGATCGAGGCCCCGCAATGACGCAGGGCGATCGTGATCACAACCAGCTCAGGAGGAACCGATGGCCGCGAAGCAGAACACCACAGCGAAGAAGCCCGCAAAGAAATCTCCGGCTGGGAAAAAGAAGCAGTAACCGTGCGAGTGGGAGCTGAGCACATGTCACAGCATGCCGACATGGTGGCCCTGTACTATCCACGAGGCGTCACGGCCTTCGTCTGGTTCGACCTCGCGACCGGGGCGATTGCGACGACGCATGCCGGATTACGAGAACTGTTGCGCCGGGGAATCAGCGGCTGGGAGGGACAGGTCGTGTATCCCCACGACGGCCCCATCTTCTTGTCCGCCGTGTACGACCACTTCTTCATGAGCGGCTATGGCGTGCAATGGCTCAGCCTCTCCGGCCTCAAAGAAGTGCGCAATGCCTATCGTGTGTAGATTATGCAGGCGAGGGATATGGCTCCATTGACAGCCTGGCTGCCCGCTCGTTCCAGCGAAGACTTCGATCTTATCATCAAGATCGTGGGACCCGGGGCGGCACTGCTTCTGAAAGAGTGGGGGCCTATTGCCCAATTCCTGGCCGATCGCGGGTTCTCCGTGATGGCCCAAAGCGGCCGGGTCAACGGAGACTTCGGCGACTGTGTGCTGCGGGTTCGCCTCGCCACGCGTCCGTTCCATTCGATGGGACACGGGTGCGATGTTCTCCTCCACCTGAGCCCTACCGTGCCGGAATTGTGGCGCTTCAATCTTCAGCCGGGAAGTGTCCTGCTCTGGGAGCCTCCGGCAGAGCCACTGGCGCCTCCGATGCTTCCAGAGGGAGTGATCGCTTACCCTATCCCTCTCGGCATGCTTGGCGCCCAACAAGGCGAAGGGCTTCCCGGCAAGGGACTGGCTGCGCTGGGCGTGTTGCTGCATGTGCTCGGCTTTCCTGAAGAGTCCCTCCATTGCTTCTCTCCCTTGGTGACAGCCCCGCAGTCATTCGTCGCCGGATGGCATTTCGCCGATCGAACGCTCACGAAGCGCGATGCCTATTCCCTGCCTCTTTCCACGGCTGTGGAAGAGGCTCATCGAATCATCCTGACTCCGGAACGGGCCATCATGATCGGATTCGGGGTGAGTGCCTGCGGGTGTGAATCAACCTGCGATCAGGAGCTTGCCCGATCGCCGGGGCAGTGGGTCACGAGGCATACGGGAATGGCCGGGGCGACGGTGTCGGTGTTGCAGAGCGACAGGCATCCGGGCGTGGACGCGTATCGTGGGCCGCAAGGGAGAGTGACGGCTCTGCTCAAGGGAGACGCCTCCGCCATCGCGTCCTGTCTCAATGGCTTCGAGGCTCCGAGTGTCTTGGTCGCGGCCGACGTCCCGGACGCGCTGGCGTTGGTCATTGCCGGACACAATATGATCCGTAGCGGACTGAGTGATGGCGTCGGCATCATGATTGACGACACGCTCGCGAGGCGCCAGCAAAGTGTCGAGATCAGCGTTGTGCAGGAATTATTCCGACGGAGAGCCGTTATCGCGCGAGACCCGGCCATGACCGCGCAGCCTGAGGCACAGGGTCTGTTCACTGAAGAGGAAAGAGAGGGCGGGATCACTGTGGGCTATGTGGCGTGGGGCGCAGCTCAAGGGGTTGTCCGAGACGCGGTGGCTCTCTGCCGCAGCTTTGGAATGAACGTGACCGGCTGGTATCCAAAAGCGATCGTGCCGTTTCCACAGGAAGAGTTGGAAGTGTTTGCCAAGACCGTTGATCGAGTCGTCCTGATCGAATCAAGCCGGACTCAGGGCTATGAGGAGCGACTCCGAGGGGCCTGCTCGTTCCCGTTTACGGTGCTCAGGCCGCCGCCCGGGAAGTCCCTCACGCCGATGGATATTTTCCTTCGCGAAGGGTTGGGAGCCGTATGAACCACAATGGAAAGGAGTGTCAGGAATGAACCAGTATGAAATGACGCTTGGGCCGGAAGGATTTCTTCCCCCGTCCGTGTCGAATAGGGGAGTCGTGGGGCCCTCGAAAGGCGAGGGGCTCGTGATGGGAAAACGTGTCCCTGAACAGCAGGCCATCGACGAGGCCGCGCGCCGGTTGCTGACGGCCAAGAACCCGACGATTTTTCCTGGTCCCTTAGTCCTCTGGGCCTGGAATGAGCGAGCCGTCCGTGAGGCGCGCGTCGTCAAAGCCTTGGCCGAATCCGTTCCGGCCAGGCTCATTCCGATGGCCGACTACCGGCCGAAGTATCCGAAGATTGTCGCGGAGAAGGAGATCAACCCGAACCATCCCAATTTGACTATCTGGAAGAACAAGATCGACGTGTGCCTCTTTGTCGGAGTGCACTGCCATCAATCCAATATCGCACTGAAGATCATTCGCGGGGGAACCGATTGTTTCACGATCGCGCTCTGTACCTTCAGTGGCGACGATGAAGCGCACCTGACGATTCGCGATTTGACCGTCGACACCATTCAACGCATCGTGGATTCTGTCCATCGGCAGAAAGGCACGCGGCCTTCATAAGGGCGCAGGACGGCCGTCTTGCTATCTGCCTTCAACAACAAAGGATATGTCATGCGATATGTATTGGCTGCGATTGTCGCGGTAATAATTGGAATGGGCTCTTCCGCCTGGGCCTATGAAGAAATCGCGGTGTCTGAGGGAGGCACCCTCACGGGTACCGTGAAGCTGGACGGGACCGTCCCCAAGCCGAAGGGCTACAATCTCACCACGTTGCCCGACCCCTTCTATTGCGGCCGCATCTCCGATGGACAGGGCTGGCGTATCCTGCAGCCGTTCAACGTCGGACCGGCCGGCGAGTTTCGCGAAGTCGTGGTCTATCTCGAGGGGATCGAGAAGGGCAAACCGTTCGACGTGGGGGGCGTGCCCCAGATCGAAGCCA